>DASWRD010000109.1:0-48021 GCA_036403315.1 Candidatus Elarobacter sp.
GTGCTGGAGCTCGCCGGCATCCACGACATCGTCACCAAGTCGCTGGGGACCAACAATCCCATCAACGTCGTGCTCGCGACGTTCAAAGCGCTGAGCTCACTCAAGTCGGCCGAGAAGGTCGCGCAACTGCGCGGCAAGACGGTCCGGGAATTGTACGCTTAGTAATGGCTGATACCGACACAACCACGACCACGACGGCGAGCGGGTTCTCGCTGGCGACGCTCAAGCCCAATCCGCACTCTCGTCCCAAGCGCACGCGCGTCGGGCGCGGGCACGGTTCGGGCATGGTGAAGACCGGCGGCGAAGGCGGCAAGGGTCAGACCGTGCGCTCCGGCGGCGGCAAGGGCCCCGCGTTCGAAGGCGGCCAGACACCGTGGAACCGGCGTTTGCCGATGGCACGCGGGCTTTCGCAGAAAGCGCGCGACATCGGGCATTTCCGCCAAACGTACGCGGTGCTCAACGTCGGCGACCTCAACGGCTGGGACGCTTCGATCGAAGTCAGCCCGCAGACGCTCAAGGCGCACGGCAAGCTGTCCAGCGCCAAGGACGGCGTGAAGATCCTCGGCGGCTCCACCAAGTCCAAGAAGCTCGGCGGTTCGCTGCCGGCGGGGCTGAAGTTCCGCGACATCCTGTTCTCGGCGTCGGCGCGTGAAGCGCTGGCGGCGGTGGGCGCCGACTTCGGCGACGCCGCAACCGGCACGCCCGAGGAGAAGTAAGAGCCCTCGTGCTCAACACGCTTCGCAACGCGCTGACCGTCCCGGACATCCGCAAGCGGATCATGTTCGTGTTCTTCGCGTTCGCCGTCTTCGTGTTCATGATCCACGTTCAGCTCCCGAACGTGAACCAGCAGCAGTGGAACCAGCTCATCCAATCGGGCGCGTTCTACCAGTTCCTGGGCTTCCTGTCGGGCGGCGCGCTGCAGCATCTCTCCATCATCGCGATGGGGATCACGCCGTACATCAACGCGTCGATCATCATGCAGCTGATGACCGTGGTCATCCCGCAGCTCGAAGAGATGGCGAAGAAAGGCGGCGAGGAAGGCCGCAAGAAGATCAGCCAGTACACGCGCTGGCTGACGATCGTGCTCGGCACGATCCAGGCGACGTCGATGGCGATCGCGATGAGCCGCGGCGGCGTCTTCTACGACCACTCGTGGCAGTTCATCGTATACGCCGTGATCGCGTTCGTCGCCGGCACGATGTTCCTGATGTGGCTGGGCGAGCAGATCACCGACAAGGGCATCGGCAACGGCGTCTCGCTCATCATCTTCGTCGGCATCGTGCTGCGCTTCCCAACGCAGCTCG
Organism: Candidatus Elarobacter sp.; assembly: GCA_036403315.1. Classification (GTDB taxonomy): domain Bacteria; phylum Vulcanimicrobiota; class Vulcanimicrobiia; order Vulcanimicrobiales; family Vulcanimicrobiaceae; genus Vulcanimicrobium. The sequence goes on from DASWRD010000109.1 coordinate 1,305, forward strand.
GCCAGACGTTCTCGCTCGCGAACAAGGGCAACCTGAACTGGTTCGGGATGATCCTGTGGCTGGCGATCGCGCTCGTCACCATCGTCTCGATCGTGTTCATGTACCAGGGCCAGCGCCGCATCCCGGTGCAGCAAGCGCGCCGCGTGATCGGCCGCAAGATGTACGCGGGCCGCTCGAGCTACATCCCGCTGCGCCTCAACAATGCCGGCGTTATCTCGATCATCTTCGCGATCTCGATCCTGCTGCTGCCGCAGCAAGCGCTGTCGTGGTTCGGCGGCGCCAACGGCCAAGGCCACGGCTGGGCCGGCAACGTCGGCTACTTCATCCAGGCGTACTTCGGGCCGAGCTCGTTCTTGTACAACGCCACGTACTTCCTGTTGGTCGTCGTCTTCACGTTCTTCTACTCGGCGATCGTCGTCAACACCAAAGACATCGCCGACAACCTCAAGAAGTCGGGCTCGTTCATCCCGGGGATCCGGCCGGGCCAGCCGACCGTCGACTACATCAACAAGATCCTCGTGCGCATCACGACCGCCGCCGCGATCTACCTCGGCGTGCTCGCCGTATTACCGTCGCTGCAAAAAGACGTCGGCGTGACGTCGCTGTACATCGGCTCGACCTCGCTGCTCATCGTCGTGGGCGTCGCGCTCGACTCGATCACCCAGATCGAAGCACGTTTGGCGATGCGCGACTACCGCGGGTTCATCAATAAGTGAATCTGATCTTCTTGGGGCCTCCCGGTGCCGGCAAGGGTACGCAGGCGAAGGTGCTCGAGGAGCGCTTCGGCTACCGCCAGATCTCGACGGGCGACATCTTGCGCGCGAACAAGCGTGACAAGACGCCGCTCGGGCTCGAAGCGCAGTCGTACATGGACCGCGGCGCGCTGGTGCCCGACGATTTGATCATTCGGATGATGGAGCCCGTGCTCGACGCACCCGGCGAGGTCATCCTCGACGGGTTCCCGCGCACCGTCGCGCAAGCGCAGGCGCTCGACGATCTATTGCGGCGCAAGCAGAAGTCGGCCGTGGCGGTGCTGTTCGACGTCGATCGCGACGTGCTCACCGGCCGGCTCACCGGGCGCTGGACGCACGAGGCTTCGGGGCGCACGTACCACACCGAGCACAATCCGCCGAAGACCGCCCGCATCGACGACGTCACCGGCGAGCCGCTGATCCAGCGGCCGGATGACAAAGAAGAGACCATTCGCACGAGGCTCGCGGTGTACGACGAGCAAACCTCGCCGCTGATCGCGTACTACGACGATCCGTCGCATTCGCGGCTCGTGCGCGTCGACGCGCTCGCACCGATCGCCGACGTCACGCAGCAGCTCGTGGAGCTCGTCGGCAGCGACGGTTTTTCTCGCAACGGTGCGCCGGCATGATCAATATCAAGTCGCCGCGCGAGATCGAGATCATGCGCCGCAGCGGCAAGATCACGTCGAAGACGCTGGCGCGCCTGATCGAAGCCGCGCAGCCGGGCGTCACGACGCGCGAGCTCGACCGCATCGCCGACGAGTCGATCCGCTCGATGGGCGGCGTCCCCACGTTCATCGGCTACAACGGCTATCCGTCGGCGATCTGCACGTCGGTCAACGACGAGGTCGTGCACGGCATGCCCGGCGACCGCGTGCTCGAAGACGGCGACTTGCTGTCGCTCGACATCGGCACGACGCTCGAAGGCTACGTCTCCGACTCGGCGGTCACGGTCGCGGTCGGCAACGTGAGCGAAGCGGCGCAGCGGCTGATGCAGGTCACGCAAGAGTGCCTGATGCTCGGGATCGCGCAGATGCTGCCGGGGAACCATCTCGGCGACATCGGCTACGCGGTGCAGCGCCATGCCGAGTCCCACGGCTACGGCGTCGTTCGCGCGCTGGTCGGGCACGGGATCGGCCGCAAGATGCACGAGGACCCGCAGGTCCCCAACTACGGCAACCCGGGCCAGGGCACGCTGCTCCGCACGGGTCTCGTCCTCGCGATCGAGCCGATGATCACCGAGGGCACCTTCGAAGTCGCAACCCTCGACGACAACTGGACGGTCGTGACCGAGGATGGTAAACTAGCGGCGCACTTCGAGCACACGATCGCGATCACGGACGACGGTCCGAAGATCCTGACGTTGCGGGACGTGGCCGAGCACCCCGACGTCGCCCGGTATCGTCCAGCCCAAGAGGTCGCGGCCTAACCATGGCTCGTACGGCCGCACCTCCCACCCCAGCAAGAGCAGCATCATGAAAGTACGTCCTAGCGTCAAGCGCATCTGCGACGCCTGCAAGATCATCCGCCGCGAAGGAAAAGTGCGTGTGATCTGCAGCGTCAATCCGAAGCACAAGCAGGTTCAAGGATAATGGCCCGTATCTCCGGCATCGATCTGCCGCGCGACAAGCGCGTCGAGATCGGACTCACCGCCATCTTCGGCATCGGTCTTCCGACGTCCAAGAAGATCCTCGCGCAGACGGGCATCAGCCCCGACACGCGCGTCAAGGACCTCTCCGTCGAGGACGAGCACCGGCTTCGCGAAGTCGTCGACGAGCTCAAGGTCGAGGGTGATCTTCGGCGTGAGATCGCTTCCAATATCAAGCGGCTTACCGATATTGGGTGCTATCGCGGGTTGCGGCATCGGCGTGGGCTTCCGGTCCGTGGGCAGCGGACCAAGACCAATGCTCGGACTCGGAAGGGGCCGAAGCGCACCGTGGCTGGGAAGAAGAAGGCCGCTAAGAAGTAGCCTTTGGGGCGGGTCGCGGGAGCGGCGCACCACCTCGTCGGACACGCGACCCCGCACATCCTGTGCGGGGTCGCTCTGTGTTCGCATCGCTTCCGCGCTGTCACCCTGAGCTTGTCGAAGGGTGCGCCACGATCGTGCTGCGCTTACCAGGCGGCCGTTGTTTCGGAGATGCGGTGGTTCAGTGCCGTACGTACGTCTTCGCCGGTAAGCGTGCCGGCGCGAAATCCTTGCGACAGCTCGTCGGCGAGTATCGATGGGCGGTCGTCGCCGCTGCGGCCGTGTTCTTCGACATCGCCCGTGCGGCCGCGGATCGAGCCCCAGGCGGTGTCCGGGACGCGCAGGGATTGCAGCGGCTGCACGAACGCTTTGTCGGTTGGCCAGAGTGCTGCTCCCCAGCGCATGAAGTGGTCGCGCACCAGGCTTACCAGCGGGTATTCGAAGCGGTTGCGTGTCTCGTAGTGGCCGAAGTCGACGAGTTGCGCGCGGAGTTCCGGTGACGCGCCGAGCTCGCGTGTGAGTTGGACGTTTACGCCGTCGCAGGTCAGCGGCAGCGTCGCGGTGCCGAGGCGTTCGGCCAGCATGCGCTGTTGCGTTGCGTCCGGGTCAACGTACGTTCCGCCCGCGTAGCGGACGCGCACGCGTTCGGCGTCGCGCTCGAATGTGAATTGCGTGCCGCGGTTCGACGACGTTACGCCGTAGTGGCGCAGCAGCAGCTCGATCTCGAGCTTCGTGCGTTCGGCGGTGCTGCCGCGCGGCGGCAGCTCGCCGCTGGGTTCGCGGCGGTGCGCGCGCCGAACCAGCGCTCCGGCGGGTAGCGCCGCGCCGGAGCGGCGGCGTGCGTCGAAGCCGAAGTCGATGACGCCGTAGACCGGTACCGTCCAAAATGCCGGCGCTGCGCGCTCGAAGATTGCGTCGATCAGCGCTTGGAACAGCACTTCGCGCAGGACTTCGCGCACGTAGCAGAGGCCTGAGGAATGGAAGTCCAGCGACGGCGCGCGATCGGCTGCGACGCCTGTGCCTTTCACGTCGAGCAAACCGCACCGGGGCCCCGTGTTCGGGCCGTGCTCGTGGGCCTGGACGATCACCGCGCGGCCGTATCGCGCAGGGCGCCATGCTGCGCGCGGCGGGCCGGCGGCTTCGATCGGCGTGTTCACATACGACGCGGCGAGCTGCGCGGCGGAGATCACGCCGGCGTGCTCGAGAAGCCAGTTTTCGCGCTGTTCGCGCGTCAGGGTGGTCAGCGCCGGGAAATCGTGCTGCAATAACGCTTGGTCGGCGAACACGATGCGTGCCGTTTGGACGCGGTGGACCTGGTCCGCGCGCATCCGGCGGTCGTCCACCTCGTCGATGTCGTGGAGCAATGGTCCCGGCGGGAATCGCCCGGTCACAGCGGAACGGCGGCGATACGGTGCGGGACCGCAGTATCGCCATCCAAGATCGGGGTCACATGAGCAACAAGGACAACGACAACGACACTGCCCACGGCAAAGCCGCGGCGGACGCGAGCTCCGGCGCGGAGAGCGTCGTACCGGCTGCGTCCGGCAGCGGCGCGGCGGAGAACCCCAGCCTCGAGGCCTTCAAGCAGCACGTCGCGGCGCAGCCCGACCTTCAGGAAAAGCTTGCGGCTTCCACCAGCGACGATCACTTCGCCGAACAGGCAGTCGCGCTCGGCGCGCAGAGCGGGCATCATTTCAGCGTGTTCGAGGCGCTCGCGCACATCGCGAAGGGCCGCGCGTGGGCGTCGGGCGCGGCGGCCGACGACGATGGCGATCCTGAGAAGCCCGCGCCGAGCACGCAGACGGATACGAGCTGCACGACGTATCCCGGTTACACGCACCAGGGCTCGTGCAGCTTTTGGCAGTGCTAGGCCTCCGCTGACGCGCGCGCCGCGGCGGGCATGAGCGCCTCGGCGGCCCCTGACGGCGTGCGTCCGCGCCGGCTCGATGCGCTCGAAGACGCGCTGCGGTTCGTACGTTCGCACGCGTACGCCGAAGACGGCACGGATCTGCTCGATTCGAACGAGCCGCTTCCGTTCGAGCCGGTGTTCGTTCCGTTCGTCCTGTGGGCGCGCGGCGTGGTCGCAGATCGCTTTGCGTCCTCCGCGATGGCAATCGGCGCCGGGCGTGCGCTGGAGCGTGCGCTGCTGTACCGGCTGACGGCGTTGTGCGCTCCCGCGCTGCTCGCGGAGTTCGACCTGCGGCGGGAGGCCGGCCGCGGGCCGCTCACGCTCTTTCTCCAAGATCACATGCGCGCGGGTGCGCGGCCGCGCGCGCGATACGAGGCGTTCGTCGCCGAGCTGCGCACGACGGGTCTGCTGCCGCTGTTCGCGCGGCTGCCGGCACTCGCGCGGCTCGTCGCTGACGCGCTCGATTCGTGGTGCGGCGCCGTGGCCGAGCTCGTCGACCGCGTCGAACGCGACCGCGCCGCACTGCCCGCGCTGTTCGGGTGGGGCGGCGACGCCGGTCCGGTCGTCGGCATCGCGACGGGGCTCTCCGATCCGCATCACGACGGGCGTTGCGTCGCCGTGCTGACGTTCGCCTCCGGCGCGAAGCTGGTCTACAAGCCGCGCTCGCTCGCCGCCGACGGGGCGTTCGGAGCGTTTCTGGCATGGTGCGACGACGGATTTCGCGTTCCGCGCACGGTCGATCGCGGAGAGTATGGGTGGGCCGAGTTCGTTGCGGCAGAGCCGTGCGCGACCGAGGCGGCGGTGCGCGCGTTCTACATGCGGGCGGGGATGCTGCTGTGCGTGCTTTATCTGCTGGGCACGACCGATTGCCACTCCGAGAATTTGATCGCGAGCGGCGAGCAGTTGGTCGTCGTCGATGCGGAGACCGTGCTGCAGCCTCAGTTTCGCGCGGAGAGCTTCGTCCCGCGCGGCGCCTGGAGCTCGGTATTGCGCGCCGGTTTTCTGCCGCACTGGGATGTCGCCGGCGACGGCGCCGCGTTCGACATGACGGCGCTCGGCGCGTTCGGCGAGCATCAGACGCCGGTTCGCGGGCCGTGCTGGAAGCACGTGAACACCGACGACATGGCACTCGGCGATGAGGCGCGCTCGGCAAACGCGCCGCGCAGTTTGCCCGTCCTCGCGGGCGCGCCGGTCCCGCCGGCCCAGTACGTCGAGGCGCTGCTCGCCGGTTTCGAACGGATGCACCGCGTCATCGCTCGGCGCCGCGATGCCTTGCTCGCGGAAGGGGCACGCCACGAAGCGCTGCGTGCGCTCGCGGAGGCGCGGGTTCGCTTCGTGCCGCGGCCGACACGGACGTATGCGTTGGCGCTATTGACGAGCACGCAGCCGGAACACTTGCGAAGCGCCCAGGTTCGCGCCGCGTTCCTCGACGAGGCCGTGCGGCGCGGCTCGGTCGACATGCTCGCGCCGATCCACGCCGCGGAGGTGCGCGCGCTCGAACGCATGGACGTGCCGCGCTTCGTCGTCGAGGCGACCGCGACGACGGTGGATTCGGGCGACGGCGTGCCGGTCCACGTGCCGCACCTGTTCCCCGCGTTCGCAACCGTGCCGGAGCGTTTGGAGAACTGGACCGAGCGGGATTTGCGAGACCAGCTCACGATCGTGCGCGGCGCGCTGGAGGCACGCATCGCGCGCAGGACGGTGGACGCTGTCGTCTACCCGCCGCAACCGCCGCCTCGCGAGCCGGACGTGTCCGCAGCCGGCGCATCGCGTCGCGCGCTGCGTGCAGCACGGCGCATCGCGGAGACGCTGGCGTCGACCAGCGTCATCGGAAACGACGGCGTCGCGCGCTGGTTCGGTCTGCGCCACCTTCGCGCGGCCGACCGCTATGCGCTCGAAACGCTCGGGCTGGATCTGTACGACGGATCGTGCGGCATCGCGCTGTTCCTTGCGACGCTCGACGCGCTCACCGGCGAGCGGCGCTATCGTGAGCTCGCGCTCGCCGCGGTCGAGCCGCTGCGCCGCACGGCGCCGGACGCGCTCGTCGCGAGCGGAGGCATCGGCGGCGGCTCGGGGATCGGTTCGTGGGTGTACGCGCTGGCGCGGCTCGCGACGCTGCTCGGCGAACCGGCTTTGCGCGAGGACGCACGGCGTCTGGCGTTGCGGATCGATGACGATGCGGTCGCACAGGATGGTGAGCTCGACGTTCTCGGCGGCTCGGCCGGCGCGATCCTCGGGTTGCTGGCGCTGCACCGTGACCTGCCGGACGATCGCGTGCTGGCGTGCGCGATTGCGGCGGGCGAGCATCTCTTACGCGAGCGAGTGGGAGAAGCGGGGGCGCGCGCGTGGCGCTCGCGCGGGGAACGCCCGCTGACGGGTTTCGCGCATGGTGCGGCCGGGATCGCGCTCGCGCTGCAGCGGCTTTACGCTGCCACCGGACGGTTTACGTTTCGCGATGCCGCGCGTGAGGCGCTCGCGTACGAGCGCAGCGTCTTCGTGCCGGCCGTTCGCAACTGGCCGGATTTTCGGGAGCGCGCTCCCGTGTGTGCGACCATGTGGTGTCATGGTGCGACGGGGATCGGTTTGGCACGGCTCGGCGGATTGCCGATCGACGACGACGCGCTCGCGCGCGACGAGATCGAGGTCGCGCTTGCGACGACGTCGGAGACCGCGCTGCGCGACCGCGATCATCTGTGCTGCGGCAACCTCGGCCGGGCAGACTTTCTGCTCGAGGCAAGTTTGCAGTTGAACCGCGCGTCGCTGCGTGAAGATGCCGCGCAGATCGCGAACGCCGTCTTCTCGCGCGCTGAGCCGGACGGCCGTTACTCGCTGGCCTTTGATACGGCACGAGCGTTTCTGAAGCCGTCGCTGTTTCGCGGTACCGCGGGGGTCGGTTACCAAGCGCTGCGCATCGCGTTTCCGCACGCCGTCCCGTCGGTGCTGCTGTGGAACTGACCGCGGCTTCGTTGTTGCCGTTGGTCGACGCGGTCGATCCAGTGCTGCCCGCCGTGCTCGCGTCGCACGACGCGCGCGCCCGGCTCCGGGCGCGCGCCGCGGCGCTGCCGTTCGTCCCCTTCATGCTGCTGGAATGTCACCTCGGGATCGCGCCGGGCCGGCTCGATCTCAGCGCCGGCGCACATACCGGCCCGGCCGCCCGCGCGCTCCTGGACGCCGCGCATATCCCCTGGCGCGACGAATTCGGTTGCGCGGAAACGTTTCTGCTCGAGTACGATCTCGATTCGCCCGAACGTGCACCGTCCGTGTTCGCCGGCTTCGACGTCCGCGCGCAGCCCGAGCTCGCGCAAATGCTCGCGCTCGCGCGCGCGTTGCAGCCCGCGTCCCCGACGAGGCTGGACGCGCTGCGCCGCGCGCTATCAGCGCTGCCGGACGATGTCAAGATCACCCACCTCGGGGTCATGACGGGGCGTCCCATGAGTCCGTTTCGCGTGAACGCGCGCGCGACGAGCGCGGATGCGCTTCGGCGCTATGCGGCCGCGATCGGCATTCGCACGCCGCTTGTCACGGCGCTCGACCGGCTGCTCGACGACGCCGAGCCGTTCGTGCGGCGGTTCGTGCTCGCGATCGATCTCGCCGAACGGCCGTCGCCGCGCCTGGGCGTCGAATGCTATTCGGATCCGGCCGCCGGCGACGACGATTGGACGGCGCTGCTCGCGCATCTCGTGTCGCGCGCGTATTGCGCGCAGGCGGAGTCCGACGCACTCCGGCACTGGGCCGGTTCGGCGTGGTCATCGCGGTTCATGGTGCCGGAGCAGCAGCGCCGGCTTGCGGAGTTTCTCGAACCGGCGCGGCGCGGCGTGGTGACGCGCGGTCTGAACCACGTCAAGCTCACCGTCGAACCCGGCGCGCCGCCGCGTGCGAAAGCGTACTTGGCGGTGAACCGCCACGAGCACGGGGCGCCGGCATGAAGCGCGTGCTGTTCGTGCGGAACTTTCGGCGGGCGACGGGCGGGAACGTCACCGTGCGCGATTATTTCCAGCATGCGCTCGCGTACCGCCGGTGCAGCCCGACCATCTACTTCGGGCCTGACTCGCGACATCGCGAGAGTGATTTGTGGAGCTGGTTGTCTCCCGGGCACGTGGCTCATGCGCCTGACTGGAGTGGCGCCGATGTCGTGGTCGTGAACGGCAAGGATTGGCGGATGCTGCCGCCTTCCGGGTCGTTCTCCGTCGTCCATCTTGTGCAGCATCTCGGCTACGCGCCGGACGCCGAGCTCCGAGGGTACCTGGGCCGTCCGGCTGCGCGCATTTGCGTGAGCGCCGCGGTGCGCGACGCGATCGCGCCGTATGCGAACGGTCCGTGCTTTCTGGTCCCGGCCGGCGTCGACTTCACGATGTTCCGTCACGACGGAAGCCGTCGCGCGGGGTCGGTGCTCATCGCAGCTTCGAAGGCGCCGGAGCTCGGCGCGGAGATCGCCGCACGGCTGCGTGCGCGCGGTGCCGGCGCCACGGTGCTGAGCGCCTGGGTCCCGCGTGCCGAGTTCGCGAGCATGCTTCGTGCAGCGGACGTCTTCGTCGGCTTGCCGCTCGCCGAAGAGGGGTTTTATCGCCCCGCGCTCGAGGCGATGGCGTGCGGGTGCGCCGTCGTGTGCTCCGACGCGCTCGGGAACCGCGCGTTTTGCGAGAACGGTGAGACGTGCTTGCAGCCCGCGCACGGCGACGCCGGCGAGCACGCGGCCGCGGTAACGTTGTTGCTCGCGGACGAGGACTTGCGCACCCGGATACGTGATGCCGGACGAGCGCGCGCCGCAAGCTTCGACCTCGATCGCGAACGCGCGAGCGTACACGCGATCTTTGATACGATCTTTGCGGATGCGGGCCCGCGGGCTTAGCTCACCGCGCTTAGCTGACCGCGTGGCGTGCGAAGAACTCGTGCTTCGAGACGGTCGTCGGGTGAAGACAGCCGCCGACCGGTTCGCGCCGCATCGACGCGGCGAGCTCGTCCAGCTCCGCGCACACGATCTCGGCCGGCAGCGGTGCTCCGCGGCGGCCGATGTACTCGAGCTCTACCTGGCGGAGCTCGCCGCCGTTCGCGTCAGTGCAGTCGTCGATGCTGACGAGATACGCGTTGCCGTTCGGCAGTGCGAACGGGATCTTCGTCTGCGTCTTGGTCATCGTGCCGCGCAGCCGCCAGCCGCGGCGCGCGATGAAGGTTTCCACCGGCTCGATCGCGCCATCGAGATCGGTCGTGCGCGACGCCTCGGTGCTGCGCACGAGCGCCGAGCCGCGCACGACGGCGTCGCGCTTGCTCTTGGCAGAGAGCCGTCCTGCGGTCGTCTCGACAACTGAGTGCTGCGCGTCATCGTCACCTGCGCACAGGTGGTACCGCCGCATGCGAACGATCCGGTGCGGAAACGGCAGCAGCAACCGCATGCGCGCGGAGCGCCGGATCCAGCCCAGCGCAGCGGCCGTCGCGCTCGCGGCGTCGCACCCGGTGAGGTCGAACTTCGCCTCGATCTCCGGTGAGCCCGCGAACGCGCTTGCGGCCACGGCGTCGCGCAGCATGTCGCCGAACAAAAGTTCCAGCGAACGGTACCGCAGCGGTACCAGGACGCCATCGTGGTTGAGAACGTGCAGCGCCGCGGCGACGTCGCGTTCGTCGGTCGCTTTGATCTCGACGCGCGGCCCCATCGCCCCCAGTGCATGCAGCGTGCCGGCCGTCATGCGGTAGAGATGGCGCTCGGTATCGACGGTGACGCGAAACGGCTGCGCTCCGATCGTGCTGGGCAATTCGTAGTGCACGCGCTCCGCGACGCGCACCGACGCCGGAACGTAGCGCTCGGGGCCAAGCTGCAATTCCATCGACGCGTCGTGCGTGTCTTCGGCGCCGGCATAGAGCGTCACGATCCGCCCGTTGGCGAGTTCCGTCGTGGCGCCGCCCGTCGCTTTGAGCTGAAGCTTCGAGCGCAAGCCGTCGTCCACGAGCGCGCGCTGCACGCTCTCGCTCGAAAGGTCCTTCAACGCGCAATATGCGCGGATGCGCAGGGTGCGGTCGAGCCCGAACGCGGCGTCTTCTTGCTGCAGAAAGATCGTCAGCGTGTGCGGCAGCTCGTGCGAGATGACGCGCGCGCCTTCCAGCCGTTGCAGCACGCGCGGCAGCTCGGACGCGAACGCGTCGCCGCGCCATTCGAAGCGCTGGACGGTCGTCACGACGCGACCGCCGCCGCGAACGGCGCCGGATCGTCGTCCGCGTGCAGCGACAGCATCGTCACGCGGTCGTACTGGCGCAGCATCTCCTCGCGTGGAATCCCTTGCTCCGCGCACGCGTGCCCGTCGCGCAGCTCGTCGACCCACACGACGGGCGCATCCGGACGCGATCGGGCGGGTGCCGGCAATTCGAGCGCATCCAGATACGCGTGCAGCGGAAGGTTCGCGCCGGCGGCCGGCGTCATACCCACCAGCGCGCTGCAACGCAGGTTCGCTTCGACGAACCATGCCGGACCGTCACCGTTCTCGCGCTTGAACTCGAGCTCGATCGGTCCGGTGAATCCGGCCGTGCGCACGAACGCCGCCGTCAGCGCCTCAAGCTCGTCGTCGCGGCACGTTTCGACCAGCGTTCCGGCGCCGAACGCGGGTGAAGGCGTTTGGCGCACCTTCCGCGTCACGGCGCACACGAGCGTGGTGCCGTCGCGGCATCCCAGCGCCATCACCGTGTAGTTCGCGCTCGCACCGCCCTCGACGTAGCGTGAGACGACGACGGCCGGGCACTGCTCGAGCGTCCGCGCGATGCGCGCTTCGAGCGCGGCGCGCGTTCGTTCGACGCCCATCAAACGCTTGTAGCCGAACAAGCTGTTCGCCGGCTTCACGATCGCGGGCAGCCCGATGCTGTCGAGCCGCGCAGCGTCGACCTGCTGGCCGCGGCGCGCCACGACGGTCGCGGGGACGCGGAGTCCGGCGCGCTCCGCAAGCGCCGACTGCGTGTCTTTATCGAGTAGGTCGTGCAGCGTCGCGGCCCGCGCGCCGGGCAGGTGGAAGTGCGTGGCGAGGATGGTGCGATGACGCGAGCAGAAGTCGACGGCCTGATCGGTTGCGCACAGCACGACCGCTTTGTGCCCGAGGCGGCCGCCGAGTGCCGCGAACGCAGCGAGCAGCTCATCCGCGGTCGCATCGGGCATCACGACTGGATCGGTGACGTAGCGCGACCGTGCTCCGAGCGCGGGATACGGGACCGCGTGCACGCCGGTCACCGCGATGCCCGCGCGGCCAAGGCACCGCACCACCGCGCAGCCCGTCTTGTTCAAGTCGAAGACGACGGCCGGCGGACGCGGCGCCGCAGCGTGGGTCACGCCGAGCTGTCGCCGTCGGCGCACGCCAGCCACGCTCCGCCCGGCTCGCGGTGCGCGTCGACGTGATGCATCCGCGTCGCGTTCCAGCCTTGCCCCGAAGGTCCGAGCAGCGGCGCGGGTCCGAGCGCGCGCTCGCGATACCGCGTCTCGCTCAGCTCCACGATCTCGCGTGCCGCGACCGACGCGCCGTAGCGCCGCGAGCAGTCTTGCGCGAAGCGGACCAGCATGCCGTCGTGTACGACCACGCGCCCGGCAGGCCTTGCGTTCGCGGGATCGTCGCGCACGACCGGGCTCATCGGGTGCTCGCGCCACGGCCCGGCGAGCGCGCGCGCGTGGAAAAGCCGCAGCGAATCGGCGCGCCGGGCCGGCGCCGCGGCGAACATCCACCAGCGCCCGCCGTGCTCGAATACGGTCGGATCGACCAACTCGCCCTCGAGCAGCGTCGCGGCGTACGACCACGCGCCGGACGGGCATTCCGCGCGGTAGAGCCGCACGGCGCCCGCCTCATAGCTTTCCGGCACCATCCACAGCGCGCCGGCGTCCCGCAGCACGAGCGGATAGGAAAGATGAAACGGTTCCTCCAGCACGATGCGATCGTACCGCCACGCGAGCCCGTCGGCGCTGCTCGCGTGGCCGACGACGCCGCGACCGCGTTCACCGCGATCCGTGCGCATCACCTCGAAGTACATGTGCCACGTGCCCTCGACGTGGATCATGAACGGGTCGGCGACGAACTTCGCCGGAGCGTCGGTGACGTCGTCGCGCGACAGCACGGGGTTCCCCGTCACCGCAGGTCCCAGCGCGAGCACGCTCTCCCCGCGGAACATGCCGATGCACCACCTGGAACCTGCGACCACCGGGCTGAGCCTCAGGATGGGATTGGTAGGCGTGATCCGCGGCCTTCGATCACGCAGGCGTCGAACACGTGAGACGCCGCCGCAATATCCCAAAGGCCGATGCCCAGCGATTCGAACAGCGTGATCTGATCGTCTGACGTTCGGCCTAGGGCGTGGCCGGCGATAACGTCGCTCAGGCGTGTTGCGTGTTCCCACGACCAGTGCGCCGTTTCGTTGGCTGCGCGCAGGTCGCCCGACTCCATCTTCGCTTGAGCGACGTCTTCCACGGCGATCACGGCGGCGCGCGTAACGGCTTCGATGTCGATCTCCTGCGCGTTCGCGCGATTCGAGCCCGCGGCGTTCACGTGCGCGCCTTCGCGCAGCCACGCGCCTTCGAGGACGGGGGTCGACGAGTTCGTCATCGTGCAGATCACGTCGGCGTCCGCCACGGCTTCGCGGGCGCTTTCGGCGGGTTCGACGTCGATGCCGATGCGGGCCGTCATCTCCTCGCAGAAGTCGGCGCGGCGCTTCGGGTCGCGGCCGTACGCGCGGATGCGCGAGATGTGGCGGACGTGGAAGCAGGCTTCCAGTTGCGAGCGGGCTTGCCAGCCCGTACCGATGATACCGAGCGTGCTTGCGTCTTCGCGCGCGAGGAACCGCGTTGCGACGCCCGATGCTGCACCGGTGCGGATTTGGCCGAGGGCGTCGGCTTCCATCAGGGCGAGCATCTCACCGTTCTCGTTGAAGAGCGTGTACCAGAAGCGGGCGCCGCGGCCTTTCGGTGCGACGGTGTACGTCTTGTGGCCCATGCGGCCGCCGTACGCGGCGGCGAGGACTTGTATCACCGACGATGACGTGTACGCGCGCTGGCGCGGGCGGTTCTGCGCGCGGTTTTCGGCTAGCGCGCGCGCGGCGTCTTCGACGAGACCGAGCGCGTCGCGGATCGTCAGCGTCGCGACGACGTCGCCTTCCGTCAGGTAGAGCGGGTTCACGCTTTGCCCGAGCCCACGACGCCGGCGTCGTCGCTGCCGAAGCCCGCCGCGATGTAGCGGTCCATCAGCGATGCGACGCACGGCACGACGTCGAGCTTCGCGCCGTGGCGCGCGGCTTCGTCGACCATGAGGCGCAGGTCTTTGCGCGCCATCGTCAGCTCGAAGTTCGGCGGCGAGAACGTGCCTTCGGCCATCTGCTTGCCGCGGCCCTGGATGCCGTTGCCGGGGTTGAACTCGTTGAACAGCGTGAACGCGTCTTTCGGATCGATGTTCAGCGCACGCGCGAGCGTGTAGACGTCGGCCAGGCCGCCGGTGATCACGAGCAGCATCATGTTGCCGAACAGCTTGAACGACGCGCCGCGCGTCGGATCGTCGCCGAGGTCGACGATCTTGCCGGTCATCGGCTCGAGGTGCGGCTTCACGCGCGCGCGGACTTGCGGGTCGCCCGAGAGCAGCATCAGCCCCGTCGCGGCGCGCGCCATCGACGGGCCCATGAACACCGGCGCGTGGACGAACGTGCGGCCGCGCTGCTTCCAGCGCTGCACGCGGTCGCCGGTCGGCGTCGGCGCGGTCGTGGTGTGGTCGGCGATGAACGCCGTCGGCAGGATCACGTCGGCGAGCGGGTCGAGCACGGAGTCGACGGCCGCGTCGTCGCTCAGCGTCAGGTGGATCTCCGATGCGCCGCGTACCGCGTCGATCGGTTGGTCGAACGCTTTGGCGCCGTCGGCTTCGAGCACGCGCGCTTTCTCGGCCGTGCGGTTCCACACGTGCACGGTCTCGCCGCGCTCCAGCAGCTTTTTGACGAAGTTGGCGCCGAGCAGTCCGGTGCCGAGCCATGCGATCAAAGCGGTTCTCCTCGAATTCAGGTGGCGAAAGCGTCGTGCGGTTCGACCCTGTTAGGGTACGCGCCGTTGCGGGCCGGAGCCCGCTACCGCACCTTCACGCGCGGATCGGCCTTGTACGCCGCCACGGCACCGCGGCGGGCGGCCAGCGTGTAGCGACCGGCCCGCAGCGCGGCGTGGATGCGCGGCAGCAGGTGCCGCTGGAAGTCGTCGTTCGGGAAGTCTTCGGCGAACACGATGTATTCGGCCGCGAACGGGAACGGGCCGGTGCCGAGCACGCTCGCGTTCGGATCGTGAGCGGAGATCGCCGTGTACCACTCGTCGTGCGTCGCGACGTGCGCATCTTGCGGGATCGATCGCAGCACCGCACGCGCATCGGCGAGCGCGTGATAGGACGGCCTGAGGTAGTGCAGCGGGTGCAGCGGGCTGAATGCGATCAGGACGATGGCCGACAGCGCGAACGCGATCGTCGTCCAGCGGCGCTGCACGCGCAGCGTCGCGATGCCGGCAGCGAACGCGATCAGCAGCCATGGGATCCACAGCGCGGCGTAGTGCATGCCCATGCGCCAAACCAACCCGCTGTTGGCGAGCAGCACGATCGCGAAGCCCGGCACGGCGAGCCACATCAGTCGCGAGCGCAACGGGATGAGCGCGAGCGGGATCAGCGCTTCGAGCACGTAGGTGAGCCGGCCGACGGTGAGAACCGCCGCGCCGAATGCGAGAGGGTGAAGCAGCGGCGCGAGCAGCAACGCCGCCGGCCCGTGCGCGAACGGATAGTCGTAGAAGTGCGACGGCGGCCATGGGCCGACGCGCGGCAGCACGATCAGCACATAGATCGCCGCGGACACCAGCGCGACGCCCGCGGAGCTCAGTGCGGCGGCGAGCTTCGCGCGATCGACCGATGCATTGTCGCCCGAGCGCAGCGAGTTCCACGCCACGACGACCCCGACGATGGCCAACTCCACGCAAACGTCCTCGCGCAGGCCGGCGAGCAGCACCGCGGTTACGGCGACCCACGTCCAGGCACGGCGCTGCAGCGCGAGCCACCACGCGAGCGCGAGCGGCGGCAGCAAGCCGAGGTCGCGGAACTCGCCGAAGCCGACCGCGATCAGCGGCGGATAGACGAGCGCGATGGCGCCGATGCGGTCTGCGACGCCGGCGTCGAGCCGGCCGCGTGCGAAGCCGCGGCGCGCGATCGCCGCGAGCAGCGGCGCGCACGCGACAGTGGCGGCGGCGAGAATCGTTTGCAGCACCCAAACGCTGTGCGTCGCCGCGAGGAACGGCCACAGCAGCACCAGCGCGGGGGACCAGTGGAAACGGTAGTGCGTCGTGCCTTCGACGCCGTTGCGCATGCCGCCGAACGCGTCGAGCACGATCTGGACGAACGTCCCGGTGTCGGCGCCGTAGCTCCAGTCGCGCGCGCGAACCGCCGCGAGGAGGGACAGAACGACGAACGCGACGATCGTACCGATCCACAGGCCGGAGAACGAGGCTCGGATCGTGCGCACGCGACGGCCTTGCGCCTGCGAGCGGAAAATCCTCGGGCGGCCATGAATTCGCGGGCTGGAGGTTCGGGATCATGGACTGCTGCAGTCGTCGCCGGTTCATCGGAGCGGGCGCGTCGGCGCTCGTGATGTCGTCGATCCCAGTCGTGTCCGTCGCACGATCCCCGAACCATGCGCGACGCGTCTTGCTGCACGGTGTTCGCGTTGTCGACGTCGAGCGCGCGACCACGACCCCGCTGGTCGACATCTTGTGCGACGGTGACCGCATCGTGCGCGTCGGGCGCGACCTGCGTGCCGGCGAGGCGCGCGTGATCGCCGGGCGCGGCGCATACGCCGCCCCGGGGCTCTGGGACATGCACGTGCACCTCAGCGACATGACGGCCGCCGACGTCGAGCAACGCGTCGTACCGGCGCTTCTGGCAAGCGGTGTGCTGGGCGTGCGCGACATGGGCGGCGACCACCTCGTCCTGTCGCGCGTGGTGAAGGATCTCCGCGCGCGCGGGCACGGCCCGGCGATCGTCATGGCCGGCCCGTTCGTCGACGGGCCGAAGCCCGGCGCGGGCGGCCGGATCACGGTTCGCGACCCGCGCGACGCGGAGCGCGCCGTTCTCGAGGTACAGGGCCGCGGCGCGCACTTCGTCAAGACGCACAATGCGCTGTCGAAGGACGCATTTATTGCGGTCGTCGCAGCGGCGCATCGCCTCCGGCTCCCGGTCGCGGTTCACCTTGCGCTTTCCGTGACGGCGACGGACGCGGCAAATGCCGGCATCGCGAGTTTCGAGCATACGGAGACGCTGATGCAAAGTATGCTGCTCGAACAGGGGCTTCAGGCCCCGACCCCAACCCAGATCATCGCGGCTCTCCGTGCGTTTGCGTCCGGCGGCGCGTCACCGGTCTTCGCGAGGTTCGCGGCGTCAGGCGTGCGGTACGTTCCGACGCTCGTCGAATACCGCGCGTTCGTGGATGAGAATTCTGCGGCCGCTCTCGCCGACGGCCGCCAGGCCGGAACGCCGCCGTCGCTGCGTGTTTTCTGGGATCGAAACTTTCCGCTCGCTCCCGTCTCCGACCAGCGTCGCACGACACGGCGGGAGGCGTTGGGGTTCTTCCAACAGCTCGTAGCTATGGCATCGTCGGCGGGTGTCCGGATGATGGCGGGCACGGACCTCGGGGTTCGAGACGTGTTCCCAGGCGCGAGCCTGCACGATGAGTTGCGTCTCTTGGCCGCGTCGGGCATGTCGACGCGCGACGTCCTGCGCGCGGCCATGATCGAGCCGGTTCATTTCCTGGGCCTTCAGTCCCGAGCCGGCGCGATTCGCGCAGGCATGGCGGCGGATGCGGTGCTTACGGCGGACAATCCACTCGACGATCTCGAGACGCTGAGAAAGCCGTTGGCGGTCATCACGCGCGGAACGTTCTACGGTATCAGGCGAAATGGAACCATCGGCACAGCGCTCGATCCGAACGTGACGTCGCTGTAAACCATCACACGCGGCGATCCCGCTGCTCGGGCACGCCGCGCCGTTGCCTGCGTTAGGAAAGTCCTCGCCGGAGCGCGGTTGTCGCTTCACCTCGCAGGTAGCTGCACGCGGCGCGCCGATTCACGGCATCGTGCTTTTCGATTTGAGCGGCAAAGTGGCCATCGTCACCGGCGGCAACGGCGGCATCGGCTTGGGGATCGCCCGCGGGCTCGCGAACGCGGGCGCCGCGGTCGCGATCGTCGGGCGCGACCGCGCCAAGTCGGATACCGCGGTGGCCGGCCTGCGCGAGATGGGCGCCGAAGCGGATGCGTTCACCGCGGACCTTTTGGACCGCGATGCCGTCGTGGCGGTCGTGGGCGCCGTCGCCGAACGGTTCGGCGGCGTCGACGTCCTCGTCGCGAACGCCGGAACGAACACGCGCCGCCGGCCCGAGGATTACACGATGGAGCTGTGGGACGCGATCATCGACACGAACTTGGGATCGGTGTTCGCGTGCTGTCAGGCCGTGTATCCGATGATGCAGCGGCGCGGCGGCGGGAAGATCATCACGATCGGTTCGATGACCAGCATCCTCGGTTTCAGCCTGGGCGCGCCGTACAGTGCCAGCAAAGGCGCCGTCGTGCAGCTCACCAAGAGCCTTGCGTGCGCGTGGGCGGCCGACGCGATCCAAGTCAACTGCATCCTGCCGGGGTTCATCGATACCGCGCTCACGCGCCAGAGCCGGCGCGACGTCGCCGGTCTCGAGCAGCGCGTGATCGACCGCACGCCGGCGGGCCGCTGGGGATCGCCGGACGACGTCGCCGGCGCGGCCGTGTTCTTCGCCGGCGCGGCGAGCGATTTCGTGACCGGCACGGCGCTGCCGGTCGACGGGGGCTACTCCAGCTTCATGGCGTAGGGACGGCGCAGATGACGAATACGGTTGGATTTATCGGCGCCGGCCGCATGGGCGGCGCGATCGCGCTGCGCATCGCGAGCGACCCGGCATGGGACGTATCGGTGTTCGATCCGTCGAACGATGCGCTGCGCCGGTTCGACGGCAGCCGCGCGCGCGTCGCCGCGTCGCCGCGCGATATCGCGGCACGCTGCGACTACGTTATCAGCAGCCTGCCGCTGCCCGAAGACGTCGATCGACTGTATTCCGCAAACGGGATCGGCGGCGTGATTCGCGCCGAGAGCGTCGTCGTGGAGCTCAGCACGATCGACCCGTACACGGGCCGGCGCGCCGCCGACGCGGTGGAGCGAAGCGGCGCCGCGTTCGTCGCCTCGCCGCTGGGGATGGGACCGCGCCAGGCTGCGGACGGCACGCTGCCGCTGTACGTCGGCGGGGGCGAGAGCGCGCGTGCGCGCGCCGCCGCGGTGCTCGACGCGATCTCGAAGAACCAGCACGTCATCGGCGGCGTGGAACAAGCGTACGCGGCGAAGCTCGCGATCAACTACGTGAGCATGTCGAATCTTGCCGTGCTGCTCGAAGGCTTCGGGATCGGAATAGCCGCGGGGATCGACGCGCAGCTGCTCTGCACGCTGATGCAGGACGGCGGTGCGCGCTCCTTTCAGTCCGACATCCGGCTGCCGTGGATCCTGGCGGGCGACTATACGCCGCGCTTCGGCGTCGATCTCGCGCAGAAGGACATGCGCCTTGCGATCGACCTCGCGGCTCGCTATCACGCACCTGCGGCGACGGGCGCCGCAGCGCTGCAGCATTTCTCCAGCGCGCAGCGCCGCGGACTCGGCGGACAGGACGTGGGCGTGCTGTGGGAAATCGTCGGCTAGCTTGTCCCGGAACCTGAGGCGGCGGATCTCATCCACGTCGTGCGAACGTTCTCGAGTACGGCCGGATACACGATCCATTTTCGGAACGGGTCGATCAGGGCCATGTAGATCGGTGTGATCCAGCCGGCTTTTGCGACGTAGACCGCGAAGTAGAAACGATAGCCTGTCGCCGTCTCTGCAAGCGCACTAAGCGCCGCGGCGTCGACCGTTCGATTGTGCACTTCGAGGAGTTGTTCGTTCTCGAAACGGTAGACGACGCGGAACGGCCCGTCGGGCGTCCCGGCCCCGACCGACGATCGCGCGCGGTCCTCGTCGGTCAGGCGCGATGCGAACGGAGCGGGGCCGGCGCGTCTCGGCGCGGATTCTAAGCGGAAAATGCGTCCGAGAAAAAACCGTAGGCGAAAGAGAGCGCGAACGGGCGGTGGGAGCCGACCGGTCAAGCGGTCGTGTTCCGCCCGGCGATGATACTCGGCGAGCGTCATGTGCTCGCCCAGACGCGGCAGGTCCACTGCCCAGACGTCGTGCAGCGGAACGTCCGCGAGAAACGTATGGACCCGCAGCGGCAGCGCGCGAAACTCCGTTGACGAAATCTGAGGCACGTAGGCGGTCAAATTTCGCGTGCGTGACGTGCGGCTAGCTGATCGGCACGTCGTCGAAGGGCATTGGGATGCCTTGCAGGCTGATGCTGACCTTCGTCACGTCGGGCCCGGGGTCGGGCACCTTCGCCCAGTTCGCGAGCACTTTTTTGCCGGGCAGCATCGTCACTTTCTTTGCGTGCTTCGCGGCCATCGTCTGGCCGGGGACCTTGAGCTCTTTGCCGGCGGCGATCACGCGAAAGTCCCACGACAGGCTATACGGTGCGCTCCACGCGCCCGCCATCGCGCCGGTGTTGGCGCCGATGGCCTTGGGCTGGTCGGTCGTGTTGCGGTACTGCCACGTCACCGTTAGGAAGCCATCGCTCGTTCGCTTCACACCGAGAAGCTCGACCTTGACGCCTTCGACCTCGTAGTCTTGGACCGCGATCGGGGTCGTGGCCGAAGCTGCGGGCGGCGCGGCCGCCGGGGGCGCGGCAACGCCGGCGAGCGGGGCGCACATGAGGGCGACCAGGGCGGGCGTCAGCCCGCGAATGAACGAAATCGCATGCATCGGTGACCCTCCTCGGGAGCAGAGCTGGAGACTGCGGTCGTTCGGTCCCTGCGCCCGAGCTCCGCCCGAGCTGCCGGCGACCTCCGCCCGAGCTGCCGGCGACCTCCGCCCTTGATGCGGGCCCCCGACTGTGGTAAAGTTATCCGGTTGTCCCTGCCCCCGCAGGTGCAACGCGCGTTCGCGCGCCCTCCGCATTCGCCGTGCGGCTGGACAAGAGGTCGGAGCTGCGCCTCGTGAGAGGCGCCCTGCCGGTCGAGGCGACGACACCGGGCCGTGCCCCGGACAGGATAAACCGTCAGAGAGCGTTTTTCATTTGGCCGCCAAGAAGCAAACCAAGACGCGCAAGAAGCGCGAGTTCAAGAACGTCGGATCGGGCGTCGCGCACATCCACTCCTCGTTCAACAACACGATCGTCACGATGACCGACAACACGGGCTCGACGATCGCCTGGGCATCCGCCGGCAACCTCGGGTTCAAGGGCTCGAAGAAGTCGACGCCGTTCGCCGCGCAGATGGCCGCCGAAACGGTTGCGCGCAAAGCGATGGACCACGGGATGAAGACCGCCGAGGTCTACGTCAAAGGCCCCGGCGCCGGCCGTGAAGCCGCGATCCGCTCGCTGCAGGCCGCCGGCTTGGAGATCACCCTCATCAAAGACGTCACCCCCATCCCGCACAACGGCTGCCGCCCGCCCAAGCGCCGGCGCGTGTAACGGAGTTAGAGAAAAAGCATGGCCCGTTATACCGAAGCCGTCTGTCGTCTGTGCCGTCGCGAGACCGCGACGTCGAAGACTGGCGAAAAGATCAAGCTCTTCCTCAAAGGCGATCGCTGCCTTTCGAAAAAGTGCGCCGTCGAACGCCGAGGCACCGCGCCCGGCCAAAAGACGCAAAATACGAAAACGCGTCAGAAGATCAGCGAGTACGGCCGCCAGCTGCGCGAGAAGCAGAAGATGCGCCGCTACTACGGCGTGCTCGAGACGCAGTTCGAGAACTACTTCCGGGAAGCGCAACGCGTCCGCGGGCAGACCGGCGCGACGTTCTTGCAGATCCTCGAGCGCCGGCTCGACAACGTCGTGTACCGCCTCAACCTCGGCGCGAGCCGCGCGCAGGCGCGCCAGCTCATCTGCCACCGGCATTTCCGCCTCAACGGGCGCATCGTCAACGTGCCTTCCATCAAGGTGAAGCCCGGTGACGTGATCACGATCGCCGACCGCTCGAAGGCGAAGGACCTCTTCGGCGCGCTCGTCGAGACCGCGAAGGCGCGGCGGCATCCGGAGTGGCTCGAGTTCAACGAGACGGAGAACACGGCGAAGGTCGTCGCGCTCCCGTCGCGCGAGCAGATCGACACGCCCGTGGACGAGCAGCTGATCGTCGAATACTACTCGCGCTAATCCGCTAACCCAACCCGACACCGTTAGGCGTACGATCGTCTCAGTCATGAGGCGGATAACGTAAACGGAGAAAGATCACACGAAATCAGTATGACCGTTCTTGAAGCGCCCGCCGGCGCAAACATCGAAGTTCGCGAGCGTCGCGAAAATTATGCCAAGTTCGTGATCGAGCCGCTCGAGCGCGGCTTCGGCATCACGCTGGGCAACGCGCTGCGGCGCGTGCTGCTGTCGTCCATCCCCGGCGCGGCGGTAACGTACGTCAAGATCGACGGCGTGCTCCACGAGTTCTCCACGATCCCGGGCGTGGTCGAAGATACCGTCGACCTGCTGCTCAATCTCAAGGGTCTGCCGATCAAGCTCAACTCGGAAGACCCCAAGGTGCTCTCGCTCAGCGTGAGCGGCTCCAAGGAAGTCACCGCGGGCGACATCGCGCCCGACGCCGACGTCGAGATCCTCCAGCCGACCTACCACATCGCGACGCTGTCGAAGAAAGACGCGAAGCTTTCGATGGAGATCGGCATCGAGAAGTCGAGCGGCTACGTCACCTCCGACAAGCAGCGCAACATCGAGCACATGATCGGGCTCATCCCGATGGACTCGATCTTCTCACCGATCCGCAAGGTCAACTTCAGCGTCGACGACACGCGCGTCGGCCAGTCGGTCGACTTCGACCGCCTCACGCTGGAAATCGAGACCAACGGCTCGATCACGCCGGACGACGCGCTGTCCGAAGCCGCGCAGATCCTCACCGAGGAGCTGCGCCTGTTCATCGGCTTCTCCACCGAGGAGAAGCCTGTCGCGACCGCGCCCGCCAGCGAGTGGGACGTGCCGGTCGAGACGCTGAACCTGTCGGTGCGCTCCTTCAACTGCCTCAAGCGCGCCGGCATCTCGAAGGTCTCCGAGCTGCTCGACATGACGGAAGACGAGATCATCAAGATGCGCAACTTCGGCAAGAAGTCGCTCGACGAGATCAAGCAAGTCCTGGAGGAGCGAGGCCTCTCGCTCCGCCAGTCCTAGCACCGAACACCTTCGGATAAGGAATCATGCCGCACCAAATTGCCTACAAGCGCCTCTCGCGCACGGACGGTCATCGCAAGGCGCTGCTGCGCAACCTCGCGACGTCGTTCTTCAAATACGAGAAGATCGAGACCACCTCGACCAAGGCCAAAGAGATCTCCAAGGTCGTCGAGCGCCTCATCACGCAGGCGCGGCGCGGCGATCTGCACTCGCGCCGGCTCGCGGCGTCGTACCTCACCGAAGAAGCGGTCGCGAAGAAGCTGTTCGAGCAGATCGCGCCCGCGCTCAAGGACCGGACCGGCGGCTACACGCGCATCACGAAGACGCGCGTCCGTCCCGGCGATGCCGCCGAGCTCTCCATCCTGGAGCTCGTCAAGTAGCCCTGTAGCAATTCTCTCGGCCTGTGGCGTCGTCGCTACGGTCCTCGCGTGCCCTAGCACGCTACGGCCCTAAGCTCCTAGCCACAGACCGAGATAATCGCTACAGTATGGGTTACCGCCCATGCTAGTGACGACCGCGGACGAGCCGCTCAGTCTGACCTCCACCACGCGATCGTTCGTCGCGGACAGCATCACGCCGATCTCCGCGTATCTCGCCCTGGCCCAACCGGGGCGTTCGTGTTTGCTGGAGTCGGTCGAGGGCACCGAGCGGATCAGCCGGTTCTCATTCGTCGGGCTCGATTATCTCGAGACGTTCGCAATCGACCGCGATCCGGAGATGCTGGAGAAGATTCGCGCCGCGATCGGGCGCTATCGGCTCGACCGCGACGATCTGCCGTTTCCCGGCGGCGCGGTGTGCGTGTTCACCTACGACGCGGCGCGCGCGCTGGAGCCGGTGCTTCGGCAGGCTCAGGACGCCGGTGATGTGCCGCCGGCGGACGTGCGGTTCGGCGACGCGCTCGTCGTCGTGCCGGGGACGTGGCTGGTGTTCGATCACTTCACGCACCGGGTGACGCTGATCGGATTCGCGCGCGGGGAGCACGAGCGCGATGCGGTCGACGCGCGGCTCGATGCCTACGTGGCGCGGTTGCTCGAACAGCGGCCCACGGTGCCGGGCGCGGTGCGCGCCGACGGTCACGTGAGCGCGTCGATGGATGAGGCGACGTTTCTCGAGCGTGTTGCGCAGGCGAAGCGGTTCATCTTCGATGGCGACGCGTACCAGCTGCAAGTCGGCATCCGGTTTTCGTGCGCGCTTGCCGGCACGGCGTTCGATTTCTACCGGCAGATTCGCGCGCGGAACCCTTCGCCGTATATGTTCTTCGTGGACCACGATGGTCGCGCGGTGTTCGGCGCCTCGCCGGAGTTTTTGGTGCGGCTCGATGGGCGCACCGCGCGGATTCGGCCGCTTGCGGGGACGCGGTCGCGCGATGCGGATCCGGCTGCCGATCTGCGTGTCGCCGACGAGTTGCTCGCCGATGAGAAGGAGCGTGCCGAGCACGTGATGCTCGTCGATCTCGCACGCAACGATCTCGGCGCCGTGTGCCGCACCGGCAGCGTGCGCGTTGACGAGCTCATGGTGATCGAGCGGTACTCGCATGTGATGCACATCGTCTCGAACGTGGTCGGGGAGTTGCGCGACGACAAGGATGCGCTGGACCTGTTCGCTGCGTCGTTTCCGGCCGGGACCGTGACCGGCACGCCGAAGATCCGTGCGATGCAGCTCATCGACCGGCTGGAACCGGTCGCACGGGGGTTCTACGCCGGCAGCGTCGCGCACATCGACTTCGACGGCGACCTCGACTCGTGCATCATCCTGCGCTCCGTCGCGGTCGCGAACGGCCGCGCGTACTGGCAAGCCTCGGCGGGCATCGTCGCCGACAGCGTCCCACAGACAGAGTACGCGGAAGTCTTCGCAAAAACGGGCATCGTCCGCAGCGTGCTGGGGATCGAAGCATGAGGGCTCGATCGTGGCGCATGCTTCGACAGGCTCAGCATCACAGGTGCATGCGTGATGCGCGGGCCGGCATTGTCATTGTCATTGTCACCCTGAGCTTGTCGAAGGGTGCGCCACCGTCGTGAAGCTTTTGCTCGTCGACAACTATGATTCGTTTACGTGGAATCTCGCGCATCTTTTCGGCGGGGTCGACGGCGTCGAAGTCGACGTCGTTCGCAATGACGATCCGCAATTGGATGATGGTGTCACCGGGCGGTATGACGGCGTGATCGTCGGGCCCGGGCCGGGCCGGCCTGCGGAGGCCGGGCGGACGATGGCGATCGTGCGTGAAGCCGCGCGTGAGCGGCGGCCGTTGTTCGGCGTGTGCTTGGGGTTGCAGGCGATCGGCGAAGCGTTCGGCGGGCGCGTCGTGCATGCGCCGCGGCAGATGCATGGTAAGACCTCCGAGATCACGCACGATGGGCGTGGTACGTTTGCCGGGTTGCCGTCGCCATTCACCGCGACGCGCTATCATTCGCTGTGTGTCGACATCGACGGCTTCCCCGCGGTGCTGCGGGCTAATGCAGCCAGCGACGACGGCGTAATCCAGGGCCTCGCACACCGCGAGCTTCCGATCAGCGGCGTGCAGTTTCATCCCGAGTCCGTGCTTACCGCCGAGGGCCGCGTGCTGGCGGGGAACGTCGTGCGCGAGATGCGGACCGTCCGCCGGGAGATACGCGCGTGAGCACAGCCGACTTTCCCGCGCTGCTGCGTGGCGTTCTGGCGGGGAATCATCTCACGGCGGACGAGATGGCCGAGACCATCGGCGCCATCATGGACGAGACGCTTTCGCCCGTGCGCGCCGCCGCGCTGCTTGCGGCGCTCGCCGCGAAGGGCGAGTCGGTGGACGAGGTCGTCGGTGCCGCGCGCGCGATGCGCGAGCGCAGCGTGCGAGTGGAGCACGGGTTGTCGATGGTGCTCGACATCGTCGGGACCGGCGGAGACAACGCGCACACGATCAACATCTCCACGATGGCCGCGTTCGTCGTCGCGGGCTGCGGCGTGCCCGTCGCGAAGCACGGCAACCGTGCGGCGTCGAGCGCGTGCGGCAGCGCCGACGTGCTCGAAGCGCTCGGCGTGCGGATCGACCGTGCGCCGGAGGCGTCGGCGCGGGCGCTGCGCGACCACAACATCGCGTTCCTGTTCGCACAGCGGCACCATCCGGCGATGCGCGCCGTCGGGCCCATCCGGCGCGAGCTCGGCGTGCGGACCATCTTCAACGTGCTGGGGCCGCTCACCAATCCCGCGGGCGCGCAACGGCAGCTCATCGGCGTCGCGCGGCCCGAGCACGTCGCGCTCGTCGCGGAAGCGCTGCGGACGCTGGGCGCGGAAGCCGGTGCGGTGATCCACGGCGAGGACGGACTGGACGAGATCAGCGGCGAGGCACCGACCGACGTCGTGCAATTCGACCGCGACGGCGTGCGCCACTGGACGCTGCAACCGTCCGACTACGGCGTGAGCGCGTCGCG
The DNA here is from genome assembly GCA_036403315.1 of Candidatus Elarobacter sp. Classification (GTDB taxonomy): domain Bacteria; phylum Vulcanimicrobiota; class Vulcanimicrobiia; order Vulcanimicrobiales; family Vulcanimicrobiaceae; genus Vulcanimicrobium. Next base: position 27,609 of record DASWRD010000109.1, read on the forward strand.
CGCGGCCATTTGCGGCGGTGATGCGGCGACCAACGCGGAGGCCGTACTGGCGATCCTCGGCGGCGAGCGCAGCCCGCGCGCCGACCTGGTCTTGCTCAACGCCGCGCTCGCGCTCGTCGTTGCGAGCGAAGCAGTCGACGTTCACGACGGGATGGCGCGCGCGCGAACGTCGGTCGAAACCGGGCGCGCCCTCGCGGCGCTCGACGCGCTGCGCGCCGAGCGTGAACCGAACCCTTCGACGGAGCTCAGGGTGACAGTATGACGGACATGCTCTCGAAACTGTACGCTGCGAAGGCCGCGGTGCGTGCCGCCGATGAAGTGCGCGAGCCGCTCGACGCGCTGCACGAGCGCGCCGTGCGCCGCCGCTCCGAGCGCCGCGGCTTTCGCGCCGCGCTCGCCGCTGCGACGGGGCCGGCGATCGTTGCGGAGATCAAGCGCGCGTCGCCGTCGGTCGGGCTCATCGTGCCCCACCTCGATCCCGCCGCCGTCGCGCTGTCGTACGAGCGTGCGGGCGCGGACGCGATCAGCGTGCTCACCGAAAGCGATTTCTTCCTCGGCGACCTCGCCTATGTGGACGCTGCGCGCGGCGCGTCGTCGCTGCCGATCCTGCGGAAAGACTTTTTGAGCACACCGTACGACGTCGTGCAGTCGGCGGCGTACGGCGCGGACGCGCTCCTGGCGATCGTTGCTGGGCTCACCGACGCGCAGATGGCCGCCATGATGGACGAAGCCGAGCTGTTCGCGCTCGACGTTTTGGTCGAGGTGCACACCGAGGCCGAGCTGAAGCGCGCGCTCGATGCGGGCGCCACGCTGCTCGGGATCAACAACCGCAACCTCCGCACGTTCGAGACCGACCTGGCCGTCACCGAGGAGCTGCTTCCGCTCGTGCCTGCGGGTACCGTCGTTATCAGCGAGAGCGGCGTCAAGTCGCAGGACGACGTGAAGCGGCTGGTCGCGCACGGTGCACGCGGCGTGCTCGTCGGCGAATCGCTGATGCGCGCCGACGACAGAGGCCAGGCGATCCGCGCGCTCAAGGGCGCCGCGGTCTCCGTTTGACGAGCACGTTGCGGACGCGCGTCAAGATCTGCGGCTGTACGAGTGCGGCCGATATCGCGCTTGCGGTCGACGCCGGCGCAGATGCGGTCGGCGTGATCCTCGCCGAGCGCTCGGAGCGCCGCGTCGGCATCGAACGCTTTCGCGACATCGCGCACGCGGTACCCGCGTTCGTGCAGCTCGTCGCGGTGTTCGTCGACCCGCCGGCGTCGCTCGTGGACGAAGCCCTCAAATCAGGCGCGATCCCGCAATTTCACGGCGACGAACCGGCTGAAGCATGCGAAGCGTTCGCCGCCGGACCGTACCTCAAGGCGTTTCACGTGGCGGAATCGCAGAGCGCGGTCGAGCCGCGGCTCGCGTATGGCACCGACCACTTCGCGGGGTTCGCTCGGCCCTACGAGCACGCGACGTGGCTGTTCGATGCCGCAGGCGATGACGGGCGCAGCGGCGGCACCGGGCGCACGTTCGCGTGGGAAGTCGCGCGGCAGCTGGCCGCCCAGCGGCGCTTCGTCGTGAGCGGCGGGCTGACGCCGCAGAACGTCGGCGACTGCGTCCGCACCGTACGGCCGTACGCCGTCGACGTCCGCAGCGGCGTCGAAACGAATGGCGTGAAAGATCCGGAAAAAGTTCGAGCGTTCGTGCGCGCGGTGCGCGAAGCCGACGCAGAGATGGCCGAAGGGCTCTGATGGGCGAGAAACGACGCAAATGATCGAATCCGAACGACAATCGCTCCCCGATGCGCGCGGGTACTTCGGGCGCTTCGGCGGCGTGTTCGTCCCCGAGGTGCTGGTCGAGGCGCTTGCGCGATTGGAGCAGGCGACGCAAGAAGCGTTCGCCGATCCTGCGTTCTGGGCGGAATACGAGGCGCTGCTTCGCGATTACGTCGGGCGGCCATCGCCGATCTATCATGCCGAGCGGCTTGTCGACGGACCGCATGCGCCGATCATCTTCAAGCGCGAGGACACCAACCACACCGGCGCGCACAAGATCAACAACACCGTCGGCCAGGCGCTGCTCGCGCGCCGCATGGGCAAGCGGCGGCTCATCGCCGAGACCGGGGCGGGCCAGCACGGCGTTGCCACCGCGACGATCGGCGCAAAGCTCGGGATGCAGGTCGACGTGTACATGGGTGCGGTCGACGTCGAGCGCCAAGCGCTGAACGTCTATCTGATGAAGCTCCTCGGCGCGACCGTTTACTCCGTCGAGAGCGGCACCCGCACGCTCAAGGATGCGACGAACGAAGCGTTTCGCGAATGGGCCGCGCGCGTAGAAGATACGTTCTACGTGATCGGCTCGGTCGTCGGCGCGCATCCCTATCCGTATCTCGTGCGCGAGTTCCAGAAGGTCATCGGCGTCGAGGCGCGCGCGCAGCTTCTGGAACGGTACGGCCGTCTTCCGAGCGACGTCGTCGCGTGCGTCGGAGGCGGTTCCAACGCGATGGGAATCTTCCACGCGTTCGTCGACGATGCCGAGGTGAACCTGTGGGGCGTCGAAGCCGCCGGACACGGCGTGCGCGAGATCGACACCGCCGCTTCGCTCAACGCAGGCAGCGTCGGCATCCTGCATGGCTCGCGCAGTTACGTGCTGCAAGACGATGAAGGTCAGGTCCGCGACACGCATTCCATCAGCGCCGGATTGGACTATCCCGGCGTCGGACCGGAGCATTCGTTCTTGAAGGACAGCGGGCGCGCGCGTTACGTCACGATCGACGATGCGCAGGCGCTCGCCGCGTTTCACCACACCGCGCTGCGCGAAGGGATCGTGCCCGCGCTGGAATCGTCGCACGCGATCGCGTTCGCGCAGCAGCTTGCCGTCGAGCGCGGGCCCGGCGGTTTGATCGTCGTCAACCTCAGCGGCCGCGGCGACAAGGACGTGCGCACCGTCGCCGCGCTCGAAGGGACCGACGTGATTCTGTGATCGCGAGCGGCGGGATCGACGCCGCGTTCGCGCGCGCGCGCGCCGAACGCCGTGCCGCGCTCATCGGCTACGTCGTCGCGGGCGATCCCGATCTCGCCACGACGCTCGCCGTGCTCGACGCGCTGACGCAGGCCGGCGTCGATCTGATCGAGCTCGGCATCCCGTACGGCGATCCACTCGCGGACGGTCCCACGATCGCCGCGGCCGGTCAGCGCGCGCTGCACGGCGGGATCAAGTTCGCCGACTCGATCGCGCTCGTGGCGCACGCTCGCGCGCGCGGCTGCGCGCCGATTCTCTTCTTCACGTACGTCAACCCGGTCGACCGCTACGGCGCGGAGCGCTTCGCGCACGACGCGCGCGACGCCGGTGCCGTCGGCGTTATCGTCCCCGACGTTCCACTCGAGGAGCTCGAAGCGTTCGCGCCGCCGCTGCGCGCCGCCGGGCTCGCGATCCCGCAGCTGATCGCCCCCACGACTCCGCCGGCGCGCGCGGCGCGCATCGCCGGGGCGTCGAGCGGCTTCGTCTATCTCGTGTCAAGACTTGGCGTGACCGGCGCGCGGCGCGAGCCGGACGTCGCGTGGATCACCGGTGCGATCGAACGCCTCCGTCCCGCGACCGAACTGCCCCTGGCGGTCGGCTTCGGCATCTCGACGCCCGCCCACGTCGCCGCGATCGGCGCGGTCGCCGACGGCGTCGTCGTGGGGAGCGCGCTGGTCGACTCGTACGCCGGATTCCGCGGCGCCGACGCCGCGAGCAAGGTCGGTTCGTACGCGGCGTCGCTCCGGCAAGCACTGCCCCGCCTCGGCTGACAGCCCTGAGACAACGCGGCTTTCACGCGCGTTGGAATGGCGAATCCTGGGGCTTTGGCAGGAATCGTTCCCGCCGGGGCGCATCCCGGGTGCAGTTTTGTTCCGCCGGAAGGACCACAAACGATGAAACTCCGTCCCACAGCGGCGCTCGGGATCGTCGCGCTCTGCGCGTCGCTTGCCGCGCCGTCCGTTCCCGTCTCTGCCGCGGGGGATACGATCCTCTTCGGGTCCGCCGTGTCGCTCACGGGGTCGCTCACCAAAGAAGGCCATCTTACCCAAGAGGGCTACGACTTCTGGAAGACCTACACGAACGCGCACGGCGGAATCAAGGTCGGCGGCAAGTCCTATAAAGTCGACATCAAGTACTACGACGACGAGTCCAAGCCCGCGACCGCGGCGTCGCTCGCCGAGCGGCTGATCGATCAGGACCACGTCAACTTCATCCTCGGGCCGTACGGCTCGGGCACCGCGTTCACCGTCGCGCAGATGGTGGAGCGCAAGAAGATCCCGATGGTCGAAGGCAACGGCGCGGCCGAGAAGATCTTCAGCCAGGGCTTCAAGTACACGTTCGCCGTGCTGTCGCCCGCGAAGCGGTACCTCGAAGGCGTGCTCGATCTCGCGAAACGGCAGAAGCCGTCTGCGCAGACCGTCGCGATCACCGCGGCGAGCGACTCGTTCTCGCAAGAAGTCGCGCAGGGCGCGGCCGAATGGGCGCAGGCGCACGGCATGAAAGTCGTCTACAACAACAAGTATCCCGACACCGCGACCGACGTGTCGTCGATCATCTCCGCGGTGAAGGCAACCAATCCCGACGTGATCCTCAACGCCGGCCATCTGCAGGACGCGCTGCTGGTGCACAAGGGCCTCAAAGAGCAGAACGTCCCCGCGAAGATCTACGGCTACTCGGTGGGACCCGACACGCCGGACTTCACCAACTCGCTGGGCAAGGACGCGAACGACGTCTACGGCGGCGCGCAGTGGTCGGACGCGGTGAAATATCACGGCGAAGCCGGCTTCTACAAGAGCGCGAAGGACTACGCGAAGGCGTTCGAAGCCGCGTACCACCACCGCCCCGACTACCACAACGCGGAGTCGAGCGCCGCGTGCCTCGCGTTCCAGTACGCGATCCAGGCCGCGGGTTCGCTCGATCCCGAGAAGGTGCGCGACGCGCTGGCGAAGCTCGACAAGACCACGTTCTTCGGCATCCTCAAGTTCGACAGCCGCGGCATCAACGTGTTCAAGCCGATGGTCGTGAATCAAATCCAGAACGGCAAGCTCGTGACCGTCTACCCGCCCGGCTTGGCCGAGGCGAAGGTGCGATACCCCACCCCGCCGTGGGGCCAACGCTGATCTAGCGCATGCACCTACTGGCTCAGGATCTCGTCAACGGGATTCTCGCGGGCGGGATCCTGGCCGTGGTGGCCCTCGGCTTTTCGCTGGTCTGGGGCATCATGAACATCATCAACCTCGCGCATGGTGCGTTCATCATGCTCGGGGCGTACGTGACGTGGCAGCTCTTCACGAGCTTCCACCTCGACCCGTTCCTGTCGCTGCCGATCTCGTTCATCGTGCTCTTCGTGCTCGGCTATTTGATTCAGCGGTATCTGATCAACTGGGTCGCACGCGCGCCGGTGCTGACGACGTTTCTGCTGACGTTCGGGCTGTCGCTGCTCGTGGTGAACATTGCCCTCCTGATCTGGACCGGTGATACGCGGGGCGTGACGACGTCGTACTCCGGTACGAACTTCACGCTGGCCGGGATCACCATCCCGTACGCGAAGCTCTACACGCTGATCGCGGCGATGGCCATCACCGGCGTGATGTATCTGTGGCTGCAGCGCTCGAAAACCGGGCGGGCGATTCGTGCCACGTCGATGGACATCGGGGCAGCGCAGCTCGCCGGCGTGCGCGTTACGCAGATCTTCGCGATCGTCTTCGGTCTCGGGGCTGGACTCGCCGGCGTCGCCGGCACCCTGATCTCGCTGTCGTACTCGCTCAACCCGTCGATGGGGCAGCCCTTCCTCATCAAGGCCTTCGTCGTGTGCGTGCTCGGCGGGCTGGGGTCCGTCGAAGGCGCGCTGGTCGGCGGGCTGGCGTACGGGATCGTCGAGGCGTTCGCGTCGCAGATCGATTTGACGATCGGAACGCAGCATATCAGCGGCACAGGTCTGCAGGACGCCGTCGCGCTCGTCGTGCTGCTGATCGTGCTGATCGTGCGCCCGACCGGGATCATGGGACGCGCGACCGCGTGAGCACTGCCTCGACCGGCGCCGCCCTGCGGCGCATCGGGCTCGGCGGGATCACCGGGAACCGGACCGCGCTGTTCATCTCGCTCGGGTTGATGGCGCTCCTTCTGCTCGTGCCGATGGTGCTGCCCGGGTATCAGACGCTGTTTCGCACGATTCTGATCTTCGTCGCGCTGTCGTACGGCTGGAACATGATCGGCGGCTACACCGGTTATGTCTCGTTCGGAAACATGGTGTTCTTCGGGCTCGGTTCGTACTGCGCGGCGCTCCTCAGCGCGCAGCACGTCGACAACGTCGTCGCCGACGTCGCGCTCGCCATGGTGGTGAACGCGGCCTTCGCGGCGCTGATCGGGTTGCCGGTGCTGCGCCTGAAGGGACATTACTTCGGCATTGCTACCCTGGGCACGGCGCTCGCCGTGACCGACATCGTCGGCAACCTCGACTTCTTCGGCGGCACTGGCGGGCTCAAAGTCACGCAAGTCGACGAGGCCCACTTCTCGATCTACTACTATGCCGCGTGGCTCGTCGCCGCGGGCGCGATCGCGATCACGTTCCTCGTCGCGCGCTCGAAGCTCGGCTACGCGTTCGTCGCGATCCGGGAGAACGAGGACGCCGCCGCTGTACTGGGCATCTCGGCGACGAAGTACAAGATCATCGCGTGGGCGATCAGCGCGGCGATCGCCGGCGCGGCGGGCGCGGTGTACGCGCGCGGCAACGGGTTCATCGATCCGTCGATCGCCTTCGCCGAAGACTTCAACGTCTACCCGATCGTGATGACGCTCTTGGGCGGAACGGGCACCGTGGCCGGACCGTTCGTCGGAGCGCTCATCCTGTCGGGCGTGAACGAGCTGCTCGGCCACACGTTCCTCAAGCTGCACTCCCTGTTTTTCGGCGCCGTCATCGTGCTCGTCGTGCTGCTGCTGCCGCGTGGCCTCGTGTGGCTGATCGGGCTCCGCGGCGGGATGCGCACATGGCTGAAGAGCCTGGAGATCTATAAGGCATGAGCGTGCAGCCCGCGCCTTCGACTGCGACCGCGGCCGCGCACGAGGTCGCGCTGCGCATCAGCGACGTCGGCATGCGTTTCGGGGGGTTGTGGGCGCTGAGCGAAGTTAGCTTCGACGTCGAGCGCGGCAGCGTCGTGGGGCTCATCGGGCCGAACGGTTCGGGCAAGACCACGCTGATGAACGTGATCAGCGGCGTCTACAAGCCGACGACCGGCGAGGTGACGTACGCCGGCAAGCGTATCGCCGACGTGCCCGCGCATGACGTGTGCCATCTCGGCATCGCGCGCACGTTCCAAATCGTCAAGCCGTTCGCGAGCCTGAGCGTGCGCGAGAACGTCGCGGTCGGCGCCATGTACGGCCGCTACGGCGGCAAGCGCTCCACGCGCGCGTCGTTCGAGCGTGCGCAGGAGCTGCTCGAGATCGTCGGGCTCGCGCGCATCGCAGATCGCGCCGCGAGCGAGCTGACGATCCCCGACCGCAAGCGGCTGGAGGTGGCGAAGGCGCTCGCGCTCGATCCCGACGTGCTGCTGCTCGACGAGGTGATGGCCGGCCTCAACGCGACAGAGGTGGACGAAGCGCTGGAGCTGCTGCGCGACGTGAACAAACGTGGCGTCACTCTGATCGTCGTGGAGCACCTGATGAAGGCGATCGTGTCGATCTCGACGACGATCGTCGTGCTCGCCGAAGGGAAGAAGATCGCGCAAGGCGCGCCGAGCACGGTGCTCGCGTCGCCGCAGGTGATCGAGGCGTATCTCGGCTCGCGCTGGGTTAAGCGCCAAGAGCAGCTCAAGGAGATCGAAGCGCAGCGCGCAGAGGCCGTGCGCATTCAGCCACCGGAGGCGACGGCGTGACGGCGGACGCTGCGTCGCCGCCCGCGCCCGCTCTGACGACGAGCCCGCTCATCATCGACAATGTGAGCGCGGGGTACGGCGATACGCAGGTGCTGTGGGACGTGTCGATGCGCGTCGAGCCGGGCGAGATCGTCGCGCTGATCGGCTCCAACGGCGCGGGCAAGTCGACGCTCCTCGGCGCGATCAGCGCAGTGGTGAAGACCTGGGGCGGCAGCGTGCGCTACGGCGAGCGAATGCTGACGGGTCTCGAACCGGATCGCATCGTGAAGGCCGGCATCCTCCAAGTGCCGCAAGGCCGGCGTCTGTTCGGCTCGCTGACGGTCGAAGACAACTTGCGCATGGGCGCGTACTTGCGCACGGATCGCGAGGTGGACGCGGATCTGGAGCGCATCCTCGGCTTGCTGCCCCGGCTGCGTGAGCGGTACGACTATCTCGCGGGGCGGTTGTCGGGCGGCGAGCAGCAGCAAGTCGCGATCGCACGCGCGCTGATGGCGCGCCCGCAGATGCTGCTGATCGACGAGATGTCGCTCGGCCTGGCACCGGTGCTCGTGGACCACCTCATCGAGTTGCTCGCGCAGATTCACAAAACCGGCGTGTCGATCCTGATCGTCGAGCAGGACGTGCAGACGGCGCTCGAGGTGAGCTCGCGCGCGTACGTCCTGGAAACGGGCCGCGTGACGCTGAGCGGCCCGTCGGCGCAGTTGCTGGACGATCCGAAAGTGAAAAAAGCCTACCTCGGCGTGTGATTTCTTCTGGAGTCTGAGCGACTGCTCTTCGAGGCCACACCGCCTTACTGTGAATGCGTGCCGGCGTGTGCGCTAGTGTGGGATATGGACCTTAGCGAGACAACGCAGTTTTGTCCGTTTTTGCGGCGCTCTCACGGGTAACTGACCCAATTCGGCCATCTATTGTGAGAATTCGGGCATTCATAGAAGTAGGGGCTCCGAAGGAATAAAAAAGCCAGCAGAATTAACGCCGCGCAAGGCCGGACGGCTTTTGAAGCGCCGAGCGGTATGATGGAGAAAACGGAGGTATTGATGAGCGACGAACGCGCGATCGCCGAGTACACACGTACCGAGTACGACGCATTGCGTAAGCGGCTCGAAGGCGCTCGCAATACCCTGCGCGCGGGCAACTCGCTGCTGCAGTCCGTCGCGCGCGCATACTATGTCGTCTACGTGGTAGCGTCGTTTGCGGCCGGCCGACAAAACGTCGAAGTCACCCACTGGCGCAGCGGCAGACTCAAAACCGAGAAGAACTTCAGCCATAATGAGTTCGTCGATGTCGTTTGGGCCCTCTACAGCGGAATGAAGCGCGGGAACGTCTCGAATCCGGGTTCCTCGCCAGGCATTACCTCTGCCCACTACGGCGAGAAGCAGGCGTACCGCAAGGCCGATGCGCTCTTCCAGGCGCGCATCGAAGCGGACTACGGCCCGAGCAGTTCCGCCGAGCCCTACACGGCCTCTGAGGTGGACCGGCTGCTGGAGACGGCGAAGTACCTCATCGATGACCTGGAGCGCTTGATATGACCGTGCACGTGACCAACCCCGAAGCTGCCGCGGAAGTCGAAGAGAAAGCGGCGCTCCTGGCGCGCGCGACCGTCGCATATATTGCGCGACTCAAGGGTATCGCGGACATTGGGACGCTGACCTCCGGCACCCACGGGTTCGACTACGCGGTCACAGTGCCGCAGGACGAGAAACTCACCCTGCTCCCCGTCCTCTCGGACCTGACGATGTCCATCGAGGACGAATTCGGCGTCAAGATCACGACGCTCGCCGTCGCAGGAAAGCCCCGCGCCTCGAGGCTAGGCGACGCCGCCCCACGATCTGAAACATTCGGTAAGAGACGGCATCGGCGCGGGCTGCCCACGACCAATGCGCTTGCGATCGAGCCAAAGCCGGCACGAGCCCGCAAGACAAAGACCACGTAGGGAACGTAACTTATAGTCCGCGCGTCCTTAGGTTACGCACAGGCACGCAAGCGCGATCAACGCAGCTTATGGTCACCACAATGGTCGACACAGCGGTGCCCTCAGCGCGCGCGCAAGAGCCGGCAAGACCTGCTTGTCGGCGGGCTTGCCGGATTCGAGGCGTTGGATCCCTCATCCCGTGACGGGCTCGGTCGGTGCTTGAATCACCGGCCGGGCCGCTTTGTGATAATCGCGAAGTACTCGCTACGAAATTAGAGCACGAACATGCGTTCGTATCAACGGTATTGAAGTACTAACGTGTCGTGGACATCATGCAGCGAAGCTAAATAATCGATGACAAGATTATTCAATCCGAACGACTATTCGACTGTTGTTGCCGCGCGAGGTACTCCGCGTCCGTCACGTGCTCCATCCAATCGACGACTTTGCCGTCAAGCGTCTCGGCGATCGCGATATGTGTCATCGCCGTCGTCGGCGTCCCGCCGTGCCAATGCCGCACATCAGGTGGACACCACACGATGTCGCCGGGCCGGATCTCTTCGACGGCGCCGCCCTCGCATTGCGTCCAGCCCAGCCCGGAGGTGACGATGAGCGTCTGGCCGAGCGGGTGCGTGTGCCATGCGGTGCGGGCGCCCGGCTCGAATGTCACGATCGCGCCGCCGGCACGCCCGGGAGCGGAAGCTTGGAACGGGGCGTCGATGCGCACGGATCCGGTGAACCACTCCGCCGGACCCTTGCTCGACGGCTTGGAGCCGTTGCGTTGGATGTTCATGGTAGACCGGAGTTTACCGAACATTCCGAGCTTCTAGCGGTTCTTTCCGAGCTGCGGCGAGAAGGCTCGTGCGCGTACTAGCCGACCGTCACGAGCGCCCGGGTCCAGGCGTCGTGTGCGGTATCTTGCTGGAAGACCGCCGCGGTGTCGACCGCGATGCTTTGTCCAGCGCGGTGCACGGTGTACCGGTCCATTGCGCGATCCGGACGGCCGCTGACGAGCTCGCCATCGGGTTGAAAGAGCGCGTCGTGCTTCGGACAATGGAATTCCCTCGTATCGGGGAGCCATTCGAGCGTCGTCGTCGCGCGATGCGGGCAGATCACGGAGAGCGCATAGACCGTGTTCTTCACTCGCGCGATGATGACACCATTACCTGCATCGATCAGTGCACCGTCCTTCGCGGGAATCGCGTATGTGAGCACTTTCCCACGCGATTGAGTCGGTGCGATGGAACCGACCGATTGTGCGAGCGCCGGGTCGGTCACAACCGCAATGCCCGTAAGCCCCGCCAGCGCCGTCAGGGCGGTGGAGCGCAGAAAGCGCGCACGGCCGATCGCGCACGCTGCCTCACACGAATGTCTCATTTCGACAGCGAGAGCACGATGCTCACCATGACGATCGATCCCCACAAGAGCACGCTCACGATCGAGGTCGTCCGGATCCGCGCCGAAGCTATCGCCGCGCCGCCTGCCGGCGCGACGCGCAGCGTGCTTTCGGAAGCGGTCATGATCAGAGCGTTCGCAAGCAGCATCGCGATGAGCGACAGCTTGATCCAGAACGGTACCGACACGACGTAGGTTTTGACGTCGGCCGCGAAGAGCGCGAAGCCGCTGAGCATGCAAATTGCTAGCGCCGCGACGATCGTGCGGTGCACCGCATGCAGCTCCGCAAAATGATGCTCGCGAATCGCCCGCGTCCAGCGATCCGCACGCAACGTTGCGCGGTCGTGCGCAATGGCGAGCCCCCCTGCAACGAGCATGGAAAGCACGTGCGTCCCCACGACGGCCATGTCGAGCGGAGGCGACTTGCTGAACGCCGCTCGCCAGGGCGCGGTTAGTGCCACGAGGTCCTGGACGAAAACGGTGCCTTCCCAAAGCATGGAAGAAGGATCGCGCGAGGTCCTGGGACTTCTCTGACGCTGGATTAGCGTGTCGTGAAGCGCGGCTGAAAAAACAATGAGACGCGTGGGCGAGCGGCTCGCGCTCCTGTCGGCGCGACCGCGTCGCGACGTCGCTGATCGTGCCGGCCCGCAACGCTACAGCTCGAAACGAAGGCCGCATGACGCTGCTCGACGATTTGCAAGTGAAGGAGGCGTACCTGGGCGTGTAGCCAAGCCAACCGGTCGGAGGGTGCCGACCATGAGATTGCTGCAACATGCCGCGCGCGCGATGATGCCGTCCGCGGTGGTTCTCGTCCTCGCCGCCATGGCGGTGAGCTGCACCGGGAAGTCCACCACGCAAACGGCCGGCGGGGGCGCGGCCGCGAACCTGCCCGCCAACTCCTGGGTGGTGCCGGTCGACGTCGCCAACGCCACGGCGTCGCCCGGCCCGAGTCAGTCGCCCGGTCCGAGTCAATCCGACTGGTCGAACTTCGCTTGGCAGACGTTCACCGCGCTGAACTGGCCGGCCGCGGCGCCGAGTCCCGCGCCGTCTGCGTCGCCGTCCGCGCCGCAGTCGGGCGTTTCCGGCTTGCCCGACACGACGCTCGCGATCGGGGCGAGCGCGTCGAACAACGCCATGATCCCGACCGTGTGGGTGACGTACCGCAGTGACGGCAACACGATGCTGGCGGGCGCGCAAAATCCCGGCGCGTGGACGGCGGATCCGAATCCGCTGCCGTGCGGCGTACCGTCGGCTTCGCCGTATCCCGTCGCGCCGGGATTCAACCCGATGATCCTCAACATGGCCTCGAAGCTGGGCAACGTCGAAGAAGCGTTCAGCGACGCGCCGTTGATTCAGCAAACCGGGTGGTACGCGACGTACGACATTCGCTTGGACATGTCGGAGTACACGTACATCCAGCAGAACGGCTACTACAACGGCGCGACGCAGCAAGCCGCGTTCCCGGCGTCGCCGGCGCCACCGACGTTCGTCGGCTTTCCGAAGTCCGGCCAGGAATCGATGTTCAACCCGCCGCTGCCGCAGCTCGCGCAATTCGGCGCGCTCGAGGTGAAAGCGTCGTGGCGCGTGCTCGATCCGAATGCCGATCAGGCCGTGATCCCCCGGTACTACACGCAGACCGGATATTTCATCCAGCCCGACGGCAGCTGCTCGCCGCCGACGCTGTTCGGTTTGACCGGGATGCACATTCTGCGGCTGACGCCGACGACCGGCGCAACGTGGTTCTGGGCGACGTTCGAGCAGGTCGACAACGTGACGGCGCCGCCGAACAGCCCCGAGCCGGCAACATTCGCGACGGCGGGTACGCCGAACGGAAATTGCACCGCGCAGTACAACACCGCGCCGCCCGGGCTGACGGGAAACGTGCCGTGGAACAACAAGAATGCGCCGGTGAACGTCTGCAGGGTGACGAACATCGGCTCCGCGGTCGCGGCGATCAATCAAACGTGGCAGACCAATTTGGCCGGGACCGTGTGGGCCAACTACCTGTTGGTCGACACGATCAACCCGTCGGTACCCGGCGGGCCGTCGTATTCCATCCCGGTGACGACCGCGACCGTCAACACCAACATCCTAGCGAACACGACGATGGAGACGTACTTCCAGGGCCAGCCTTTCGGCAAGTCGTGCATGGACTGCCATGCGTCGGGCGGGTTCCCGCAGGGCGCGCCGCAGACGCCCAGCTTCCAAGTGTTCTCGTTCGTGCTGGGTGATGCGGCGACGCCGCCGCCACCCGGAGCGAAAGCGCTGGTGCGCGCCGCGCCCGCGCACCGTGCGCACCGGCTGCCGAAGAAGCTCGTCGACTCCATCGTGTACACGCTCAAGCATCATAAATGAAGCGAGCGGGCCTCTGAGGTTCGAAAGCCGAACACCGTCGGTTCGGTGCGACTTGACGAAAGGGTGACCATGTTCGGAGCCATTGGCCGGCGCGCGCAGGTCCTCGCGGGCGCGATCCTTGCGACGGGTGCGCTTGCGCTCGCGCACGCCGCCGGCGCGCAGACGTCCACACCGCGGCCGAGCGCGAGCCCCGCGCCGACGCCCGTCGCGTTCTCCGCGCACGCGCACGCGAACGTCACCGTCGTCACGCCGAACGCGACGTTCAACGGTTCGCTGCAGCTCGGTGTCGCGCAGCGCGCGAACCTGACCCGCATCGACGTGCTCAGCGTGAAGAGCGACTCGTTTCCGATCCCGCCGGTCGTCGTCACCGCGGTGATCGACCGCGGATCGAACACGCTCACGATTTGGAACGACACCACGAAGCAGTACCGCGTGCAGCCGTTCCTGCCGGGCGGGAGGTCGAGCTCGACGCCGCGGCCGAGCGCGTCACCGCGAGCGAGCGCGTCGCCGCGGGCGAGCGCATCGCCGCGCGCGACGTCCGCCCCGCGGCAGCACCGGTCGCCGTTCGCGGACTTGGACGTGCTGTCGGTGACGATCAAGATGACCGGACACACGACGACGAGCAATTTACCGACGACCGGCCTTTCGTTCGATCTGCAATTGCAGCGCAAAGGCGACAAGTCGCCGTCGCACGTGATGGCGACGACGCAGCTGGCCGACGAGTTCCTCGCGTTCCCGGTGACGCTCGACGTGTCGGTGGAGCCCGGTATGGTACCGTTCAGCGCGAAGCTGTCGTACGCGATCGACGATCTGACGCGGGATACGCCGGCGCTCGCGCGCTTCACGGTGCCCGCCGGATACACGGAAGCGCGCTCGATCCCGGAGGTGATCTTTCAACGCCGGATGCCGACGACGTTGCCGACGCCGATACCGGCGTCGCCGGCGCCGACCCCCGTCGCTTCGCCGCGGTGACGGCCGGCGTGGAGAACGTCGTCGAATTGCTGCGGCTGCCGTCGCCGGCGCCGCGGCCGCACGCGCTGGCGCACGACGGCGAGCGCCTGTGGATGGGGTCGGTGGAGACGAGCCGGATCTACTCGATCGATCCGGCCGCGTGGACCGCGCGCTTCGAAGGCGTTACGCCCGGTGCGCACGCGGGTTCGCCGCAAGGAAAACCGTGGGGCATGACGGTCGCGGGCGACGACCTGCGCGTGTGCTACGGCATCAACGACGACGACGATCGCGTGATTCAGAAGTTCGTGCCGGGGCATGGTTTTCACGGGCCAACGATCCCTTGCCCCGATTGGACGGGATCGCAGCTCTCGTTTGACGGCGACCGGCTGTTTCTGAGCCAGTTTTACAACGGCCGGCTCATGGCGATCGCCGACGATGGTACTGTAGGCACCGTGATCGAGCTAGGCCGGCAGATCGTGGGGCACGTCGTGGTGAGCGCGCGGTTCTACGTGATTACGGCCCGCGACGAGAGCGACGACGTGTACTATCTCACCCGCGTCGACGCGCGCGGCGCTGCGCCGGTTATCGAAGACGTTGCGCGCATCCCGTTCGAAGCGCGCTCGCTCGCGTTCGACGGGGAGCGCTTTTGGACGAGCCACCGGGAAGCGCACGAGATCGTCGCGTTCGCGCGGCCGGACGGCAGCTAACGAAGGCACGATCGTGGCGCACCCTTCGACAAGCTCAGGGTGACACAGACCTTCGGTGGGTTCGCGTCAGGGTTTCGGTACGGTGGGGAGCGCGTCGTGCTCCCATTCCATCCAAGAGCCGTCGTAGACCGCGACGTCGTTGAAGCCCGCTTCACGCAGCGCGAGCCATGCCCCCGATGCCGACACGCCGCTGCCGCAGCTGACCACGGTGCGCGCGTGCGGGTCGAGGCCTGCGTCGTGCACTAACCGTGCGAGCGTCGCCGCGTCCGCGACGCGGCCGCCGCGCGCGTCTTCGAGCAGCTGATTGCCGCTGAGGCGCACGGCGCCTTTGATGTCGCGGTCGCGCTGCGCGTACGTTTGATCGCGCTGCGTCTCGACGAGCTGCGCGGCGCTGCGGCCTTCGGCGATGGCGAGCACTTCCTCACGCGTCGCCCGCAGTGGCGACCGCGCACGCGGCGTGAAGGCTGCACGCGCCACGGTCGCTCCGCCCGCTACCGGCG
Source organism: Candidatus Elarobacter sp. (assembly GCA_036403315.1). Classification (GTDB taxonomy): domain Bacteria; phylum Vulcanimicrobiota; class Vulcanimicrobiia; order Vulcanimicrobiales; family Vulcanimicrobiaceae; genus Vulcanimicrobium. The sequence goes on from DASWRD010000109.1 coordinate 43,309, forward strand.
TATCTTGTGCAATCGGCGTGCGAGCCGCGTCCGAATTGTCAGCCGTCTGATGGGAGCCGGGCGCGCCTACCGACAGGGCCTGTCCGGCTGCGGTCCACGCCGGTAGACCGCCCGCGAGGACGAACGCGTTGTCGTGGCCGTAGTAACGCAGCATCCACACGATGCGCGCCGCGAAGGGGATCGTGCCCGCGTCGTACGCGACGACGAGCGTGTCGTCGCCGATGCCGTGTTCGCCCATCGTGCGCGCGAAGCGCTCCGGCGGCGCGACGCGCGTTGCGTACGGCGTCGCGGGGTCGCTCAGATCTTCGGCGTAGTCGAGATGCACCGCTCCCGGGATGTGTCCGGCGGCGTACTGCTCGCGGCCCGGCGGCATCTGCACCGTTCCGCCGTGCGGCACGCTGCGCGCGTCGACGACGCGCGCGCGCGGATCGCCGAGCCGGCTCGCAAGCCACTCCACCTCGACGAAGTCGCGCGCCACGGCGCTAAACCGCGATGGACGGCTTCGAGAGGCTGAACCGCTGGTCGGCGTCGTCGGCGATGTATTTTCCGATCGCGAGCGACGACGTCGCGGCGGGCGACGGTGCGTTGCGCACGTGCACGACGCCTTCGGAGCCCTGGAACACGAAGTCGTCGACAAGACCGCCGTCGGCCGTCATCGCTTGCGCGCGCACGCCCGCCGGGCCCGGGAGGCAATCTTCGGGCTTCAGCTCCGGGATGTAGCGCTGCAGCGCTTTCACGTACGCCGAGCGCACGAGATCGCGGTACATCTCGCCGGCGCCCATCTCCCAATACTTTGTGGCCATCTTGAAGAAGCCGGGATACGTCAGCGCGTCCCACAGCTCGGCGGGATTGATCGTGAAGAACGAGTAGCCTTCGCGCGCGAACGCGAGCACGGCGTTCGGTCCGAGCCAGATCGAGCCGTCCATACGCGGCGTAAAGTGCACGCCCAGGAACGGAAACTCAGGATCGGGTACCGGATAGATGTTGCCCTTCACGAGATAGGCTTTTTCGGGCTTGAGGATCAGGTAGTCGCCGCGGAACGGCACGATCTTCGGGTCGACGCTGCCGCCGGTCATGCGGCCGAGCTTGTCGCTGTACAGCCCGCCGCACGTGATGACGGCCTTCGCTTGAATCTCGCCCTTCGGCGTCTTCAGCACCGTGACGTTGCCGCGCCGCTCGATCGAAGTTACCTGATGGCCCAGGAACATGTCGGTGCCGAGCTCTTGCGCGTCGGCGCCGTACGTGCGCGACACGAGCCCCCAGTCCACGATGCCGGTCACCGGCGAGAAGATCGCTTTGATGCCGCGGCAGTATGGTTCGCGCTCGGCGATCTGCGCGGCGTCGAGCATCTCGAGGCCTTCGATCCCGTTCTCGTGCCCGCGGGCCCACAGGTCGTCGAGCCGGCCCAGCTCCGACTCTTCGGTCGCGACGATCAGCTTGCCGACGTTGCGGTACTCGATGCCCTTGGCGTCGCAAAACTCCCACGCGAGCTTGCGGCCTTCGACGCACAGCTGCGCCTTGAGCGAACCGGGCTTGTAGTAGATGCCCGAGTGGATGACGCCGCTGTTGTGGCCCGTCTGGTGCTTGCTCCAGACGTCCTCTTTCTCGACGTTCGCGACGCGGAGGTTCGGGTGGCGGAGCAGCAGCTCGCGCGTGGTGGCGAGGCCGACGATGCCCCCGCCGACTACAGCGATGTCGTAGACCATGGGACGCTATTCTCTCAGGTCGGGGAGGCGTCCGCTACGACTTCGTTCCGGTCGGGCCGCGCCGGCGCCGCGGCCTCGCGGTTCCCGGGCACCGATCGCGCTGCGGCCAGGACGACCACCGTGGCCCTACTCCGCGCACCGTGTACCGCACTTCGCGCGCCCCAAGCCGAACGGCGTTCATTTTTCGGAATAATTGAACGAACCGCAGTGGTTCCGCTCGTTCTTCATCGGCCCGTCATACGCGTCCATCGTGGCCAACCCACGAAGTCCGAACGCGAACGCGAGAAACTTGACGTTCGTGCTGCAAATGCGATTACCGTGCAGCAGCACCGGGTTGGCCGGCGGGGTGACGGAGTACACGCCCTGCTTCATGTCTTTGAGCTGCAACGAGCGGCCGTTCGCAAACACGACCTTCGTGATCGCATTGGTGCCGGGGCGGTTGATCAGGCGAAGGTTGCCCGTGATCGCCATCGCCGTATGGCTTATCGCGATGAGCCTGACTACGCCCGAGGTGCTCGCGGCAGCCGAGTCGGGAAAACCGATTGCGCAGACACCGAGGGCAAGTGCTGCACCGGCGATCGTCATGTTACGCACGAGACGGTCATGAATTCTCATGCGAATTGGTTCTCGCAATCGCTGCTTGCTCCTATTGGCGACTAAGACGGGCCGAGACGGCTGTCCCGGCCCGGGGCGGCGCGATCACTCGCACAGGGAACGGCACTTCGAATAGCGGAGGCGTCGACGCTATGCTGACCACGCCGCGCACGGTCGCGCCGTTCCGAAACGAACCCATCCGCGACTTCTCCGATCCCGCCGACCGCCGCTCGCTCGAAGATGCGCTCGTTCGCGCGCGTGCCGAGCTGGGGCGGCGGTATCCGCTGGTGATCGGCGGCGAGCGGCTGCAGGGGGCCGGGACGATCGCTTCGATCAACCCGGCTCGGCCGAACGAGATCGTCGGAGTGGTCGACGAGGCGAGCATCGCGCAGGTATCGCGAGCTCTCGATGCTGCGACCGGGGCTTTTGCGAGCTGGAAAAAGACGAGCGCCCAGGCGCGGGCGGACCTGTTGTTCCGCGCCGCGGCGCGGATTCGCGAGACCAAGGACGACTGGAACGCGGTGCTCGTGCTCGAGGTCGGGAAGCCGTGGATCGAGGCCGATGCCGATACGGCCGAGGCGATCGACTTTCTCGAGTTCTATGCGCGCGAGGCGCTGCGGCTGGCGAACCCGCCGCCGCTGACGCCGATCGCGGGCGAGGAGAACTGGCTGACGTATCTGCCGCTTGGGGTCGGGGTCGTGATCCCGCCCTGGAACTTCGCCTTCGCGATCATGGCGGGGATGACGTCGGCCGCGATCGTGACCGGCAACGCCGTCGTGCTGAAGCCTTCGTCGGATGCCGCCGTGATCGCGGCACGGTTCGTGGATCTGCTGCACGAGCTCGGGCTCCCGGCCGGGGTGCTGAATTTCGTGCCCGGCGACGGGCCGACCGTGGGCGAAGCGCTGGTGACCGATCCGCGGACGCGGTTCATCTCGTTCACCGGCTCCAAAGGCGTGGGGCTGCGGATCAACGAGCTCGCCGCGAAGACGCCGCCGGGCCAGAAATGGATCAAGCGCGTCGTCGCGGAGATGGGCGGCAAGGACGCGATCGTCGTGGCCGACGATGCCGACCTGGATGCGGCCGTTGCCGGCGTCGTGGCTTCGGCGTACGGGTTCTCGGGGCAGAAGTGCTCCGCGTGCTCGCGGGCGATCGTCGATGCGTCGCTGTACGACGCTTTCCTCGAGAAGCTCGTGCCGGCGGTGAAATCCCTTGCCGTGGCCGACCCGTCGGTGAACGGCGCGGCCATGGGTCCCGTGATCAATCAGAAGGCAGCCGAGAAGATCCTCGGCTATGTGGAAGTCGGCCGGGGCGAAGGCCGGCTGCTCGCCGGCGGCAAGCGCGTGGACGGGCCGGGGTATTTCATCGAGCCCACCGTGATCGCCGACGTGGACCCGCAGGCGCGGATCGCCCAGGAAGAGATCTTCGGCCCGGTCCTGGCGGTGATCAAGGCCCGAGACTACGACCACGCGCTCGAGATCGCCAACGGGACGGAGTTCGGCCTGACGGGCGCCGTCTTCTCGGCGAGCGAGGAGCGGCTCGCGCGGGCGGCGGACGAGTTCTTCGTCGGCAACCTCTACCTCAACCGGAAGTGCACCGGTGCGCTGGTGGGCGGGCAGCCGTTCGGCGGCTTCAACATGAGCGGAACCGACTCCAAAGCCGGCGGCTACGACTATCTGCTGCTGTTCACCCAGGGCAAGTCGATCTCGCGCAAAGTGGCCGCCCGCGCGGCCGACGACCTGGCTGCCGGGATGGGCTGAGCTCGCTCGCTTCGCCTACCGGCCGCCGGGCGGAAACGCCTGTGCGAAATTCGTGTTATTAGACGAGAGCCGGGCGCGCCGCGGGGGCGCCTGTGGACGAGACGGTGGAGAAGACCGCCCGGCGCGATGTTGACATCGTGGACACGCAGTGATAATCTATCTCTCGTTGACTCTGACGCCTCGCCTCCTCGGTGCGGTCAGTGATCCGGTCCGAAATGGGCCTGGCGGAAGCGTCCGTTCCTTGAAAACTGAACAGTGCAGTAGCGCATAAGTCTGTGGGTCTCCGGCCCGGTCAGATAGGTGCGCGGTCCGCAAGGGCCGCGTTTTTGTTTGCCCTGGTTTGAGAACAAAACGGATTCGATGTCGCGGTTCCCCCGGCTCCACCGGGTGTCCGCACAAGGCATCGCGTCCACAAAGAACTATGACTCGCCGGCCGTCGCAAGACGGACGGCGCGATCCGGATTCGCAGTCCGGATCAAAAACGGTTTCGCCGAGCGATCGGCGCAGCCGCAATCAGTCAGCGAAGATAGAGCTGTCAAAAGCTCCATGAATTTTTATGGAGAGTTTGATCCTGGCTCAGGATTAACGCTGGCGGCGTGCCTAACACATGCAAGTCGAACGAGGTAGCAATACCTAGTGGCAGACGGGTGAGTAAC
>DASWRD010000110.1:0-13854 GCA_036403315.1 Candidatus Elarobacter sp.
GGCAACGGCATCGATCACGCGCTGGTGACGTTCGGCGCGCTGCGTGCCGGCATCCCCGTCGTGCCGGTGTCCGCGAAGACCGGGCTTGCCGCTCGCGACCGGTTCGCACGCTTGCGCGAGATCGCCGAAGCGGTGCGGCCCGGCGTCGTCTTCGCACGCGACGGCGCCGCGTACGCCCCCGCCGTGCGTGCCGTGCGCGGCGTGATGTCCGACGCGGCGTACGTCAGCGTCACCGAGCCGCCGCCCAGGACGCGCGCATTCGACTACGCGCGGCTGCTCACGCACGCGCGGCTTTCGCCCGACGTCAGCGAACGCGTCGACGGCGAGACGGTCGCGAAGATCATGTTCGTGTCGGGCTCGACGGGCGAGACCAAAGGCGTCGTCACGACGCACGCGATGATCGGCGCGATGCTGCAAGGCGTCGCGCAGGCGTGGCCGTTTCTCGACGACCACCCGCCGACGATGGTCGACTGGCTGCCGTGGAGCCACGGCCTCGGCGGCAACCTCGTGCTCGGCATCGCATTGCGGCACGCGGGGACGCTGTACGTCGATGACGGTAATCCGACGCCGACGCACTTCGAACGCACGGTGCGGCTGCGTTCGGAGATCCCGCCGACGCTCGCGTTCGACGTGCCCCTCGGGTGGACGGCGTGGGTGGACCGGCTGCGCGCCGACGACGCGCTGCGCCGTCGCTGGCTGTCGCAGCTCGACCGCGCGTGCTGGTCCGGCGCGATGCTCGCGCCTGCGACGCGCGACGCGCTGCGCGCGATCGGGGTGCCGCTCGCCGCGGCGTGGGGCTCGACGGAGACGTCGCCGGCCGTCGCGCTGACGACCGGCATCGATCCGACGTACGATGCGCTCGGCGCGCCGCTCGCGGGCGTCGAGGTGAAGCTGATCCCCACCGGCGACGCGTACGAGGCGCGCGTGCGCGGCGCGCAAGTGCTGCGCGGATATTTTTGGCGCCCCGACCTGGCGGCCGATGCGTTCGACGACGAAGGGTTCTATCGCATGCGCGACATCGTGCGACCGGTCGACGCGCGCGCGCCGGAGCGCGGGCTCGCGTTCGTGTCGCGGCTCGACGAACGCTTCAAGCTCGCATCCGGCGTGTGGGTGCTCGCGGGCGAGCTGCGCGCGGCGTTTCTCGCGGAGTGCAGCGACATTGCCGGCGTGCTGGTGAGCGGCGGCGGTCACGATACCGTGGCGCTGCTAGTATGGCCGACGCCGGACGGACGGCGGCTCGACCGCGACGTGCTGCGCGCGCAGGTGGCCGATGCGATGCGTCGCGTCGTGCCGCACGACGGGCCCGCGGCGCGGCCGCGGCGCGCGCTGATCGTCGATGCGCGAACCGGCGACGGTGCCGACGAGCGCGCGCGCGATGCGGCGCTCGCGCGGCTGCACGCAAGCGAGCCCGACGCGGAAGTGATCGTGGTATGACCGGTGCGCTGCTCGCGGGCGTCAACGTCGGCGGCACGACGACCAGCGTCGTGCTCGGCACTCCGGACGGAACGATTCTCGAACGGCGCGCGTGGCCGACGCAAGCGCGCGACGGTGAGGCGTTGTACGCGGCGGTCGCCGCGGCTTTGCGCGAGATTGCATCCCGTGCGGATGCGATCGGGGTGGCGATCGGCGGGCCGATGGATGCGCGTGCCGGCGTCGTCATCTCGGCGCCGCACCTGCCGGGGATGCACGGGTTTCCGCTGGCCGAGCGGCTGCGCGCCGATTTCGGGAAGCGGCTGGCAGTGCATCACGATGCCGCGGCGTGTGCGCTCGCGGAGGTGCGCTGGGGTGCGGATCGCGGCGCCGGCGGGCTTGCGTACCTGACGTGCGGGACGGGGTTCGGTGCGGGGATCGTAATCGACGGTCGCGCGCGCTACGGTTCGCGCGGGCTCTCGCCGGAGCTCGGGCACGTGCGGTACCGCGACGCCGGTCCGGACGTGTTCGGAAAACCAGGCTGCTTCGAATCGTACGGCGCCGCGAGCGCGCTGCCGAAGCTGGCGCGAATGCGCGATCCGTCTTATGACGCGAGCACCGGCGCCGAGGTGGCGGAACGCGCGGCGCACTGCGACGCAATCGCGCAAGCGGCGCTGGACGACAACGCCACCGCCGTCGGCGCGGCGTGCACGCTGCTGGCTGACCTGCTCGTGCTCGACGTGATCGTGCTGGGAAGCCTGGCGACCTATCTCGGTGAGCCCTGGATCGCGCGCGTGCGGACCATATTCGAGCGAGAGACATTGCCGGACCAAGCGGCATCGTGCACGTTGCGTGCGCCGTCGCTCGATGCGCTGCAAGACCTGAGCGGGCTCGCCGCAGCATTCGACGCGGCGTAAACAGCGACGGGTACCGCGTCCTTGCGAACGCGGTACCCGCGATGGTGTGGGAGTGCCTGAGCCGTTGGCACCATACCACACCGCTTCCGCCGAAGCAACTCGACGGGCTGGAGCGTGCGGGGATTGAACCCGGAGACCGTACGGCTCAAGTACGATCTCGAACCATCGAACGCCCCAGCGTTCTCTCAATCACGCGAAACGGCAAGATGACAAGGGTGGAGCGAAAAAATGCGAGCACCACGTTGGAAGACGTGGTGCTCGCGATGGTCTAGACCGTACTTGAGCCGTGACTAGATACTACCATGCCACCCATGTTCGATGCAACTTGGAGCCAGTGGACTTCAATCGTGAAGATTTTTGTGGCCAGATCGCGCGTCTCAGTAACGTCCGAGGATGCGCTGTTCGCCGCCGATCACGGCAAGCGCGGCGCGCAGGCGGGTGTCGTCCACGTTCGCGAGTTCGACAAAGAAGCGATAGCGGAACGGGACGCGGCGGTCGGGGCGCGCGATCAGGAATCGCAGATCGATCGCGCGGTCGGCGAACGCGCTCAGCGCGTCGCGCAGCGAGCCGGGCCGGTCTTCGACCGCGATACCGGCGCACGCACGATCGCCGAGCCCCGTTGCGTCGCCGCGACGGATCAGGAAGAAGCGCGTGTAGTTTTCAGCTTCGTCCTGAACGTTGCGTGCGAGGATCGTACCGCCGTGGATTCCGGCGGCCAGTGCGGGACCGACCGCGGCGACGGTGGGATCGCCCAGCGCGATCACTTCGCGAACGGCGCCTGCGGTGTCCGTCGTCGGCGTTTGCGTCCACTCGTGCGACGAAGCGTACCGCCGCACTTGCTCCAGCGCCACGGGGTGCGAACGAATCTCGCGAGTCGTCGCCTCACTTGCGCCATACGTGCCGATCAGGCAGAGCTCGATCGCCAGCGTGGTCTCGCCGACGATGCGAAGCGCCGGATGTTCCCACAGCAGCTCGTAGTTGCGTGGGACCGGTCCCGCGATCGCGTTCTCGACCGGCAGCACCGCAAAGTCAGATTCGCCTGCGTCGAGCGCCGCCGCCGCCGCGTCAAACGAAGCGTAGCCGCGCGTTTCCGCGCCCGGTACAAGGGCTCGCGCCGCAACGTCGCTGAATGCGCCCGCGTGGCCTTGGTACGCGACCGTCGGCATCGCAGCGTCAGCCGGGCGCGTTCGCCGCGGCGCCCAGCCGGAACGCCGCGACGTACGCCTTGAACACCACCCGGTAGTCGTCGTGGACGAAGCGCACGGTGCGCGGGCCGATGCGTTCGAAGCCGGGAATCATGTCGGCGAAGTCCGCGTTGTGCGTCCAGCAGAAGTCGAGCTCCAGCGCGACCGGCGGCTCGAACACGAACGGCTCTGCGTCCCTCACGCGTCCGATCGCCTCGTTCGCGCCTGCGCGGATGAGCTCGCGCGCGCGTGCCGGCGACACCGAGTTCGTCGCGTAGCGGCCGATCGAGTCTTTCACCGCGACGCCGGTGATCCACGGCATCACGGCCTTCGTCTGCTCGATGCACGCGCGGTCGCCGGTGATCAGCACGACCGGCACGCCGCTGAGCCCGAGCACCGCGGCGTTCAGCATGGCCTCGCTGCACGCGCGGCCGTTCACGCGGGTCTCGCGCAGCGTATCGCCGGTGTAGGTGTGATCGAGCGTCGCGTCCTGCGTGCCGGCGGCGCCGTGGTAGCCGGTGAAGAACGCGGCGTCGAAGCTGCCGTCGATCCCCTGCGACATCGAGAACGGCTTGCGGTTGCCGTAGATCATCCGCACGTCATCGGGGAGCTCGTCCCACAGCACGTTGCGCATCGACGCGTGCGAGTCGTTCACGAGCACGTCGCGCACGCCGGCGTCGCGCGCGCCGTCGATCGCCGCGCGCACTTCCCGCGACATCAGGCGCCGGTAGTACGGGTACTCCGTCGTGTTCGCGGGGTCGACTTGCGTCCACGAGCACACCGCGGCGGTCCCCTCCATGTCGGCGGAGATATAGAGCCTCACCGGGACAATTGCCGTTGCGCCGCAGCGTAGCGTGCTTTGACGTCGGCGTCATTGGGGGCGAGCGCGAGCGCGCGGTGGTAGTAGTCCGCGGCCTTGTCGAACTTTTGCGCGGCGAACTCCATGTCGCCGAGCTGAATCAGCGCGGCGCGGTCCTTCGGATCGCGGGCGATTCTCGCGCGCAGTTCGTTGAGTTGCTGCATTACGGGCGCCGGCGGGCCCGCGGCGTTGCCGCCGCCGGTCGACGCGCCAGGCAGCGCGTTCGAGCCGTTCTGCGCGGGGCCCGTCCCGGTTTGCGGCACGGTGAAGGTCCCCGGCGGATCGGTCGCAAGCGGTGCCGGCGTCGCTGCGATGCGCGCGTCGCCTTGCTGCGCGGGCACGCCGCTCGGTCCGAACGCGGATCCTGTCGTGCCGAAGCCGATCCGCAGAAACCAGCCGACGATGCCCAGGAAGATCGCGGCGAAGACCACGAGGATCGGAATCGCGATACGCGCCGGCAAGCCCACGCGGGTGTCTTGGCGAATGGAGCCGCGTGCTCCCCGGTCTACCCGACGTCGCCGAGCTGCAGCTCTTGTTCGCGCAGTACAACTGGCTGCATTTCCAAGGCGAGATCCCCACCTACCGGATCGCGTACAACGCGCGGTTCTCCAACAGCGCCGGCCGCATCATGTACAAGCCGCCGCTGATCGAGCTGTCGCCGAAGCACCTGGTCGGCAAGGAGGGCGAGTTGCGCGAGACGCTGCTGCACGAGATGATCCACGCCTGGCTGCACGCGCTCGGCAAGAACCCGGGCCACACCGCGACGTTCAAGAAGAAGATGCGCGAGCTGGGCCTACGCTCGATCTACCACGACCTCGGCACCGCGCTGCCGCTCAACGAATCCACGAAGCGCTACATCATCCGCTGCGAAAAATGCACGATGGAGCTGCTGCGCAAGCGCAAGCCGTCACCGAACATCGTGTGCGCGCGCTGCCGCAAGCCGCTCGTGGTGTTCGAGGTGGTCGAGATGCGACCGGTCGAGCTGGGCCGCGCCGCTCGGGCCGCTCAGCGGTGACGTCGCTCGGATTTTAGGTATCGACTAGCCCGGAAACGCTATCCTAGAATGCGGAGTGGCATATTTTCTCTTTCTCGATGAGAGCGGGCATGATCATAGGGCGTCCCCTTATGAGGTGCTCGCAGGCATGGCTGTTGAGGACTCCAAGCTGTGGCGGCTCATTCAAGAGCTGAAGAGCATTGAAATCGCCTGCTTCGGTGGACGCTATGCCACCCCCAAACGAGAGTTGAAAGCTACGAAACTGCTGACGACCAAGACGTTTCGGCTTGCGTCGCAATCGCCTCCGCTAGCGAATGATCTCCGTCGACAACTCACGCGGCAAGCACTTGACGATCCCGTACCGGTCGCCGGACATATGCTGACGGCTCTCGCACAGGCAAAGCTCGACTATGTTGATCGTGCACTACTGCTTTGCGCTCAGTATGGCTGCCGAGCGTTCGGGAGCATCATCGTCGATCCGCGAATCGTGCCCGGGGCATTTCTCCGCAAGGATTATGCGTACTTGTATGAGCGATTTTACCACTTTTTGGATGATGCTTCCGTTGACCACCGCGGCATCGTAGTTTTCGATGAAATCGAGAAGAGTAAGTCCCACCTTCTCATCGATCAGATGTCGTTGTACTTTGTCAATACGAGAATGGGTCGGGCGCGAGCTGCAAGAGTTATTCCGGAGCCTTTCTTCGTTCACAGTGAGCTGACGACGGGGATCCAGCTCGCGGATATCGTCGCTTACGTCTTATCGTGGGGCTACGAACACCCGCTTCTAGTAAAGCCCCGGCGAACTGAACTACGTCCGTACGCTGAATTGATAAAAGCGAAACTGTCGTATTTGGCTAGGCGGCAGAAAACATACGGAGGCCGCTTCAACGTTCGAAGCATCGCCGTAATCCCCACGCTGGTCGCCGGAGCGCGCCCAGCTTATCAGTTAACCCGGAAATAGGGAAAAAGGCAATGCAGTTTTCGCCGCAAAGCCTCCGCCGGTATAATATCACGCACGAGCCTGACGGTCAAGGCTCGCTTGAAGGGCGCGGTTTAGAGGGCCGCGCTGAAGAAGCTGTAGCCGTTTTCTTGCAGGACCGCGACCGAGCTGATCCCTGCGGGGACGATGTCGGTGCCGCGGATCGCGTGCGAGCGCAGCTTCGTTTGGATCGCGAACGCGTCGCCGCCGTCGCCGTAGCCTGCGGCGACGATGCGGTTCGCCATGTCACCCAGCGCGGTATTGCAGAGGATGATGCGCACGCCACGCGCGATGAGCGCCGGCACGGAGCGGTCTCCGCCTCGGCCGGCCGCGGTGTGCGACCACGGGTTGGCCTGCGCTGCCTCGACCGTGAGAAACTCTTGCTGCACGTGCTTCACGATGTCGGCGAGCTTGTACGTGCGCCACGCATCGTCGTCGAGCCCGATCGTCACCGCGGAACCGTAGAGCACGAGCGCGATCTGCACGTTCGCGTCGGGTTCCTTCCACGCGGTCGTGAAGCCGTTGAGGGTGTTGATCACGAACTGCAGGGGCGCGCCGTCGTCGACCCGCGGCGCCGCGATCAGCTGGCGGTGCTTCGCGCCGCTTTTCATGCGCGCCACGAACGCGGCTTCGTCGAGAACCGCGTTGTCGGCTGCGCTCGCCGGCGTTGCGGCCCCGGCGGTCGCGCCCGCCGCGAGCGCGGCGACGGCCCCGGCGGCTAAGAACTCGCTCCGCTTGGTCATACCGCTACGATACCCGCCACCGCCGCTCAACGTACCCCGTGGTGTGATAAGACTTCATGTGATTTTTCAGAAAAGATGACGGAGTGCCAAGCCGAGCGCGGCGAGGACCAGGGCCGCGGCAAGCATCGTGATGAGCGCCGGTGAAGACACGCGCTTCTGGATGATCGGGCCGATGCTCCCGCCGACCAGGCCGCCCAGAACGAGGGGGAGCGAGAAGACCCAGTCGACGTCGCCGCCCAGCGCATGCGTCAGCACCCCCACCGGCGCGGTCGTCGTGATGACGAACGCGCTCGTCGCGGTGACGACGTGCGGCGGCATGCGCGCCGCGATCAGCAGCAGCGGGATCAGCACGACGCCGCCGCCGATGCCGAACAGCGACGAGAAGAAGCCGACCCCGACTCCAGCTATCACACCGATCAGAGGATCGTGCGCGAAGCTGCGCTCGTGCGCTTCACGCGACGTCACGGAGCGGCGGCGCACGACGAGCACCGCGAGCACGATGAGCACGACGCCGTAGGCGAAGTCGAACCCGCTCGGCGTGAAGCGCTTCACGGCGAAGACCCCGGCGATGCTGCCGGGGACCGCACCGATCGTGAACGGGACCGCGAGGCGCAGATCGATGGCGCGGTTCCGCAAGTAGCCGAAGGTTGCCGCGGTGGTGTTCGCGAGCACCATCAGGAGCGACGTCCCCGCGACCTGCGCCGGCGGAACGCCGAACGCTATGCGCAGCACGGGGATGATGATGAAGCCGCCGCCCAGGCCGACGATCGAGCCGAAGATGCTCGCCGCCACACCGATCGCGAACAGCTCGAACCCGCCGAGCAGCGTCAACGTGCGCCTCGCGCGCGGATCAGCTTTGGACGCGCCCGATGTAGCGGCGGTCGCGCGTGTCGATGCGGATCACGTCGCCGGGATTGACGAACAGCGGAACGTTGACCGTCGCGCCGGTCTCGAGCTTGGCGGGCTTCGTCGCGCCCGTCGCGGTGTCGCCCTTGAAGCCGGGGTCGGTCTCTTCGACCTTGAGCTCTACGTGCGCCGGCAGATCGGCGCCGATCGGCGTGCCGTCGTGAAACTGCACCGCGATGCGCATGCCGTCTTTGAGAAAGTCGGCGGGGTCGCCGATGACGTCCTTCTGCAGCGTGAAGTTCTCGTACGTCTCGCTGTCCATGAAGTGGTATCCGTCGCCGTCGTTGTACAGCATCTGCATGTCGCGGTTGTCGACCGTGGCGCGCTCCAGCTTCTCGCCGGCGCGGAACGTGCGTTCGACCGTTGCGCCGCTCTTCACGTTCTTCAGGCGGGTGCGCACGAACGCGGAGCCCTTGCCCGGCTTGACGTGCAGGAACTCGATCACCGTCCAGAGCTGGCCTTCGATGACGATGGTGACGCCGTTGCGGAAATCGTTCGAACTAATCATAATCTGTTGAGAAATTCTCCGAGAGAGTTCCGCCGACTGCGGAGGCGCCACGTGTGGCGCTCGGTTCACGTTGAATGCGCGCAGCGCATTCAACCTTCATCTTGTTCGGTTTGCTTTCAGCAGACTGAGGCGGTTTTCCGTTCCCTGCCGGAGCCGCTCGAGGTTCTCGCGGTGGCGGTAGATCACGAACAGCGCGAGCACGATGCCGCAGACGAGGCCTTCCCTGCCGAGTCCGTACCACAGCACGAAGCCCATCACCACCGATGCGAGCATCGAGGCCACCGATGCGAAGCCGCAAGCGACGACGATCGCGACCCAGATCAGCATGAACGCGAGCCCCGCGGGCCACCACAGGGCGAAGAGCGCGCCGAAATACGTGGCGACCCCTTTCCCGCCTTTGCCGCCGAGGAAGGGCGACCAGGAGTGCCCCACCACCGACGCCACGGCGGCGAGCGTCGCGGGAAGCACACCGCCCAGCATACCAGCCACGAGCGTGGGCACGAAGCCTTTGAGTGCGTCCAGCGCCAGCACGGCGACCGCGCCGCGCTTGCCCAGCGTGCGCAGCGCGTTCGCGGCGCCGATGTTGCCGCTGCCCGACTTGCGGATGTCGGTGCCGTAGAACGCGCGCGAGACGAGCACGCCGAACGGGATGGCACCGACGAAGAACGCCACCACGACGGCGGCGACCGACAAGACCACCGGGTTCACCGCGAATGCTCTCCGTGGTCGCCTTCGTCGCGCCGCGACCGAAACTCGAACGTCAGCGGCACGCCCTCGAAGTCGAACTCCGCGCGCAGCGTGTTCTCGATGAAGCGCTTGTATGACGCGGGCACGAGGTCGGGGTCGTTGACGTGGAACACGAACAGCGGCGGGTGCGTCTGCGGCTGCGACACGTACAGCATCTTGAGCGGCTTGCCGGAGTGGATCGGCGGCGGGTGCGCGAGCACCGCGTCGCGCACGATCGCGTTCAGCTTCGCGGTCGGGATGCGGCGATCCAGGTTTGTGGCGACCTTCTCGACCAGCGGCATGAGGCTCTGCAAACGGCGCTTCGTGAGCGCCGAGAGGAACGTGACGGGCGCGAACGACGCGAACGGCAATTGCGCGTGGATCTCGTTGGCCAATTCCCCTTGGCTGTACTCGCCCAGTTCGCGCACGAGGTCGTACTTGTTGCCGACGATCACGAGCGCCTTGCGTTCTTCCAGCGCGATGCCGGCGAGGCGGCGGTCCTGATTGGTCGGCCCCGTCAGCGCGTCGATCAGGAGGATCGCGACGTCGCAGCGCGCGATCGCCTTGAGCGACCGCAGCGACGAATAGTATTCGATCGAACCGTGGTGGCCGGGCTGTTTGCGCACGCCGGCGGTGTCGATCAGCCGGAACGTTCGGCCGCTCCAGGTGAACAGCGTGTCGATCGCGTCGCGCGTGGTGCCCGGAACGTCCGACACGATCGCCCGCTCTTCGTTCAGCAGTGCGTTCAGCAGCGACGACTTGCCGACGTTGGGCCGGCCGATCAGCGCGAGCGACAGCTCCGCTTCGCCGACGTTGGTGGGATCTTCCGGCGGTAATTTCTCGACGATCGCATCGAGCAGATCGCCCGTGCCTTCGCCGTGCAGCGCCGATACGCCGTAGACGTCGCCGAAGCCGAGGCCGCCGAACTCCGCGTGCACCGACGCGGCGTGCTTGGGCGATTCGATCTTGTTCGCGACGAGCAGCACGGGCTTGCGATTGCGCCGCAAGATGTTCGCCACGTCGGTGTCGACGGGCGTCAGGCCCGTCTGCGCGTCGACGACGAACACGATCACGTCCGCGTCGCGCGCGGCGGACTCCGCTTGCGCCTGCGTGCCCTGCGCGATCGTGTCGTCCGGGTCGACCTCCGTGTCGATGCCGCCCGTGTCGACGAGGGTGAACGTGCGGCCGCTCCACTCCGCGAGCGCATAGAGGCGGTCGCGCGTGACGCCGGGCGTGTCCTCGACGATGGCGAGGCGCTGCCCGATGAGGCGGTTGAACAGCGCGCTTTTCCCCACGTTGGGGCGCCCCACGACCGCGACGGTCGCAGGTCGCACGCGCAGGGAGGGTGCGAGGGCTTCGGACATGACCGACCAAGGTTCACAACGCTATGCTCCGTCGCCTCGCGGCGGTCGTGGCGTGCGTGCTCCTTTTGGCCGCCGTCCCGACCGGCTCGCTCTACGTGACGACGCTCCCGACCGGGGCGGACGTCTGGATCGACGGCACCTACGTGGGCCGCAGCCCCCTGGTGCTCGGGGCGCTCGCGCCCGGCCGCCACACGCTGGGCCTCACGAAGACCGGCTGGGATCCACTGCAGCTCGACGTCAGCGTCCTCGGCGGCCAGACGACGCTCAGCTCGACCCGTCTCGAACGCGTCCAAAGCGGTAGCCTGCACCCGCTGCCGGGGTGGATCGCGCTCCACGGCGTCGTCCGCGCCGCATACGTCGACGGCCAGCCGGCGGTGCCTGCGAAGGACGGGACGATCGCCGTCGCCGCCGGCACGCACGACCTGACGATCCGCACGCCGCGCGGCCGCCTGACGCGCTCGGTGATGGTGTGGCCGGGCACGCGCACGGACGTCGTGCTCCAGGCCGATGCCGAAATAACGCGGCCGAGCGTCGTCGCGCCGGCGGAGGACTACCTGCCGCACAGCGCGATCCAGCTCGTCGGGGAGAAGGTCGTCCTGCGCTACGGCGGCCATGAAGTGGTCGGGCACGTCGGCTCGACGTCGTACCGGGTCGACGGCAAGATCGTCGACTACGGCGAAGCGCCGACGATGATCGGCTCGCGCCTGTATCTCCCGCTCGACCTCCTCACCACGCTCTCGACGGGAAACCGCTGATGGACACCGCACGCTGAATGGCGCAAATCTACATCGAGACGCACGGCTGCCAGATGAACGAGGCGGACTCGCAGGACATCCAGCGCCGCGCGGTCTCGGCCGGTTTCACGCTGGCCGCGCGTCCCGAAGACGCGGCGGTGCTCGTGCTCAACACGTGCACGGTGCGCGACAACGCCGAGAAGCGCGCGTACGGGCGCATCGGGCACTGGAAGGCGATCAAGAACGCGGACCGCTCCGTGAAAGTCATCGTGACCGGGTGTCTGGCCGAACAGGACAAGGGCCGCATGCAGCAGATCATGCCGCATATCGACGGCGTGTTCGGCACGAGCGAGCTCGGCGCGCTCGGCGACGCGCTCGCTACGTGGCGCGCGGAATATCCCGACGACGACTTCAGCGTCGACCGCGAGATCGAAACCGTCATGGGCGGCGCCGGCGAGGGCATCGCCGGGCCGTACGACGGGTTGCGCGGCTTCGTCACCGTGCAGCGCGGGTGCTCGTACTACTGCACGTTCTGCATCGTGCCCAGCGTGCGCGGCCGCTTCGATCACCGGCCGATGCGCGACATCCTCGACGACGTGCGCATCAAAACCGCCGGCGGCGCGCGCGAGATCACGCTGGTCGGCCAGACGGTGAACGCATACAAGGAGCCCGCGACCGGCGCGGATTTCGCCGACCTGATCGAAGAGGTGTGCGCGATCGACGCCGTCGAGCGCGTGAGCTTCGTGAGCTCGCATCCCAAAGACCTGAACGAGAAGCTCGCGCGCGTGTGCGCGACGCTGCCGAAGATGAACCCGCGCTTTCACCTCGCGCTGCAATCGGGTTCGAACGCGATGCTGCGCCGGATGAACCGCAAGTACACGATCGAGCAGTTTCTCGAGCGCATCGCCACGTTCAAGTCGCACAACCCGAGCTGGGCGATCACGACCGACCTGATCGTGGGCTTCCCCGGCGAGACCGAAGAAGATTTTCAGGCGACGGTCGACGTGTGCAAGACGGGGATCTTCTCGCAGGCGTTCATGTTCGTGTACTCGCCGCGGCGCGGAACGCCCGCCGCCGTATGGCACGCCGCGAACGCGGTGCCGAAGGACGTCGCTCAGGATCGCTTCGTGCGCCTCAAGGCTGCCGAGGACGAAGCGGTGCGCGCCTATCACGACCGCAAGGTCGGCACGACGGTCCGCGCGCTGATCCACGGCACGTCGCGCAAAGACCGCACAAAGCTGAGCGCCAAGACGGTCGACAATGTCACCGTGAACTTCCCGATGACGGAAGCGGCGCCCGATCCGTCGCGGCCGTGGGCCGACGTGCGCGTCGAGAGCGCATCGGTATGGGGCGTGCGCGGCACGTGCGTCGGCCGCGCAGCGAGCTACGACGGGGTTGCCGACCGCGTCGACGCGCCGGTGATCGATCTGCTGGCGGTCTGAACGTTCGCGGCGGGTTCGTGCCGTTACAGCGGGATACCGGTCGCCCACGCGACGTGGCCGCGGTAGATCGAGATCGTGTGGTTTTCGCCCATCGTGTGCGCGAACTTGTCGGGGTGTTCGGGCATCCAGCCTCGGAATGTATCGGGCGCCGGCTTCATCACGGGGCGGTAGACCTTCGCCAGTGAGTCTTTGTAGATCGTGAGCAGACCCCAGACCGCGACGCCGAACTGCGCGATGTTCTGCGCGGGCGGCGGATACATGTGCTGGATGCCGCCGAGGTTCCACCATGCCATGGGAACGATGTCCAACGTATTCACGAGCGCATAGTTCGTCGGGAACGTGGTCTCGAAGAGCGTTGCGAACTGCTGGTTCCCGGTCGTCGGGGCTGCGAACGTCAGCGGCGCGATGTAGATCTCCTCGTTTCCGTCGACCTCGACGAGCTGGTGGTAGAGCCACTGCGACGCGAGCTGCACGATCGCGCCGCCCAAGCTGTGGCCGGTGACGAGAAGGTTGAGCGAGTCGTCGTTCGCCGCGGTCACCTCGCGCAGGAAATCCAGCAGATGCTTGTGCGTCGTCTGGTCCGTCAGCATCGTGACGTACGCGAGCGCCTGATTCATCCCGGCCGACACCTTGACTTCGCCGCCTTGCGGATGCAGCCACGGGACCTGACGAAAGGTCTCGCCGTTGAGGAGCACGTTGTCGATGAACTCGTGCGCCATGATCTCACCGAGGCTTCCGCGGAAGGCGAGCCCGTACGTCGTCTTGTCGGCGGCGAGCGCCACGTACGCGAGAATGCCTTCGACTTCGCCGGGGCCCCACACCAGCTTCCACGGCCCGTTCGCCGCGGCCGGGATTTTCGCGAGGCCCGCTTTCATGTCGGCGATGCGGTTCGCGGGATGCACCTCGTCCGTGTACGCAAGCGCCGCGAGATCGACCGCGGCACGTTTCTGAGCGGACGTTACGGGCATGCAGTGCCGGAGCAAGTGCGTGAGTGCATCAGTAGCATCCGCGGTGCCTGCGCGACATGCAAGTCGAATCCTGCCCGCTCGCCGCGCATTCGCTCACGATTACCGCGGATCGCCGGCGGT
>DASWRD010000111.1:0-18728 GCA_036403315.1 Candidatus Elarobacter sp.
CGGTACTGGTTCTGCCCGTTGGGCGGAATCTGGTCACTGGCGAACAGCGTGTAGTCGTCGGGATCGATGCCGTTGAGCCACGACGAGAACTCGACGTCGAACTTGCCGGCCTGGAGGATGCCGCCCGAGGCATAGTTCGCGAACATGATCGCCGACGCGTACGGCTTCACCTCGGCCTCGACGCCGACGTCCTTCCACGTCGACTGCAGCAGGACCGCGAGCCGGTTGCCGACCGCGTTGCCGGTCGTCGTGGCGATCTGCAGGTGCAGCCGTTGCCCGTCCTTTGTGCGGATGCCGTCGGGGCCGGCGTGCCAGCCCGCCGCCTCGAGCAGCGCCTTCGCTTTCGCCGGGTCGTAGTCGATCGACGGAAGGTTCGGGTCGTGCGCCCATGAGAACGCGGGCTGGTCGCCGTCGCCCAGGATCTGGACGCCGTACGTGACCCGGTTGATCAGCGTCTTGCGGTCCGTCGCATGCGCGAGCGCGCGGCGTACGGCGACCTCGGACATGATGGGGCGCTGCGTGTTGAACCCGATGAGCGAGAACTGCGTGAACGGGGTGAGGATCGCGTGCGTCCCCGCTATCTTCGAGGCGACGGGATAGTTCGTCGCCGACGCGTTGTACCACATGTCGATCTCGTGCGTGCGGACGCCCGTGGTGAGCGTGTTCTCGTCGGGGATCGCGCGGTACTGGATCTCCTTGAGCTTGGGGGCGCCGCGCCAGTAGTGCGGGTTGGCGACCATGCGCAACGTGTCGCCGCGGTGCCACTCCTGCACGATGAACGGCCCGGTGCCGACGGGCTTGGAGCTGTACGGGATCTGATTGATGTCGTGATACTTCTCGAGCAGATGCTTGGGAAGCACCGTGTACGGCGTGGACGACATCGTGAAGAAGCTGTTGACGAACGGTGCGTACGCACGTTTGAGATGGACGACCAGCGTCTGCGCGTCCGGCGCGTCGATGGCACGCACGTCGTCGTAGCCCGTGCGCGTTTGGATGTTGTTGTCGGGGTTCATCACGGTTCGCCAGCTGAACACCACGTCCGCGGCGGAGAACGGCGCGCCGTCCTGCCAGAGCACACCTTTGCGCAGGTGGTACGTGATCGTCCCCCCGTCGCTCGAGATGCCGCCGTTCGCGACCGTCGGAACCTCGGTCGCGAGCTCGGGGACGAGCTCGTTCGCGTCGCTGTAGTTGAACAGATAGCCGCCCCAGAACATCGAGATGTCGACGCTCACCTGCGAGGTCGACAGCATCGGGTTCAGCGTGTCGGGCTCGCTGAGGCTCGCCAGCCGCAGCACCCCCGGGTGCGTCCACGGATGGCGCTGGCCCGGCGCGCCGGAACCCTGCGCCGTATCACCCGGCTGCGTCGACGCGACGCGGGTGCAGGCCGAAAGCGCGATGGCCAGCGCCAGCGCGAGGTACGACAGTCGCTTCACCGGGCTGCGGTTCTCGCTGCACGGCTCGGGGACCGCTGCGCGGCCGGCGCGCGAGCGGCCTAGCCCAGCGGCTCGACCGCCCTTTGCGGCACTACCCGACCGTCGCCTTTTCGCGCTTGCGGGACTTGATGCGATCGCCTTCGTCCAGGAGACGCTTGCGCAACCGGATCGACTGCGGCGTCACTTCGACGAGCTCGTCGTCCTCGATGAACTCGATGGCGCGCTCAAGCGACATTTCCTCCGCAGGCGGCATCTTGAAGTTCTCGTCCGTGCCAGCCGCGCGCATGTTGGTGAGCTTCTTCGCGCGCACCGCGTTGAGCGCGACGTCCTTGTCGTCGTTGGCGCGCCCGACGATCATGCCTTCGTACACCTCGGTGCCGGGGTCGACGAAGAACCGCCCGCGCTGTTCGAGACCCATCAGCGCGTAGGCGGTGACGGTGCCGCTGTCGCTGGTGACGAGCGCGCCGTTGGAACGGCCGGGGATGTCGCCCGCGACGGGCTGGTGCGTGTAGTAGACGTGCGACATCACCGCGGTGCCGCGCGAGAGTGTCATCAGCTCGCCGCGCAAGCCGAAGATCGCCCGGGTCGGCATGGTGTACTCCAGCCGGCGCGTCTCGCCGACGGTGACCATGTTCGACATCTGCGCGCGGCGGCGCCCGACCGACTCGATCACGGCGCCGGAATACTCTTCCTGGACGTCGATCACGACGTACTCGACCGGTTCCATCTTGAGGCCGTCGCGTTCGGTGATGATGACGCGCGGCTTGCTGACCGCCATCTCGTAGCCTTCGCGGCGCATCGTCTCGATGAGGATCGACAGATGCAGCTCGCCCCGCCCGCGCACTTCGAACGTGTCGGCGGATTCGGTGTCCTCGACGCGCAGCGCGACGTTGGACTCCAGCTCGCGCATCAGCCGCTCGCGGATCTGGCGCGACGTGAGGTACTTGCCTTCGCGTCCCGCGAACGGCGACGCGTTGACCATGAAGTACATCGAAACCGTCGGCTCGTCCACCGCGATGGCGGCGATGCCTTCGGGATTCGCGGCGTCGGCGATCGTGTCGCCGATGTTGAGGCCTTCGATCCCGGACACGCAGATGATGTCGCCGGCGGATGCTTCCTCGACTTCGATGCGCTCGAGCCCGTGGAACGCCAGCATCTTCGTCAGGCGCAAGCCCGTCGTGACGGTGCCGTCACGTGCGACCTTGACGATCGGCGCGTTGACTTTCGAGGTGCCGCGGAAGATGCGGCCGATGCCGATGCGCCCGACGTAACGGTTGTGGTCGATCGCCGACACGAGCATCTGGAAACCGCCGTCCTCGGCGGGCGCCTCGGGCACGCGCTTCACGATCGTGTCGAACAGCGGCTCGAGGTCGGCGCTCTCGTCGGCGAGCTCGTACTTTGCGATGCCGGCTTTGCCGTTTGCATAGACCACCGCGAAGTCGGCCTGTTCGTCGGACGCGCCCAGCTCGATGAAGAGGTCGAACACCTCGTCGACCACTTCCACGGGCCGGGCGTCGCGGCGGTCGATCTTGTTGATCACGACGATCGCGCGCAGATCGAGCTCCAGCGCTTTGCGAAGCACGAACCGTGTCTGCGGCATCACGCCCTCGGCGGCGTCGACCAGCAGTACGACGCCCTGCACCATCTGCAGCACGCGCTCCACCTCGCCGCCGAAGTCGGCGTGGCCGGGCGTGTCGACGATGTTGAACTTCACGCCGTTGTGGTCGATCGCGGTGTTCTTGGCGAGGATCGTGATCCCGCGCTCGCGCTCGAGCGGGTTGGAGTCCATCGCGCGCGCTTCGGTGTGCTGCCCTTCGCGATAGATGCCGCTCTGACGGAACATGGCGTCGACCAGCGTCGTCTTGCCGTGGTCGACGTGGGCGATGATGGCGACGTTGCGGATATCGGGCCGCGTCCGGACATGGACCATAAGGGTCAATTCTACCATGCCCGTCGAACGGGCGCGCCTGCTTCCGTCGCTATGTCACCCTGAGCCTGTCGAAGGGTGCGCCGCGAACGTCACGCGAGGTGGCGCACGCTTCGACAAGCTCAGGATGCACGATGGGCGCGGGATTGAGCGTTCCGTGAGGTGTTCCGGCGCGAGATTGAGCGCCCCGTGAACGACGCGAGCGGGCGGCGCTGGTAGGCTCGGAGCATGCTCCGCCCACTGGTCGCGGCCGCCGCGCTCGCGCTCGCTTTCCCGCCCGGGTCGGCGCTCGCCGTCTCGCTCGCACCCGGCGACGGCATCGACGTCCGCCGCGCGGCGACGCCGTTGGCGCTCGACCCTGCGCTCGCCGACCCGCGCTGGAGCGACGGCGCGCTGACCGGCCCGCTGCTGGACCTCGGCTCGAAAGCGCCGGCCGGCCCGGCGACCTCGATCTCGCTCTACTACGACGACGCGGCGCTGTACGTCGGCGTCCGCGCGGAGCAGCGGACGGCAGTCGTCGCCACGCAGGCGACCGACGACGTGGGCTTCGGCGCCGACGACTTCGTCGGTGTGCTGCTGGACGTGAGCGGCAACGGAGCGCGCACGTATCTGTTCGCGGTTACGCCGCGCGGCACGCGATACGCGTTCGCAAATGAGACCGCACGGTACAAGCCGGAATGGACCGCAGCCGCGACGACCACGCCGAACGGCTGGAACGCGGTGCTGCGCATCCCGTACCGCGCGCTCAAGCTCGCGGCCGACGGGCCGCAGCGCTGGCGGGTCAACGTCGTGCGCAACCTCGCGTCGACCGCCGAGCACGAGACGCTCGCGTACGACCCGCTGATGTCGTACCAGCCGATCCCCGGGTGGCCCAACATCGCCTCCGAGTGGCGCTTCTGGCCCAGCGTGCGCGGGATGACGCTCTCCGGCGCGGTGCCGCGGCCCAAGCCCCGTGCGGAGATCTACGCGCTGGAGAGCACCGGCGTCGACCGCACCGCGTTCACCAGGCCGTCCGGCGGGACGGTGCACCGCGCGCCGCGCACGACCGGCGCCGACATCGCGATCCCGCTCGATGCGACGACGACGTTCGTGGGCGCGTTCTCGCCCGACTTCTCCAACGTCGAGGTCGATCAGCAAACGATCGCGCCGCAGCAGTTCCGGCGCGCGTTCACCGAATACCGGCCGTTCTTCGCGCAGGGCGCGCCCTACGTCAACGCGGCGCTGCAAGGCTACGAGTTCAACCTTCCGAACGACGTGCTGTTCTACTCGCCGTCGATCGGCCCGTTCGACCGCGGGCTCAAGCTCGTCGGCACGAAGGGCACCAACTCGTTCGGCGCGCTCGAAGTGCGCGGCAGCGATCCCGTGACGGGTGCGAGCTTCGACGACGTCGCGTTCGGGTTTCGCCACCGGCGTCCCGAGAACACGTTCGGCTACTGGATCGACGGCGTCAGCGCGTCGCACGCGAACGGCAACGACCGCAGCTGGGAAATCGGCGGGTTCGGGCGCTCGCTGGCGAGCGGGCTCGTGTATTCCGCGATGCACGCACAGGAGACGGGGACGTTCGTCGCGCGGCCGTCCGACGCGCAGAAGAACGCGGCGTTCGTCGACATTCAAAAGCCCGGTTTGGAAGGCGCGCTCGTGTGGATCGACGTCGGGCCGTCGTTCTCGCCGGTCGACGGCTTCACCAACATCGCGGACGTGCGCGGCCCCGAAGCGTCGCTGAGCCTGCAGAAGACGATGAAGCGCGGGCCCATCAAGAACGCAGACCTCTATCTGTACGCGGACCGCTGGCTGGACCGCAAAGGCAACGTGCACGCGAGCGACGCCGACGCGTACCTCACGCTGCGCATGCGCTCGCCGCTGGCGCTTTACCTGAACGAACAACTCGGCTCGCTGCGCACGTACGAAGGCGACTACTTCTCGGGCGGGCCGCACGGTTATCGCGATCAAAGCCTGCTGCCGTTCAAGACGTGGAGCGCCGGTGTGGGCTACGGCGAAGGGACGCCGAGCTCGATCCGCACCGACTACCAGGCCGGCCCGTTCGGTACGTACCAGCTCCACCAGACCATGACGACGATCACGCGCGCGCTCGGCGCCGCGAGCCTGTCGATCGACTACGCGGGAACGCGCGAGCGCGCGTATTCGGGGCCCAGCGACGGGCAGTGGCTGCGGCGGATCTCGGTCGCCTTCCCGTTCGGCCGCGACGGCAACGCCAGCCTGGCGTATCGCGACGTGAGCGGGCGCGGCGGCTTCGCGGTCCCCGGCAGAAATTTGGCAGGCTCGCTGCGCAAGCGCTTCGGCAACGGCAACGAGCTGTTCGTCAACTACGGGACGCCGGCCGCCAACTCTACCCTGGACCGCTGGATCGTCAAGTATTTGCTCAAGGTCGGAGGCGGCGTGTAAGCCCCACGGGAACTCTCGATGCCCAGCCATGGGCGTGCGAATCGGCTTCCTGCCGTTCAGCTTCGACCGCGAGGAGCGCATCCTCCGCCGCGACGGTCGCACCGTGCCGCTCCCGCCGAAGGTCGCCGAGGCGCTCGCGCTGCTGCTCGCGCAGCCCGGCGCGCTGGTGGAGAAGAACGCGCTGCGCGACGCGCTGTGGCCCGACGGTTTCATCGAGGACGGCAACCTCACGCAGACGATCTACCTGATCCGGCGCGCGCTCGATCCCGACGGCGACGGGCGCGCGTTCGTGGAGACCGTTCCGCGCCGCGGCTACCGTTTCGTCGCGCGGGTGAGCGTCGATGACGCGAGTGCGGCGCCCCGCAGCGTTTCTGCAGCGCGCGGCGCGGCTTCGCGCACCGTGTTCGCGCTGCGAACCGTCGCGGCCGCCGCGATCATCGCGTTCGCCTTCGGCGGCGTGTCCGTCGGCGGCGTGTCGCGCGTCCCGACGCCGCTCGGCGCGGAGGCGGCACGCGAGTATACGCTCGGGCGATACACGTGGGACCGGCGCACGGCGGCCGGCATGCGCGCGAGCCTCGTGCACTTCGGGCGCGTGGTCACGCTCGCACCGAACGATCCGCGCGGCTATGCCGGCTTGGCGATCACGTACGAAGAGATCGGCGACTGGGAATTCACCGCGATCGCCCCCAAGCGCGACGCGTACCTCCGGGCTGAAGACTACGCGCGCCAAGCGCTGCGCCACGACTCGCACTCGGGCGAAGCGCTGGGTGCGCTGGGCGGCGTCGCGATGCAGCGCGACAACGATCTCGACCGCGCCGAAGCGATGCTGCGCGCATCGCTCGCGTACCGGCCCGACGACGCACGCGCCCACGAGCTGCTCGGGATCGATCGCCTCTACCGCGGCGACGCCGAAAGCGCCCGCAGAATGCTGCAGCGCGCGACGCAGCTCGATCCACTGAGCCGCATGAATCTCGTCTGGTACGGCAAGTCGCTGTACTACGCGCGCCGCCATGCCGAAGCGCACGTCGTGCTGGCGCAGCTCTCCGAGCTTGACGTAATCGATTTCGGCGCCGTCGAGATCATCGCGATGAACGATATCGAGCTGGGGCGCAGCGGCGAAGCGCGCGCCGCGGTCGCGAGGCTCAAGGTGCCGGCGCACAAGCGCGATT
The DNA here is from genome assembly GCA_036403315.1 of Candidatus Elarobacter sp. Classification (GTDB taxonomy): domain Bacteria; phylum Vulcanimicrobiota; class Vulcanimicrobiia; order Vulcanimicrobiales; family Vulcanimicrobiaceae; genus Vulcanimicrobium. The sequence goes on from DASWRD010000111.1 coordinate 6,933, forward strand.
ACAAGCAGATGCTGTCGGCGCTCGTCGACGTGCGCGCCGGCGTCACGCCGCGCGACCTGCCGAACCTGCGCCCGAACGCCGCGCACCCCGCGCACGTCGACACGGCGACGGCGTCGGCGCTGTGCCTGGCGCTGGGCCGGCGCGACGACGCGCTCGCGTGGCTCGAGCTGGGGATGCGCGACAAGAGCACGCGCATGACGCGGCGGATGCTCGCGCTCGACCCGCGCCTCGCCGCGCTGCGCGACGACGCCCGCTTCCGCGCGCTGACGGGCTAGCGGCCGAAGCGGCGCTCGCGGGTCGCGAACGCGTCGATCGCGCGGTCCAGGGTGGCGGCGTCGAAGTCCGGCCACGGATCGTTGGTGGACCACAGCTCGGCGTACGCGCTCTGGTACAGCAAGAAGTTCGACAGCCGCAGCTCGCCGCCGGTGCGCACCACGAGATCGGGATCGGGGAAGCCGGCGGTCCACAGTTTCGCCGCGATCGCGTCCTCGTCGATCGCATCGGGTGCGAGCGTTCCGGCGGCGACGTCGCGCGCGAGCGAGCGGCACGCGTCGCGCAGCTCGGTGCGCGCGCCGTAGTCGACGGCGATCACGAGCAGCATCGCGCTGCCGTGCGCGGTGCGCTCTTCGAGGATGCGGAACGCTTCGACGACGCCGTGCGGCAGGCGGTCGCGGCGGCCGATGACGTGCACGCGCACGCCGCGGGCGGCGAGCGCCGCGGCCTTGTCGCGCGCGAACGATTCGGCCAGCCCGAACAAGCCGAACACCTCGCGGTTCTCGCGCGTCCAGTTCTCTTCGCTGAACGCGTACACCGTGAGCATCCCGATGCCCGCGCGCAGCGCCGCGTCGATGGTGCGCTCGAGCGCCTGCATCCCGCGGCGGTGGCCTTCGATCGCGGGCAGCGCATGCGCGCGCGCCCAGCGGCGGTTGCCGTCCATGATGATGGCGACGTGGCGCGGCACCCCCGTCGCGACGGGTGCGCGCTCGATCACGACTGTGCCGCCAAACGTTGCGCGGGCGCGTCGGCGCGCTGCTGCACGCCGCGCACCACGGCTTCGAGCTCGTCGACGTAGGCGAGAAAGCGCGTGCGCCCGTCGTCGGAGATGCGCACGATCGTCGCCGGCCGCCCGTGACCGCGCACGCGTTCGCTCGTGACGATTCCGACTTCCGACAGCGCGTGCAGGTGGCGGTTCAAGTTGCCGTCGGTCAAGCCGCAGGCGTCTTGCAAATCGGTGAAGCGCATGCCGCCGGGATTGGCGACGAGGCACGCGCACACCGCGAGCCGGCCGCGCTCGTGAAAGATGCGTTCGAGCCCGGCGAATGCGAAGGGCGCGTCGCCGTTCACGCGCGCACCGCCGTGGGTTGCGTCGCTTCGTCGCGCAGCATCAGCACGCCGATGGCGGTCTGCCCGATGCCGAACGTCAGCGGCATCACCCACCACGCGAGCGCGTTGATGCCCGACGCGAAGAGCAGCGTCGCGCCGATCGCCGCGAAACCGAACGCGACCACGTCGACGCGCCGCGGCAGCATCGAACGCGCCGCGAGCAAACCGAGGCCGTAGCACAGCGCCCACGTACCCGGCAAGAGCCCGATCTCGCCGCGCGCGAGCAGCGCCGCGGTGAACGCGCCGCCGGCGATGACCGACGGCACGATGGCGACCGCGGCGGTCTGGAGCTCCGACCGCGTCCGGAACGACCAGTTCTTCACCAGCCACACCGCGACGGCGCCATAGTTCAGCACCAGCGCGAACGTGAGGCAGGCGATCCAGATCGCGACGTAGCGACCGGCGTCTTCAGCGGTCCGCGGGGCGGGCACGACGGCGAGCTGGGCCAGGCCGGCGCCCAGCGCGCCCAGCCCGCTGACGAGCGCCGCCGAGCCCGAGAGGCCGCGGAAGCGTTGGACGGAGGCGAGGCGAGAGCGGACTTCGTCGAGGTCGGCGATGGCGCGGGTGACGTCCACGGGGCGGCTCCGATGCAGAGAGTTCGCGACGACATACTCTGTACCGCAAAGAGAGTCCTTCAAACCCAGGGGACGGGTGGCGCTTCGAACGATGCTCCGCCGGCGTCCGTTAAGCGATGGTGTTCGATGCCGACTGCGGACCTCGCGTCACGTGAAGCTCCTCTCCGTGATCGCGCTAACCATGCTGAGCGTCACAATCGCGGCCGCCGCCCCGCCGGCGAAACCGGCGCCGCCGCCGCCGGCGAAATCGCCGCCGCCGCCGCCGGCGAAATCGCCGCCGCCGCTCTCGAAGTATGCGCGCGAGCATCAGGAGCGCATGCAAATTTCGGCGCCCGCGGATGAATACTTCGGGCGGCTGAAGCTGAGCTTTCTCGGAATCAACAACGAGCTTCATGATTCCGCGATCACGGCGGGCGACCATACGACCGATCCTTCGGTGATCAACAAGGTGGGTTTCGCCGAGGACGCGCTCAAGGATTGGGAAAAGAAATACCCGCGCGATCCGCAATTGGCGCGCTCGTATTATCTCGCGATCGCGGTCGAAAAAAAGATTTGGGTGCAGGCGAATCAGCAACAGGCCTGGGCATACATGAACCGCATCGGGGACGTGTTTCCGAACACGTATTTCGGCAAATTGGTCAAGCACGAGATCGCCAACGGGTTCACCGAGCATTATTACGCGCCGGCGGTTCCATGCCCGACCGCCTCGCCGACGCCGTCACCGACGCCGACGGCGGTCGCGCCCGTTGCGACCGCGACCGTGACGCCCGCCCCGCGCGGCCGGCGACCGAAAGCCACGCCGTCGCCGCGACCCACGCCGGTACCGACGCCCGTGCCGACGGCAAGCCCGACGCCGGAGCCGACGCCGAGTCCGTCGCCTGCACCCACCCAGGTCGCGAAAGGACTGAAGGTCCAGATCCTCACGCCGCCGTGCGTCGCACCGCCGAGCCCCACTCCGCTGCCCACCACGACGCCTGCTGCCGTCGCATCACCGTCACCATCGAGTTCTCCGAGCGCGAGGTCGAGCTCGCCGCGTCCAACGGCGTCACCGTAGCCATAGCCATGTGTTTGCCCCCGCGCGTCGAAGCCGAGCCGCTGTGAACCACGACGATACGCAGACGCAGGCCGATCCGCTCGACCATCCCGATATCACGAAGCACCTCTCGGCGGAACTTCGCGCGATCCTCAAGCGCGTCGACGACGGCGATGAGACCGCCCGCCCCGAAGCCCTGGCGCCGGTCGCGGCGCTCGTCGACGCGTTCGCCGCCGTCGGCTTGCTGGAGTTCGCCTACCTCGCGCCCGGGCACGACGAAGAGGAGGACGGGCCGATCGCGTGGTTCGAGGCGAGTGAGGCGATCGTCGACAAGGAGCGCGACTCGGTCGTCGTCGCCGGCAGCGAAGTCCTCGAAGTGTTCGACGGCCCGCTCACGCTCGACGACCCGCCCGAACACGAGGGCGAGGAGTAGCCGCCGGAGCGCGATTCGCTACGGCGCGAGCGTCCAGGCGCCGACGTTCCACCACGCCGTCGACAGGCCGTTCGTCTGATGCTGCAGGCGGTCGGTGAAGACGTCGAGGTTCGGGCGCTGGTAGAGCAGCATGATCGGCAGATCCGCGTACAGCAGCGCTTCGAGCCGTGAGTACAGCGCCTTGCGCTCCGCGGGGTCGTATGTCTGCTGCGCGCGTTGCAGCAGCGCGTCGAGGCGCTGGTCGCAGATGCGTGACTTGTTGTAGCCGCGCGGCGGCACGTTCGCGCACGCGAACTGATCGGTGGTGTCGGGATCGTCGCCGTTGACGAACGAGTAGAGCGCCATCTGGAACTTGCCGCCGTACACCGGCCCGCCTTCCGATACCGGCGCGACGAACTGCCCGATGTTGAAGGCCTTGAGCGTCACGCTGACGCCGACGGCTTTCTCGTACTGCGTGACCGCGTTGCCGATGATCGTGTCGCCGGGCGTCGCCGCCTGCATGATGAACAGCAGGTCGAGCTGTTTGCCGTCCTTGCGGCGCACGTTGTCGATGCTCAGCTTCCAGCCGGCGGCGTCGAGGAGCTTTCGCGATTGCTCCGGATCGTAAGGAATGTCGGGATACGCCTTGGGATCGTACGCCCAGATGAACAGCCCGCGGCCCGCGGCGTGCGCGTTCACCGCGCCGCGATAGGTCTTCTGCATCATGGACGGGATGTCGAGCGCCATCGCGAGCGCGTGGCGCACGCGCGGATCGCTCGTCAGCGGATCGCGTGTGTTGAAGATGATCGAGCCCACCGCGTTCATCGGCGTGCGCTCGACGTGGACGCCCGCGATCTTCTGCAGCAGCGGGTAGTCCCCGAGCGACTGATCGGTGAACTCGCCGCCCACTTCTTTGGTGCGCAGCAGGTTCATCGCGGTGTTCGGATCCGGGACGAAGCGGATGTCGATGTGCTCGATCTTCGGCTTGCCCGCGTAATAGTACGGGTTCGCGTGCATCTGCACGCGGTCGCCGCGCGCCCACTTCGTCACCACGTACGGGCCCGATCCCACCGGCATCGCGTTGAACGGGATGTGGTTGAAGTCGTGCAGGTTCGCGAGCAGATGCTTCGGCAGGATGGGGAAGCCTTGCGGCGCGAGCACGACGGTGAGCAGCGGCGCGAACGGGCGTTTGAGGTGCAGCACCAGCGTGGTGTCGTCGCGCGCCTCGGCGTTGCGCACCACGTCGTACGCGAAGCGCGACTGCGGGTTGTTGCGCGGGTCGTTGATCGCGTCGACCGACCACGCGGCGTCCTTCGCGGTGAGCGGCACGCCGTCGGCGAACTTCAGCCCGCGCCGCAGATGGTACGTGATCGTCACGCCGTCCTTGGCGATCCCGCCGTTCTGCAGCGTCGGGACCTCCGTCGCCGCGTCGCCCACGAGCTGCCCGCGGTCGTCGTACTTCACCATGTACTGGAACAGCAGCTCGCCCCACTGCGTGGACGACGTGCCGTTCTCCAGCGCCGGGTTGAGCGACGCGGGCTCGCGCTGCTGCGCGACGACCAGCGTGCCGGCAGAGCTGCCGCCGTTCTGCGCCGCCGGCGAGCAGCCGCACAGCGATGCGATCGCGCAGACGCGCGCGAGAGTTCGTGCGTTCACGCGGTCTGGTCCGGCGCAGGGCGGCGGTTCACCTACGCGTGTCGAACGAAGCCCGCAATGAAGAAGATCGCGACCGCCGTCTCACGGCGGTCTGCCGGCTCAGGCCGGCGCGGCGTCAGCGCCGCGAGCGACGGCTCCGCTTCGCGTATGCCTCGGCGAGCCGCTGCAGGTATGCCGCGTCGTCCTCAAAGATGCGCTGCGGCGTCGTGCGGTGCAGTTGCAGGGCCAATCCCAGCCGCCGTGCGGCGCGCCAGTCGCCGCGGTCGACGCGTTCGCGAAACAGTTCCAGCGCTTCCGGGTCGCGCGCGAGGGGGTTCAGCGCCGCTTCCATCGCTCGTATCGTACCCGCGAGCGAGCCCGCCCGAGTCTCCCCAATTCTGGGGCATCCACGCTTCCTCGCTCTGGATTTGCGCCGCGAACGTGCCGATGATCTCTAGGCGGGTGGACTCCAAGGGGGATCGATGGGCTCATTAGTGGCGTGTCCGTGCGGGCACGGGGTCGAGGATCACAACCGCGGCGGCTGTCCCGGCACCGCGCGCGAGAGCTGCACGTGCAAACGCACGCCGCAAGCCGCGCTCGACGCCGCGGTGGCGGCCGTGCGCAGCACGTTCAACGCCGACCGCGAAGCGCGGGTCCGCCGGCCGATCTAAGCGGTGCGGCGCACGCGTGCCGCGCGATAGCGCGCGAGCCACAGCGCGATGAGCGCCGCCGCGACATAGAAGATCTCGCCGGCGATCGCGACGGCGTTCGACGATGCGGGCGGCGGTCCGTACAGGTTGGCGGTGTTGATCGCCACGAGCAGCACCACGAACACGAGCATCCCGAACCGGCCGGCGGCGTTGCGCGCCGTGCTCGTGCGTACGTAGTACACGAGCGCTGCGACGAGCAGCGCGGTCTCGACGATCCACGTTCCCGGGCGGCTGTACCAGAGCCCGAGGCCGAGGTAGAGCGTGTGGTCATAGATCGGCAGATCGGGCTTGTGCACGATCAAGTCGAGCCACCAGTGCGACCACACCGCTAGGCCGACGAAGAACGCGGTCTTGCGCCGCGGGATGCGTTTGGGCAGCGGCACGACGCGCACCACGAGGTACGCGAGCAGCGCCCAGCCGAGCGACGTGAAGAAGCCGTGCGTGTACGGCACGTCGAGCGCGAGCGGGCTCGCCGCCGTGATCCCCGGGACGATGCGCCAATGCTCGATGCCGAGCAGCACGAACGCCGCCGACACGATGTCGAGCACTTGCGCGCCAAGAAACAGCGGCGCTAGCGGGACGCGCTGATCGGCGGCTTTGAGTGCGAGGCTCGCTGCGTAGTGACCGACGAACACGGCTGCGAATTTCGCGTCAGGCGTGCGGTGCGCCTACGTCGTCCGCGCGGTCGTCAGGTGTCCGGCGTGTGGTTGTCGTCGTTCGCATCTGCACCGCGGCGCCTCGGCGTGCGGCCGCGCCGGGAGAGCCACGTGTCGAGACGGACGAACCCGGCGAGGATCGCGATCGCGATGGCAAACCCGGTCACCACCAGCAGCGGCTGCGCCCACCACGGCATGCCGTCACAGATGTCGCAGTAGCGGGATCCCCACGCGAGCGCGCCCATCACGGCGTTTCGCTCGTACCCAGACGCCGCTGCAACCGCAGTTCGAGCGCCGAGCGTGCGCTCAGGCGCAGCGCACGCGCGAGGAGCCGCTCGGCTTCGGCGCGGTCGCCCGCGTCGAGCGCGGCGAGCCCCATGCCGGCGACGGCATCCGTGCTCGCGGGATCGATCTCGGCGGCGCGGGCAAAGAGCGCGCGCGCGGCGTCGGGCTGCCGGCGCTGCAGCGCGAGCGTCCCCGACTCGATGATGTATTTCGTGTTCAGCGGCGCCAGCGCGCGGGCACGCGCGTAATCGCGGTCCGCTTCGTCGACGTCTTGCATGCGCACGGCCAGCCGCCCCAGCCGCCACCAGCTGTCGGCGACGGCGTTGGGCCGCGTCTTGGATTCCACGAGGCGCCGCCGGACGCGGTCCTCGAGTGCGTACGCCTCGCGTGCATGACCGCCCTCGATCAGCTGCCGTACGTCGGCCTGCAGCGCCGCGTCGTCGCCCGCTTCGAGAAAACGCCGGATCGCTTCGTCGTGCCGGCCGCGCGCGAGCGCGATGCGCGCCTGGTCTTCGTCGCGCAGCGTGCCCGCCGGCATGCGCGCCGCGTGCGCCGCTGCCGCGTTGAGGTCGCCGCGCAGGAGCGCGTCGTCGGTGAGCATCGCTTCGACGAACGGCAGCGGCGCGACACGCTCCAGCGCCTCGTAGACGTGCGTGCCGAGCTTGGGGGGGAGATGCGCTGCAAGGGAGATCGGTGCGGCGGCGCGCGCGAACACCGCACCGGAACCGATCTGCACGAATGCGCCGGCGACGATGACGATGCCGGCGATCGACAATGCTGCGGCCGTCGCTGCGCGCCGCCCCGCGGAGATCGGACGCGCCGCGCGCAGCGACGGTTCGGCCGCGGGCGAAACTTCAGGCGCATCCGATTCGACCGTAACCAGGGCCAGCGCCATGAACGGGAGCCACAGCGCGAAGAGCACGACGCTTACGGTATCGATGAGACCCTGCACCCACGTCCCGACGAGCCCGGCGCCGATCGCGAGCGCCAGCGTGGAGCGCCCCGGCGCGCGCCGCAGGCGCTCGCGAAACACCACGACGAACCGAAACCAGCCGAACAGCACCGCGGCGACCCCGATGAATCCCGCTTCGGCGGCGATCGTCAGCAGAACGCTGTGCGCGTGGAACGCGGTGGGCTCACCGTCAGGGAGGCGCACGAGCGCGTACACGGCCGAGAACTCGAACGGGCCGGCACCAGTCAGCGGAAAGCGCGCGATCATCGCGAGCGCCGCCTGCCAGATCGAGAGGCGCGTGAAGTTTTCAGACGGATCGTGGTGCGAGTTGAAGACGAAACCGAGCGCGACGAGCGCGACGCCGGCGACCGCGATCGCGTAACGCGCACCGCGCCGTCCTTGCAGCATGAACACGAAGAACGTCACCGCCGCCGCCATTCCGACCCATCCCGCGCGAGAGAACGTCAGCACGAACGCAGCCGCCCCGAGGACCAGCCCGGTGCGCGCCAAATTCCGCAGGCGAACCGGCCCGTCGAGCGCGAGCGCGAACGCGAGCGGGACGTAGACGATCAGATATCCGGCCAGCTCGCCGGGGACGATGAACGTGCCGATGGCGCGGCCGTGCCCGACGGTGTAGAGCCCCGCCGGCGTTTTCGTCAGCACCATCGCGATCGCGGTCGCAGCCGCGAGCGCGCCGGATGCGAGAAACGAACCGTAGATTGCGGACGCGACGTGCGGCATGCGAAAGAACCGCAGAATCACGGCGTGCCACATCACGCCCGATGCGAGGATCGCGATGAACAGCGCGCCCGCGCGCGCGTCGAAACCCAGCAGCGCCGCGGCGGTCGCCGCGGCCGGGAACGTCGCGAGCGGGATCACCGTCGGCTCGTGCGCCCCGCGCGTCGTCGCGAGCACGAACGCGAAGTATGCCGCGATGCACACGGCGATCGCGAGGAGCGCGAGCGCGAGCGGCTTCGGCAGCACGGAAACGCCGGGAACGCCCGCGCCCGTGAGCGTGATGAACGTCGGGAACAGCGGGATCAGAAAAAACGCGGTTCCGAGCACGAGAGGCGCGCGACGCGCCGCGAGCGCCGCGAGACGCGGGGACCGCATCACCGTGGGGTTGCCTGCATCGAACGGTTGATTTTCGAACAGTGCGTTACCGGACATGCGCGGGCCTGGCTTTTCCGCGACTTGACGCAGGCGCACAGGGCTTCGCCGGGCCGGTCTCCGAATTTATACGGACTACTCTATCGAGGTGGGTTCTATGACCGTCCGGCCTATCGCCGCGTCCCTTCTGTGTTTCCTCGCGCTTGCCGCTCCGGCGCTCGCGCAAACCCCGCCGTCGCCGGCGCCTTCGGGCACGCCGACTGCGGCCGCGGCGGGCGCGGCTGCCGGTGCCGCCGCAGGCGCGGCCGCCGCTGCGGCCGCCGCGAAACCGCCGGCCCCGGGCGAGATCCCGCCCTACGACACGTTCGTCAAGGACAGCGTCCTGCAGAACGGGCTCTTCACGCTGATCCGCAAGGACGGCAAAGTCTACCTGAAGCTCGCGGCCGACCAGCTCGACAAAGACTACCTGCAGACCGCCGCACCCAAGAATGGGCTCGGCGGCTACGGTATCCTCTCGGGCGACGTCTTCCAGCAAGAAGCGCGCGTGGTGAAGTTCATCCGCGTCGGCAAGAGCGTAATGATGCTGTGGCCGCACACGCGCTTCCTCGCCGAGCGCGACACGCCGCTCGCCGACGCGGTGCGGTTGTCGACGGCCGACTCCGTGATGGGCGTCGGCGGCATCGTCGCCGAGAACAAAGCCGACAAGGCGATCGTGGTCGACCTCTCGGTGCTCCTCGGCGACGTGATCGACTTCGGCAACACGCTGAGCGACACGGTGAAAGATCCGATCAACCCGCTGGGCGGCTACCGCCTCGATCCGCAGCGCACCTACTTCGGCGTCTCCAAGGCGTTCCCGAAGAACGTCCTGATCGAAGCGAATCAAACGTTCGCGTCGCTGAAGCCGAGCGTGATCGACACCGTCGTCGACCCGCGCTCGATCCAGATGCGGATCGCGTACAACTTCGCCGAGCTGCCCGACATGAGCCAGTACATGCCGCGCCTGGTCGACGACCGCGTCGGCTACTGGGACGACGCGCACATCTCGTTCGACCACGTCGAGCGCATGGACAACTACGTGCGCTACGCGCTGCGCTGGAGCATGAAAGCCAGCGATCCGTCGAAGGCGATGTCGCCGGCGGTCAAGCCGATCGTCTACACGCTGGCGAACACGATCCCGATGGAGTACCGCGACCCGATCCGGCGCGCGGTGCTCGCGTGGAACGCCCCGTTCGAGAAGATCGGCATCTCCGGCGCGGTGGTCGTGCAGGAACAGCCCAAAGACGCCGACTTCGATCCCGACGACATCCGCTACAACATGATCCGCTGGCTCACCGAGCCGAACAGCGGCGGCTTCGCCGAGGCGCAGATCACATGGGATCCGCGCACCGGCCAGATCTTCCGCGGCGGCGTGATGATCGACAGCGACCTGGTTCGCTACGGCGCCATCGAGCACAAGGTGCTCGGGATCAACGCGGCCGGTGAGGAAGATCCCGACCACGACGAACGCGTGGCGGCGCACAGCCACCTCGCGCACAACGACGGGCCCGGCGCGCACTCGCAGATGATGTACTCCGCGATCACCGAGGCTCTGATGAGCGGCGCGAAAGCGTCCGACATCGCGCTGCGCAGCTCGCAAGAGTTCCTGCACGCGATCGTGCTGCACGAGGTCGGTCACGACTTCGGCCTCGGCCACAACTTCATCGGCCACAACGCCTACACGGCCGCGCAGATTCGCGACAAGAGCTTCACCATGAAGAACGGCATCGCGTCTTCGGTGATGGAGTACAACCCGGCCAACGTTTGGCCGAAGGGAACCAGCACCGGCACGGTCGAGCAGACCGTGCTCGGCCCGTACGACTATCATGTGATCAAATGGGGTTACGCGCCGGTCGCCGGCGCGAAGACGCCGTACGACGAGGTCCCGACGCTTTCGCGCTGGGCCTCGAACTGGACCGATCCGAAGCTCCGGTTCGCCAGCGACGAAGACGTCGCGTGGACGGGCGGGCACGCGATCGATCCGCGCGTGCACCAGTGGATGCTGACCAGCGATCCGCTCTCGTGGTGCGGTGGGCAGCTCGCGCTCGTCAAGAGCCTGCTGCCGAAGGTCGACGAGCGTTTCCCGCAACAGGAGCACACCTACGACGAGGAGCGCGTCGCGTTCTCCGTCCTGGTCAGCAAGTACGTCTCGTGCACCAGCAACGCCGCCCACTGGATCGGCGGCGAGTACCTGTCGCGTTCGCGTCGCGGCGACCCGCACGCCGAGGTGCCGCTCGTGCCCGTGCCGATCGCGGAGGAGAAGCGCGCGTTCGCGCTGCTCGACCGCTACCTGTTCTCGAACGAGGCGTTCCGCTACAACCCGAGCACGCTGCGCCGGCTGGTCTACGCGGAGTACGGCACGTTCTCGAACTTCGGTACGGTCCGGTCTCAGCGCCACGACCTCTCGGTTGCCGACATGGCCGGCCGCTACCAGAACCGCGTGCTGTCGTACATGTACGCTCCGACGGTTCTCGCGCGTCTGGCCGACATGCCGACCAAAGCCAAGAAGGGCGAGACGATGACGATCACCGACCTCTTCGAGTGGTCGCGCAAGTCGATCTACGGTGACATCGCGAACGGCCACGTCGCGCAGGCGACGATGGTTCGCCGCAACCTGCAGCGCAACTACGCGACGCTGCTGCGGCGGCTCACGCTCGAAGCGCCGCGCGGCACGCCGCACGACGCGCAGGCGCTGGCCCGCTACGAGCTGATCGCGCTCGACAAGGAAGTCAACACGGCACTGGCCCGCCCGGGGCTCGACGTGCAGACCCGCGCCCACCTCGGCGCCCTGCACGACGACGTCTCGCGCACGCTCAAGGCACAACGCGTCATCAGCACCTAGGCGCTAACGCAGCGAGCCTGAACCAGACGAGCCCGGCATCGGCAACGATGACCGGGCTCGTTCACTTCCGCGGGGGACACGATGCCGTCAGGGGAGCCGCCGAACTACTACGTGCCCGAGGAGAGCGTCGACTACGACGCGTGGTACGGGGCAGTTCGCGCAAAGCT
>DASWRD010000112.1:0-29249 GCA_036403315.1 Candidatus Elarobacter sp.
TCTTCTCGTCGGCCACGAAGCGGCGCAGCGCCGCCGGGTCGCGCTCGTAGTCCATCTCGGGCGTATGCACGCCGACGACGGCGAGGCCGCGCGCGCCGTACTCGGCCTGCCACTTCGCGACCTCGGCGGCGACGTCGTGGCACATGTAACAGCTCAGCGACCAGAAGTGGACGAGGAGCGGCTTGCCCGCCAGCTCCTCGCCCTTCGGCTCGCCGTTGACCCAGTCGGAGACGCCGTCCAGCGCGGGCAGCGTGCTCCCGGTACGCAGCGGCATCGCGGCTACGCTCCGACCGTCAGCAGCTCTTTGCCGGGCGTCCACTCCGCCGGGCACAGCCCGCCGGTCTGGAGCGCCTGGAGCACGCGCAGCGTCTCCTCGACGGAGCGGCCGACGTTGTCCGCGGTGACGACGGCGTAGCGCAGCACGCCCTCGGGGTCGATGATGAACAGGCCGCGCTGCGCGACGCCGGTCTGCTCGTCCAGCACGCCGTACGCGCGCGAGACTTCCTTGGTGTAGTCGGCGACCAGCGGGTAGGCCGTGCCGGCGATGCCGTTCTTCTCACGCGGCGTGTTCAGCCACGCGAAGTGCGAGTGGACGCTGTCCGTCGACGCGCCCAGCACGTCGGCGTCGTACTCGGCGAACTCGTCGAGACGGTCCGACAGCGCGATGATCTCGGTGGGGCAGACGAACGTGAAGTCGAGGGGATAGAAGAAAAAGATCAGCCACTTGCCGCGGTAATCCGACAAGCTGACCTCGCGCCCCAGGTTCTTGGGGCTGGTCGCGCCCTTGGTCGAGGGGAGGGTAAACGAGGGGGCGGGCTGCCCGACCTTGGCTAACAACAGACGAAACCTCCGGAATTGCTTGCTATGGGAGCCGGTTCTCGCGTATAAGTGAATGTGAGAACCGATTTCACTCCATCACAGGAGGCTACCTCAAGCCAAACGCTATGTCAAGCGACGAACAAGCAGTGCTCCCGCCCAACTACCGGACGGTCTTGGGCGTGGTCGAGCAGGCCGGCCCCGGCAGCCACCTCACCGCCCAGGAGATCTGGCTGCGCGCCCGCGCGCAGCAGCCGCGGATCGGCTTCGCCACGGTGCACCGGGCGCTGATCCGCCTGCACGAGTCCGGTGCGGTGATGAAAGTGGACGTGCCCGGCGGCGCGTCGACCATCTACGAGCCGGCCGCCGGCCCGCACGCGCACTTCCGCTGCACCGCGTGCGGCGCGATCGCCGACGTCGACTATGCCGTCCCCGCGCACACGCTGCGCGAGCTGGCCCGCCGCCACGGCGTCGCCATCGAGTACGAAGAGGTCACGTTCACCGGCCGCTGTGCGGCGTGCCACCAGCCGCGACCGGCGAGCGGTTGAGCGGCACGTGAACAAGATCCAGAAGTCCGACGACGAGTGGCGGGCCGAGCTCGCCGCCGAGCAGTACGCCGTGCTGCGCAAAGGCGCGACAGAGCCGCCGTTCAGCGGCGCGCTCTACGACAACCATGCCGACGGTTCGTACGCGTGCGCGGCGTGCAAGAGCACGCTGTTCTCGTCCGCGACGAAGTTCGAGAGCGGCAGCGGCTGGCCGAGCTTCTGGGCGCCGGAGGACCGCGCGAACGTGGAGCTGGTGGAAGACCGCTCGCACGGCATGGTGCGCACCGAGGCGCGCTGCGCGCAGTGCAGCTCGCACCTCGGCCACGTCTTCTCCGACGGGCCGCAGCCGACCGGCGAGCGCTACTGCATCAACTCGGCGGCGCTGGCGTTCGAGCCGAAAACCGAGAGCTGAACCTCTGCCGGCCTTCGCTCGACGGAGCAGTATGGAAGGCCGATGAGCGACGCCGAGGACCGGGGCCTGCTGGAACGGATCGCCGCGCGCGACAAGATCGCGTTCGAGACGTTCTACCGCGCGCACGGGTCCGGCGTCCACCGGTTCGTACGCGATCTCGTGCGTGACGACGGTTTGGCTGAGGAGTTGACGAGCGACGTGATGGTCGAGGTTTGGCGGAACGCCGGCAAGTACGGCGGCCGCTCGCGCGCACGAACGTGGGTGTTCGGGATCGCGCATCACAAGGCGATCGACGCGCTGCGCAAGCGGCGCGCGACGCTCGTCCCGCTCGACGATCTGCTCGGCGTCCCCGGCGCCGCCGAGACGCCCGAAGACGCCGCGCTGCGCGCCGACGACCGGCGCCGGCTCGACGCGGCGCTCACGTCGTTGAGCGCGGAGCACCGCGCGGTCCTCGAGCTCACGTACGTCGAGGGCTTTTCGCAAAAAGAGATCGCGGAGATCGTCGACGTCCCGGTTGCGACGGTAAAGACGCGCGCCTTCTACGCCAAGCAGCGGCTGCGCGACGCGCTCGCCACCGCAGGCTGCCGCGTAAATTCGGAGCGTTCGTCATGACCGACCACGAGATCGCCGAGCTGCTGCCGTTCTACGCCAACGGCACGCTGGACGCCGCGGAACGCGCGCGCGTCGACGCGGAGCTGGCGACGTGCACGATCTGCGCGAGCGAGCTGCGCGAGCTGCAAGCGCTCGCGGCGACGCTCAAGTCGCGTGCGGACGAAACGCCGCCGCTCCCGGAGCACGTGCTCGACGACGTCTTCGCGCGCATCTCCACGCCCGCGACGGCGCTGGCGGCGACGCGCCTGCGCACCGCCTGGTGGGGAACACCGGCGCGTTACGCGACCGCCGCGATGCTCGTCGTCGGCTTCGGTGCGGCGGCGTTCGCCGCGCACCAGGCGCGCGTAGCGAGCTTCAACGACAACGCGATGCTGGGCGCGCCGACCGCCACCGACGTGAAGCAGACGACGGTCTACCGCGTGACGCCGGGGCCCAACGCGGAGAAGCTCACGATTCAGCGCGGGCCCGTGCCCAACGCGGCTCCCGCGTCGAAATCGATTGCGGCGGGCCAGCCCAGCGCGCCGTCCGAACCGGCCGTCGCCAAGCAGCACCGGCTCGCGAAGAAGGCCCGGCTCGACCTGCTCGTGCGCGACGTCGAATCGACGCTGAAGCAGGCGCAGTCGGCGGTGCACCGCGCGGGCGGCGAGGTGACGGCGCTCAACGACACCAGCCCGCGCTCCACGGGTTCCGTGCACGCCGCCACCCTCACGGTCGAAGTGCCGGCCGCGCGGCTGGAAGACACGCTCGACCATCTCGGACTGCTCGGCACGGTCGAGACGCGCGCCATCGATGCCGAAGACGTCGACGCGACGATCGTCGACGAAGAAGCGCGGCTGCGCAACCTGCGCCGCGCGGAGACCGACTTGCGCAAGCTGATGGACAAAGGCGGCAAGGTCGACGACATCCTGACGGTGCAGCAAAATCTCAGCGAGGTGCGCGGTCAGATCGAGCAGCTCGACGCGCAGCACCGCAACGACCTGCACCGTGTCGCGACGAGCACGATCGCAATCAGCCTCACCGAAGACCGGCCCAACGCGACGCCGGCCAAGCCGGGCCCGACGGCGCGCATCGACGGTGCCTGGCATAGCGGCCTCAACGCGCTGGCCGACAACCTGATGGCGTTCATCACGCTGCTCGTGTGGTGCATCGCGTACGCGCCGATCCCGCTCGCGCTCGCGGGCGTGACCTACGCCGTCGCGCGCACGCTGCACAAACGCGCCGCGGCGGTCCGCTAGCGCAGCAGCCGCGTCGGCAGCGCGCGCTCGCGAACGCCGCGCCCGGCGCGCGCGACGTGATATGCCGACTTGCCGGGATCCTCACCGACGGCTTCTTTGAAGACGCCGCCTTCGAAGCGCAGCGCGACGCCGTCGTCCGCGGCGTATCCCGAGCGCAGCCGCCCACGCGCGATCAGCGCCTGAAACGCCGGCCGCCGCCCGGGCTCGCCGTCGTAGTGCGGCGAGAAGCTGGCGTCGATGAGCCCGAGACAGCGCAACGGTTCGAGCCGCCCGGGCCACGAGTCGGTGATGCCCTCGCGAAACCAGCAGAGCGCGCCGGCGCTGATCCCGGCGAGGACGGTGCCGGCCGCGTACGCCTTGCGCAGCGCGCGGTCGACGCCCCACGCACGCCACAGCAGCACGAGATTGCGCGTGTTCCCGCCGCCGACGTACACGACGTCCTGCTCGGCGAGAAAGCTCTCGACGTCCTGCGGCACGGCGAACACGTCGAGATGCGACGGCACGCAGTCGACCTCGCGAAACGTGCGATAGAAGTGCCGCACGTGCTTCGCCGGATCGCCGCCCGCCGTCGCGATGAGGCACACGCGCGGCCGTTTACGCCGCGCGGCGCCGAGCACGTAGCGGTCCAGCGGCGAGAACGAGCCGCGCATGGTAAAACCGCCGCCGCCGAGCGCGATGATCGTACCGGTACCGCCCGACCGCGCCACCCCGCTGCGCAGGATCAGCGCATGTTCGGATCGAGCGCGTCGCGCAGACCGTCGCCCAGATAGTTGATGGCCAACACGGTGACGAGGATGCACAGCCCGGGGAAGATCGCGGCCCACGGCGCGACCGTGATGTTCGACTGAGCGTTCGCGAGCATGTTGCCCCACGACGCGGTCGGCGGCTGGATGCCGAAGCCAAGGAACGACAGCGTCGACTCCAGGATGATGACGTTCGCGACTTCCAGCGTCGCCTGCACGATGATCGGCGCGACGGCGTTCGGCAAGAGATGTCGGAAGATGATGCGGCCGTCACGGTTGCCCAGCGCCTTCGCCGCCTCGGCGAACTCGCGCTCGCGCAGCGACAGGAATGACGCGCGCACGAGTCGTGCGACCGACGGCCACGACAGGCCGCCGATCAGCACGACGATCACGCCGAAGTTCAGCGACGCCTTGTTCGACGTGCCGGCGACGATCGCGGTGAGCACGAGCAGCAGCGGGAGCAGCGGGATGGAGAGCACGACGTCGGTCGCGCGCATGATGATGAAGT
Source organism: Candidatus Elarobacter sp. (assembly GCA_036403315.1). Taxonomy (GTDB): domain Bacteria; phylum Vulcanimicrobiota; class Vulcanimicrobiia; order Vulcanimicrobiales; family Vulcanimicrobiaceae; genus Vulcanimicrobium. Next base: position 4,872 of record DASWRD010000112.1, read on the forward strand.
CTACCCAGCCGCCGTAGTAGCCGGAGATCGCGCCCAAGAACGTGCCGATCGAGATCTCCATGATGACCGCGAAGAGCGCGACCGTCAGCGAGATCCGCGCGCCGAACATCAGCCGCGCGAGAAGGTCGCGCCCGTTCTCGTCGGTGCCCAGGATGTGGTGCGCGACGCCCGGCGCAAGCGGGTAGCCCTGCCAGTTCACCTGGTCGATGAGGTTGGGGTCGGCCGGCGTGAGGATGCTCGCGCCGAGCGCGATCAGCCCCATGACGACGATGATGACGCCGCCGATGAGCGCCGGTTTATGCCGGCGGAAGCGGCGCCAGACGGTGTTGCGCGACGGCGCGGTCTCTTCGGCTTTCGCGACGGCGGACGGGTCGAGCGGAAGCGATGCGGCCATCTACGTGTACTTCACGCGCGGGTCGAGCCATGCATAGCACAGGTCCGCGACGAGGTTGAAGAAGATCACGAGGAACGACACGAGCATCATGTAGCCCATCAGCAGCGCGAAGTCGAACTGGCCGAGCGCGTTGATGAAGAGCCGGCCCATGCCCGGCCACGCGAAGATCGTCTCGGTGACGACCGCGCCGGCGACGAGGCCGGGCAGCGACAGCGCGATGACGGTGACCAGCGGGATCAGCGCGTTCTTGAGGCCGTGCTTGAGGATCACGGCGGTCTGCGACACGCCCTTCGCGGCGGCGGTGCGCATGTAGTCGGTGCGCACGACTTCGAGCATCGAGCTTCGCATGAACCGGCTCCACTGCGCGATGAAGAGCAGCGAGAGCACGACCGTCGGCAAGATGAGATGCTGGATGCGGTCGCCGAGGTCGAACGTGTCCGACGTGGACATGCTCGCCGACGGCAGCGAAAAATGGTAGCCGAACGCGGTGATCCCGACGACCGAGAACGCGAGCTGCATCATGAGCGCGAACCAGAACACCGGCATCGACTGGCCGAAGAACGCGAGCGTCGTGACGGTGTAGTCCAGCCAGGAGTACTGCTTCACGGCGCTGATGATGCCGGCGGTCACGCCGATCGCGAGCGAGAACACGAACGCGGAGCCCATCAGCGTGAACGTCGCGGGCAACCGCTCGAGGATGGCCTGGCTGACGGGCTCGGAGTTGGACATCGACCAGCCGAAGTCGCCCTGCAGCACGCGGAACAGCCACTTGAAGTACTGCACGTAGCCCGGCTGGTCGAGGCCGAGGTTGTGCTTGAGCCGGATGATGTCGGCCTCGGTGATGTGCGGGTTCTGCAGATACGGCGTGAGCGGACCGCCCGGCGCGTACTGCAGGATCGTGAAGAGCACGATCGAGACCAGCAGCAGGATCGGGATGTTCTGCAAAGTCCGGCGGACGACGTACGTGAGCAGCGGATGGACCTCCCCGGGAAGCGGGCCGACGCGATTTCCGGTCGAGCCGTGGTTTCCCCTCGGGAACGGCTACGCGGCCGCGGCGGTTGGCAGTTTCAGAATCCGCCGCGCCTCGTCGGGCGTGGCCACCCGGCGGCCAAGCTCGTCGGCGATGCGGACGACGCGCGCGACCAGCTCCTCGTTGCGCGCCAGCCGGCCTTTGCTGTAATAGAGGTTGTCCTCGAGGCCGACCCGCACGTGGCCGCCCATCGCGACGGCGACCGCGGCGAGCGTGAGCTGCATGCGCCCGACCCCGGCCACCGACCACGTGCAGCCGGCCGGGAGCGCGCGCACGCAGTCGACGAGATGCTCGACGGAGGCATCGAGCGCGCCGGGCACGCCGAGCACGAAGTCGACATGAGCCGGGAGCCGGATCGCGCCTTCGCCGGCAAGGCGCTTGGCGTTGGAGAGGTGCCCCAGGTCGAAGATCTCGAGCTCGGGCGTGACGCCGAACTCCTGAAGCTTCGCCGCGATCCCGCGCATGATCGGAAAGCTGTTCTCGAAGACGTCGTCGCCGAAGTTCACGGTGCCGCACGTCAGCGTGGCCATCTCGGGCCGCAGCGCGAGCGGCGCAGAGCGCTCCTCGGGCGTCATCCCGATGGCGCCGCCGGTCGAGAACTGCACGATGAGGTCGCTCGCAGCCCGGATCGCCTCGTAGGCCTGGCGGAACCGCTCGACGTCGTGGGTGTTCGTGCCGTCGTCGTTGCGGCAGTGAACGTGCACGATGCTCGCCCCGGCCTCACGGATCGCGCGCGCGGTCTCACCGAGCTGCGCGGGCGTGATGGGAAGATACGGCGACTGGTCCGGCATGACTTCGGCCCCGACGGGAGCGACGGTGATGATCAGCGGGTCCATCGCGCCTCTCTTCGCGAGCGCAGCGTTCGGTCCGTCAGGAACCGGTCGACGAGCCGACGTCGTCACGATGAAGATTGCCGAAATCGCTCCTCGACGCCGGGACAACCAAGGACGGCATGGCGGCCTCCGCCGGCTGTACACGACGGGGCGACGACTGTGGCGTGCACCGGTGAGCGCGGTATCTAGAACGTTACGGCGAGATTCGGCACCATCGGCATGAACACGATCGTCTGGGCACTGCCGCGGTTCGACACGCCCGTCAGCCACCAATTGTAGGTCAGCCAGAAGAAGCCGTTCGTGCCGAACGTCGCGCCGACGAGTTGAGGACCTTGAAGGCGCCGGTTCCGCCGGTATATGCCAGGTTGTCGTCGTACCCGACGATCGCCATCGCGTGGCCGCCCGCAGAGGAGCCGTCGAACGGACCGTTCCAAACGCTATTTTGCATCGTGGTGAGGTTGTCGACGTCGATCGCAAAGTAAATCGCATACCCCGAGGCAAGATAGTCCTTCATCTTGGCGAGGTCGGCGACGTCGATCGTCGCGTACTCGGCGATCTTGAAATTGGCGGCGACCGCTCCGAACTGGGGTACGAAGTCGACGGCCGGGCTTGCCGGCGTCCACGGCACGACACGGAGCGGAACGGCTCCGGTCTCGCGCAACGACCGCGCCACGTCGTCCAAGGTAGCGCCGTCGTCGATCCCCCTGTTGATCGTCGGCTGGTTGTAGTTGAAGGTCGGGCTGAACGCGGTGCTATCGTTTTCGCCCCACGTGCCGGTACCGGTCAGCACCCAAGCGGCGTTGTTCTTGGCGCGCTCGACGTTTTCCATGTACGACCGGATCCCGTACACTGCGGAGAATACCGAGCAATTATTGCTTTGGCCCTGGTCTGCGGCCGGCGGGAAGTTTGCCGAAAGGTCGATGCTTGACACAGCCAGCGTTCGCCGGCCGTAGGCGAGCGGCATCGGCGGCGGTATCGGCGGCGCCGTCGGCAGCGACGCGAGCCGTTCCGGCGAGTCGAACTTCGCATCGCCGACTCGATGACCCGCCGAGTTGGAATGTGGCGCGCCCTCGAGATCGACCGTTACGGGCTTGACCGTCGCTCCCGCCGTGCTTCCACTGATGGTGACCCCGGTGCTACCGACATTCGCGCCGTTGTACGTCAGCGTGAGGGTTTGACTGGGATTCGTGATGCTCGAGGCGGTCAGAGCGCTGGAACCGCCGCCGCCCGACGACGCGATGGCGAGCGGAGTCGGAAAGGGCGTGCTGCCGATGATGCGCCGATTCGAGCCGTCGTAGGCAAGCGCGACGATCGTGGTCTGACCCGCCGCCCCAAGGACGATCTGCATCGGCTCCGCCGACAAGACGACACGTGCCGGCGCGGCGCCGAAGACGAATTGCGGCGACGCCATCGCGCCCTCGCCAGCGTCGAGCTGCGCTGCACCCGAGAGGACGACAGTTCCCCCGGCCGCGGTTAATTGGATGGTGAGACGGTCGTATTCATCAGGCGCGGTTGCCGTGAAGCTGCAGCCTGTCGACGTGCACGGGCCGCTGGCGGACGTGGTGGCTCCGGAGGCGAGCCCCTGCGCGCTCACGGTGATACCTGCGATCGCCTGGCTCGGCGGCGCCGCGACCGCGATCTGCATCGGCACACTGACCGTCGGTGGACCGGATGGTCGGACCGGTACGGCGGCCTTGCTGCTACCCGTGCAGCCGGATGCCAGGAGCACCGAAACGAGTGCAACCGCCGCTCGATAGAAACCCATCTTCGCGCCTCCCGCCCTAGCCGGGTTCGACGCGAGTTTTGCGCGGCAGCAGGAGCGCCCTGCCCGCCGGGCCGGACTCAGCGGTTGTTCACCTCGACGCTGGGTCCAGCGCGTCGCGCAAGCCGTCACCCAGCAGATTCACGCCCATCACCGCGATCATGATGGCGAGACCCGGGAACAGTGCGGTCCACCACGCGGTGTCCAGATACTGGCGGCCGTCGGCGAGCATGCCGCCCCAGGATGGCGTGGTTGGTGGGACGCCCAGGCCTAGGAACGATAGCGATGATTCCAGCACGATCGCGCGGGCGATCTCGAATGTGCCGAGGACGATCGCCGCGGAGGCGACGTTCGGAAGCAGGTGGCGCCCGATTACGCGCGTCGTCGTTGCGCCGGCGGCTTGCGCGGCGAGGACGAACTCGCGTTCGCGCAGGCTGAGCGCTTCCGCGCGCACGACGCGCACGTACTGCACCCACGACGTGAGGCCGATCGCCGCGATCACCGTCCACAAGCCGGGGCCGACGACGGCCACGATCGCGACGGCCAGCAGCACCAGCGGGAACGCGAGCTGGACGTCGGTGATGCGCGCGATGACCGCGTCGACCCAGCCGCGCCGATAGCCGGCGAGCAGGCCCGCCGTCACGCCGATCGAGCCGCCGATCGCGACGACCGAGATGCCGACGATCACCGACACGCGCGCGCCCCAGATAATGCGGGTGAGCACGTCGCGGCCGAGGTTGTCGGTGCCGAGCGGGTGCGCGTGCACGCCGCCCGCGATCCACATCGGCGGTACGAGCGTCGACGTGAGGTCCTGAGCGTTCGGGTCGCCGCGCGCGATCAGCGGCGCGAACACCGCGCACACGACGACGATCACCACGATGATTCCGCCGATCACCGCGGCGGGGTCCTGCGCGAGCTTGCGCAGCGCGGCCGCTCGTGACGTGATCGAATCGACGTCGCCGTGCGCCGCTGCGGCGCCGGCGACCGCGGTCGTCATCTATGCGTACCGAATGCGCGGGTCGAGCACCGCATACAGCAGATCGACGACGAGGTTCAGCAGTACGAAAATCGTCGCCGTCAACAGCACGACCGATTCGACGACGGGGAAGTCGCGCTCGAACACCGCCTGCACCGCGAGCCGCCCGACGCCGGGCCACGCGAACACCGTCTCGGTGATGATCGCGCCCGACAACAGCGTCCCGAGCTCGACGCCGAGCTGCGTCACGATCGGCAGCCACGCGTTGCGCAAACCGTGTCCCAGCGACACGCGCAGCGCGGTCAGTCCTTTCGCGCGCGCGGTTCGCAGGTAATCCGCAGCGAGCACCTCGAGCATCGCAGCGCGCGTCAGCCGCATGATCTTCGCGGTCGAAAAGAACCCGAGCGTCGCGGCGGGGAGCACGAGATTGCGCCAATCGCCGATCCCGCTCGCGGGCACCCAGCCCAGCCGCACCGCGAACAGCAGGATCAGCATCAGGCCGATCCAGTACGTCGGCGCGCTCTGCCCGATCAGCGCGATCACGCGCGCGGCGTAATCGATCCACGTGCGCGAGCGCAGCGCCGACAGCAAGCCCGCGGGGACGCCGATCAGCGCGACGATCGCGAACGCGCAGCTCGCGAGCACGATCGTCGCCGGAAGCCGCTGCAGCGCGAGCCCCATCGCCGGCTCCTGGTGCCGCATCGACAAGCCCAAGTCGCCGTGCGCCGCGGACGCCGCGAACGAAGCGAACTGCACGATGAGCGGCCGGTCGAATCCCTGCGCGTGGCGGAACGCGTCGATCTCCGCGCGCGTCGACTCCGGCGGCATCATCACGGCCGCCGGATCGCCCGTCATGTGCAGGATGAGAAAGACGACGACCGCGACGCCGATCAGCGCCCACAGCGCGCCGATCGCGCGCCGTCCGAGGTAGGCGGTCAAGTCGTCAGCTCACCGTCATCTCGACGGCGCGAATCGACTCGTCGCCGCGCGGCTGCCAGTGCAGGCGCTTGGACGTCCCGTAGAGATCTTCGTATTGGAAGAGTACGATCCACGGCGGATCGTCGCGCAGGATCAGCGCCATCTTCTTGTAGAGCGCCTTTCGCTTGACGGGGTCGAGCTCCGCGCGCGCTTGATCTGCGAGCTTGTCGACCTCGGGATTGCTGTAGGTCGAGGTCGGGCCCGTCGACATGAACAGCGACGTCACGATACCGTCGGCATCGGCGGACGGCTGGTTCCAACCGAGCTCGTACAGCGGCGTCAGCGCGCGCCGGTTGTTCTGATCGGCGTACGAGATCCATTCCTGCGCGCGCACGGTCGCGTCGATGCCGACCGACTTCAACTGCCCGGCGATCGCTTCCGCGACCTCGCGGTCGCGGTTGTACCGTCCGATCGGCGCGTTGACCACCAGCGACAAGCCTTTGCCGTCGGGAAAGCCGGCTTTTGCGAGCAGCTCTTTCGCCTTCGCAACGTCGTGCTTGTAACCGGGGACGCTCGCATCGTAGCCGAAGTAGTTGGGCGGGAACGGCGACGTCAGCTCGTAGCCGCGGCCGCCGAGCACGTTCTTCACGATCGACGGCACGTCGACGGCGTAGTTGAGCGCCTGGCGCACGAGCTTGTTCTGCTGCGGGCCCGGCTGCAGCGTGTTGAACGCAATGAACAGCTGGCGCCCGCTGCGCGTGCTGACGAGCTTCGTGTTCTGGCCGCCGGCTAATTGCGTTTGGTACTGCGACGGCACGTTGGTGATGAGATCGGTGGCGCCGGTGCGCAGCGCGGCGACGCGTGCGGCGGCTTCGGGGATCGCCTTGAAGATCACGTGGTCGACTTTCGGTTTGCCGCCCCACCATTTCGGGTTCGCGTCCATGATGGTCTGGTCGTCGCGGCGCCACTCGCGCAGCACGTACGGACCGGTGCCGATCGGGTGCTCGCCGACGTACGCGTTGCCTCTCGCTTGAAAATATTTCGCGTCGACGATACGGAACAAATTCTGCTGCCCCGGCGGGATCGCGAGCGGCGTCTTCGAGACGAATCGCACCGTATACGGATCGGGCGTCTCGACGCGGTCGATGTCGCGGATGTACGGCGTCTGCTTGGAATTGTTCGCCGGGTTCCTGATCCAGTCCACGGAGAAGCGCACGTCGGCGCTCGTGAACGGATCGCCGTTCGAGAACACGACGTTGTGGCGAAGCTTGTACTCTTCGGTGGTCGGGTTGATGCGCTTCCACGACGTCGCCAGCAGCGGGATCAGCTCGCCCGGTTTCGAGCCGCGGTCGGCGAGGCGGTCGTAGATCTGATCGGTGACGTTGAACGTGGGCGTGATCGTCGTCAGCAGCGGGTTGAGCGTGTCGGCGTCGACGCCTTGCGAGATCGTGACCGTGGTCCCCGGCGGGTCCGCCGCGCGCAGCGCCGCCGGTGCGAGCGCCAGCGCCGTGCCGAAGAGGATGATGAGAGCACGCTTCATGTCGGGATCACCTCCGGCCGGTCACCGGCCAGCAGCATTTGCGGACGCTGATCGAAACGGTACCGGCCGGACGCGTCGCGTTCGAAGATCCACGTGACGTCGAACCGGTCGTCCGGCCAGGCTTGCGGCGCGGTCGTCGCGTCGCCGAGGATGGCGTTGGCGATCGTGTGGATGCGCTTGTGCTCCCACGCGATGAGCACGACGCCGCTGCGCGAGAGCACGTCCGCGACGAGCTGCGGCTCATCGTCGAGCGTGAAACGGCAATCGATCTCCACGTTGAGCTTCGCGGCGACCGGCATGAGCGTCTCGAATGGCCGGCCGTGATCGCCCGCCTTTCCGTGCTTCGGCGGAGAATACACCTTGGTCGGACACTCGATCGCACCGTCTCGCGGGTAGCAGAAATAGCTCGTCAGTGCGCCCGCCCGCTGCCAGCCGCGGACGATCAGCGAATGATCGTCGTGGCGCCCGTCCTCCTTGATGCCGGCCGGCGGCCCGAGGGGCGGCGGCTTTTCGCCGTGGCGGATAACGAAGATCTTGTGGGGCGGCGCGCCCTCGGGTGCCTGCATCGTGCCTCCTTCCGGCATGGCCTCTTCCGCTACGGAGAGAACGGTTCCGTTCCCCCGTCGCCAGGTGAGGAACTGCGGGATGAGACCCTGCCTCGTCGCCGCAGCGCTGCTCGCGCGTCCGCGACCGTGATGAACGAGACCGCTGCGGGCTTGCGCCCGACGCGCGCAATCGCGCGCTCCACGCGGGCGATGGTCGCGTCGCCGCACGCGCTCGCCACGGCGGCCGGCGTCGCGGTGCTGCGCCGCGGCGGCAACGCCGTCGACGCCGCGATCGCCGCGAACGGCGTGCTCGCGGTCGTGTATCCCGCGAGCTGCGGACTGGGCGGCGACGCGTTCTGGATCGTCCACGATCCGAGCCGCGTCGTGCGTGACGCGAGCGCCGACCGCACCGTGTCGTACAACGGCAGCGGCCGCACGCCGCGCGGCGCATCGCTGGACCGCTTGCCGCAGGGCGTGCTCCCGCAGCGCGGCGCGCTCAGCGTGTCGGTGCCCGGTGCGGTGCGCTCGTGGGAAGACGTCGCGAACGCGCACGGCACGCTCGGTCTCGACGAGCTGCTCGGGCCCGCAGAGCACTACGCGCGCAACGGATTCGCCGCGACCGACGTGGTGGCGAACTACTTCGCGCTCAACGAACCGATGCTGCGCCGGGACGCCGAAGCAACGCGCATCTATTTCAAGGACGGCGTGCCGCGCGCCGGCGACTGCCTGTGCAGCACCGACCTCGCCGACACGCTCGGCGCGATTCGGCGCGGCGGCGCGGACGCGTTCTACGGCGGGCGCGTCGGCGAACGCATCGTCGCGACGCTGCAGCGCGGCGGCAGCGCGATGACGCTCGACGATCTCGCGTCGCACCGCACCGAGCAGACGACGCCGCTGACGATCGCGTGGAACGGCGGCGAGCTGCTGACGCACCCGCCGAACTCGCAAGGCGCATGTCTTTTGCTCGGCGCGGGCATGCTCGCCGGCGACGGCGCCGCGGACGAGCCGCTGTGGCACCACCTGGGCGTCGAGGCGATGAAGCGCGCGACGGCGATCCGCGACGCGACGTTCCGCGATCCGGCGTTCGGGCCGACGGGGATCGAGCGCGAGCTCTCGCCGGAGCGCTTGCGCGCGCTGCGCGCATCGATCGATCCGGAGCGCGCCGCAGCGCGCGATGAGCTCCCCGATCGCGGCGGCACGGTCTTCCTGTGCGTCGTCGACGAGGACGGCATGGCGGTATCGCTGATCGAGAGCCTCTACATGAACTTCGGCTCGGGCATCGTCGCGGAGAACACCGGCGTCGTGCTGCAGAACCGCGGCGCGTACTTCTCGACGCAGCCGGGACACCCGAACGTGTACGAAGGCGCGAAACGTCCGGTGCACACGCTGTCACCGCCGATGTTCTTGCGCGACGGCTCGCCGGAGATCGTGTTCGGCACGATGGGCGGCGACGGCCAGCCGCAGATCCTGCTGCAGTTCTTGCACCAGCTCGTCGACCGCGGGCTCGACGTGCAGCGCGCGCTCGACCATCCGCGCTGGGTCTACGGGCGCCACACGCTCACGGAACGCCCGGATCTGAAGCCGGGGGAGACGGTGCTGGTGGAGTCGCGCATGCCGGACGAGATCGTCGCGGGCTTGAAACGCCGCGGACACGTCGTCGAAGCGCTCGGCCCGTTCGAGAACGCGATGGGCCACGCGCACGCGATCGTGATCGACCGCGAGCGCGGCACGCTGGCCGGCGGCAGCGACCCGCGCGCCGATTCGCTGGCGCTGGGCCTATAGCGCGTCGTTGAGCTCGTGCGCGCGCGCGACGACGTGCGCGTCGAGGCCGAGCAGGCGCGCGAGCGCAAGCGCGTCGGAGACGGTATCGCCTTCGCGTGCGCCGACGATGCGATAATCCATCGCGGCGTTGATCGCATCGAGCGCCGCGTCGAGGTCGTTCGCTTGCACGGCGTCGAGCGCGCGCGCACGCAGGCCGGCGATTCGCACGTGCGCGGCGCCCGCCGCGTCCGCGACCGCGTCGAAATGCGTCGCGACGAGCGCGAGCGCGCCGCGCTCGCGCAGCGCTTCCGCGAACGCGACCAGGATCGCGCGGCCTTCGCGCGGACCCGTCGTGCGCGCGAACTCATCGACGAGCACCAGCGTGCGCGGCGATGCGATCGCGAGCGTATCGCGTGCCCGCACGACCTCGGCGGCGAACGATGACAGCAGGCGCGTGCGGTCCTGCGCACCTTCGCCGCCGATCCAGACGATCGCGTCGAGCAGCGAGAGCGCGACCGCGCGCGCCGGCGGCGGGACGCCGAGCGCGACGCACGCGCACAAAAAACCGGTCGTCGCGAGCGCGGCGCTCTTGCCGCCCATGTTCGGTCCGGTCAGAACCGCGACGCCGCGCAGGTCGAGCGACAGCGGCGTGTAGCGATGGCCGCGCGCGCCGAGCGCTTCGGCGAGCGGTGCGAACGTCGCGCCGGTGAATGCGATCCCGCCGCTCCCGAACGCGGGCACGCAGCCGCCCCAGCGCTGCGAGAACGCCACGCGCGCCAGCGTGTGGTCGAGCGCGCCGAGCGCGACGGCAGCATCGGCCACCGCGGTCGCCTCGCGCGCGACGCCCTCGGCGAGCGCGCGCCGTGCACCTTCTTCTTCGTCCGCCAAGCGCGCGAGCGCGGCATCGCGCTCGGGCGACAGCACGCCGATCACCGCGGTTCGGTACGTGGGCGTCTCGCGCACGACGCGCACGCCGTCCGGCAGCGGTCCGTCGTAGACGTCGCGCAGCACGACGAATTCGTCCCCGACGGGATCGACGCCGATCGCGTCACGCACGCGCCCGGCGATCGCCTCGCGCCGCGCATCGGCCTCGGCCTCCGCCTCGACGAGCGCCGCGCGCGCCGCGCGCAAACCCGGTGCGAACGCGTCCGCCAAATAGAATCCGCCGCTGTCACGACCGGGTGCGAGCACAGCGCGCAGCGCGTCGAGCTCGGGCGGCCGCCGCTGCGACGCGCGGTCAGCGTCATCGACGGCGTCACCGTGGGGGACGGGATCGTTCTTGTGGCCGGATCGTGAATCGTGGACGGTAGCCGCGTCCCATGCGTGCGCCAGCGCGGCAAGCGCGTCGACGAAGCGCCCGAGCTCGTAGAAGTCGACGTCGCCGAGCGAATCGCCGGCGCGCGCGCGCGCGACGATCGGCGTTGCTTCGGGCACCGTGCGGAGCGCGGCGCGCAGCCGGGTAACGCCGTCGCCGTCCAGCCGCTGCGCGAGCGCGACGACCTCCGCGATCTCGGCGTGCGCGCGCCCTTCGTCGCCGGGACCGTACGGCGGCGCCGTATCGTCGTGCCGCCGCCCGAACGCGCCCACCGGCGCGAGCGCGGCGCGCAGCCACGCCAGCCCGATGCGCTCCTCGGTGATCGCGTCGGCGGTGAACGCATTCATGCGGCGAGGTCCGCGACGACGTCGAACGCCGGCAACCCCGTCGCGCGCGCGACCGCCTTGACGAGCGCGCGCGGCGCAAGCGCCGAATCGCGCCCGACCGGCGACGTCGTGCACGCCACCACGCGCAGCGGCCGCTCGCAGCGCAGGTCGACCGCCGCGCGCAGTTGCGCGAACAGCGCGCCGCGCACCGCGATGCGCGTCGGGTCTTCGACGACGACCGTCGCGCCGCACGCGTCCGCGAGCAGCTCCTCCGCATCGCGCGCGTCGAGCGCGCCCGCGACGAAGATCACGCGCGCACGCTCGCGCAGCGGATCGCGCCCGGGAAGCATGAGCCGCGCGACCGTGTCCGCCGCGACCGCGGCGACGCGTGCGAGCGTCGCGCCGCTCGCCGCGCCGGTCGCGACGATCACGGCGTCGCCGCCGCCCGCGAGCGCCGCGACGCGGTCGATCGCGCCGTCGACGAACACCGGTCCGGTGCTGAGACCGCGCAGCCGTTCGATCGTCGCGCGCATCGCGCTGGCCGCGGGCGGTCCCGCGATCTGGCACGTCGTCGGCAGCACGACGCGCGCGAACACCATCGGACCGAGCGCGCTCGGCGCGCCCGCGCCGAGGATCGCGAGCGCGGGACTGCGCGGAACCAGCCCCGCGGGCAGCGCCACGATCGTCCCCGGCACGAGCCGCACCCGCGGCTTCGGCTCGCCGTCGAGCGCATCGGACGGTTCGCCGTCGCGCCCGATCGACGTCACCGCGATCGCGACGCCGCGGCGCGCCGCGACTGCACGCAGCGCGTTGAACGTCGTCGTCTTGCCGGCGTTCTTCGCGGTGCCGACGACGACGACGCTGCGCGCCGCCGCCGTTGCGAGCGCGTACAGCGCCTCAGGCGCCGATGTGGAAGAACTTGAGCCCGGCAAACGCTACGCCCGTGAGGATGAGCACGATGCCCGCCCACAGCGCGGCCCGCTCTTCGGCTACGGCGCCGAGACGTTTGCCGAGCGCGAGCCCGAGCGTCGTCGAGATGACCGACGTGACGCCGATGAACACGAGGCTGATGCCGAGCGGCACGCCGATGTAGAGGATCGAGAAGCCGATGCCCAGCGAGTCGAGGCTGATCGAGAGCGCGCCCAGGAGCAGCCCGAAGCCGCGCGACAGATCGAAGCCGCCACCCTCCTTGGTCCCGCGCATCGATTCGTAGATCATGTACACGCCGACGCCGACGAGCGCCGCGAAGCCGAGATAGCCGGCGGTGTCACCGAGAAGTTTCCCCGCCGCCTGGCCGATCAGCACGCCGAGCACGGTCATGCTCACCTCGGCGATCGCGAACGCGGCACCGATGCGAACCTTCACCGCGACGTCGTTGGCTTTCATGCCGACGCCGACCGACACGGCGAACACGTCGAGCCCCAGCGACAGCGCGACGAAGAGGACCTTGAAGAACGCCGTGAGGGTCATGCGTCAGCCTGCGGGGCGAACGCTACGATGCGCCGGGCACGGAGAGCGGGTGCGCCAACAGCAGCTGCACGGTGGTGCGCAGCTGCATCGCGGTGAACGGCTTGTTCAGGAACGCGTTCGCGCCGGCCGATCTCGCGCGCTCGTCCATCGCGTAGTTGTTGTGGCCGCTGATCATCACGATCGGCAAGCGCGCCGTCGCGGGGTTCTGGCGCAATTGCGCGATCAAGTCGATGCCCGAGATCCCCGGGAGCATGAAGTCGCTGATCACGATGTGGTACGGCTCGTCCTTGCCGATGTGGACGAGCGCGCTCTCGGCGTCGCTGCAGACCGTGACGTCGTACGGTCCCCGCGCGAGGATCGTCTTGATGAGCGTGCAGATCTCCGGGTCGTCGTCGGCGACGAGGACACGCCAAACCATGCACGACGCTTCCGGGATCGGCGGTCCCTCGCCTACGGGGTGAGCGAAATGTGGCTGAAAAGGCGTAGGCGGTCACCATCGGGTGGTACCCCGGGGGCGCCGCGCTCTCATGCCGAAGCCGCCGGTCCGTGGCAGTCCTCGACGTGATCCAAACCCCCGCATTCCAGCAGCGCTTCTTCTTTCTCGCCAAGCGGTTCATCGCCGGCGAGACCGCGGCCCAGGCGATGGACGCCGTCGCCGCGCTCAACGCGCAAGGGATGAGCGCCACGCTCGACTTCCTCGGCGAGGACGTCACGGCGCGCGCGGAGGCCGAGCGAACGCGCGACGCCTACTTCGAATTGCTCGACGCGATCCGCGCGCGCGGCGTGGAAACGAACGTCTCGGTCAAACTGACCGCGATGGGTTTGCTGATCGACGAAGACTTCGCGCTCGACAACCTCCGTGCCGTCGTCGAACGCGCCTCGCACAACCACGATCCGTTCGTTCGCATCGACATGGAAGGCTCGGCGGTCACCGACGCGACGCTGCGCGTGTTCGAACGCGCGTTCGCCGAAACGAACAACGTCGGGCCCGTCCTGCAAGCCTACCTCAAGCGCACGCCGGCCGACGTCGAGCACGCGATCGAGCTCGGCGCCCGCGTCCGCCTGTGCAAGGGCGCCTACAGCGAGCCGCCGGAGATCGCGTACAAAGACATGGCGGCGATCCGCAGCCACTACATGCGCTCCGCCGAAGCGCTGCTGGAGCGCGGCAACTATCCGGGCATCGCAACGCACGACCCGCGCCTGATCGAAGCGGTCGAGACGTTCGCGCGCGAGCGCGGCATCGGCCACGACCGCTTCGAGTTCCAGCTGCTGTACGGAGTCCGCCCGGAGCTGCAGCGCCGCCTCGTCGACGAAGGCTACAAGGTCCGAATCTACGTCCCCTACGGAACGCACTGGGCCGGCTACTTCTACCGGAGAATCACCGAAAGAAAAGAAAACGCGTTCTTCGCGCTACGATCGATGCTGCAGCGCTAGCCGTCCGCCAACCGCTCGACTTTCGTCATGCGATCGCTCTCGATCAAACGCCCCAGCGTGGGAAACCCGCTTTCGATCTCGCCGAATACGGTGAAATCTTTGTTGAGGTGCAGCTGCGGCGAGAGCGTGATGTAGAACTGCGTGCCCGCCGAGTCGCGGATCGCGTGCGCGTTCGGCGGATCGGTATAGTTCAGCCCCATCGAGATCACGCCCGAGCGCTGCTCCAGCGGGTTCTCTTCCGCGGGGATGGTGTAGCCGGCGTCGCCCTCGCCGTTGTCGTTCGGATCCCCGGTCTGCACCACGAAGTCGGGCACGATGCGAAACCACCGCAGCTTGTCGTAATAACCGCGATCGACGAGGTTCAGGAAGTTCGCGACGGTCAGCGGCGCCCACTCGGGATAGAGCCGCACGACGATCGTTCCTTTGGTGGTTCCGATGCGAACGCGCGGATGAGGCCCCGGCATCGGTCCGTCCATCAGCGGGCTGGTCGCCGCACGCAGTGCGACGTCGAGGCGCGCGTCCTCCGGAACCGGTTTGATCGGAGGCCTCACGCCGGCGAATCGCGTCTGCGGCGATTCGGTGTTCTGCGGCGACGGCGCCGGCGTCTCGATCTCGGCGGGGATCGCGCCGAGGTGATCGGTGCGCTGTAACCCGGCGAGCACTTTGATCGTCTCGTACGCCTGCTCGCGAACGCGCCACGACGGGTCTTTCAGCAGCGGCTGCATCTGCGCGATCGCCTGCGGCTGCTTCCGCCGCGCGACGAGGTCGGCGAACTGGATGCGCACGAGCTCGTCGCGGTCCGCCAGGCCCGCCCGGATCGTCGCCGGATCGACGGCGGTCGCGAACGCGCGGCGCAGCGTCCACGCTTCGTGCCACCGCACCGTCGTGTTCTTCTCGCGCACGAACGCGGCCACGAGCTGCCGCCCGATCTGCGTTCGGTCCGCGGCGTCGCTCCACGCGAACAGCGCGGTCGCTGCCCGACCCCGTACGATCGGATCGGGATCGCGCGCGGCCAGCGCCGCCAGCATGCGCCCGAGTCCGGCGGCCCCGGGACGCTTCGCGGCTTGGGCCCGCCAGGCGGCGTCGGCCCCCGCGATCCGGACCGGCCCGGCCGGGTCGGCAAGCGCCTTAGCAACCGTCTCGGTTTCAATGGGGTTCTTAGCGGCCAAGAGACCGTATCCGTACATCGCCAGCGCACGGAGCGAAACGTCCTTAGCCGCGGTCGCGTTCTTTAGGGGTCCGGCCGCGCGGGAATCTTCGGTCCTTCCGAGCGCCAGCGCCGCCCGCCCCGCCAACCCGGCGTCACCCGACGCCAGCGCCGCGGTCAGCTCGTCGGAGAACGTCCGGGCGCTCTCAAGCTCTACCAACCTCCGGTACCCCGGCTGCTCCCCCGGAGCCGCCCCGACCGGCGAAAGTATGGCCACCGCGGCGACGACCCCCGCGAGGGCATGGACTGCCCGAACCTTATAGTAAGCGATGCTCCCGCCGACAACTTCCATGAGATCGCTTACGTTACTGAGATAGGTCGATTTCCTTCCACGAGGTTCACCCCCACCAATGTCCACCCCAGAAGCGAAGAAGCCCGGAAGCGGCATGAGCGTCCGCGAAGCCGGCCAAAAAGGCGGCGAGACCGTCAAGAAAAAGTACGGCCCCGAGTTCTACGAGATGATCGGGCGCAAGGGCGGCCAAGCCACCAAGAAAGCCCATGGCCACGCCTTCTACGAAGCCATCGGCAAGAAGGGCGGCAAAAAGGGCGGCGAGGCGACGCGCGACCGGTACGGCCCGGAGTTCTACGAGACGATCGGTCAAAAGGGCGGCCAGAAGGTCAAAGCTTTGATCGAACAGGGCAAGAAGGCCGCGGCTGAAGCCGCCGAGGCAGCGCAGAAGAAAGCAAGCTAAACGGCTTGCTCGGCATCCGCCGGACGGCCGTCACCGCGACGGCCTTCCTTCTTCTTACTGCGACGTGGGCGACCGCTCAGTCCCGGCCACAGCACGTGCTGCCCACGGGCAGCGCGGTCGTCTTCGTCACCGATGCAAACCTGGACGCCGGCCGTCGCGAAGGCGACGTCGTCTCGGTGCATCTCCGTGACGCCCTGACGCTCGACGGCACCGTTCTCGCTCCGGCGGGGACGCGGGCCCGTCTGCTCGTCGGCGGCACCACGGGCCCGGACGGCAAACGCGTCGCCGCGTTCGTCCTCGACCGCTTCTCCATCAGCGCCGGGCTGCTGCCCGTGAAACCGCTCGTCCCGATCGTCCCGCCGCTCGCGGCTGGGGCGCAAATCGAGGCGCGGACGCTGGCCGAGGTCGACAACTTCGGTGACCGCGTGTCGATCCGCGTTCCGTTCCCGTTCGGCCTCTCCGGCGATCAGCCGGCGTCGATGTACACACCGACCCCGGCGCGCACGGCCGCGCCGCGAAATCCGATGAAACCGTCCCCGGCGCCGACCCCGTATCCCACGGCCCCACCCGCCGCGCCGGATACGCCGGCGCCCGCAGCGACGAAGATACCGGCCTGACGAACGCGAACGGCGAGCGCATGATGCGCCGCCGTTCGTCCTTGCTGCTCGCACTCGCACTCGCGGCACTGGCGCTGCCGACCCCGGCGCGCGCGGCCGATGCGTCGCCCGCCGCTGCGCCGACCGCGGCCCCCGCGCCGAGCGCCGCCGAAGCCGCGTTCCTCGCGAAGATCATGCGCGATCTGCCCAAGCGGTATCCGACGCCGCAGGCCGCGATACAAGCGGGCTACGTTCGCTACACCAACGAGGACGAGACGGGCGCGATCAGCTACGCGAACACGAAGGCGTGGAACTCGACCGACCCCGGCGTTCCCGCGCAGCTCTGGTACGACGTGAAGGGCCGTTTGGTCGGCGCCGACTACAGCGTTCGCCGCGACGCCGAGGCGACGCCGGCGCCCAAGCCCGAGCGGCCGTCGATCCTCGGCGTGGATCCGAAGCGCGTGATCAGCATCGGCGCGCACGTGCACTACGTCACGTGCGAGAAGGCGACGAACAAGTGCGTGTACGGCAAAGCCGTCGGCGCGAAGAAGTACGCGACGGTCGGCGACGTCGAGCACCCCACCGCGGACGGCTTGGTGAAAGCCGGCGCGGTCAAGGACGCGGCGAGCGTCGCGGCGGTGTTTCTGTATCCGGCGATCTACGACGTGTCGGTGTGGGTCGTGCCGAACCCGCTGGGCCAGTTCGCCGAGAAGAACCCGAACGTCGTTCCGAGCCCGCACGCGGGCAAGGGCGAAGACGACCCGATGTAGCTACTCGTTGGACCAGTAGTCTTTGAGCGCTTTGCCGCGGCTCGGGTGCCGCAGCTTGCGCAGCGCCTTCGCTTCGATCTGGCGGATGCGCTCGCGCGTGACGCCGAACTCCTGGCCGACTTCCTCGAGCGTGCGCTGGTGGCCGTCTTCGAGGCCGAAGCGCAGCACCAGCACCTTGCGCTCGCGCTCGGTGAGGTTCTTGAGCACGTCCTGCATCTTCTCTTTGAGCAGCATGACGGACGCGGCTTCCGCCGGCGCGACCGCTTCCTGGTCTTCGATGAAGTCGCCGAGGTGCGAGTCTTCCTCTTCGCCGATGGGCGTTTCGAGCGAGATCGGTTCTTGCGAGATCTTGATGACCTCGCGAACTTTCTCGGGCGTCAGCCCCATCTCGTTGGCGATCTCTTCGACCGTCGGATCGCGGCCGAACTCTTGCAAGAGCTGGCGGCTGATCTTGATGAGCCGGTTGATCGTCTCGACCATGTGGACCGGGATGCGAATCGTGCGCGCCTGATCGGCGAGCGCGCGCGTGATCGCTTGGCGAATCCACCACGTCGCGTACGTGGAGAACTTGTAGCCCTTGCGGTAGTCGAACTTCTCCACCGCGCGGATGAGCCCGAGATTGCCTTCTTGGATGAGGTCGAGGAACAGCATGCCGCGGCCGACGTACTTCTTCGCGATCGACACGACGAGCCGTAGGTTCGCTTCGGTCAGCTTGCGCTTCGCGTCTTCGCCGTGGAACACGACGGCGTTGTCGGCCGTGCCGTTCTTGAGCGCTTCCTTTTCGCCGGACTCGATCGCCATCGCGAGGCGCCGCTCGTCGTCCATCGACAGCAGCGGCACGCGACCGATCTCCTTGAGGTACATCCGGACCGGGTCGTCGAGCGCGAGACCCGGGGGGATCGCCTGCTCTTCGGGCTCGTCGCGGTCCGCGGGTTTTTCGTCCTTCGCCTGCTCTTCGACGATCTCGATGCCGAGCGACGCGATCTCCTCGAGGAGGTCGTCCATGCGCTCCGGCGCCACTTCTTCGACGTTGGTGTCGAAGACGGCGTTGATCTCTTCGTACGTGAGCGTGCCGCGCTTCTTGCCGGCGGCAAGCAGCTTTTTGATCTGCTCGTCGAGCGAGAGCTGCGGAGTTTCGGCGGTCGCTGCCGCGGCTTTCTTCGTGCGTGCCATGCTGGTCTTCACCTCCTTTCGGTGCGGAGGGCCTATCCTTTTTTCAGTGTCGATGCGAGTGCGTTCTGCTCAGCGCGAAGCGCGGCCGGTATGTCGAGTCCCGCCTCGAACAACCGCGTGATCTCCGCATCCACCGTCTTGTAGCGGCGGGCGTCGTCGTCGCGCTGGAACCGCTCGATCACCCGGTCGAGCTTCGCGCGGCGCGCCTCGGAGTCGGCGAGCCGTTCTACCGACTCCACCGACAACAGGACGCTCCTCGCGTCGTCATCCTCTGAGAACAAAGAGAAGACGTCGGAAGGTTGCGCGAGCGAGCGAGCTTCCGCAACCATGCGCTGCCAGACGCGGCGCAAGCGCTCGCTGTCGAACCGCTCGGGCGGGATCCGCGCCGCGTACTCCGCGATCAGCGCCGGCTCGTCGAGCACGGCGCAGAGCACCTCGCGCTCGAACGACGGCTTCTCGAGCATCGACGGCGTGATGTGCCGCGAAGCGTTCGCCTGCGTGCCGCGCGGCGCGAAGTGGCTCGGATTGAGCACGAGCCGCGCCTTGCGCAGGTCGTCGACCGAAAGCCCCAGCCGCCCGGCGGCGTATACGCGGAACTTGTCCCACTCCGCAGGCGCGGACAGGCGCCGAATCGTCTCCTCCGCCCACCGCGCGAGCGACGCGCCCTCCAGCGTGCCGCCGCGCCGGTCGATCTCGGCGTCGATCTTCACCTGCGTCGCCGCGATCGGCTTGGCGAGCAGCGCGCGGAACGCGTCGGCGCCGTTGCGGCGGATGAACTCGTCGGGGTCTTTGCCGTCGGGGATGCGCAGCGCGGACGCGGCGACGCCCTCGGCGGTCAGCGTCTCGATGGACTTCAGCGCCGCATCGATGCCGGCGGTATCGGCGTCGAAGCACAGGACCGCGCGCGACGCGACCTTGCGCAGCTCGCGCGCCTGTTCGGGCGTGAACGCCGTCCCGAGCACGGCGACCGCGTTGGTGAAGCCCGCCTGGTGCAGCGCGATGCAGTCGAGATAGCCCTCGACGATGATCGCGCTGTCGTCCTTGGCGGCCGCACGGCGCGCGACGTTGAGCGCGTACAGATACCGGCCTTTGGTGTACACCGGCGTCGTCGCGGTGTTGATGTACTTGGGCTCCTGGCCGTCGAGCGCGCGGCCGCCGAACGCAATCGTCTCGCCCGTCGTCGCGAACGTCGGAATCATCAGCCGCTCGCGGTAGAAGTCGCGGTAGCCGTTCCGGTCGTTGGCCTTGATCAAGCCGGCTTTTTGCGCGATCTCGACAGGCACGTCGTTGCGGCGCAGCTCCGCGCCGAGCGCCTCCCACCCGCGCGGTGCGTAGCCCAGCGCGAACGCCTCGATCGTCGCGTCGGTGATGCCGCGGTTCGCGCAGTACGCGCGCGCCTCGGCGCCTTCGCGCGGGTCGAGCAGCATGCGGTGAAAGAACGCGCGCGCGACGTCGTTCGCGTGGTAGATCGCTTCTTTCTCGCTGCGCGCGCGCGCGGCGCGCGGATCCTCGTTCTCGACCTCGACGCCGTAGCGCTTGGCCAGCATGCGCAAAGCGTCGGGGAACGCGAGGCTCTCCTGCTTCTGCACGAACGAGAACACGTCGCCGCCCGCGCCGCAGCCGAAGCACTTGAAGAAGCCGCGGTCGGGGTGCACGTGGAACGACGGCGACTTCTCGCCGTGGAACGGGCACAGCCCGACCAGGTCGTTGCCGCGTTTGCGCAGGCTGACGTATGCCCCGATCACCTCGCCGATGTCGGCGCGCGCGAGGACTTCCCGCTTCACCCCATCGTCGATGCGCACGGAACGTACGTTCGACGCCGCCCCCGGCGGCTCCGGCCTAGCGGGACTCCACGATGAACTGGTACGCCAGGGGAACCTTGGTCGCGAAGTTGTCGAGCGAGTACATCTGGTGGATCAGGATCTCGATGTGGTTGCCCGAGATGTACATCGACGGCGCGAACTGGCTCATCGGCGCCAGCGTTCCGCCTTGAAACGCAGACCGCTGCAGCAGGACGTTGCTCGCGTGCGCCATCGTCACGTGGATCTCCGTCTGAAACTGGTCTTGCTGGCGCGCGTGGGTGAAGTCGATGTAGCCGGTGAGATCGAACGCGCCGGTCTGCACGCGAATGATGCGGTAGTCCGCCGTGCTCTGCGGCGTGAACACGTTGTCGGTGTAGACGTAGATCTTCTTCAGCCGCGTGTCGCAGTCGACCGCAACCGGCTGCTGCTGGATGCCCTCGTCGACGGAGCCCTCCGGATGAACGATCCGCTGCGGGATGATCGCTGCACCCGCTTTGAGCAAGGCTTCGCCGATCGGCGTATCTTTCATGAGCTCCTCCGGTCGAGTGAACGTCCTTTCTTCCGCCGGCCTGCTCGGAAACCTCGGCCCCTAGCCTGAGAGCTGGCTCCAAAAGAACGCGAACCGTTCCGCGGCGGCGTCTACCGTTTGCTGGAACGAGTTGCCGATGCCGTGGCCCTGGCCGCTCTTCTGCAGCAGCAGGATCGGGTACGGGGACGATGAGTCGGCTTGCAGCTGCGCGATCATCTTGCGCGAGTTGTACGGGTTGACGCGGGGGTCGTTCTCGCCCGTCGTCATCAGCACCGCGGGGTATGCGACGCCTTTGCGCACGTTGTGGTACGGCGACTGCGCGAGCATCCACGGGAACTGCGCGGGGTCGGTGACCGTGCCGAACTCCGGGGTGTTGAACGCGCCGTTCGGCGTCAATTCCACCCGCAGCAGATCGTAGATGCCGACGCTGCTGACGACGGCGCGGTACAGCTCGGGATTGCGAGTGAGCGCGAGCCCCATCAAGAACCCGCCCGCGCTGCCGCCAGCGATCCCGAGGTGCTTCGCATCGCCGTAGCCGTTCGCGCCGAGCCACTTCGCGCACGCCGCGAGATCGTCGGCGCTCACCGTTTTCGTCGCGCCGCGTGCGGCTTGGTGCCAGGCGTCGCCGTACTCGCCGCCGCCGCGAATCATCGCCGACGCCAGCGCGCCGCCGCGTTCAAGCCATGCGAGCGATGTCGCGGAGAAACGCGGCCGCGTGATGCTGCCGTACGCGCCGTACGCACCGAGGATGGTCGGCGTGCGCGCGCCGCGAGCACCGGGGCCGCTGACGATCTCCAGCGGGATCTTCGCCGTGCCGTCGAGCGACGGCACGAGCACGCGCTGCACGCGCACCTGCGAGAAGTCGCCGGGTGCCGTCTGCCCGATCGCCGTCGGCACGAGCACGTTGCGCGCCGCGTCGTAGCGGTACCAGCGCGACGGCGCCGTGTAGCTTTGATAACCGACGATCACGTCGGCGCCGGTAGGGTCCGCCGCGAGCTCGTCGATCGACGAGACGTCCGGGATCGGCACGCTGCCGCGCGGCGTACCGTCCGCGCCGAACGTGCGCAGGGCGGAGTCGCCGCCCGCGACGTCGAGCGTCGCGAAGCCGCCCGGTATCGCGACGAGGTCGTCGATCACCGGATCGCTCGCGGCGACGAGCGTCGTGCCCGTTTCCACCGTTTGATTGGGCGCGATCCCGATCACCGCGCCGCGCGGCGCGCGTCCCTTCGCTACGACGGCGAGCACGCTGCCGAGGAACACGGCATTTGCTTTCGTGCTGCTGGCGATTCCGGCCGCGGGCGTCGCTACTTGCACGAACTCGCCGTTGCCGCGCCGGACGTAGACCGATGCCGGCACGCCGTCGCCGTCGGCGACGACGGCCGCGAGCGCGCTGCCGTCGCGCGCCGACACCAGATGATACTCCGACTTCGGCGACAGCCCGCGCCCGAACACGTACGCGTCGTTCGCCGGATCGTCGCCGAGCGCGTGGTGCAGCAGCACGATGCCGTTCCGCGCGTAGCTGCCGTCGGCGTTGCGCGGCAGCGCGGTGTGCGTGAAGCCGTTGCCGTTCGCGTCCCACGCGAGCGCGGTCGGCGTCGTCCCGCCGCCGACGTGCGCCAGCGTGTCGCCGAGCATCGTGCGCGACGCCACCTCGACCACGTGCAACGTCTCCTGCTCGCTGCCGCCGTCCTGCGTGGTGAACGCGACGCGCGATCCGTCGGGCGACAGGTACACCGACTGAATCGCCGGCGGTGCGCCCGTCGCCGACGCGGCCGGGTCGAACAGTACGCGTTCGGACGCGTCGGCGCCGTCACGCGCGACGAGCACCGCCTGCGGCGCGGGCGGCGTGCGGCGCAGGTACACCCAGCGGCCGCCGGCGATCTGCAGCCCGCTGCGCGAGGGCGAACCCTTCGCCAGCGTCTCGACGCGCGCGCGCAACGCCGCATATCCCGGCTGGCTCTGGATGAAGCGCGTCGCGAGGGTCGACTCCGCCGCAGCCCACGCGCGCGTCTGCGGCGAATTGGCGTCTTCGAGCCAGCGATACGGATCGGCCACCTGCCTGCCGAAGTACGTGTCGGTGACCGGCTGCGGCGGCGCCGGAGGGTACCCGAGCCGCTGCGGTGCAGACGCACCGAGGAGCACCGCCGACGAAGCCACCGCGAGGATCACACGAGCGATCGACATGGCGCGTGAGTACGACGCGCCGCGCGACAACCATGCGCCCAGGCGCAAGCGCATCTACGACCCGATCCACCGCTTCATCGAGCTCGACGCGGGCGAGGCGGCGTTGCTCGCCGCGCCCGCCGTGCAGCGCTTGCGGCGCCTGCGGCAGCTCGGCCTCGCGTACCTGGCGTTCCCGTCGGCGGAGCACTCGCGCTTCTCGCACGCGCTCGGCGCGCTGGCGATCGGCACGCGTGCGTTCGACGCGCTGCGCGTGCACTCGCCCGAAGCGTTCGACTCCGAGCGCGATTTTCGCGACAAGCGCACGCTGCTGCGCGCGAGCCTCTTGCTGCACGATCTCGGGCACGGCCCGTTCTCGCACGCGTGCGAAGCGGTGCTCGGCGTGCGGCACGAGCTGCGCACGCAGGCGATCCTCGGGCTCCCCGAGCTGCGCGAACCGCTCGGCGCGATCGGCGTCGACGCGGACGCCGTGCTCGGACTGATCACCGGCGACCCGAACGCCGACCCCGTGCTGCGCGAGCTCGTAAGCGGCCCGAACCTCGACGCGGACCGCATGGACTACTTATTGCGCGACTCGTACTTCACCGGGGTCGCGGGCGGCACGTACGACGCCGAGCAGCTCATCGAGTCGCTGCGCGTGCTCAACGTCGACGGGCGCCCGCAACTGGGCGTGGACGGGCGCGGCGTCGTCGCGCTCGAGTCGTTCGTGCTCGCGCGCTACATGATGTTCGCGACGGTGTACTTCCACCACACGACGCGGGCGTTCGAGCGCGTGCTCAGCGACGTGCTCGAGCTGCTCTGGCCGAATCCGCGCGCGCTCGACGACGTGCACGAGTTTCTCGCCTGGGACGACTTTCGCGTGATCGACGCGATTCGCCCGATGGACGGCGAAGGCGTGCGCGCGCTGCGCGAGCGCCGCACCGTGTACGGGCTCGCGGCGGAGTTCAATGCCGAGCAAGATCTCCGCACGTTCGAGATGTGCGAGAAGGCGCTGCGCGCGCGCTGGGGCGATGCGGTGTGGAGCGACTCGCAAGAACAGCTCCTCCACCGCCTTCCGCTCGGCACGGCCGGCGCGACGCCGACCGTGCGCGTGCGGCTCATGGGCCGCGACGTCGATGCGCGCG
>DASWRD010000113.1:0-32969 GCA_036403315.1 Candidatus Elarobacter sp.
ATCGCCAAGCCCGACATCCTCAGCTACGAGGAGATCGTGAGCATCGTGCGCGCGGCCGCGAGCATCGGCGTGCGCAGCATCCGCCTCACCGGCGGCGAGCCGCTGATCCGGCGCGACGTGGCGCGCCTGGTCGCGATGATCGCCGCGGTCCCCGGCATCGACGACATCGCGCTTTCGACCAACGCGCTGCTGCTCGCCGAACAAGCGCCCGCACTCGCGGCCGCGGGCCTGCGCCGCGTGAACGTCTCGCTCGACACGCTGCAAGACGACCGCTTCACGGCGATCGCGCGCCGCCCCGGCCTCGCCAAAGTGCTCGCGGGGATCGAAGCGGCGCTCGCAAACGGGCTGACGCCGGTGAAGATCAACTGCGTGGTGATGCGCGGCGCGAACGACGACGAGCTGGAAGCGTTCGCCGAGCTCACGCGCGAGCGCGCGGTGCACATCCGCTTCATCGAAGTGATGCCGGTGACCGAAAACGTCGAGCTGCAGCGCGACGCCTGGGTCTCCTCCGACGAAGTCCTCACACGCCTGAGCGCGCTCGGCGCGTTGCATCCGGTGCCCAACCCGCACGGCAACGGGCCGGCGCGAACGTTCGCTTATGATGGGGCGCCCGGCACGGTCGGCGTCATCTCGCCGCTCGCGCACGATTACTGCGAAACGTGCAACCGCGTGCGCCTGTCGGCCGACGGCCGCCTCAAGCTCTGCTTGTTCGGCGACAACATGATCGATCTGCGCACGCCGCTGCGCAGCGGCGGCGGCGAGGAAGCGATCGTCGACATCCTTCGCGCCTCCATGCACGTCAAGCCCGAACGGCACCACCTCGCGCTCGGTGAAACGGCGTCGATGATGCGAGCGTTCAGCGAGATCGGCGGCTAGTTCGCGGCCGTGAAACCGCCGAACGTCGAGCACCTGCTCGTCTTCCGGAAGAACGGCGATCAAATTCTTTCGCCGGAGGAGTTGCAGACGAAGTACAAGTTCGAGCCGGACGGAACGAACCAGTACTATGCGATCAACGCCGCCAACGTCGCGGGCTTCCAGCAGAGCGAGACGCATTCGGCGTTGAATCCGACGCAGCGCGCCGCCTTCGACGATCTGCTGTCCAGGCTGATCGACGGCCCCGCGGCGCGCAAGACGATCGTGCTGGGGCTCGAACCCGATACGTTTCGCCGCAACAACAGAAAAGAATATCTCTACGACGCGGCGGCGGCGCACCCCGATCTGCTGGCGAAGCTCGCCGCGGAGCTCGCCGAGATGCAAGCCGAAGCGATCGCCGCCGGTAAGCACTTCGGCATCGTCGTCCGCTACGCGTCGGAGATGAACGACACCGCGCTGCCGCTCGGCGACCGCGCAAAGGCCTACAAGTCGACGTTCGCGACGATCCGGCGTATCTTCGCGGCGAACGCGCCCGGAGTGCTGTTCTCGTTCTCGCCGGCGCTTCGCGCGGATCTCCCCGAGCCCGCCATCGCGCAGTTCTGGCCCGGCAGCGACCTGGTGGACGTGATCGCGGGCACGTGGTACATCGGCGGCCCGTCACAGCGCACCGCCGCGATCAAGAACATGACGAACTATTTCCTTCACCGCAAAGGGGCGGGCAAGCCCTTTGCGCTGTCCGAGGTCGGCGGATGCAACGCCGGCGGTGCGGCGAACGACGCCGTTCTCAAGGACATGTTCGACCAGCTCGGCGCGCTGGCGAAGCAGGGCGTGTCGTTTCGCTACGTGACGATCTTCCTCGAAGCGAAGTACGGGACCGACGCCACGCTGCGCTTCATCACGGCATGACGCGCACGATCACCCGATCGACTTGCGGAAAAACGCGAGCATCCGCCCTTGTTCGGGCATGATGCGAAATTCTTCGAAGCCCCACGACTTCGCTTGCGCGATCCCGCGGTTGTCGCCCATCCCCAGCAAGAACGTGAGCGTCTTGACGCCGCGCTTGCGCGCGATGTTCTGCACGTCGGTGATGAGCTGCGTCGCGACGCCGTGCGGCGCATCCGCGCGCGTGCGCAGCGTCTCGACCATCGCGACGTCGACGCCGTTGGCCGCTTCGCGGTCGGCGTAGCCCTCGGGGAACTTGAACACGAGCTGCACCGTGCCGAGCAGCCCCGACACATCTTCGGCGATGAGCACGAGCCGGCGGCCCGCCTTCTGTTCGGCGAGCCACTTCTGCACGCGCTGCGGCCACGGCTCGCCGCTCGCGACGGCACCGCCCACGACGCCGTCCGCGATGAGCCGGTCGGCGTCCCGCGGCAACGCGTAACGGATGAAGACACGGCTCACGCCGTCCGTCTACGCAGCGGGGAGGTCGAACTCCCGTCGCCGCGTGAAGGAATCGTTAAGCGGGCCCGGCCCGGAAAGGACCACCATGCAATTCAAGCCCATCGTGCTTGCGGCCGCCGCTGCGATCGCGGCGCTCGTCGCGGCCGGCTGCGCAAAAGGCGGCGACCAGTCGTCGACGACCACCACCACCACGGCCACGTCCGCGTCCGCGCCGGCGGCGCCCGGCGCCACGTCCGCCGGCAGCGCGACGACGATGAGCAAGGTCTCCGGCACCGCGCAGGGCGACGCGGGCCACGGGAAGACCGTCTTCGCCGCCAACTGCGCCCGCTGCCACGCCGCCGAAGGCGGCATCGGTCCGAGCCTCAAGAACGAGAAGAGCCGCAAGAACTACGCACAGACCGTCGCGTGGATCCGAGACCCGCAGCCGCCGATGCCCAAGCTCTATCCGGACACGATCGGCGCGAACGACGTCGCCGACGTCGCGGCCTACGTCCAAAGCCTGTAATGGCGCGGGCGCTGTTCGCCTTTTCGCGAGACTTGCGCCTGAGCGATCACGCCGGGCTGGCCGCCGCCGCACGCCACGGCGAGATCGTGCCCGTGCACGTCGTCGACAGCGTGTCGCTGACGCGCCTGCGGCGGTCGCCGCGCCGCGCGGCGTACTACTGCGCGGCGGTGCGCGCGCTCGACGCCGCGCTGCGCGCGCGCGGCAGCGCGCTGATCGTGCGGCGCGGCAATCCCGGCCAGGCGCTGCGCGCGCTCGCGCGCGCCGTCGGCGCGAACGTCGTGGGGTGGAGCTGCGGCTACGACGCCAAGAGCATCCGCCGCGACCGCGATCTTCAGTCGACGCTCGAGGAAGCCGGGCTGCGCGCGCTGCCCGTGCACGATGCACCCGCCGTGCCGCCCGAAGACGCCGCCGCGGGCCACCATCGCGGCGACGGCTATCGGGCCTTCGTGCCGTACCACGTGCGCTGGCGAACGCTGGTCCCCGTCGAGGACGCGGGCAGCGCGGCGTTCGCCGCGGTCGACATCGCCAGCGAGCCGTTGCCGATCCCCGAGGAGTTCGGCGCGCAGGCGCGCGCCGACGAACCGGCCGGTGAAGACGAAGCGCGCGCGCGTCTCACGGCCTTTCTCGCGGGGCCCGCGCTGCAGTACGGCGTCGCGCGCAACGTTCCGGCGGCGGGCGACACGTCGCGGCTCGGCGCTGCGCTGGCATTCGGCACGATCGCCGCGCGCGAGGTCGTGCGCGCGGCGTGCGCGCGCGCCGCGGATCCGTTTCTGCTGGTCGAAGAGCGCACGTCGCTCAAGCTCTACCTGCGGTCGCTCGCGCAGCGCGATTTCTTCTTGCAGCTCGGGTGGTATCACGAGTCCGCCGGCGAGGAACCGCTGCAGGAGAAGATGCGCGGTTTCGCCTTCGCGCGCACCCACCGCCATCTCGACGCGTGGCGCAGCGGGCGCACGGGCTATCCGCTCGTCGACGCCGGGATCCGCGAGCTGCGCGCGACGGGCTGGATGCACCCGCGCGTGCGCGCGATCGCCGCGTCGTTTCTGTGCTTCGATCTCGGCGTCGACTGGCGCGTCGGCCGCGACGAGTGGGATCACTACCTGATCGAAGACGACCCCGCGCTCGCGTCCGGAAACTGGCAGTGGATCGCCGGTGTCGGCGCGGATCTCGCGGCATACCCGCGCATCTACAACCCGCTCAAACAAGCGCGCCGGTTCGACCCGTCCGCGCACTACGTGCGCCGCTGGATCCCGGAGCTCGCGGGCCTGCCGGACTCCGCGCTGCTCGACCTCGTCGTCACCCGCCGCGAACCGCAGCTCGAGCTGCCGCTGTTCGACGGGCACGGATATCCGGCGCCGGTGGTCGATCACGAAAGCGTCGCGCGCGCGTTCCTGGAGCGGTACGCGCGCGAGGTCCGTGCGCCGGCCTGAGCGGCGGCGCGGCGCCGCGCTGTTCGTGCCGCTCGAGACGGAGCGGCTGCTGCTCGAGCCGATTCGCGCCGATCACGCGAACGCGATGTTCGAGGGCTTGCGCGAGCCGTCGCTGTACGCGTACCAAACCGACGAGCCGCCGCGCGACGCCGCGTCGCTGCGCGCGCGCTACGCACGGCTCGCGTCGGGCCATTCCACCGACGAGCTCGCGCACTGGTTCAACTGGATTTTCGTGCGCCGCGACGACGGTGCGGCAGCCGGCTACGTGCAGGCGACGCTGTGGAAAGATCTCTCGTCGGCGGAGATCGGCTATCTCACGCTGCCGGCGCACCAGCGCCGCGGCTTCGGTGCCGAAGCGGTCGGCACGATGGCGTCACACCTGCTGCACGGCGGGGTCGGCGCGCTTCATGCCGTGATCGACGAGCGCAACGCGGGGTCGATCGCGCTGATCGAGGGGCTCGGCTTTACGCGCACGCGCACGCGGCGTTCGGACGACGTGATCGGCGGCGTGCGCTGGCTGGATCATGAGTACGTGCTCCGCCGGCGCAGCTAGGGCGCCGGACCACCCCGAGGGCGGGCGGCGCGACGGCGCCGAATCCAGCAGCATGAGCGATCAGCCCGCCCCCGCCGCCCACGACAGCAACAACCCCGAGAACCTGCTGCGCTTCATGATGACGGGCTGGGCGGCCATGCCCGGGTCGCCGGCCAGCCCGGTCGAGGGTGTGGAGCGGTTCGCGGCTCGGCGCGCGGCGCTGTCGGCCGCGTTCGCCGGTGAGACGCTCGTCGTGGCGACCGGCCGCGAGAAGGTGCGCGCGAACGACACCACCCACCGCTTCCGCCCGGGCACCGACTTCTATTATCTCACGGGCAACCTCGAGCCCGACAACGTCCTCGTGCTGGAACCGAGCGGCGGCGGCCACGCCGCGACGCTCTACTGCGAGCCGAACCCCGGCAAGTCCGACGCGACGTTCTACACCGACCGCATGAAGGGCGAGCTGTGGGTGGGACCGCGGCTCGGCTTGCCGCAAACCGCGCAGCGCTACGGCATCGCGACCAAATCGCTCAGCGCGTTTCAGGACGATCTCGCCGCCGCCGTGACGCGGGGGCCATACCGCGCGCTGCGCGGCGTCGATCCGGCGCTCGACGCGGCGCTGCCGATGCAAGCCGAGCGCGACGGCGCATTCGCGACGTTTCTGTCGGAGATGCGGCTGATCAAGGACGAGCTCGAAGTCCGCGAGCTGCGGCGTGCCGTCGAGGCGACGCACGCCGCATTCGACGACGTCGTGCGCGCACTGCCCACGGCGCACACCGAGCGCGTGATCGAAGGCGTGTTCAACCTGCGCGCGCGCGTCGACGGCAACGACGTCGGCTACACGACGATCGCGGCTACCGGGCCGAACGCGACGACGCTGCACTGGACCCGCAACGACCGCACCATCGGCGACAACGAGCTGCTGCTGCTGGACGCCGGCGTCGAAGCGGAGACGCTGTACACCGCGGACGTCACGCGCACGCTGCCGATCTCGGGCACGTTCACGCCCGAGCAGCGCGCGATCTACGAGCTCGTGCTCGCCGCGCAAGACGCCGCGCTGGAACGGTGCAAGCCGGGCAACGAATTTCTCGAACCCAACCGCGCGGCGATGCGCGTGCTCGCGCGCGGCCTCGAGCAGCTCGGCATCCTCGCCTCCGCCGACGAGGCGCTGCGCGACGAGAACCTGTTCTACAAGCGCTACTCGCTGCACAACGTCAGCCACATGCTCGGCCTCGACGTGCACGACTGTGCCGCGGCGCGCGCGGAGACGTACAAGTTCGGCGCGCTGCGGCCCGGGATGGTGCTGACCGTCGAGCCCGGCTTGTACTTTCAGCTCGACGATCTGACGGTGCCGGCGCGCTACCGCGGCATCGGCGTGCGCATCGAGGACGACGTGCTGATCACGGAGACCGGCGTCGACGTCCTCTCGGCGGCGATTCCGCGCCGTACGGACGACGTCGAAGCCTGGGTGTCGAGCGCGCGCGTCGCGACCTCGCGCTTTTCACCGTAGTCCCCACGGCGGAGGCGTAGGCGTCGGCGACGGCTTCGCGGTCCGCGGCACGCTGAGGCTGAACGGCGCCCGCGTCGGAGCCGGCGTGACGGAGTTGGGGTTCGGCCGCCGCTCGCGCGGCGTCAGCGTCGGCGTCGGCGTCGCAGGGCCGGGTTTGTCTCCGCTCAAGATGAGTCCCAGAGCGGCCGCGGCGGCGGCGGCGCCGATGATCTTCCATGGTGCGAAATGCCTGCGCGGCGGTCCGCTCGCGTTGAGCACGTCGAGATTCCGGCGCGTGACGATCGTGAGAATCGGATCGCTCGCCTGCTGCGCGGACTCGAGGTCCTTCGTGAACGTGGAGCGCGCGGCGGCCACGTCCCGGAAGCTGCGGAGGAGCTCGGGGGCGCGCCCGTAGGTCAGCGGCGGATCGTTCGGCGTGAGGTATGCGTTGATCACGATGCCCTCGACGTTGCGGTTCTCGCGATCCAAATGAACCGAGACCTCGCGCGTCACGGCGACGCGCCCCTCCGAGACGCTGAACGTCACGGCGGTCGGATCGGTGAGATCGACGCGAAAGACCGTGCCCGGTACCGCGGCGATGAAGCGGCCGACTTTGACGGCGAAGAAATCGAGCGAGTTCCCCACGAGCCGCGCGACCGCGAACTGCACGCGCCCGGCGCCGTCGACCTCGTAGCCCTTCTCGGCCACGGTGATGCGCATCCCCGCGCTCGACCGAAACGCGGCGCGCGCGTCGACGAGATCGATGTACGTCGCGTCCGGAACGGCGATCGACGTGCCCGGCGGCACCGCCCAGTTCTTGTTGACCGCGCGGGAATCCGCGGTGCCGTTGGGCGGCGTGACCAGCGTGCGGATTGCCGGCACGGGCCGCGCGTTGTAGCAGATCTGCGCGACCGTCGTCCCCGCGGCAGACGTCCTCAAGCTCGTGTACGGCGTGCAAACGACGCGCGCGGCGGACACGGGCGCGGCGGACGGAACGGCGATGGCCGCGATCAGCAGCGCGCTCTGCAGGCGTTTCATGGCGCGTCCGTCCGGGCGACGACCGCCGCGAGCAGGTGCTCCATGAAGTCCGGGTCTTGCATGACGTCGACGTATTGCGTCCCGCCGAAGCGGCGCGGGATGTCGGCGGCGACGCGCGACAACGGGCGAATCGCGAACCTGCGATCGTCGACGGCGCGCCGCATGGCCGTGAGCAGCTCCTCGGTGCACATCGGCCGCTCGAAGTAGCGCTTCGTGTAGACGGGTATCATGATGTCGCTTCCCCAGAGCGCGTCGACGATGCTTTCGTACCATCTGATGCCCTGTCGGATAGTTTGCTTGTCGAAGAAGATCGACAACGGTTTCCCCTCGCTGTTGCGTGCGGCCGCGAGCGGTTTGACGACGTGCTCTTCCACCCACGCGGCGTTCTCGTCGTCGCGCGAGTAGCTGACGAAAACGTCGTAGCGGCGCTCGACGATCTTGCGCCCGTCGACGTAGCTGGAGATGAGCCGGTCGCGCCTGAGCTGCTCGCGGCCGGCCCACGCGCAAACGGCGCTCGCGAGCACGATGCCCGCGACCTCGAACGTCGCCTGCAGATAGATCACGTGCTGCGCCGCTAGCACGTGCAGCGCGAGCATGAGCAGTGCAGCCGGCAGTGCGATCGCCACGGCGGCTGCGGCGGCGATGGTGAAGCGCCGCGGCCGAAGAAGCTGGAACACGACGGCGAAAACGGCGGCGGCGAACAGCGCGAGCAGCAGCGTGCACCCGAGCTCGACCGCCTGGTTCGCGAAGAGCGTAACGTGCATGTTCGTCGCGGCCGTGAGCCGCTCGGTGAGCGCCCAGGCGACGCTTTCCATGCCGCTGATCCCGTACGCGACGTCGAGCGGACCTGTGCTGCCGACCAGCACGATGCGGTCGCCGAGCAGTTGGGGATCCCTGCGCACGTCGTCCAGCGTTCGCACCGCGCGGCGGAAGCCGGCCGGATCGCCGAGCACGAAGGGAAATTGCCGATCGGCGGGCTCCGTCAGATCGCCCGTCAGCAGCAGCGGCATCGCATAGATGTAGCTCGCGGCGGGCACGGTCCGTTCCGCGATCGCGGCGCGGTACCCCAGCATCGCGGCGCCGGGCTCGTTCGAGAGCACGCTCCACTCGGTGTGCCCGACCCCGCTCGCGCGGCCATAGAGCGCGGCAGGGAGCCGGTCCATGAACCCGTTCTGCACCTCGCCCGACGTGCCGTCGCGGTAGGGGTTGACGGCCAGATAGATCTTCACGTTTCGCTCGGTGAGCGCGCCGATCGCGTCGCCGACCTTCGCGAGCACGGCGCGATCCGCGTGAAGCTTGTCGGTGCGGAAGAACATATCGACGACGATCGCCCGCGGCGACGCATCATGCCGGGCGTGCCGGAGCGGCTCGAGAAACCCGAGCAGGGCGGCCGCCGAGTCGGCCCCGTCGGGCAGCCGGAGGTCGACGGGCACGAGGTTCGGGTCGAGTTGTGCCTGGTGCGCTCGCAGCAGCCCGGCGGCGGCACGCCTGTCGAGCGCCGGCCACACGGGGATAGCAGCCAGAACCGCGAGCCCGACCAGATACAGAAGCGACAGCCGCCCGAACCGAAGCACCGCCGCGGTCAGCGCGCGGATTGCTGAAGACATGCGAACCCCCGCGGCTGCCGGCATCCGCCGTCCCACATCGCCGCCGCGGCCGAGCAGCTTCGGCGTCCGTGCTTCTAACGCCTGCCTTGTTTAGCTATTCGATTGAGCGCCCGAAAATGCCGCCTGCCGAGGAGGGTTAGCTCTGCCCCTGTGGCGCCCCCGACCCCGGCGGCAAGCGCGCGTCGACCCAGTCGCTGACGAGCGGCACGTCGACGTCGTCGCCCTGCCAGACCTTGAACGCGTACACGACGCTCGCCACCATCGTGACGGGCAGGATGAACGGCAGCAGCGGCCACGCGCCCAGGCTCAAGATGGGAAGGGAAGCGGCGGCGCTCAGCAGCCCCCACAGTCCGTACATCCCGGCGTTGAAACCCAGTGCCTGCCACGCCTGGCGCTTGACGAAGTGCGAGGCCTTGACGTCCAGCAGCGCGATCAGCGCCAGCGGCCAGAACGGATAGCCGAGCGCGACGACGGCGCGTGTCTCCGGCCGCACGGCGACCGCTGCGGCGCGCTGCACCTGCGGGGGCGGCGGTGGCGGCTGCGGCGGCGGGGCGGAGTAGGACGCCTGCTGCTGGTGCTGCTGCTCGGAGTACGAGCCGTACGACGGGCCGACGCCCCCGTGGATTTGATTGGTCTGGCGCGCCGCGTCGATACGCGCGGCCAGAACGCAGCCGGGGCAATCACCGTTCTCGTTGCGGCACGTCGCGCAGACGGGCTTCTTGCAGCCTCGGCACGGCGCGACGGACGGAACGGCGTTGTGAAAGAAGCAATCCATGGCGCCCAAGGTACTGTAGGGCCGCGGCGAAGGTTTCGTGGTGAACCCGAGGTTGCGCCGGCTCGTGAACCCGACGTTCCGGCGACTGCTGCGCGAGGCTCGGCCCTACTATGGCCGCCTCGCCGTCGGGTCGCTCTTCGGCGTCGTCGCCGGCATCACGCCCGTCACCATGGCCAAAGTCGCCGAGTACCTGCGCAGCGACGTCCTCGTCCCGCACCCGGATTGGGACGTGCTCGTGGTCGTGATCTTGCTGATCCTGGGCTCGCAGATCCTCGGCAACGCGGCGTCGTACGGGCAGGCATACTTGACGGCGTTCAGCGGCCAGAAGATGGTCGCCACGTTCCGCGCGCGGATGTTCGACCGCATCGCGCGCATGCCGCTGGCCGAGTTCGACCGCTGGCGCCCCGGCGAGCTGCAATCGCGCATGTCGGCCGACCTCGGCTTGATGACCGATGCGATCTCGATCTCGCTCCCGCAGTTCGTGCAGGTGACGGTGACGTTCATCGCCGCGCTCGTCTACATGATCGTGCGCGACTGGTTCCTCGCGGTGATCTTGTTCGTCGCGGCGCCGGTCATCGCGTATGTCGTCGGCAAGTTCAACAAGCTGATCGTGAGCGGGACGCGCCGCGCGCAAGAGCGCATCGCCGACCTTTCCAGCAACCTGGTCGAAGTGCTGGCGAACGAGCGCGTCGTCAAGGCGTTTCGCCGCGAAGACTTCGAGCGCGACCGTTTCGCGGCGGCCAACGAGCGCTACTTCACCGCGTACATGAAGGTCACGCAGTTCAGCCAGACGCAGACGCCGGTGCTGTCGATCGTCGTGATGCTCGCGGTGTGCGCCGTGATCGTGTTCACCGCACGCGAGGTGAACGTCGGGCACCTCACGCCGGCGACCGCGTTCGGTTTCTGGGTTGCGACGGGGTTGCTGATCAATCCGATGAACCGGTTCTCGATCTTCTTCGGCGACTTCGCGCGCGCGTTCGTGGGCGCCGGGCGGGTATTCGAGATCCTCGATCTGCCCGTCGAGCGCGACGATCCGCCTGATGCCATCCCGCTGCCGAACATCATCGGCGACATCCGGTTCGAGAACGTCACCTTCGCGTACGACGACGGCCGGCCGGTGCTGCAGAACTTCACCGCCGAGATGCTGCACGGTGAGGTCGTCGCGCTGGTCGGGCCGTCCGGCGCGGGCAAGAGCACGATCGTCAACCTCGTGCCGCGCTTCTACGAGCCGCAGAGCGGGCGCATCACCGTCGACGGCGTCGACGTCGCGCGCGTGCGCCTCGGCGATCTGCGCGACGCGATCGCCATCGTGCCGCAGGAGACGCAGCTCTTCAACGGCACCATCGCCGACAACATCCGCTACGGCCGCCTCGCGGCGCGCGAAGACGAGATCGTCGCCGCGGCGGTCGAGGCGAACGCCGACGAGTTCGTGCGCAAGCTTTCCGACGGGTACGACACGATCGTCGGCGAGCGCGGGATCCGGCTTTCGGGCGGGCAGCGCCAGCGCATCGCGATCGCGCGCGCGATCCTGCGCGACCCGCGCATCCTGATCCTCGACGAAGCGACCAGCGCGCTGGACTCACACTCCGAGGCGCTGATCGAAGACGCGCTGGACCGCCTCTTACCGGGCCGCACGACGCTGATCATCGCGCACCGCCTCTCGACCATCCGCCGCGCGACGAAGATCCTCTACATCGAAAGCGGCCGAGTCCGCGAAACGGGCACCCACGACGACCTGATCGCCGCCGGAGGCCCCTACGCAAACTTACACGCGGCGCAGTTCGCCCGGTGAAGATTCGCGTGGCGCACCCTTCGACAAGCTCAGGGTGACATAGAGGTTTACTTTTCGGCCAATTCGGGGCGCTGTGGGCGTTCGCGAAGATATTGGTCGAGCGCGCGCGGCATTTAGATTGTACTCCGCTTCGTCAGCGGTGATGCGGCTCCGGGCATTCGTCCGGGGCCGCTGCCGTTTGCGTACCTTTCGGACACATCTTGGTCCTAAGTTCGAACGTGGATAGGCTGCGAAGCGACGTTGTGCTATGTGCATGCGACGCGCCCATGGCTTAACTGGATAAAGCTCCGTATTGACGATGCGGGCGCTGGGGGTTCGAGTCCCTCCGGGCGCGTGCTGGCGAGCAGAGTGTTCTTGACCGGAATTCGTCACCCGGATATAATGAAAACATCCCGCATCGTCAGCGGAGAAGCAGCCTCGGACCTCGTCCGGGGCTGCTGCCGTTTGCGTACCTTTCGGACAAGCCTCTGGTAGAAAGTCCGCGTGAGAGATGCTCGGGCGGAGATGTCTCGCATTCACAAGCTGCCCGCGTAGTCAGCGGACACAGCCTCGGATATCGTCCGGGGCTGTTTCCGTTTCTCCGGCGCATGGGGCGGAACCTAAGGTCGTAGCGCCCGCTTGCCGATGGCTGAGGGGATGGGCGATATCTCTTTCGGCCAGACCGTCGGCATGCTCAAGAACGCGATGGATGGGGCGGGCTCCGCGCACGGCGTCATCGCGAACAACGTCGCGAACGTCAACACGCCCAACTTCCGGCGGTCCGACGTCTCTTTCAAGCAGGCGCTGGCGGCGACCGAACCGAGTGCGGGCGATCCCGACCAGCTCGGGCTCGCCATCACGTCGGACCGCCACTTCGCCGTCGGCGGGGCGCAAGGCGCCGAACCGTTCGCCATCACGACGACGGTCGCGCAGGACCAGCAGATGCGCGTGGACGGCTCCAACGTCGACGTCGATCAAGAGATGGCGAAGCTGTCCCTCAACTCCGCCTACGCCCAGACGATGGGCCAACTGCTGCAGAACCAGTACTCGCGCCTGCGCCAGGCCATCCAGGAGCGCTTCTAACTCTTATGGGTTTCTACACCTCGATCGAGGTCAGCGCGACCGGCTTGTCGGCCGAGCGGCTTGCCATGGACACCATCGCGAACAACATCGCGAACGTCAACACGACGCGCACCGCCGAAGGCGGGCCGTTCAAGCGTCAACTGGTCGTGTACGCGCAGAAGAACGAGCCGACGGCCGCCGCGGCGAACGCGCTCGGCGACGCGAACGATCCCGCGCGGTCGCGCGCCGGCGTGGACGTGGTCGGGATCGTCAACGACCAGGGTCCCGACAAGCTGATCTACGATCCGTCGCACCCGGACGCGGACGCGCAAGGCTACGTGCACATGCCCAACGTCGACGTCGTCAAAGAGATGGTCGACATGATGGCCGCGTCGCGAGCCTACGAGGCCAACGTGACCGCGATCCAGGAAGCCCGCGCGATGGGCACCGCGACGCTCGGGCTGCTCAAAGCCTGATGGACTACGGCAGCGCGATCTCCAAGGTCATGCCGGGCACGTTCGTGCCCGATCTCGGCGCCGCGATCAAGCTCGACGAGCGCCCCAGCGTCGGCCCGATCCCGGGAACCGGCGCAGGCATCTCGCCGGACGGCACCGCGGGCGTCACCGGCGTCACCGGTGTTACAGGCACCGCGGAAGCCACGTCGTTTCGCGACACCGTGAAGTCGATGCTCGCGGACGTGAACGACAAGATCAACGTGTCCGACCAGGCGCAGCGCGACCTCGCGAGCGGTAAGACGAACGACCTCCAGAAGGTCGTCACCTCCGTGGAGGAAGCGAACCTCGCGCTGAACTTCACGATGTCGATGCGCACGAAGCTGCTCGAAGCGTACCAAGAGATCGCGAGGATGCAGATTTAACGGCGGCTTCGCCGCGTTAAATCACGGCATGACCCGCGTTCGACGCGGGTCAGCCTTTCGGGGTGGCCGGTGACCGCCGGCGCGTAGGTCCGCCTACGGGGCGGGTGCTGGCGCTCAGCGTATAGGCTAGGCGATGGGGACGGAGGAGCTGCTCGGCGGGCGCTATCGGTTGGAGCATGTCGCGGGGCACGGCGGGATGGCGACCGTCTTCGCCGCGTACGACACGAAGCTGGATCGCAAGGTCGCCATCAAGCTGCTCGCGCGG
This sequence comes from Candidatus Elarobacter sp., assembly GCA_036403315.1. Classification (GTDB taxonomy): domain Bacteria; phylum Vulcanimicrobiota; class Vulcanimicrobiia; order Vulcanimicrobiales; family Vulcanimicrobiaceae; genus Vulcanimicrobium. The sequence goes on from DASWRD010000113.1 coordinate 13,626, forward strand.
CGGCGTGATGCGAGCGGCGTGCTGCAAAAGCGGTTCGAGCGCGAGGCGCGCGCCGAAGCAAGGATCGTGCATCCCAACGTCGTCTCCGTGCACGACTACGGCGTCAACGATGACGGCCGGCCGTTCATCGTGATGGACTACGTCGAAGGCGACTCGCTGGCGGAGCTCATCGCCGGCACGCCGCTGACGTCCGAGCGCGTCGCCGCGATCGGGTTCGGGCTCGCGCGCGCGCTCGCCGCGGCACACGCGCTGGGGATCTTTCACCGCGACGTCAAGCCCGCGAACGTCATCATCGACGCCCAAGGCATCCCGCATTTGATGGACTTCGGGCTCGCGCGCGAGATCGACGAAGAAGACCCCGGCATCACCGCGCCCGGCATCTTGGTGGGCACCGCAAACTACGTCGCGCCCGAACAGGCGCGCTACGGCACCGCAAGCTCCGCAGCCGACCTCTATTCGCTCGGAGCGGTGCTGTACCACGCGCTCACCGGCGAGCCGCCGTTCGCGGGCGGCAACGCGCTCGACGTGGCGCTGCGCCGCTTCGAGGAAGATCCGGCGGAGCTGCGCGTGCTGCTGCCCGCCGCCGACTCCGAGCTGACGGAGCTGATCCACGCGCTGCTCGCGCGCGATCCCGTCCAGCGCCCGTGGGACGCCGCGATGATCGCGGAACGCCTCGGCGACATCGCGGCGCGCCTGCGCGCGACGCGCACCGCGGGCGACACGCCGGAGCCGCTGCGCTAAAGTCCCGCCCCGCGGGGCCGATCTAGAACAGGTAAGCGGCCGGACAGCCCTCGCACGGTTGGGGCCGCAGCGGATCCCGAACGATGGACGGATCCGCGTTCGACGCACCCGGTACTCCGGGAGCGGCACTCGTGCGGAGGGTCTTTTACTTTGGTCCGTGGCATGTACACCGCGGCGTCGGGAGCGCTCGTCGCGCAATCAGCGGTCGACGTCATCGCGAACAACCTCGCGAACGTCAACACCGCGGGATTCAAGCGCACGCTGCTGCAAGTGCAAGCGCAGCCGCAGCGCGACATCTACCGCTTCCAGACCGACCCCTCGCAGACCGGCACCGCCGGCGCCGCCGCGGCACAGCGCATCGGCGCGCTCGGCACCGGCGCGCAGATCTACGACACGCCCGCGGACTACGCGCAAGGCGCGCTCGCGGCCACCGGCAACGATCTCGACGTCGCATTGTCCGGCCCCGGGTTCTTCGCGGTGCGCGACGGCGGCGGCAACGTGCGCTACACGCGCGACGGCGCGTTCTTGCGCGACCAGAACGGCTTCCTGACGGCGCAGAACGGCGACCGCGTGCTGGGCCGCAACGCGACGCCGATCGTGCTGCCCGCGAGCGGCAAGGTGCAGATCGGCCGCGACGGCACGGTCAGCGTCGACGGCCGCGCGCTCGACACCGTGGGCATCGTGGAGTTCGCGAACACCACGGCGCTGCGCCCCGAAGGCGCGAACCGCTTCATCGACAACGGCGCCGGCGTGCGCGCCGCGCGGAACACCAGCACGCTGCAAGGCTCGCTCGAGAAGAGCAACGCCGACGTCATCCGCTCGATGGTCGACCTGATCGCCAACGAGCGCTGGTTCGACGCCAACGAGAAATCGATCCAAACCCAAGACGAGGCGGTCGCGCGAGCGACGTCGGTCGTCGGCCGCACGAACGCATAGGAGCGACCCCGCCATGATGAGAGCGCTGTACACCGCCGCGACGGGGATGCTCGCGCAGCAATACAACATCGACACGATCAGCAACAACCTTGCGAACGTGAACACGACGGGGTTTCGCAAGAACTCCGCGCACTTCCAGGACCTGATCTATCAGAACCTGCGCGCGCCGGGCACGCCGGTGGGCCCGTCGGTCGTGCCCGTCGGCCAAGACGTCGGCCTCGGCGTGAAGATCGGCGCGTCGGAGAAGTCGTTCACGCAAGGCGTGCTGCAGCAGACCAGCAACCCGCTGGACCTCGCGATCGAGGGCGAAGGCTTCTTCCAGGTCACGCAGCCCGACGGCACCGCGGCGTACACGCGCGACGGCTCGTTCAAGCGCGACGCGAACGGCTCGATCGTCACCGCCGACGGCTACTTCCTCAACCCGCAGATCACCGTGCCGCAGAACGCGACGTCGGTGCAGGTCGGCCAGGACGGCATCGTCACGGCGCTGATCCCCGGCCAGCAGGCGCCGCAGCAGCTCGGACAGATCCAGCTCGTGCGGTTCACGAACGCCGCGGGCCTCGCGCCCACCGGCCGCAACCTCTTCATCCAGACCGGTGCGTCCGGCGCGCCGACGCTCACGCAGCCCGGCCTCAACGGCACCGGCACGCTGCAAGGCGGTTACCTCGAGCAGAGCAACGTCGCGGTCGTGGAAGAGATGGTCAATCTCATCACCGCGCAGCGCGCGTACGAAGCGAACTCCAAGGCGATCACGACCGCCGACGAGATGCTCCAAACCGCGGTCCAGACGAAGCGCTGATGACAACTCGCGCGTTCGTGAGACTCGGCAGCATTCTGGTCTGTGCGCTCTGCGCACAGATCGGTGCTCCCGTGCCCGCGACCGCCGACGCCGGGATGCAGCAGATCGTCGCGGGCGCGCGCATCGCGGGCTTCGCCGACAAGATCGCCCACGCGCAGGTGAACGGGCCGGATCGCTCGATCGCGCCGGCATACGCCGTCGCCGATCAGCACGTGCTCGCCGGCGACGTGCAGCTCGCACCCGCGGGCTCGCCGTTCGTCACGTCGACGTACGTCGGCGTCCCCGTTGCGATCCGCGTGGACGGCAAGCTCGCGCGCACCGTGGTCGCCGGCTACCGCGTGACCACGTTCGTGCACACAGCCGTCGCCGCGCGCGACCTCGCGCCTGGTGCGGTGCTATCCGAATCCGATCTCGCGCTCGCGCGCGTCGCGTCGAACGGGCGCCCCGCGGTAGGCACCGAGGTGCTCGTCGGGCGCAAGCTCAGCAGCGCCACCGCCAAAGGCGCGGCATTGTACGTCGAGCAGACCGCCCCCGACACCGTGGTCAAGGCGGGTCAGGCCGCCATTCTCACGGTGCGCGACGGTCCGGTCGCCCTCACGGTGGACGTCGTCGCGCGCACGGGCGGCGCGGTCGGCGACACCGTCACCGTCTTCAACCCGCAAACGCAACGAGCGATCGCCGCGGTGGTCACCGGAAAAAACCGCGTCGAGCTCACGCTGCCCGGAGGCGAACGCTAACATGCGCGCTCTTTCTAAAATGCCCGTCGCGCTCATCGCGCTCGTCGCGGCGCTCGTCGCGCCCGCGTTCGCAGACACGCTCTATCAGGCCGCGCCGCCGCCCGCCGGGCCGGGTCATCCGCTGCGGCTGGGCACCGATCACAAGGCCACGCAGGTCGGCGACCTGCTGCAAGTCGTCTTCAACTTCAACGTCAACAGCACGAGCTCCGACGTCACGGCCGTGAACAACAGCTACAACCTCGGGCTGGGACAGGGCACGGGGCTCGCCAACGTGTCGCTGCTGCGCTTCGGCGCCGGGCTCAACGGCGGGCGCCAAACGCAGTCGAGCCGCACGCAGAGCGGTCAGAACACGTTCGTGAGCACGATGGAGGCGCAGGTCACCGACGTGCTGCCGTCCGGCGCGCTGCGCATCGCCGGCGACCAAGCGCTGATCGTCAACGGCCAGAAGCAGACGCTGCACATCACCGGCCTGGTGCGCCCCGAAGACATCGACGGAAACGACAGCGTCCTCTCGACGCGCGTCGCGAACGTCCAGGCGAAGTTCGACGGCAACTTCCAAGAAAAGCACAAGGGCCTGATCCAGAAAATCCTGGACTTCATCTTCTGAGAATGCCGATAACGATGATGATGAAGAAGACGGTCTCGGCCCTGGTCCTCGGCGCGCTCCTCGCGAGCGGCGTCGCATTCGTGCCGGTTCCCGCGAGCGCGCAGCCGGTGCGGCTCAAGGACGTGTCGCGCGTGCAGGGCGTCACCGCGAACCAGCTCGTGGGCTACGGGCTCGTCATGGGGCTCGCGCAGAGCGGCGACACCACGTCGGTGCTGTTCACGTCGAAGTCGATCCAGAACGTGCTGAGCTCCTTCGGTTTGACCACGACGTCGCAGGACGTGCGCACGCGCAACGTCGCGGCCGTCATCGTCACCGCGTCGCTGCCCGCGTTCGCGCACTCCGGCGACACGGTCGACGTGACCGTGTCCTCGATGGGCGACGCGACGAGCCTGCAAGGCGGCACGCTGGTCCTCACCGAGCTGCGCGCGGCGAACAACCTCGTGTACGCGACGGCGCAAGGACCGCTGTCGGTCGGCGGGTTCTACGCGACCGACCAGAGCGGCCAGAACTCGATCGTCAAGAACCACGTCACCGCCGGGCGCATCCCGCAAGGTGCGGTCCTCGCGCGCGACATGATCACGAACATCCAGCAGGACCAGGCCGGCTTCTCGTACGTCCTCACCTCGCCGGACTTCAAGACGGCCGCGCGCGTGGCGCAGGTCCTCAACGGCCGCTTCGGCGCCGGGACCGCGCGCGCGAACGACGCCGAGACGATCCGCGTGAACCTGCCGCCGCGCTATGCCGGCGATCCGGTGAACTTCCTCGCCGACGCCGGCGATCTCAGCGTCAACGCCGACGCGCTGGCGAAGGTTGTCGTCAACGAGCGCACCGGCACCGTCGTCATGGGCGGCGACATCACGCTCGCGCAGTGCGCGATCGCGCACGGCAACCTCTCGATCACGATCACCACCGACAACAAGGTCGTGCAGCCGCCGGGGATGTTCACCAGCGGCCCGCCGGCGCTCCAGTCGAACACGCGCATCACGGCGACCGAGAGCGGCCGGCACCTCGTCTACATCAACGGCGCGGCGACGCTCGCGCAGGTCGTCCGCGCGCTCAACACCATCGGCGTGTCGCCGCGCGACCTCATCGCGATCATCCAGGCGCTGCGCGAGTCCGGCTCGCTGCAGGCCGACGTGCAGATCATCTGATGGCGTTCGACAAGATCGCCGGCCCGTCGCCGGCGCCGCTGACGAACGACCAGCAGGCCGCGCTCCAGAAGCTGCACCAGGCGGCGCAGCAGATGGAGTCGCTGTTCGTCGACATGCTGTTCAAGGAGATGCGCAAGAGCGCGCCGCCCGTGTCGCTCACGGGCAAGACGTCGAACGCCGAAGCGACCTTCAGCGACATGCTGGACGAAAAGCGCGCCGAAGCGCTCTCGAAATCAGGCTCGCTGGGCATCGGTAAAATTTTGGAACAGCAGCTCCGCTCGTCGGTGCTCGCGGAGCCCGGCATCGCCGCGCATTCGCGCGTGCCGGTGGAGCCGGAGCGATGACCGTACTCAACCGCGCGAGAGTGACGTGGGTCCGCTCGCTAGGACTAAAGTCCCTGGGACCGGCCGACGATACGCCTAGTAGCAAGGAAGCTACCGAAAGAGGCGTTCACGACCATGATCATCTCGCGGGCCGAAATCGCGTCGGCGCTCTCGGCCTACAAGACGGTGAAACGGAAATCCGCGCACTCCGCGCAGCTCGACACGACGGACTCGTTCGAGCGTTCGGACGCAGCGTCGTCGCTGGGATCCTTCCAGTCGGCGGCCGCCGAGCCGTTCTACCGGCCCGACTTGGTCGATCGCCTGCGGTACCAGATCTCCGAGGGCCGGTACTTCGTCCCGACGGAAGAGATCGTCGAAAAGCTGATCGGCCGGCTTCTCGTAGCAGCAGCCGTGTAATCGCGGCAGCACCGCAAGAGTTCAAAACGCGCGCCCTCGGGGAATCGCGCCTCGCCATTACGGTGAGCGCGCGTGTGTCGGGGGGCCCCACGCAAAGCGTGGGGGGCGCGGAGCTAGGCGGAGCGCCGTTCAAATGAACGAGTGGCAGCAGTTTGCCGAGATGATCGCCGAAGAAAGCCGGCTCTTGAGTGAGCTCGGTGTCGCGGCGCTCGCGCTCACCGATGCGCTCGTGCACAACGATCCCGATGCGATCGAGGCCGCCGAACGGCGCGTCGAGGCGCGCCGGGTGCTGCACGGCACCGCGTACGCGCAGCGCATCGCGATGCAGCGGCGCGGCTTCGGCGAGCTGACGCTGGCGCAGGTGTGCGCGTACGCGCCGGCCGCGCTGCGGCGGCGGTTCTACGGGATCGCGCACGAGCTCACGACCAGCAGCGTCGCGCTGAAGATGACCGTCTCCAACAACAAGTCGCTGATCCTCGCCGGGATGGAGCGGCTCGCGCGCACCGTCGCGGTGCTGCAGCGCGCGGGGACGGAGCAGACCGGAACCTATCGCCGCCGCGGCGTCGTGCCGCCGCCTGACGGGAGCGTCCTCGTGAGCCGCCGCGCATGAGCTTCTTCGGACTGAACGTCATCGGCAGCGCCGTCGACGCGTTCCAGCAAGCCGCGAACACCACGTCGGACAACATCGCGAACGTCAACACGCCCGGTGCGTCGCGCCAGATCGTGAACCTGCGCGAGGCGGCGCCGATCGCCGGCTCGATCGGCTATGCGGCGTGGAGCGGCCCGGGCACCAAAGGCGACGGCGTGCTGGTCGACTCGATCACGCGCATCCACCAGGACTCGTACGACAGCCTGTTCCGCGGCGCGTCCGCGTCGCAAAGCTACTTCGACGTGCAGCAGCAGCAGCTCTCGTCGATCCAGTCGTCGTTCGGCGAGCCGACCAACGGCGTGAACAAAGCGTTCACCAGCCTGCAAACGGCGATCTCGCAGCTCGCATCGAATCCCGGCGGCACGTCCGAACGCCAAGGCGTCATCGCGGCGTCGCAGGCGTTCGTCGCCGCGCTCAACCGCGTCGGTTCGGCGATCCAGTCGTCGCAGGCCACGGTGGTCGGACAAGCCGGCCTCGTCGTCGATCAGGCGAACACGCTCATCGACAAGATCGCGGCGCTCAACGGGCAGATCCGCGCATCCAAAGCCATCGGCGACAACCCGAACACGTACCAAGACCAGCGCGACCTGTACGTGGACCAGCTTTCGAAGCTGCTGTCCACGCAGACGTCGGTGCAGTCGAACGGTTCCGCGCTCGTCACGGTCGGCGGCCGCGCGCTCGTCAACGACACGCAGGCGTATCATCTCGCGTCGCCGGTCATCGGGACGGACGCGTCGGGCAACGCGACGCTGGTGATCGGCTTGCAAGGCGATCCGAACCCGTCCAACCCGGTGCCGGTTCAGCTCGGCAGCGGCCAGCTCGCGGGCTACGTCGACGTGTACAACAAGAACCTCACGCCGTACGGCCGCAAGCTGGACGCGTTCGCGAACGCCGCCGCGACCGAGATCAACCGCGTGACGCAGGCCGGCTACGACCGCAACGGCAACGCGGGCATCGCGCTGTTCCAGCCGGTCATCGCCAACGCGGCGATCACCGCGGGCAACATCCAGGTCGGCATCACCGACGCCGCGCAGATGGCCGCCGCGCTCGCGTCGACGGCGGCTGGCACGCTGACGGCGGGGATGAACGCCGCGAACGCGACGGTCGACACCGCGAGCGCGCTGGTCGGCAGCACGACGTTCGCGCACCCGGGCGCCGCCGGTCCGCCCACGACGGGGACCCTGACGGTGCTGGTCGACAACGCGCCGCAGACGTTCGCGTACGATTTCAGCGCCGGCGGCAACGCCGCTTCGGTCGACGCGTTCGTGGCGAACTTCAACGCCGCGCAGCTCGGCGTCAGCGCGAAGTTCGACGCGGCCGCGCAGAAGATCGTGTTCGCGCGCGATCCGAACAACATCGGCGCCGCGCACCGCGCGCTGCAAGGCAGCAACGCGACGACCCCCGACTTCACCATCACCGACTCGAACGCGGCGGCCGGCGGCACGCAAGGGACACCGACGCGTTCGCTGCTGGAGATGCTGGGCGCAACGGCGCTCGGCGGCGTGAAGCAGGATGCGACCAACGCCTTCGGCCCGATCGACAACGGCGCCGCCAACGCGCTGCTCAAGCTGTTCGCGAAGAACGCCGGCGCGCCGGCGCTTCAGACGGCGGCCGGCAACCTCGCGGCGACGGTGCCGGGCACGGTCACCGTGACGGGCGCGGCGCTGCAAGACTTCGCACAGATCGACGTCGGCCAGCTGCTGACGGTCGATGCGGGCACCGCGAACCAGGAGAACGTCGTCGTGACGGGCCTGAACCGCGCGGCCGGCACGCTCACCTTCACCGCGACCAAGGCGCACGGGATCGGCTTCGCCATCGCGACGGCGCCGACGCAAACCCTGGGCGCGTACTACGGCGGGCTCGTCGGGCGGCTGGGCACCGACACCGCGAACGCCATCACCGGCAACGGCGCGCAGACCGCGCTCGCCGCGAACATCGACAAGGTGCGCCAGGGCATCGACGGGATCAACCTCGACGAAGAGACGCAGAACCTGATCAAATACCAGAACTCGTACCAGGCGGCGGCGCGCACGATGAACGTGCTCGAGCAGCTCTTGCAGACCGCCATCGGTCTGATCAGATAGAGGCACGGATGCGTATTGCAACTTCGACGATCTACGCGCAGCAGACCGCCGCCATCGAGGACCAGGCGGCGCTCTACGCGCAGACCGGCCTGCAGCTTTCCACCGGGAAACAGCTCAGCAATCCCAGCGACGACCCGACGCGCATCGCGCAAGATCTTTCCGTGCGCACCGCGATCGACGCGACGGGCCAGCAGGCGAAGAACGTGCAGAGCGCGGTCTCCGAGCTGACCACCACGGACAGCGCGCTGAGCAGCCTCACCGCGGTGATGCAGAGCGCGCGCCAGCTCGCCATCCAGGGTTCCAGCGACACGCTCACCGCGCAGCAGCGCGCCGCGATCGGCAGCCAGATCGACCAGCTGCTGCAGCAGTCGGTGGCGATCGGCAACACGTCGTATGCGGGCCGCTACGTGTTCGGCGGCACCACGTCGTCGGGCAACCCGCCCGTGCAGCAGCAGGGCAATCCGATCGCCGGCGTGACGTTCGCGGGCAACGAGCAAGAGCAGGGGCAGCTGGTCTACAACGGCCAGGAGTTCGCGCTCTCGACGACGTTCCAGGCCGCGTTCAACTACACGTCGTCCGACGGCTCGCCCGACGTTTTTCAAACGCTGATCGCACTGCGCAACACGCTGGTGAACGGCGTCGTCGTCGACCGCAGCGCCGCGGCCATCAACCGCGCGGGCTCGGTGGTGTACGGGCCGCAAGGCCTCCCCGCGTCGCCCGCGCCGACGACGCTCGGCACGCCGAACGCGTTCGCCGTGACGCCGGCTGCCGACAGCACCGGCAACTTCTCGCTGAACGTCAACGGCTCGGTCAACGGTGTCCCCGGCATGGTGACGATCACGCTGCCGCCGGGCGCGGCGATCGACGACGGCATCGCGCCACCCGCCGGCACGAGCCTGGTCGCGCAGATCAACGCCGCCACCGCGACGACCGGCGTCACGGCGTCCTTCGACGCCAAAGCGCAGAAGGTCGTGCTGAGCGGCACGGGCAGCTTCTACGTGACGGACGTGCCGTCGGCAGGCGCCACGAACAGCGGCAACCTCACGAAGGTCCTGGGCCTCGCGACGCAGGCCGACTTCGTGCAGAACGTGTCGACCCAGCTCGGCGACATCGACCATGCCCTCAACGGCGTGCTCGGCGCGCGCTCGGTGATCGGTGCCCGCATCCAAGCGCTGGGGTCGATCGCCGATCAACTCCAGACCGCCCTGACCGATAATACTAAGGTGCAGTCCGGGATCGAGGACGTGGACGTCGCCGCGGCGGCGACGAAGCTCTCGGCGACGCAGACGGCCCTTCAGGCCGCATACTCGACGACGAACCGTCTCGAGTCCAAAACCCTCTTCGACTACTTGAGCTGAGGCAGTAACGAGCGTGACGGAAACCATCGTGGAGTTCGCCGACCGGGAGATCGCTCTCGACCTGCCGCGCTTCGGCGCGTGCACGTACCGCGAATCCGAAGTGCTCGCGTTCCCGTGGGGCTTGCCCGGGTTCGCGGACCTGCACCGCTTCGTGGCGCTGACCCTCGACGGCCAGGACAAGTTCGTGTGGCTCCAGAGCCTGGACGACCTGTCCATCGCGCTGCCGACGGCCGACCCGTGGCAGATCTTCGACGACTACGCGCCGCAGCTGCCGCCGTACGCGACCAGCTCGCTGAACCTGGCGCGGCCCGAAGACTTCGTGACGCTCTGTGTCGTCGTGGTATCCGCCGGCGCCGAAGAGATGACGATGAACCTCTTGGCCCCGATCGTCGTGAACCTGGTGACCCGGACGGGCCGCCAGGTCACGCTGGAGACCGGTGGCTACTCGGTTCGAACACCGATCCCACGCAAAGCTCCGAGTCCAGCGGGAGCATAAGGCCGCTAGCAGGAAAGGCGCCCTCCGTGAAAGCCACGGAGGGCGTCCTCGTTGTTAGTCCTCAGCCGTAAGCTCAACCAAGCGATCATGATCGGTGACGACGTACGAATCGTCGTCGTCGCGGTCGATCGCGATACCGTCAAGCTGGGGATCGAAGCGCCGCGGACGATCCCGGTTCATCGGTCCGAGGTCTACGACGAGATCCAGCGGACGAACCGTGCCGCGGCGGGCGAGCCGGAGCAGGCCCCCACCGAAGGCGCGAAGGTCGCCGACCTCGGCGGCAAGGGTCGCAAACCGGCGCCGAAGGACTAAAGTCCTCCGTCGGTTTCGCCGACCGTTGAACACAGGGCGGGTACAGGACGCACCCGTCACACACGTGTGATCATGGAGGAAACACATGCCGGGAATTGGTGGGCTTTCAATCGCCAACAATCTGTTGGCGAACAGCGCAAGTCTCAATCTCAATCGTAACCAGGGAGCGCTCCACACGGCCGTAACGCGGCTGTCGAGCGGGCTCCGCATCAATACGGCGGCGGACGATCCGTCCGGTCTCGCCATCGCCGAGTCGCTGCAAGCGCAAGTCAACGGTTTCGACCAGGGCGCGCGCAACGTGCAGGACGCGACCAACGCGGCGCAAGTCGCCGAAGGCGCGCTCCAGACGACGACGGACATCCTGCAGCGCATCCGCACCCTCGCGGTGAGCGGCGCGTCGGACATCACGTCCACGGACGACCGCAAGAACCTGCAGGCCGAAGTGCAGCAGCTGCTGCTCGAAGTCAATCGCATCTCGCAGAACACGAACTTCAACGGCCAGAACCTGCTCGACGGCTCGCACGCGGGCTTCCAGCAGCAGGTCGACGTCGGTGCGGTCGTGACGTCGAACTCGAACCTCGCGGCCGGCGGCACGCTCGTCGACGCGACGCAGATCTCGTTCGTCCCGAACGCGTCGAACGCAACCGTTGCGGACGGCACGATCGAAGTCCAGGTCGCTCAGCTCAACTCGACGACCCAAGGCCTCATCGTCTCGTTCTACAACAGCTCCGCGAACACGGTCTCCACGCAGACCATCACGCTGGCCGCCGGCGCTGCCGCCGCGAACATCGCGGTGGACGGCGTCACGATCGGCTTCGGCGTGGCGGGCACCCTGGACGTCGGCGTCACGTCGTTCGTCAAGGTCAGCCAGTACGTCGCGGCGGCGTCGAACCCGACCGCTCCGGCGTTCAACTTCCAGTCGGGCGCCGCGGAAGGTGCGGTCATCCAGGTCGGCTTCATCAACACGTCGACCAACTCGCTCCGCATCGCCAACGTCAACCTGATCGGGCCGCCGAACGCCGGCGGAACGTACGCCAACGGCTCGCTCGCGTCGGAAGACTCGATCGGCCAGATCGACAACGCCCTGCAGAAGGTGCTCGCCCAGCGCGCACAGCTCGGCGCCACGATCGTCCGGCTCCAGGAAGACCAGAACAACGACAACGTCGCCTCGGTCAACCTCAAGGCGTCGGAGTCCGCGATCCGCGACCTCAACGTCGGCCAAGCGACCACCGAGTACACGAAGCTCCAGATCCTGGTGCAGGTCGGTACGTCGGTCCTCGCCCAGGCGAACCAGAACGCCCAGTCGGTCATCTCGCTCTTTCGCTAGATTCGAGCGCTCTTGACGAGCGCTCGAATCCTCCCGCGGCGGCGCCGCGGTCCGAATAAGGAATAGTTGAAAGAGAGGGAAAGGGGGTCTGCTCCGGCGGGCCCTCTTCTCTTTTTTCTCTGGCCGGCGTCCGATATTACAAGGGTGCCGTTAGAGATCGTCGACGACTACCGCGACAGCGCATTTGCGCGCGCCCAGACCGGGCTGCTGTTCAACCTCCCCGTTCCGCCGGCCGAGTGCGACCAACTGCCCGCCGGGATCAGCTTGTGCATGATCGTGAAGAACGAGGAGCGCTTTTTGGCCGAGTGCCTGCGCAGCGTGTGCGACGTCGTCGACGAGATCAACGTCGTCGACACGGGCTCGACCGACCGCACCGTGGAGATCGCGCGCGAGTTCGGCGCGAACGTCGTGGTACGCGAGTGGCGCAACGACTTCGGCTGGGCGCGCAACGAATCGCTCGCGCTCGCAAGGTGCCGCTGGACGCTGGTGCTCGACGCCGACGAAGAGATCGCGCCGGAATCGCTGGCGCTGCTGCGCGCGATGCGCGAGACGCCCGCGGGCATCACCGGCGTGTACGTGCGCATCCAGAACTCCGTAGACGACCAGTCGGGCGCCGCGTCGACGATGACGCACATCCTGCCGCGCTTGTTCCCGACCACGCCGCGCCTGCGCTACCGCAACGTGATCCACGAAAGCGTCGTCGTCGACGGCAAGGATCATCTGCAGTCCGTCGTGTCGCCCATCCTGATCCGGCACAAGGGCTACACCGCCGCGATGATGGAGGGGCGCTCGAAGACGGAGCGCAACCAGCCGCTGCTCGAGCGCGCCATTCGCGAGGCCGCGGACGACGCGTTCTCGTGGTTCAACTTCGGGATCTCGGCGATCGTCGCCGGCGATCACGCCGGCGGCATCGCCGCGCTCGAGCGCATGTTCGCGATGCCCGGCCCGCAGCGCGCGTTCTTTCCGATCGGCTACGTCATGCTCGCGGACGCGTACGCCGAGGGACGCGGCGACGTGGAAAAGGGGATCGCGATCCTCGACGACGGTCTGGTGCACACGCCCGGCCACCCGAACATCCTGTTCATGCGCGGCTTCCTGCTGTCGCGGCTCGCGCGCTACGACGAGTCGCGCGAATGGTACGAGAAGGCGATGGCCGGCGCGTTCCAGGCCGAGCAGCACTCGATGGTCGACGACGAGATCTGGATCTGGAAAGCGCCGCTCAACATGGCGACGACGTACGTTCAAGAGAACCGCGTCGAAGAAGCCGTGCCGTGGTTCGAGCGCGCGCAGGCGAACAAGCCGGAGTCGCCGGTGCTGCGCGGGCTCGTCGCGAGCGCGTACGAGCGTGTCGGGCGCTACTACGACGCGGAGCGTGTCTATCGTGAAGCGGCGCAGCGCGACGGCGACGCGGGCTTCACGTCGTACGTGAACTATCTCATGCGCCGCCGCCGCTTCTTCGAGGCGTTCGACCGCGTGGAGCAGCGGCGCGACGCGATCGACGACCGCAGCTACGCGGCGCTGCTGACGTCGGCGGCGCAAACGACGCGCGACGAGCGGCTCGGCGATCCCGAACCGTACGCGCTGCGCGCGCTGGAGCTCACGCCGGGCAACGGCCTCGCGCTCGGATTGCTGGAGTCGCTCTATTCCGCGCGCGGCGACACTGCGAAGCACGACGGGCTGCGTGCGGCGGAGATGCACGCGGCGCTGGCAGAGCCGGCGGACTACTCACGCCGGTCGCACCGGCTGCTCGAAGAGCAGCGGCTCGACGACGCGCTCGCCGTAGCACGCGAAGGCTTGCAGATCGCGCCGCACGACGGCGTGCTCGCGTACAACGCGGGCCTCGCCGCGGCGCGGTTGCGCCGCGACGCCGAAGCGGTCGCGCACCTCGAATCGATCTCGTGCGACCACGTGCACGCGACGTCGGCGCTCGCGCTGCAGTCGGAGATCCATCGCCGCGCGGGCGACCTCGACGCGGCCGTCGCGACGCTCGAACGCGTGCGCACGCTCAAGGCACCCGACGAGTCCGCGCTGCGCCATGCGACGCTGGGCCTTGCGACGGCGCTGCTGGAGGCGGGACGCGTCGCCGACGCCGGGAAGCTCGCCGCGTTCGTTCTGAACTAGCGTTGCGCTTCGCGATCCTGGCTTCACCCGGCAGCGATCCCGGCGATGCGCGCGTGCGTGCCGCGTCGTTCGCCGCCGTCGACGGCCCGGCGGACGTGGCTGCTGCCGCGCGCACGGCGACGGCGCCGTTCGTGCTGCTGCTCGCGCCCGGCGCGCGTCCGTTGCCCGGCGCGTTCGGCGGGCTCGGCTCGTCGCTCGGCGCGAATACCGGCGTCGTGGGCGGCGCGACACACGCCGCGGGGATGAAATCGTACGGCTGGATGCTCGCGCGAGCAGCGTGCGGTCCGCTGCCGTTCGAGCTCGTGCCGATCGCCGCGCCGGCCGGCGAGCCGGGCGCGGATGCGCGCGTGCGCGGTGACGTTGACGTCGTTGCGCCGGGGATCGTGCTGGCGGCGCGCGAGCTGCTGCTCGAAGAACTGCCCGCCGATCCCGTTGCGGCGATGGTGGAGCTGTGCGCGCGAGCTCGCGCGGCGGGACGCGACGTCGTATGCCGGCCTGCGTTCGCGTGCGACGCGCCGGTGCTCGGCGCCGACGACCGCGGCCGCTTCCCCGCGTTGCGCGCGCTCGCGGAGCGCCGTCCCGATCTTACGGGGGCGTTGCGGCTCACGCCCGGCACGCGGCGCACGCACGTCGAGCGCGAGATCAGATTGGACGGCGGACGGCGCGAGCGCGTGCGGATGCCGCTCCCGCACCTCACGGTCCTCGTGCACGGCCCTGGTGCGGACCTCGCCGCGCGTCGTGCGCGCGAGCTCACGCCCGTTGCCGTCGCGCGCGCCGTCGACGATCCCGTCGCGGCGCTGCGCGCCGAGCTGCGTGTTCGTGGTGACCGGTACGTGCTGGTCGCATCCGCCGCGCGCGTGCCCGCACGCGATGTATTCGACGCGCTGGTCGCGCAGGTCGAATCTGCTTCGTTCGTCGCGGTTGCGGCACCAGATGCGGTGGGGCTCGACGGAAGCTGCGCGCTGCTCGCGCTCGGCCGGCTGCCGCAGCACGTTGAAGCATCAGGCGCGTCGCTCGCTGCGGCGATGGCGAATCTCATCGACGGCGCCGCGGCGATGCGCCGTGCCGTGCGCGCCCCCGGCTACGAGCCGGCTGCCGCTGCACCGAACGCACCGCGCCGCGCGTCCATCGTGTTTCTCGCGTCGTCGCTGCCGGAGATCATGCGCGTCACGCTCGACGCCGTCGTACCCGTCGTGCGCGCCGGCGACGAGCTGGTCGCGGTTTGCGCGGCGAACGCCGAGACGACGCGCCGCATCCTCGCGGTCTACCCGCAGCTGTGCGTTGCGACCGACGAGTTCGACCCGCTGCTGTGCGACGCCGCGAACCGCGCCGTCGCGGCGTCCGCGGGCGAGCTCATCGTGCTGATCGCCGACGACGTGCTGCTGCCCGCCGGCACGCTGGACCGCCTGCGCGACGCGTTCGCGCGCGTGCCGTCGCTCGGCGCGGCGTTCCCGGCCGTCCCCGGCGCGCGCGGCGGTGAAGGTGTGCACGACGTGACCTATGCGGACCTCACGCAGCTCCACGCGCTCGCGGACCGCCGCGCGACCGCGCTGTCCGGCCGGCTCGAGCCCATCGATTTCGCGGTGACGCCCGCCGTCGCCGTCGCGCGCGCGGCGTTCGATGCCGTCGGCGGGATCGACCCGGCGCACGGGCCGACGCGCCAAGGCATCGCCGATCTCGTGCTGCGCTTGCGCGCCGCGGGCTACGGAGTCGTGCGCTGCGACGACGCGCTCGCGCATCGCTTCGACGCGGCGCTGTCGCACAATCCCGCGGCCGCCGCGAGCGAACGGCAAACCGTCGCCGCGCCCGAACCGGCCGCGGTCGCCCGCGGATTCGATCCGGCGCGCCGCGTGCCGTTCACGCGGCTCACTGTCGTTCCACGCACGATGGCCGTGTCGCATGCGGTCGCCGTCGCCGTCGCGGACGCCGCGGAGCTCGAACGCGCCGCGATCTTTCTTGCCGCCGCCGCGAAGGCGTTCGACGCGCGCACGCCGGTGCGGCTGCACGTGCTGCTCGATGGCGACGTCGCGCCGGCCGACGCCGTCGCGCGCATCCGCCCCGCGCTCGCCGCGGGCGGAGCGGCGATGGACGAGAGCGTCGCCGTGCGCGTCGAACGCGTCGCCGATCTCCGCGCGTGGCGCGCAGCGCTCGATCCCAACGTGCGGGTCGTCGTCGCCGCCGGTCACGAGCGCGACGCGCTGACGGGCCTCACGACCGTACCGCCTGCGGCGCTGCGCGATCTGCTGGAGCCCGCGCTCCGGTGAGAACGCACCGCACGCACGAGATCCTCGCGCCGTGGAGCACCGCGCACGCCGTGCTCGATCCCGCGCGGCTCGCCGCCGTGCGCATCGAGCCCGTGCTGCGCCAGCGCCGCCCAGCATTCGTGCTCGACTTTTGTTTGACCGCCGACGGCGAAACCACCGTGATCCCGCTGGTGATCGCGGACCCGGCGGTCATCATCGAACGCGATCGCGACCCGCTGATCTTTCCGCACGGCACGCCCGGCGACGACACCTTCGCGCACGCGCTCGCCGAACGCATCCTGCCGCATCTCGAACGCCTCGTGCTGCGCGGCGAGCGCCTCGAGGAGCACGTCGTCACGTTCGCGCCGGCAGACGTTTTTGACGCCGCGCGCGCGGCCGGGTGCTTCGGCGCCGCGCCGCTGCGCGACGCGCTGAGCCGGCTCGCGCCTTATCATTATGCACGGCGCTTCGCGCGCGGCCGCAGCGTTCGCATCGACGCGCCCGACGCCGTCGGCGGCTGGGCGCTGCTGCGCGCGGTCGGCACCGTCGCCGTCGCGGCGTCGCGCCGCGACCATGCCGCGCTCGCGTGGTACGGCGACGCACCGGTCGCAAACGACGCCCACGGCGATGTCGCTATCGTCGCCGCGGACGCCGATGCGCGCGATGCGGCGTATGTGCTGCGAATCGATCCGCCGTTCGGTGCGTACGCGTCGTCGAACGGGGCACACCTCGTCGAAGTCGTCGACCCGCTTGCGCTCGACGTCGGCATCGTGTTCGATCCGGCGGAAGGGCCCGCGCGGCGCTGGTTCGCGGTCGAGCGCGCGCTGGAACCCGCACCGCGTCCATCCGCCGATCTGACGTACCGCGCGGTGGGCGGCTCCGCGGGCCGCATCGCCGTGATCCTCGGCCGCTCCGACGCGCTGCTGCATCCGTCCGCCGACACCGACGAAGCGCGCGCGCTCGTCGCGGCGTTCGGAGAAGAAGGCTTCGACGCGATCCTCGCGGACGCGCCGCACGAGCTCGACGGCGCCGATCTCGTGCACCTGATCGGCACGCGCGACGGGCGCCGCGCGCGGCTGATCGTCGACGCCGCCCGGCGGCGCGGTGTCCCCGCGGCCGTGCACGCGCTCGACGAAGACACCGCGCACGGCGGCTGGTGGGGCGCGGACGTCACGCGCTACTGTTTCGAGTACGGCGCCGACGAACATGAGGTCACGTCGTACCTCGCGCTGCTGGCGAAGCGCGCCGTGAGCGTCGGCGATGCGCGCGCGGACGCGCCGTATGCGCCTCCTGAAGCGGCACTGGACGACGCCGCGGCAGCATTGCGCGACGCGGCGGTCGTCTTCGCGGCAACGGAAGAAGAAGCGCTCGCGATCAGGCGCCGCACCGGCCGCCGCGGCGCCGTGATCGTCGTGGCGCCGGTTTGCGCGGCCACGCCGCTGCCGGTCGGCCACCTCGTCGGCGCAGACCGCTTCGTGCTGCTGCACGCGCCGATCGGGCCCGTCGCCAACGCACTGCTCGTCGCGCGCTGCGCCGCCGTCGCCGGCATCCCGCTCGTCGTGACCGGCCCGGTGGCCGACGCGTCGTATCTCGAACGAATCCGCGAGTTCGGCGGCCCCGGCCTCATCGTGCTCCCCGGCGAACCGGCGCCCGGCGTCGCCGCCGGCTTGCGCGCCGCCGCCGGCGTGATGATCGACGCGAGCTGGATCGGCGACGGCGGCTCGCGGCTCGCCGCGGCGGCGCTTTGCGGCGTCCGCCTGGCGCTCGCGAACGCTCGCCGCTTCGACGCGCCGGGCGCCGGCGTACGCCGCTTCGATCCCGCCGACGCCACCGCGCTGACCCGGGCCCTGGGCGAAGCGTGGGATGAGGCGCTGCGCGCCCCCGCCCGGCCCGCTCCGGAGACCGTCGCGGCGCTCGGGCCGAGCGCCGCCGTTCGAGCGATCGTGCGCGGCTACGCGAGCATCGCGACCGTTGTCACCTAAACCGGGCTCGTTGGCCGTCCGATACCATCACGAGGAGGATCAGCCGAACATGGACGTTCAGACGATCGATTTGGCCCAAGCCGCGGCCTTTGGAGCGGGCGCACCCGCAGCCCCCGCCGCGCAGGCGGCGGCGGCCGCGCAAGCCGCCGCACCGCACCTCAAACCCCCGCACAGCGCCGACGAGACGCTTCACAACGCGCTCTCGCATCTGGTCGGCGGCGGTTCGAACGTGGCGGTGCAATTCAAAGTTTCGCACGGCCCCAACGAGATCGTCACGGTGTTCACCAACAAGGACACCGGCGAGGTGATCTCCGAGTTTCCCGCGGCGTCGATGGTGCTGATCGCGCAGTTTTTCAACCAGCTCGCGGGCGCCGTCGTGGACCGGACCGCCTGACGTGAGCGGGGTCAGCTCCACCGGTTCGTCGGCGCCGCAGTACGGGACCAACCTTCCAACGATTTCTTTTCCGGGCATCGCGACGGGGATCGACTACAACTCGATCATCCAGAAGTACACCGACCTGACGCTCGCGCAGGAGAAGCCGCTCGAGACGAAAGTCACGGCGCTCAACGCGCAGCAGGCGGAGCTGCTGAAGATCCACGATCTGGTCGCGAAGTTCCAGGACACGTTTCTGGCCGTCAGCGATCCCGCGAACTTCAGCGCGACGACGCCCTCGTCGTCGAACGGCTCGGCGGTCGCGGCATCGACGATCGCCGGTGCGGTCGCGACGCCCGGCACGTACGTGATCAAGTCGTCCACGCTCGCGACCGCGACGCAGTTCAGCAACGACCCCGCCGCCAACGGCACGTTCAGCTACAACACCGCGCTGAACAACGCCGGCGCGTCGATCACGCCCAACAACGGCCCGCCCGGTACCACGACGCCGGGCCAGATCACGATCAACGGCGCGGCGCTGAGCTACGACGTCAACTCGACGACGCTTCAGAGCTTCGTCAGCAACGCCGCCAACGTCGCCGCGCTCAACGCGGTCGGCGTCACGCTCAGCTACGACGCCGTGACGCAAAAGGTGACCGTCGACTCCACGCAGCCGCTCACGCTCGGC
>DASWRD010000114.1:0-14250 GCA_036403315.1 Candidatus Elarobacter sp.
GCGACCGGCTGGCGCTTCTTGTTCGCGGACCGCACGATGATGATGCTGTCGTTCGTCAGCTGCGCCTACAACTTCGTCGGCACGATCGGCTTCGTCGCGCTCATCCCCTACTTCAAGCGTGCGTTCGGAGCCGGCGATCAAATCGTCGGCGTGGCATTCGGCTGTTTCTCCGCGGGCGCGGCGATCGGCTCGTACGTTGCCGGCCGCACGCACTGGGCGTTCGGTCCTGCCGTCATCGTCGCGAACCTTGCCGACGGTTTCGGCTGGCTGCCGCTGCCGTGGACGCATTCGATCTGGGTCGCGGTCGCGGGCGTGGCGTTCTCCAGCTTCTGCTCGGGCTACGCGATCACGACGATCGTGTCGTGGCGGCTGCGCGTCATCCCCGAAGAGCTCGTCGGCCGCGTGTTCGGCGTCGTGCGGCTCGTCGTGCTCGCCGGCATCTTGCCGGGCTCGATCCTGGGCGGCTGGTTCGCCGACCACATCGGCGTCCGGCAGACGATGATGATCTCCGCGCTCGGCTACATGGCGTTCACGCTCGTGCTCGCGTTCTCGCGAACGGTGCGCGCCGAACGCCGCTGATCGCGCGCTAGGCGAGAACGATCTCGAGCTCGGCGAAGCTGACCGCGCTCGGATGCGCCGTCGTCGCGCCCGCGGGCGTATCCGCGGGCCGCAGCAGCCGCACCGTCTGCATCCCGGCGGTTCGCGCCGCATCCAGCTCGGCGTCGACGTCGCTCAGGAACACGACGTCGCGCGGCGGAAGCGCGATGACGTCCGCAATGACGCGATACGACGCCGCCTCGCGCTTCGAACCGGTCTTCGTATCGAAGTTGCCGCTGAACAGCGGCGTCAGATCGCCGTGCACGCTGTTGGCAAACAGCACGCGCTGCGCTTCGAGCGAACCCGACGAATAGACGTACAGCCGCAGTCCGGCATCGTGCCAGCGCCGTAAGCCGGCGGCGGCGTCCGGATACACGTGGCCGCGCAAACCGCTTTCCGCGTAGCCTTCCGCCCAGATCAGCCCTTGCAGCGTCTTGAGCGGCGTTGCTTTGCGGTCTTCGGCGATCCACGCGTGCAGGTGCGGGAGCACCGCCGCGTCGTCCGCATCCGGCTCGAGGCCGGCGAGCTGCGCCGCGTCACGCAGCGCCTGCGCGACGGCGGGTTCATCGCGGTGCGCGGCCACGTACGCGTCGAGGTGCTCGTCGGCGTACGGAAACAGCACCTCGTGCACGAACGCGATCGTGCTCGTCGTCCCCTCGATGTCGACGAGCACGGCGCGCGCGCGAATCACTCGTACTTCGGGAACCGTGACGCGATCGAATCGCCGGTGAAGTTCGCGACCCAGCCTTCGGGGTTGACGAACAAGCGGATCGCCGCGAACTCCGGCGCCGGTCCCATGTCGAACCAGTGCGTCGTGTTCGCGGGCACGCTGAGCAGATCGCCGCGCGTGCAGATCGTCTGGTACACTTTGCCGCGCATGCGCAGGTAGAACGACGCGCCGCCCTCGACGAAGAACCGCACCTCGTCCTCGCTGTGCGTGTGCTCGTTGAGGAACTTCTCGCGCAGCGCCGGCAGGTTCGGCGTCGTCGCGCCGACGCGGATCACGTCGACGGTGGTGTAGCCGTGCGCGTCCTTGAGGCGCTGGATGTCGCTCGCGTACGCCGCGAGGATCGCGTCCGCATCGGACTCCGCCGTCAGCGGCGCGCTCGCGTCCCAGCGCTCGAAGATCACGCCTTGCGCCCCGAGGATGCGCGCGATTTCGGCACGGTCGCTGGTGTCAACCAGCGTCTTCGTGCCGTCGTCGTCGGCGTAGACGCGCAGCGTCGAGGTGAGCGTCGTGTTCATCGCAGTCTCCGTTCTTCGAGGTGGCAGGCCAACAGGAACTCCAAGCCTTCGACGTGGCGGCGCGCGTCGGCTGCCGTCGCGCCCCAAGCGTACAAACCGTGACCGGCGAGCAAGAATCCCGGCACGGCGGCGGCGCCACCGAGCCGCGCCTCGACCGCGGCGGCGAGCGCGGCGGTGTCTTGATCGTTGCGGAAGACGGGGATCTCGATCGTGCCGTCGTGCGTAATCGCCCCGATGGCTTTGTGCATCTCGAAGCCGTCGGTGCGCACGGCGCCGCCGTCGGCGCACAGACGCGACAGCACCGTCGACGCGACGGTGTGCACGTGAAAGATCGCGCCGATCGCCGGATCCGTGCGGTAGCGCGCCAGGTGCAGCGGGGCTTCGGCCGACACGCCGACCGGCGGCGGCGCGTCGATGCTCAGCACGGCGACGTCGTCCGCGCGGATGGCGCCTTTATCGATGCCGCTGCGCGTCAGCGCCACGTGGCCTGCGTCGATGCGGCGCGAGAAGTTGCCCGACGTCGCCGGCACCCAGCCGCGCAGCGCCGCGAAGCGGCCGAACGCCGCGATCTCCTCGACCACGCCGGGCGGCGCGGGCGGCAGAACCACCGTCACCTCACGCCGAACCCAGGCCCATGGCTTCGAGGTTGCAAGCTGCGTGAAGGACGACCGCGTGCGCGACGAGCGCGTTCTGGTCTACTCGACCGACGGCGGGATGCCGGTGCCCGAGCCCCCGGCAGCGCGTCGCAAGCCGCAGCCCGTCGGCCGCGCCATGCCCGATGACGGCGTCCTGCGCGTCGCGCGCGAGCGGCGCCGCAACAGCGCGCTCACCGTCGTCCACGGCCTCGCCGCCACGGAGGTCGACGCGGTGGGCAAAGAGCTCAAGCGGCTGTGCGGCACGGGCGGCACGGCGAAGAACGGCGTGGTCGAGATTCAGGGCGACCATCGCGACCGCATCGTCGCCTACTTCGAGGAGCGCGGCCGGCGCGTCAAGCGCGCAGGCGGCTAGTGCCCGACGTCCTGCACCTCGTCATTTACCTCGTCCTCGGCGCCGTGCTCGGCGCGCTCGGCGGCCTGTTCGGCATCGGCGGCGGGATCCTCGCGATACCGGTACTCGGCCTCGCATTCGGCCTGAATCAGCAGCACGCGCAGGGCACGGCGCTCGTGATGGTCGTGCCCAACGTGCTCGTGGGCCTGTGGGGCTACGCGCGCCGCGGCAGCGTCGACCGCCGCGTCGCAATCCTTCTCGGTGCGTGCGCGGTACCGTTCACCTATTTGGGCGCGCTCTATGCAACGCGCGTCGCGGGACCAGGCTTGCGCTACGGCTTCGGCGCGTACGCGGCCGTGCTCGCCCTGTGGTTCGCCTACCGAACGCTGAGCACCGCGAAGAACGCGCCGGCCGCGACGGCGCGTCTCGCGTGGGGCTGGACGGCCGTCGTCGGCGCGCTCGGCGGGATCCTCTCGGGGCTTTTCTCGGTCGGCGGCGCGCTGTTCGCGGTGCCGTTTCTGTCGCTCTTGTTCGCCTACTCGCAAACCGAGGCGCAGGGGCTCTCGCTCGCGCTCGTCGCACCCGGCACGATCGTGGGCATCGTCGCGTACGCGCTCGCGAACGACGTGGATTGGGGCATCGGCATCCCGCTCGCGCTCGGCGGCACGCTGTGCGTGCGGTATGGAGTCGCGCTCGCGCACCGGCTACCGGAGCACCAGCTCCGGCTGTTGTTCTGCGCGCTGCTTGCGGCCGCGTCGATCGGGCTGATCGTCAAACGATGAGCGCCAACCCGTGCGCGCCGGCTTCAGCCCGGGATCGTGAACGTGTACGTGCGCGAGCCGGCTTGGCGCAACGCGGCGTCGCGCGACGCGTCGACCTGCACGACCAGCACGTTCTTGAAGTTGTTGCGCGTCGCCGCGTACGCGACCTTGAAGTTCAGCTTCTGCAGCGGACCGCTCCAGCGGACGGTGAGCGTATTGGCACCGCGCGTTACGACGCCGGTGATGTCGTCGTACGCGACCGTGTCGAGGTGGTCCACTTCCTGGCCGTCGATGTCGACGCGCACCCCCGCGGGCTCCGCTTGCATGTTCTTGAGGATCGTGATGGGACCGTTGGCATTGGTACCCGTATCACCGCTCGGCTGCTGCGCCATTGCCGCCCCACCGGATAGCGCCGCGATCGCCACTGCGGCTGCGAGCATCTTAAACGTACGCATGCGAACATTGTACCCGCGACCCCCGCTCTCGACCCGCGAGCTGCTCGGCGTGTGGTTGGGCCTGCTCGGTCTTGCAGAGGCGTTCGTGGCGGCGCTCTTCGCCCCGAACCTGCCCGTCGCGGCGCGCGCGGCAAGGATCGCGATCGACCTCGTCCTCGCGGTGGGCTTCGTCGCCTACCTTCGCGGCGACCGGGCGCCGGCCATGACGCCGGGCGGAATCGTCGGACGGACGGTCGCGGTCGCGCTGATCGGCGCGGGCGGTGTTTTCGCGCTGGTCGCGCCCGGCGTCGATCCGTGGCGGCGGGCGTTCCGGTCGTCCGTCGCGCTCGCGCTCGCGGTCGCCATCGCGCTGGGCGTCGGCCGTACCGCCCCGTCGAACTGGCTGCGCCGCGCCCGCGTGCTCACGTTCGGGTTCTTCCTGATCGAGACGATCGTGGGGCTTGCCGTGACGTTCGAAGTCGACGCGCCGATCGCGGTCGCGGGGCTCACGCCCGCGGGGCGCGCGGTCACCCGCCGGCTCGAAGGCGCGGGCTACGCGCTGCCGCCGGCCGTTGCGGGCGCGCTCGTTCGCATCGCGCCCGCCACGCTCGCGCAGCGCAACGGCCGCGTCGTGGCGACGACGCGTCTCGCCGACACGCTGCACGTGCTCGGCGACGATCCCGTGCCGGCGCTCGCGCGCGTCGCGAGCGACCCGGCGGCGCGCGCCGAGCTTTTCCGGCGCGCCGACGAGTGCACGGTCATGCGCGTGGTGCGCCCGCCGCTGGACGGTTACCGCGACCCTAGCTTCGGCGCGGCCATCGCCGCGGCGGTGCGCGCGTGCCGCGGTGCGAAGGCGCGGCCGTGAGCGGGGACCTGTCGCTGGCGGAAGCCCGCCGGATCGCGCTGGCCGCGCAAGGCTTCGCCGATCCCGCGCCGCGCGGCGTTGTCGATCGCCGGCTCTTGCGGCGCGTGCTCGCGCGCGTCGGCCTGATCCAGATCGACAGCGTCAACGTGCTCGTGCGCTCGCACTATCTGCCGGCGTTCTCGCGGCTGGGCGCGTACGACGCCGCGCTGCTCGAACGCGCCGCCTACGGCCGCGACCGCTTCTTGTTCGAGTACTGGGGCCACGAAGCGTCGCTGCTGCCGGTGGAGCTGCAGCCGTATCTGCGCTGGCGGATGGAGCGCGCGAAGCGCGGGCTTGGGACCTGGGGCCGCATCGCACGCGCCGTGCACGACGAGCCCGGTTTGCTGAAGCGTCTGCTTGCGACGATCGCGCAGAACGGACCGACTGCCGCGAGCGGCTTCGACGGCGCGCGCGGCAAGGGGTCGTGGTGGGGCTGGAGCGACGTGAAGATCGGCCTCGAGGCGCTGTTCTGGTGCGGCGAGATCACGACGGCGTACCGCAAGGGCTTCGAGCGCGTGTACGATCTGCCCGAACGCGTGCTGCCGCGCGCGATCCTCGACACGCCGGCACCGAGCGAAGCGGACGCGCAGCGCGAGCTGGTCCGCGTCGCGGCGCGCTCGCTGGGCATTGCATCGGAGCGCGACCTGCGCGACTATTTCCGGCTCGATCTCATCGATGCGCGCGCGCGCGTCGCGGAGCTCGCGGACGCGGGCGAGTTAGAGCGCGTGCACGTGGACGGTTTGCGCGGCGAACGCTATCTGTCGCGGGGCGCGCGCCTGCCGCGGCGTGTCGACGCGCGCGCGCTGCTGTCGCCGTTCGACTCGCTGATCTGGCACCGGCCGCGAACCGCCGAGCTGTTCGGCTTCGACTTTCGCTTGGAGATCTACACGCCGCAGCACAAGCGCGTGCACGGGTACTACGTGCTGCCGTTTCTGCTCGGCGACGAGCTCGTCGCGCGCGTCGACCTCAAGCACGATCGCGCCGCGGGCATCCTGCGTGCCATCGCGGTGCACGTCGAGCCCGGTATCCGCAAACGCGACGTGCTGCCGGACTTGCGCGACGAGCTGCACGCGCTGGCGGCGTGGCTGGGCGCGCGCGAGGTCGGCGTCTAACGGCAAAAAAGAAGAGACACCGCCGGAGCGGTGCCTCGTGTTGCTCGTCTGGATCCCTGAGACGAAAGCTTAGTGGTAGGGCGTGGGGTACGGCGTCGGGTACGACTGGTTCTGGTAGCCGCCGTTGTTGTTCTGATATCCGCCCTGGCGGCGCGACAGAACCGTGGCCGGCGCCGTGGTCTTCATGGCGACCGTCGAGCCCTGGTTGATCGTGATGTTCTGGCCGGTGTTCGCAGCGTAGATCGCGCCGCCGATCGCGCCGACCGCGCCGCCGACGTCCGTGCCGATGTGCTTGCCGACGTAGTTGCCGAGGATCTGGCCGACGACGCCGCCGACGATCGTCTTGGCGGTCGAGTTGGCTTTGTTACCTTGCGGGTCGTACGACATGACCTGTCCTTGCAAGGACGCCGTCGTGCCGTCCATCAGCGTGAGGCGATCGAACGCCAGGCTGACGCCGCCCTTGTGCATGCCGCCCGCGTGCGAGACGGTGGCGACGTGGCCGTAGACCTTGGCGCCCTGATAGCGCTGGTCGTCGGCGGGATACGGCGCCTGCACGTCGAGGACGAACGGGTCGCCTACCTGCGAGGTCCGGCTGTTGATCGACTGCTCGAGCGTGCCGGTGATGACCGACTGGGACGGAAGCAGCGTGTCGCCGCTCCCGTTGTTGTACTGGCCGTTGCCGTTGTACTGAGCCGACGCGGCGAGCGGGAGTGCCGCGAGCGCTGCGACGGTGAGTGCGAGAAGAGACTTGCGGAGCATCGAATACCTCATGGTGGAGTCACGATAGTAACGCGGCTCGGCACCAAGGCGTTCCGTGCGAAGCAAAGAGGCGCCGGCCAGTGACCGGCGCCTCTTCCTCGTGTCACCCTTGAGCTTGTCGAAGGGCGGTCGGCGGCTAGGCCGTCAGCGGAGCGAGCTCGCGGTCGATCTCACCGCGAAGCCCGGAGTCCGCGCGCAGTGCCGCCGCCATGTCGATGCGCTCCCACGGCAAGTCGAGCTCCAGCCGCCCGAAGTGGCCGTACGACGCCGTCTGCTTGTAGATCGGACGCCGCAGGTCGAGGTTGGCGATGATCGCGGCCGGCCGAAGATCGAAGTGCTTTTGGATCAGCGCGGCGATCTTCTCTTCGTCGATCGTCCCGGTGCCGAACGTCTCGACCAGCACGCTGACCGGGTGCGCGACGCCGATCGCGTACGCGACCTGCAGCTCGCAGCGCTCCGCGAGCCCCGCCGCGACGACGTTCTTCGCGACGTAGCGCGCGGCGTACGCCGCCGAGCGGTCGACCTTGGTGGGATCCTTGCCGGAGAACGCGCCGCCGCCGTGGCGCGCCATCCCGCCGTACGTGTCGGCGATGATCTTGCGCCCGGTCAAACCGGCGTCGCCCTTCGGCCCGCCGATGACGAAGCGGCCCGTCGGGTTCACGAAGATCTTCATGTGCTCGTCGCGCAGCCCGCGCGGGATCACGGCGTCAATGACCTGCTCCGTGACTTCGCGGCGGATCAGATCGAGCGGGATGTCGGGGTCGTGCTGCGTGGAGATCACGACCGCCTCGATGCGGACCGGCTTGTGCCCGTCGTACTCGACGGTCACCTGGGACTTGCCGTCGGGGCGCAGGTATCTGATGTCGCCGTTCTTGCGCTTGGCGGCGAGCAGCCGCGTGAGATCGTGCGCGAGCGTGATCGGCAGCGGCATGAGCTGCGCCGTCTCGCGGCACGCGAAGCCGAACATCATCCCTTGATCGCCGGCGCCCGTGAGCTCGAACGGATCGCGGTCGCCCGTCTCCTTCACTTCGAGTGACTTGTCGACGCCCATCGCGATGTCGGCCGACTGCTCGTCGACGGACACCGACACGCCGCACGTCTCGTAATCGAAGCCGATGGCGGAGCGGTCGTAGCCGACTTCTTTGATCGTGTCGCGCACGATGCGCGGGATGTCGACGTACGTGGTGGTCGAGATCTCGCCGGCGATGTGGATCTGGCCCGTGATCGCGAACGTCTCGCACGCGACGCGCCCCTGCGGGTCTTTGGCCAAAATCGCGTCGAGCACGGCGTCGGAGATTTGATCCGCGAGCTTGTCGGGATGCCCTTCGGTCACCGACTCCGAGGTAAACAAACGACGGTAGGCCATGCTACGTCCCTTCCGACCACGACGCCATGTACTTCACCTGCTCCGCGGTCGGGACGTCGATCTCGATGCCGAACGCCGCGAGCTTGAGCTGCGCGACTTCTTCGTCGATGTGATCCGGGACGGAGTAGACTTTCTTCTCGAGCGTCTTGTAGTTCTGCGCGAGGTACGCCGCGGCCATCGCCTGGTTCGCGAACGACATGTCCATCACCGACGCCGGGTGCCCTTCGCCCGCGGCGAGGTTGATGAGGCGCCCTTGGCCGAGCACGCGCACCGTGCGGCCGTTGCGCAGCGCGTACGACTCGACGAACTCGCGCGGCGTCTCCTTGCCGGTGGACATCGCTTCGAGCGAGTCGAGGTCGAGCTCGTCGTTGAAGTGGCCGGAGTTGCACACGATCGCGCCGTCACGCATCGTTTCGAAGTGCTCCTTGCGGATCACGTGGAAGTTACCGGTGACGGTGATGAAGATGTGGCCGATCTTCGCGGCGTCCGCCATCGTCATCACCTCGAAGCCGTCCATCTTCGCCTCGAGCGCCTTGCGCGCATCGATCTCGGTGACGACGACGTGCGCGCCGAGGCCCTTCGCGCGCGACGCCACGCCGCGCCCGCACCAGCCGTAGCCGACCACCACGACCGTCGAGCCGGCGATCAGCGCGTTGGTCGCGCGGATCACGCCGTCGATCGTGGACTGGCCCGTGCCGTATCGGTTGTCGAACATGTGCTTCGTCAGCGCGTCGTTCACCGCGATCACCGGGTACGGCAGCACGCCGTCCTTCTCCATCGCGTGCAGGCGGATGACGCCCGTCGTCGTCTCCTCGCAGCCGCCGATCATCTCTTTGAGCAGCGCGTTGTGCTTGGTGTAGATCGTCGTCACGAGGTCGCAGCCGTCGTCCATCGACATGTGCGGCTTGCTGGCGATGACGGACTCGATGTGGCTGTAGTAGGTCCCTTCGTCCTCGCCCTTGATCGCGTAGGTCGGGATCTCGTAGTGCGCGGCGAGCGCCGCCGCGACGTCGTCCTGCGTGGAGAGCGGGTTGGACGCGCACAGCGCGATGTCGGCACCGCCCGCCTTGAGCGCGAGCATCAGGTTCGCGGTCTCGGTGGTGACGTGGAGGCACGCGCCGATGCGCACGCCGGCCAGCGGCTTGGTCTTCGCGAAGCGGTCGCGGATCTGAGCGAGCACGGGCATGAACGTGGCGGCCCACTCGATGCGCGACTTACCGGCATCGGCGAGCGCGACGTCTTTCACGTCGCCGCGGAGTTTTTCGATTGTCGGCACGGTTCTATTCGGCTTCCTTTTGGATGGTGAGAGAAGGCGACCGTGCTTGTTGAAACGAGCTCGAACGGCGCGACCGAAACCCTTTCGCCGCGAGGCGTCCGGAGTTCTTGTCTGGTAGACCGCTCCGTGAGCGGAATCGATGCATACCTGGACCGGCTGGCGTCTGCCGACCCGACCCCCGGCGGCGGCAGCGCCGCGACGCTCGTCGGCGCGTTTGGCGCTGCGCTGTGCGCGATGGTCGCCAAGATCACCGCCGGCGGCGAGCGGTACGCTGCCGTGCGCGCGGAAGCGCACGCGGTGGCGCACGCCGCCGACGTGCTGCGCGAGCGGTTCGCGGCGGCGCGCCCGCTCGACGAGGCCGCCTACGAGCGGGTCGTCGCCGCGTCCGCCCAACCGAAAGGCACGGACGAGCAGAAGCGCGCGCGCACGGCGGCCCTCCAGGCGGCGCTGACGGGAGCGGCCGAGGCCCCGCTCGCGGCATGCGGGCTGAGCGCCGAAGGGATCGCGCTCGCCGAGCGGGCCAACGCGCTGGGCAACACCCACCTCGTCAGCGACGTGGAGTGCGCGCTGCACTTCTTTCGCGCCGCGCTCGCCGCGAGCGTCGCGAACGTGCGCATCAACCACCACTTCATCAAAGACGCCGAGATCGTGCGCGCGCAGGAAGAGCGCGTCGTCGCGATCGTCGACGCGGCGCACGCCAAGCTACAGCGCCTGCTCCCGAGCCTTCCGTAGGATCTTAGCTTGCGGCGGGTGCCGGCGTGGAGCCCGCGGCCGCCCCGTTGTGCTCGCGTTTTCCCGGCACCGTCGGCTCCGCGAGCGTCCCGTCGGGCGGGCTCGTGTCGCGCTGCCCCAGGACCAGGTACGCGGCCGCGATGCCGCCGGCGAGTGCGAGCGTCGTCAGGACGGGATGGCGCAGCTTCTCGTCGAGCCCGAAGATGCCGTCCAGCGACAGCGCGCCGTAGCCCGCCGACGCCAGGGCGAGCGCCCCCGCGGAGTAGAGCACGTTGACCTCGATGCCGCCCTTGCCCGCGAAGAAGCCGTTCTTCTTGTGCACCATCTCGGCAGCGACGACCATCGTCGAGATCGCGCCCGCCGGCCCCAGCGGGCCGCCGAGCCCAAGTGCGATCAGCAGCCCGGACGCCAGCTCGTTATAGGAGGCGGCGGTCGCGTATCCCTCGCCCGGTTTGAGGCCGAGACTCGTCATGAAACCGGCCGCGCCTTGCGGGCCGGGGCCCTCGAACCAGCCGAACGCTTTTTGCGCGCCGTGCGACGCGAGCCCCAGGCCGAGCGCGAGGCGGGCCGCCAGCAGGCCCAGGTCGTGCATCATTCCACCGCGGCGGGATCGTCCGACGCGTCTTCGATCTCGGTGATGCGGAACGCACCGTGGATCACCTCGGTGACGTTCTGGCCGCCTTCTTGGACGGGATCGGACACGACGGCGTAATGCGTGTGACCGTGCCCTCCGCTTTCATCGGCGTGCAGCGTGCCGGCGAGCACGCGGCCGTCGTCGAGCGAGATGCGAACGGCCTTGCCGACCCAGGGACGGACTTCGTCATCGGTCATGATGGTGGTCTGTACCCAGAGCGGCCGTCACTGCCGCGGTCGGCACGGCGAATCCGGCCGTCCGGGCCGATCCGTAGCATGCTACGAATGAACGCCGCCGCCGATCATCCCCGGGGTGTAGACGAGCCGCGGCTTCGGTGTGGAAAAGCGCGAACTCGCAAGGATGATCGGCGGCGGCGTCGGCCGCTATGCGTTACGCTTTGAACCGTCGAACGATCGAACGCGAAGCTCGAGGTTCGTTCGGCGGCAGGCGCACGACAGCGGACGGCTGAGCCGCGTACCCGGCTCACGGTGCTCGCAGCCTCCCTCGGAGTGCTGCGATTCGCGATGTCCGCAATCCGGACACGTGACGTTCTTCGATGTCGAGCGCACGCGGCTGCCCCATGCGGCGATGTGCTGTTTCATCTGTTTCCGATGCTGAACGACCGCTAACTCCGTGTCCACCGACCGATCGTACTAGTTTCCGTTACGTTTTCCGCCCGAAGTGCGCGCGGAATTCGCGCAAACCACTATACTGCACCAGATAGGTACGATCGTACCTATCGTTCAGCGCGATTTCTTTTGAAAAGGTGGCCTGAAATGTTGGTAGTTGTTGCGATTATTTTAGCGTTACTCGGTAGTCCAAATGTATCACCGCACGACGGTGGCTCAGGCGGTCCGTCCGCGCAAAGCGCAGCCGTCGCCGTCGCGCCCGCGCCGCCCGTCGTCGACGACGGCGGCTCCGGCGGCCCCTCCAGATGAAATCCGCGGGGCGGCGGTAACGGGAATCTACTAGACTGGGCGAACGTCCGAAGCGGCAAGGGTGTTCGGGAGGCGCCCCGGTAGGGCGCCTCCTGTCGTTCCCGGGAGGACGTTTCGGCTACAGCACTTCGAGAGCGCAAAGAGCGGCGGGTTACCGTTCAGGACGCTATGCGCGCGTGGTTTTCAGGAGCGTTTGAGCGCTGCTTGGAGCTTTGCGACGCGGCGCATCCGCGCGACGCGGCAGCGCGAGTCGAGGTCGCGCTGGTCCATGCGCGCGCTCTGCTTCGGCTAGATCGCGCTGAAGACGCGCTGCGCGTACTGCATGACGTCTCCGCGATTCCATGCACGCCGGATGAGTCGCTAACGATCCGGATGCTGACCGGCGCCGCGCACGTCCGATGCGACGCCGTGGGTCAGGGACTCGAGATGCTCGTCGCGGCGCAAAGCCACGCCGCCGGGGCACACCGGACGATCCGTTCGGAAATCGCGCTCAACGTCGCGCTCGCGCATTACGGTCGTCGCGATCTCGACGCGGCGGAGCGTGCACTTCAGCTCGTCGAACCGGACGCCGACATCGTCTACGCGAGAGCGCTCGAGTACCGTGGCTGGATAGCGTTTACGCGAGTCGACGCGGAACGGGCCACGACGATGTTCGTCAGCGCTCTCAGCGCGCTCGACCGCTGCCGTCACTACGACCGCTTTCTGGAAGCGAACTGCATACGCGCGCTGGCACATCTCGCGGTCGAACGACTGGATCGCCGTACGTGGTCGATCGTCGAAGACCGCCGTGCGAAGATCGACTGGTCCGCCGACGGTCTTGCGCATCCGCGCTTTTGGATCGCATACTGCGCCGCGACGTTCGCGGTCGAAGTGCAGGGAAACGCGCTCAAGGCGGCCCGTGAAGCGCGGGAAGCCGCGCGCACGGCGCCGAGCGCGGCCTACCGCGTACAGGCGGACTGCAAGCGTTCCGCCGTGGCACGTTGTGCAGCCGAACCGCTCTCGCAACGCGACCACGCGGAGGCCGCTGCGCAATTGTACGGCACGTTGACCGAACGTGATTTGTCCGGTGACGAGGCCATCGTTTCGCTCGTTCTGGCCGAGGCGCTCACGAGCCTCGGCTGCAACGACGAAGCGCGTGCCGCCGTCGACACGTTCTTGAAATCGTCGCGAACGTCTGCGACGTTGTGGATCACGCACTCACCCGCCACGTTCGCGTACCAGCGTCTGGTCGAAGCCGGTGTGTTGGAAGCGCAGGGAGACCGGCGCACCGCGGTTCGGCGCTACAAAGAAGCGTTCGAGCTCTACGTCCGGATCGGGTACAAACGGCGCGCCGTATGCGCCGCGCTTCGGTTGGCACGTTTCAGCACCGCCCCGAGCGCGGTGGCGTACGCCGATGCGCAGACGCGGCGGCTTCCCGCGCAGTCGTGGCTGCGGCGTGAAGCGCATGCCGCGAACCAACCGGCGCTTCGCCTCACGATGGTGCAGCGCGACGTGCTTGCGCTGATCTGCCAAGGGAAATCGAATCCCGCCATCGCCGCGTCGCGCAAACGCTCGCTGCACACGATCCGCAACCTCGTCGCGCGGCTGTTCGTGATCTTCGGCGTGTCCAGCCGCGAGGAGCTCGCGGTGGAATGCGTCCGGCGCGGGCTCTACGCGCCCAAATAACGAGCCGGCCGGGCCGGCAGCATGCTACGCGACGAGGTCGAGGAACGGCCGGATGTCGGCCTCGTCCACGTCCATCCCGACGCCGCGCACGTTCCAGCGCTCGTCGTGGAAGTCGGAGCCGGCCGTCATCACCAGGTTGTAGCGCTGCGCCTTGGCGCGGTAGTGGGCAGTCTGCTGCGTCGTGTGCGTTCCGTAGAACACTTCGAGCCCGGCTAAGCCCTGCTCCGCGAGGGCGTCGAGGATCGCTTCGTCTTTGAGCCGGCCGGGGTGCGCGAGGACGGCGA
This sequence comes from Candidatus Elarobacter sp., assembly GCA_036403315.1. Lineage (GTDB taxonomy): Bacteria > Vulcanimicrobiota > Vulcanimicrobiia > Vulcanimicrobiales > Vulcanimicrobiaceae > Vulcanimicrobium. The sequence goes on from DASWRD010000114.1 coordinate 13,695, forward strand.
CGCCGCCGCTCGCGCGCACGACGTCGATCGCCTCGAGCGGCGTGATGTGCAGCGAGGGTGCGTAACCCGGCTTGCCGTGCGTCAGCAGCTCGTCGAACGCCGTCTGGACGTCGCGCACCATCCCGTTGCGAACGAGCGCCTTCGCGACGTGCGGCCGGCCCAGGGCGTGCCCGCCGCCGGACTCCTCCAGCACCTGCGCGACGCTGACGGGATAGCCCGCGCGGTTGAGGCCGCCGACCATCACGTCGATCCGGTCGCGGCGGTGGGTGCGGTTGCGCTCGACGATGTCGGCGAGCGGCGACGGACCGGTCGGGATCCGGTAGCCCAAAATGTGGACGTCGCTTCCGTTCCACGTCGTGTTGATCTCGATGCCGGGGACGACGTGCTGCCCCGGCGCGTCGACCGCGTCGTAGGCCCGCGTCGTGTCGTGATCCGTGATGGAGAACCAGGAGACCCCGCGCGCGCGCATCTTCGCGACGAGCTCCGCGGGCGAGAGCGTGCCGTCGCTCTCGAGCGTGTGGGAATGGAAGTCGACCGTCACCTAATCGGTTTTCGG
>DASWRD010000115.1:0-16626 GCA_036403315.1 Candidatus Elarobacter sp.
TCGTCGTTCAGCGGGCGCACCTTGTCCACCGTGAAGAGGTTGACGCTCCCCTTGTAGATGGTGTCGAAGATCGCTCGATGTCCCTGCGCGATCGCGTCGCGACCGACGCCGTGCATGGCGTAGATGTTCACGAAGTCCGCGTCAGCGGTGAACTGGGCGGAAAAGGCCGTCGCGTCGGCGGCGTTCCAGGCGGTCGTGAGCGCGGCGGCGATACCCTCGGCGGCCGCGCGGATGGTCGCGGAATCGGTCATGCGCCGGAGAGTACGATGAAGAACGGGAAAGTACTTCGGGCAAAACTCACTTCGTGCGGCGGGGCTTCTTTGCGTCGAAGTATTCCCGCAAGATGCGCTCGACCACGGCTGATGGGTTGAACGCGCGGCCGGACTCGCGTTCGCGCCCCTCGGCGATGGCCTCGTTCTCTACCAGGCGGATGAGGTCGACCGGCAACCGATAGCCGACGTTGCGTTTTTCCACCTTGCTAGCATTCTAGCGGGAGGGAGGAAGCCCGCTTTACTAGAATACTAGAGATATGGAAGGAAATGCTTTAGGCCTGCCGGGCGACGCATTCGAAGCGGACCTCGTTGCGCGGGCGACACGCATCGTGCTCGATGCCACTGAGGTGGATTGGTCCCGCGATCCGGCCACCGAGTACGAAGCGGAGATCCGTCGGACATGGCTTTCTCAGCAAATGGGACGCGGCCCGTTCGGCCGTATCGAGATCGTCGATCTCGCGTTCGGGATGGACGAGATGGGCACCGATCTCCGTGAGGCGTTCGATGGGATCGTCATGATCGCCGAGGTTCGTGCTGTCCGCCGGCAGCGCGGATCGCTGCGCTCAGCCCGCGATGAGGTCAACGGTTTGCAGCCTCGTATCTGAGCCCGCTCACGTGGTCTTCGGTCCCACGGCAGGGGATCGGTAGAAATACGGACGCGTGCAAACGGCGCGCGGGCCTACGATGGGACCATGAAAAGCTCGTTTCCGCTGGATGCGAAGATCCTCATCGGGTTTTGCGCGGTCGTCGACGCAGCCTCGATCTTGGTCCTCGCTACCGGAACGAACACGGTCCAGAAGTGCGGTGCCGGATGGCTGGTAGCCGGGCTCGAGATGATCGTCTTTTTCACATTGGGAACCGTGCCGATCGCGATCGCGCTCGGTGCGGTAGGCCTCGCGGCGCTGATCCCGCAGCTGCGCTCGGGCATGTGGTGGCTCGTTTCGGCCGGAATGTTCTCCGCGCTCGCCGTCGGAACCGTGCTCGTCGCGGCCCAGCGCTTTCCCGTCCCTAGCGACCCCATCGTGTGCGTCATATGAGTTGCCGGACGCAGACACCGGCGCCGCGAGCGATCGCGGGCCATCGCCAAGGTCTGTGAACGCCTCTTAGCGCGTGCCGACGCCGTCGAGATATTCTGCGAGGCCGGCCCTCGCGAAGATGCGATCCGCAGCGAGCGCCGCGCAGCGGTTCGAGTACCCCCCGTCATCGAGGGCATCACGCCGACGCTAAATGTTCTACGGTCGCGCGAACGCCGTGAGCGACGCCGGCTCGCCATGCTTGCCGCAGCGGACGAACAGGGTCGTGCGTGATGTGGCGAGCTGCGGATTCGTGCATGCGCTCGTCACCGCCATCTCGATTGCGCCGAACTCATCGTAGAGTCGCACAACGTCGCCGTCCGGTACCGCGATCCGGTTGCCGAGCCGGACCGCCTCTCTCATGTCGACGCCCGGCTCGCTGCTTCCCGGAGATCGAATGCCGAGGTAACCTTGGTGGCGCCCGAGCGCTCGCGTCGCGAACGTGCCGTGCGCCGACGGGCGATCGAGATACAGGCCGCCGTCGCGTTCCGACGGCTCGCTCGTGAGGATGAATGCGGAATTTCCGAGGGTGACGGTCGTGAGCCGCTGACCGTTCCACAGCTGTTGCGGATGGCGCGTGTCGCCCCGGCGAAAACGAAAGAGCGTGCCGCCGTTCGTCGTGACGTACGCTGCGGCGCCCGTCATCACGAGGTTTCCACGGCGATCGGGATCGGCGTCTTTCGGCGGAGCGTAGGTTTCCGAATGCAGCTTCGCGCCGTCGGAGAGCCTGCGCCGTACGACTTCGCCGCTAGGCCCCCACGGCAGCATGCTCGGATACGGAGTGACGGAGATCGTCGTGGGCGTGACCTCGACGACGTCGCAATCCGTTTCCGACCAGAGGAAAGCGCCTGTGCGTGCATCGACGACGTAATACGCTTGCCCCATCCAAGCGCCGTCGAAGAAATTAGTCACGAGGACGTACCCGGCGTTCAGCGGACGAGCACCGCGAATTGACGGAGGTGACGTTGCGATCCGAGCGGCACGGCGAGCGAGTACGCTCCCGTCACTCGCGCGCAGCACGGTGCTCAATCCGTCGCACATCGTGACGATGCGGTCTTCGGCGACGACGAAATACGGCGCATTCGCGCACGCGCGTTTCCACAGCACCCCCGCGTCGCGGCTGCGCACGGCGAAGATGACGTTCGAACGGCGGAACACGACCGCGTCCCCGGCGGAGACCGCGTCCTCGACGTCCGGCATCGACCACCGTGCGGCGCCGCGCGCGTCGACGGCCAGGACGCCCGCGCCGTTACGGATCAGCAGCGCGTCGTCCGAAAGCGCCTGCATCACGGGGGCCCCGGCGCTCGGCGGCCGGACGCTCGCGGCGAGCGTCCGCGTCCAGCGCGCCGGCGTAAATGCAGCACCGTTGGCGGCAGCGGTGATCGGCAGCACGATCAGCACGGCGCTCAGAAAGAGCACGGCCTTCGGCCTCATGCGGATGTGTGAAGCTGCTCGTTCGCCTCGCGGTCGAGCAGCAGGCTGAACAGGTCGCGCGCCGTCGTCTCCGTGAGGCGGTACGTCCCTTGGAATGTCATCGGGTTCGTGACTTCGCCGTTCGTGAGGCCTTTGATCGGCCGTTCGCCGCGGTTGTTCGCGAAGCGCCAGCGTTCCAGCACGTCGTCCGGGACCTGCACGTCGAAGTGCAGCAGCGAGCCGTGTGTTCCGACCAGGACCTCGCGTGCGCAGGAATGGTAGACCATCGCGCGGTCGCGCGGGTTCTCGCGCAGATAGTCGCGGAGGTCGCCGACCGACTGCACCGTCATGCGGGCGATCACGTACAACCGCTTCTTCGACACGGAAACCGGATAGATCGTGTCGCCCGGCCGCACGCCGAAGTGGCTGAACCGCGTCTGCATGTTGTGCCCGCCCCACAAGAACCGCAGCGGTTCCTGGCGGACACCATGAAGCCGCTTCATATCGCGGCAGTAATCGCCGGGCCACAACATCGTGAAACTCGAGGGTGGCCGCTGCTTCGCGCGTTCGCCGGAAGACATGCGCTAGAAACGCGCCGCGTGGCCGAACGCGAGCGCAACGTCGCGAAAATCCGTGAACCGCTCGTAGCGCGTGCCGATGCCGTCGAGATGGTCCGCCAGGCCGTCCCTCGCGAAGATGCGTTCGGCGGCAAGCGCCGCGCAGCGGTCGGAGTATCCGTCGCCGACGTAGACGAACGGCGGCTCCGGCAGCGAACCGCGTTTGCACGGCTGTCCGCACGTGTCGCACTCGGAGTCCGACACCCAACGGATGCGCCAGCCGTCCGGTCGCGGCTCGACATGATTCGCGCGCACCCGCGCGATGACGCCTTCGCGTGCGAGCACGGGCTCGATCGTCTCGTGAAAACCCGACGATAAGATCAACGGGTCGAACTGCCGCACGAACTCCGTGAACCCCGGCCGCAGCCGCGCGTTCGCGACGACGAACGCGACGACATCGTCGAGCGGCGCGGTCATCAGCGCGAACTCGCGCTCCATCACCTCGCGGTGCGTGATCTTTCCGTCGGCGAGCCCCAGGTCCACCTTGGCCTCCAGCGCGTCGATCACCGGCGCCGACACGAAGCGGCGCAGCGCCATCAGCAGCGTATCCTCGACCGTGACGGTGCCGTCCCAGTCGACGACGACGTTCACGGCGTGACCGCGTACGTGACCGTCACGGTGGCGCGAACCTCGAGGTCGGGGATGCGAACGTCGGGCGGCTTGACGCCCCCTGCGATGGGCGTGAGACGAAGCGGCAGGAGCGCGGTGGGCGTGCGCGCGACATCGTTCGGTGGTTCCTCGGCATACGTCAGCGCCCCAAGGTGGTGCTGCTGCCGCGCCACCGCGTCGCGCGCGGTTTCCTCCGCGTCCTTGCGTGCGGCGCTCACGGCGTCGCGGTACGCCGCCGCACGTTCGCGCAGCGCGAAGCGGACAGCGGTGAAATCGACGGACGGCGGCGAAGCGGCGACAGCAACGACGTGCGCGACGTCCACGACGTTGCGAACCGCGATCTCGATCTGGCGCGACCCCGTCGCACCGGGGCCCGGCGAGAGCGGGGGCTGCAGGTACGCCGTCGTGCGAACGTCGCTTTCGCCGACCCCGAGCGGCACGAGCCTGGCCTTCAGCGCATCGAACGCGGCATCGTTGCCGGGCGTCGGGTGGCCCGCGACATCGTCGTGCATCACGATGCGGCCCAGGACGAACGCGATGTCGGCGGGTCGCGTCGCGATCCCTTCGCCGACGACCGTCACGGTTTGTTCGCCGGACGTCTTCGACGCAAACGTCGCTTTGCGCACGAAATCGACGGTGTACACGTAGTCCCCCGCAATCGGGCGGCAATCGCGGATCTCGCTCCGAAACGTCGTTGCGCGCGCCGCGGCGATGGCGACTCCGTTGAGAACGGGGCTCGGCGAGCTCATGATGCGCGCCCCGACCACGTTGCTGTCGCGATCCAGCGAAACGGCCACCTGAACGGTGCCATTGATGTCTTGCTGCTCCGCGATCGGCGGCAAGATCGCCGTCGCCGGGCGAAGCGTCGTCGCGATGATGTTCGGTCGCGCGCAGCCCGCTGCTGCCGGTGCTGGGCTCGGCGTGCTCGACTGGGCGCTACCCAGCCGTGCGCCGCCGGCGAGCGTCCCGGCGACGATACAGATGAGCGTCCCAACGCGAACGATGTCCGTTCTCATCGGCCGTGCTTCGCGAGAACGGCGCACGAAACCGCCCCGGACGCGTGGCTGTCGTCGCCGCAGCCGCACCCACAGCGAAGGCGTTTAGCCCTTGGCTACGTTCACCGGCGTCTTCGGATAACCGTCGCGTGTGCTCGCGGCCGTCTCGATGGCCTGCATCGCCGCGAGCGCGACGTCTTCGCGCCACGGGCGAGCGATGAGCTGCACGCCGACCGGCAGCCCGGCGCTGTTCTGTTCGACTTTGTTGATCGCGGCGAACACCATGTCGCGCGACGGCGCGCGGCCGGCTTCTTCGTCGGGGCGCGCGCGCGTCACCGGGACGACACCCGCGGGGAATCCGAGCAAGTTCGGCAGCAGGCTGTAGCTGCCGAGGAGCCCGAGGTCGCGGCTCGCGCCGTGCGTGTATGCGGGCACCGCGGACGGTGGGCATAGCACGACGTCGAACGGGCCGCCGTCGGCGGTGTCGAGCGCGCGCAGGAACCGCTCGCGGTACGCCATCTGCCGTTCGACGAGCTGCCAGTAGTGGTGCGTGTCGCCGTATCCGAACGCCCGCAGCTTGTCGGCGCTGCCGCGCTGTCCGACGGCGCTGAGCAGCATGCGCAGCACACCGAGCGTGCGGCGCGAACGTTGCGCGAACATCATCAGCGGCGCGATCGTCGGATCGATCTTCTGACCGCGCGCGAGCGTGCCGAGACCGCGTCCGCCGTCCGCGGTGAGCAAGCCGAAATACAGGTCGAGCGCTTCGTCGATGTTCGGCGGGGCCCACGTCGTCACGCGCGCGCCGGCCGCAGCGAGCATCGCCGCCGCTTCGCGCACGGCGCGGCGCACCGCAGGCCCGACGGCGATCGCGCCGTCGTCCTCATACACCGCGACACGCAGTCGCGGGACGTCCACCGCGCGATGATCGCCCATCGCGACCGGCGGCTCGAGAGCGCTATCGCCGTTGCCCGCGATCACACCGAATCCGAGCGCGACGTCTTCCACCGTGCGCGCGAGCACGCCGACTTGGCTCACGACGGCGCGCTGTCCAATAGGAATGCTGCAGCGGCCTTGATCGGGCGTGCGGCCTTGCGTCGGCTTCAGCGCCGCGATTCCGCAGAACGCCGCCGGGATGCGCACGCTGCCGCCGATGTCCGTCCCGATCCCGAGCGGCGAGCCGCCCACGGCGACGATCGCGCCTTCGCCGCCGCTGCTGCCGCCCGGCGCGCGGTCGGGGTTCCAGGGATTGTTCGTGCGGCCGTAAACCGGATTGCTGCTCTCGAGCGCGAGCAGCATCTGCGCGACGTTCGTCTTGCCCAGCACGATCGCGCCGGCGGCGCGCAAGCGCGCGACGTACGGATCGTCCGCTTCGGCCGCATGACGCGCGCGCGACGCGAGCCCGAACGTGGACGGCAAACCCGCGAAGTCGAGACATTCCTTGACCGTCACCGGCACGCCGTGCAGCGCGCCGAGCGGCTCGCCCGCATGACGGCGCCGGTCGGCATCGCGCGCTTCGGCGCGGGCTTGGTCGTAGCGCTTCACCACGACCGCATTGAGCGCAGGGTTCACGCGCTCGATGCGCTCGATGTGCGCCTCGACGGCTTGCACGGCGGTAATCGAACCGTCCGCAATGCAGCGCGCGAGCTCGCTCGCGGTCGATGAACACGGATCGAAAGAAACGGGCGAATCCTGGATCGTCATGATGAGCGTCTCCAACACTGTGTCCGAAGAGAACGATCGTGGCGCACCCTTCGACAAGCTCAGGGTGACAAAGGCTCGCGCGCCCCGTCACGACTGCCTTAATCATAAAACTTCAGGCAGCCGTCCGCATGAGGAGTTCTCCCTATCTCACTCCGGTAGTGCCGTCAGCGCTTTCGGTTGAGCGTGATCCAGCTGGCGTCCGCGGGCGTGGCGATCTCCGTGATCGACTCTACCAGTGCGGCGTTCAGGTGGATTTCGACCGGTTCTTTCGGGGTCCGGCCGCGCGTCTGCAGGGTGATCCACAGCGGGTTCGGCGTGTCCGACGGCGTTTCGAGCGCCGCGAGCAGGCGGTCGCGTTCGGCTAGCTCCACCTCGTGCTCCGCGCCGCTCGCCATTCTGATCTTCCACATGACGCGCCGTTCGTTCGCGCGCGGCTCCCGTAAGCCTATGCGCCGTCCAGCAGGCCGCGTTCCACCGCGAACAGCGTCGCGCCCGCGCGCGTCGAGACGTGGATCTTCGCGTAGATGCTTTGGATGTGGTTGTCCGCCGTTTTCGGCGCGATCTGCAGTGCCGCCGCGATCTGCTTCGTCGACTGGCTGCGCGCGAGCAGCCGCAGGACCGCGAGCTCGCGTTCGGTCAGGCCTGCGACCAGCTCGCGGCCGGCCGGCGCGACGCGATGGCCGGCCGCCGCCAACACGGCGGTCACGGCGTCGTGGTCGAGGCGGCCGTCGCGCGCCTCGCGCTTGAGCTCGTTCGCTGCCTCCTCCGCCGCGCGCGCCGGACGGTTGGGGCGGCGTTCGATCATCGCCTGATACGTGTCGGCGGCGGCGAGCAGCTTGCCGCCGGGGGACAGCGCGCTCGCGCGCACCGCGCGGTGATAGCCTGAGCCGTCGAGCCGCTCGTGGTGCTGCGCGGCGATCGCACCGAGGCGCGCGAGCACGGGCGAGCGCGCGAGGACGCGCTCCGTGTAGTACACGTGCATGCGCACGCGCTCGGTGTCGGCCTCCGTTAGCGCGGTCGTCTTGCACCAAATGCCGCTGGACACGGCGACCGATCCGATGTCGTGCAGCAGCCCCGCGCGTTCGATCGAAGACACGTCGTCGCCCGTGAGCCCGCAGCGTTCCGCCGCGCGCGCCGCGAGCTCGGCGACATTGCGCGAGTGGCCCAGCGAGAACGGCGACTTCAGGTCGGCGAAATCCGCCATCGCGACGCACGCGCGATGGAACTCCGCGTCCGAAAGCACCACGCGCAGCCCGGGTTCGAGTGCGAGCACGTCGTCCCACGTCGGCTCGGTGCCGAACGCGGGCAACAGCACCGATGCCTCCGCGCAGAAGCGATCGGCCATCGCCGGATCGTACGCTGAGCCGCGCCGTTGGCGCACCATTGCAACCGCCGCGTCCGCGCCATGCGCGTCGTACACGGCAACCGCGTCTTGTACGAGCGACACCACGCGCACCGCGGGCGCGATCGCTTCGCCTTTGAGGCCGTTTGGCTGGCCGCGTCCGTCCCAGCGCTCGTAGAGCTGGCCCAGCGCGTCGACCACCGCGCCGCTGAAACCGAGCCGCTCCGCGAGCCGCTGCGCAACTTCACAGTGCCCGGCGAAGGCGTCGCGCGTGATCCCCGGCGCCGCGCCGATCCCGCGCGCGGTGTTGAGCGCCTGCAGCAGCGGTCCCGCACCCGCGTTGGCGGCGCCGATGTGGCGCGCGATCACGCGCAGCACTTCGGGCAGTTTCCCGGCATCGATCGTCGCGAAGTCGCGCCGCAGGGCGAGCTCGTCGCCGAACAGCGCCGCGAACACGTGCGTGTCCGCGTTGCAGCCGATGTAGCGCAGCAGCGACTGGTAGTAGACCTCGGAGAGCTGCGTGTCATCAAAGCCGAGCGCTTCACCGAGCCGCACGGACACCACGCACGAGCGCAGGGCGAACGCCATCGGCTGCCCCATCGCGAGGTCGGTCGCAAGCGACAGCGCGGCGATCACTTCCGCCAGTCGAATCGGCGCGCGCTCGTACGCCGTCACGCCGCGCGCGTTTCGGTAACACGGCGCGCGAGCGCATGCGACGCGATGAGGTCGCGGATACCGCAAACCTTCCGGGAGCCGCGCGAGGGACGCCCCCAGGAGTCGCTCATAAGAGCTCCATGATGCCGCGGCGGCGGTTTCATCGCAATCATCTTTCTCCTCGCGGTCACGTACACCATCGTGCGGGCCTCTACGCGGTCGCGCGCGTGCGGACTAAAGCTCCGGCACGAACTTTGCGGCGGGATCAATAGGACTCATCAAGCCGACGTCGTTACCGTCGGGGTCTTCCACGACCGCATAGCGCGCGCCGAAGAACGCGTCGTACGGCGGCTGACAACCGGTGTAGCCCGCGGCCGTCAGCGCCGCATAGCGCTCGTCGACCGCTTCGCGCGACGACAGCGACACGCCGATGACGGTCTTGCTTCCGTGCCCCTTCGCGCGCCAGCCCGCGTGCCAGATCTTCGCCATCGGGAGGTTGTCGAACTCGAGCCGCACCCCGCTCGGAAACGCGACCTCGACGTGCTTGGCGCCGCTGCCCGGCGGCCACTCCTGCCCGTCGTCCGGCACGTCGAACCCGAGCTTCCGGTAGAACGCGAGCGTAGCGCCCATGTCGCGGACGACCACGTTGACTTGATCGAAGTGCGGACCGGCCATGAGCAGACTCCTTATTTCATCGGTGCGTCGCTGAGCGTATAGAGCCACCAGCGCGGCTGGTCGCGGCGCGACTTGCGGTCGAAGTAGAGCACGGCGACGCGGCCGTCGTCCAGCGCGAGCTCGAACCAGTGCCGCGCGAGGTACGTGTCGCCGCGGTCGGTGTTCGTCGACCGCCACGTGCGCGCGATTTCGCGCACCACGAGCCGTTCGCCGCGCCAGCCGAACTCTTTGGGCAGCGGCGGCTCGCCGCGGCTCAGCGCGCCGGTGTCGACGCACTCCGCCGAAGCGGTCAGCGCCTCGCTGACGAATTGCGCCATCCGCGTACCGCTCCGCGCTATACGGTTTATCTCGTCGGCTGCGGCGCGGGCTGCGTAGCGGCGCCCAGCTTGAAGATCGCGACCGTGTCGCCGTACGGGAACGACAGCTGGAAGTTGCCGCCCGCCGCGACCGCGACGTACTGCTGGCCGTTCACCTCGTAGGTGACCGGCGGCGCGTTCACGCCCGCGCCGAGGTTGTAGCGCCACAGCAGCTTTCCGGCCATTGCGTCGAGGGCGTCGAACCAGCCGTTGCCCTCGCCGAAGAACACCAGGTTACCGGCCGTCGCGAGCGCGCCGCCGATGAGCGGTTCGGGCGTCATGTACGTCCACGCGATCTTCCCGGTTTCGGTGTCGATCGCGACGAAGCGCCCGTCCTGCACGCCGTGCGGCTCGATGTTCGTGAACGCGCTGCCGAGACGGATGCGTCCCTTCTGGTACGCTTCGGGGTTGGTCGTGAACCGCATCAGCTGATCCATGCCGAGGACGTACACGAAGTGCGTCTCGGGCGAGTACGCCGGCGGCGACCATTCCGCGCCGCCGTTCGCGCCCGGCAGCATCACGACGCCTTTGTGCGTCGGCTTGCTAAACATGTTCGGCGTCATCTTCACATAGGCGTCCGAGCGGCGGATCAGCTTGCCGTTGCGGCGGTCGACGATGTAGAACCAGCCGACTTTCCCCGCTTCGCCGGCTGCCGGGATCGTCTGGCCGTTGACGTGCACGTCGAACAGCACGACGTTGCTGACCGCGTCGTAGTCCCACACGTCGTGCTTGATCTCTTGGTAGCCCCACCTCAGCTTGCCGGTGTGCACGTCGAGCGCGACGATCGAGTCGCTCCACCGGTTGTCGCCCTTGCGGTAGTCGCCGTTGAGATCGGGATTCGGATTTCCGGTGCAAAAGATCACGAGGCCGAGCGCCGGATCGATCGCGGGCGTCGTCCACACCATGCCGCCGCCGCGCTTCCACGAGTCGCCGGCGTACGTCTTCGGATCGGTCGAGTCCCAGCGCCAGCGCTGCTTGCCGTTGCGCGCGTCGTACGCCGCGACGAAGCCGCGGATCGGCCACTCGCCGCCCGCGCTGCCGACGATCACCATGCCGTCGTACACTTGCGGCGTCATCGTCTCGGAATAGCCGACCGACGGGTCCGCGACGGTGCTCTGCCAGCGCTGCGCACCCGTGCGCGCGTCGAGCGCGAGCAGCTTGTCGTCCAGCGTGAGCGCGTACACCATGCCGTAGCCGACCGCCGGACCGCGGTTGACCGGGCCGCAGCAGATCTGGAACGCGCCCAGACTATACGTGCTGTCCCAGATCGGGCGCCCGTTCGTCGCGTCGAGCGCCATGATCTTCATCTTGTTGTCGACGGTCGGCGTCGTGATGTACATGACGCCGTTGACCACGATCGGCGTCGTCTCGAAGCTCGCCGTCATCCCGGTCTGCGCGATCCCGGCGACCTGCAGCGACGTGACGTTGCTCGCGTCGACCTGCGTGAGCGGCGAGTAGCGCTGGTTGTCGTACGTGCGGCCCGTCAGCACCCAGTTGCCGCGGTCGGAGGCGGCGCCCATCATCATCGCATCGGACACGGTCACGTTCGCCGTCGCCGGCAGCTTCGTGTAGACGTGGTTGCGCGGCGGTGCCGCGCGGACGATCTCGTTGTTGTTCTTCGGCCCCTTCGGCGACGTCGCGCCCTTGGCGACGCCGCCCAGCGCGACTTGCGAGAGCGCGGGTATCGTCAGCGCTACGTCGCCGGCGGGGTAGCCGTTGCGCGACAGCAGGTACGCGGTGACGTCGAGATACTGCTGCTGCGTGAGCGACCCCGGCTTGTCCGCCGGCATCTGCTTGGCGATGAAATCGTACAGCGATGCGGCGGTGCCGGCCTTGCCGACGTAGGCGCGGAACGGCGCGCCGACGAGGCCGGGCCCAGACTGGCCCTGCAAGTTAACGCCGTGGCACTGCTGGCACGTCGCCGTATAGACGGCCGCTCCGCTGGCGGCTTGCGCCCGCGTGTAGTGGCCGGGCGCCTGCGCGGCCGACTGCGCCGCCGCCAGCAGCAGCACCCCGAGCGCGACGATCCCCGCGGCGATCACGGTCCGATGCGATGAGGAGCGGGCGTTGCGCATGATGGTGCCTCCGTAAGGTCCGCTTCGAAGGCGCCGCGGTACGTCCCCCTCGGCGGCTAGGCCTCCAGGCCGCCGAAGCACATGTACTTGATCTCCACCCACTCGTCGATGCCGTACTTCGAGCCTTCGCGGCCGATGCCGGATTCTTTGATTCCGCCGAACGGCATCGACTCGTTCGCGATCAGCGGCGTGTTGATGCCGACCATCCCCGTCTCGAGCGCTTCGCCGACGCGCCACGTGCGGCCGACGTCGCGCGTGTAGAAGTACGCCGCTAACCCGAACGGCGTGTCGTTCGCCATCGCGATCACGTCGGCTTCGGTTTTGAACGACGCGATCGCCGCGACGGGGCCGAACGTCTCTTCGTTGCTCAAGCGCATCGCGGGCGTCACGTTGGTGAGGATCGTGGGCTCGTAGAACGTGCGGCCCAGCTCGTGCGGCTTGCCGCCGTGCACGACCGTCGCGCCGCGCGAGCACGCGTCCTCGACGTGCTCGACCACCTTCGAGAACCCTTGCTCTTCGATCAGCGGCCCGAGCGTCGTGCCTTCGGCGAAGCCGTGGCCGACGCGCAGCTTGCGCACGCGTGCGGTGAGCTTCTCGACGAACGCGTCGTGGATGCCGTCCTGCACGTACAAGCGGTTCGGGCTCACGCACACCTGACCGGCGTTGCGGAACTTCGCGCCCATCGCACCGCTCACGGCCGCGTCGACGTCGGCGTCGTCGAACACGATGAACGGCGCGTTGCCGCCCAGCTCCAGCGAGACTTTCTTCACGGTGCGCGCGCACTGTTCCATCAGCAGCTTGCCGACGGCGGTGGATCCGGTGAAGCCAAGTTTGCGCACGATGGGGTTCGACGTCATCTCGGCGCCGATCACCGGCGCGTCGTCGGCGTCGCCGGTCACGACGTTGAACACACCCGGCGGCATCCCGGCCTGTTCGGCGAGCGCCGCGACGGCGAGCGCCGACAGCGGCGTTTGCTCCGCCGGCTTCAAAACGAACGTGCAGCCCGCCGCGATCGCGGGCGACGCTTTGCGCGTGACCATCGCGTGCGGGAAGTTCCACGGCGTGATGCCGACGCACACGCCGATCGGCTGCTTCACGACGACCATCCGGCGGTCGTTCGCGAGCGTCGGGATCGTGTCGCCGTACACGCGCTTCGCCTCTTCGGCGTTCCACTCGACGTACGCCGCGCCCATCGCGATCTCGCCGCGCGCTTCGGCGAGCGGCTTCCCCTGTTCGAGCGTCATGATGTGCGCGAGCTCGTCCGTGTGCTCGACGATCAGCTCGTACCAGCGCCGCACGATCTTCGCGCGCTCCTTCGCGGGCGTCGCGCGCCAAGCAGGCAGCGCGGCGTTCGCCGCCTCGATGGCGCGCCGCGTCTCGGCGGCGCCCATGCGCGGCACGTTCGCGACGGTGTCGCCCGTGGCGGGATCGTACACCGGAAACGTCGCGCCCGAGTCCGCGCCGATCCACTGACCACCGACGTACGCGAGCGATTTGAGCAGCGTGGAGCGTTCGAGCACCGAGGTCATGGCGGCGGGTCCTTTCGGATCACGAGGCGGGCGTTGGTTCTTCGCGCTCCGGACCGGCACGACCTCATGTCGAGCGCAAGCGCGCGAGAGTCCGCAAACGTGTGATCGAACCGGCGTCTGCGATCGCAACCCGACCGCGTTCGACTGTATCTCGCATCCGCGGGCGAACGCTGATGGTGGGCCGCACGTTTCTGTAGACCCGGTCCGTTCCTACGTCGTTCGTACGATGCGCGCCGGGTTCCCGAACACGACGGCACGCGGCGGCACGTCGTGCACCACGACGGCGCCGGCGCCGACGACCGCGCGATCGCCGACGGTGACGTTCGGCAGCACCACGGCGCCGGTGCCGATCATCGCGCCGAACCCGATCGTGACGTAGCCCGCGACGACGACTCGCGGACCCAGAGATGCGAACGGCGCGATCGTGACGTGATGCCCGATCGCGGCGCCGCGGTTCACGACGACGTGCTCGCCCAGGACGCTTGCGGCGCCGAGGATGGCGCCGGCGTTGACGAAGCTACCGGGCCCCACCGTCGTCGACCGCGCGACGACCGCGGTCGGATCGATCAGCGCGGGCGCGAACGCAAAGCCGAGACTCGCCGCTTCGTCACGCGCGGAGATGCGGTGATGCGGCGTGAACTGCGGACAGATGCACGGCGTGGCGATCACGGCCGCGGGGAGTTCGCCGACAGCGCAAACCAGGTTCGGGTCCGCGAACGATTCGCCGCCGGGCCGGTTGTTCACGGCGGCCGCGACCGTGTACCCGAGCCGGCTGCACGTCTCGACGTATTCGACGACGAGCGACGAGCCGACGCCGAACAGGACGATGCTCGTCACCGGGTTGCCGGGTTGCGGGCCTGATCCCTCGCGACCTGGACGAGCGCGACCCGGTTCACGCCGCTGCACGCGAGCACCAGATCCTTGCCGTCGGTCGTGACCATCATGTTGCGCACGACGCCGCCGCCGGACGGGATGGTCCACGTCTGAAACGTGCGAGCGGCGGGGTCGAAGCGCACGAGCGTGTTCGGCGCGACGCCGGACTCGCTGTACCACACGGCGCCGTTCAGGAACGCGATCCCGTACGGCCGCGAGTTCGGGCCGCCGGGCGACGCGAACTCGGTCACGGCGCCGGTCTTCGGATCGAAGCGGCCGAGATAGCCGCGCGCATGATCCGAGTACCACATCACGTCGTTGCCGTCGATCGCGATGCGCCGCGGGCGCGCGCCCGCGTTGGGCAGCGGGTACTCGCGAATCGCCATCGACAACGGATCGACGCTCGCGATTTTGTTGCTGCCGAACTCGACGAACCACGGCACGTTCTTCGAATCGACGACCATCCCATACGGGTTCGAGCGCGGCGTCGGCACCGTGACGAGCTTCGTCTCGCCGCTTTTCGGCACGAGCCGCCCCACCATGTTCGCGCCCTGCGCGGTAAACCACAGCGTGCCGTTGCGGTCGAAGATGGGCGTGTGCGGATCTCGTGCCGCCGGATCGAGCTTGTACTCCGTGAACGTGCCGGTGCGCGGGTCGAGCTTGCCGATGTACGCTTTGAAGTTCGCCGTGAACCACACGTTGCCGGCGCCGTCCATCACCAAGCCATGCGGACCGGAGTCCGCGACGGTGGCTCGAAATTCTTTGAACGTGCCGGTTTTCGGATCCAGGCGCCCGAGGACGTTCGCCATCTGGCCGGTGTACCAGATCGAACCGTCCGGCGCGGCGAGCGGATCGTGCGGCCGCGATCCGGCTGTCGGCACCACCCATTCCTGAATCGCGACGTTCACCTTGCCGGGAACGACGACGGCTGAAGGCGCTGACTTCGCCGGAAAGTGCGCCGTCAAATAGTCCACGACCGCATCGACGCGATTCGCGGGCAGCTTCATCCCCGCGTTGGTCATCATCGCGACGACGTTACTCCACCCCGCGCGGTCGTACCCGGCGCGCGTGACCGTTCCTAAGCCGTGGCACGACGAGCACGACGCCTGGACGAGGTCTTTGCCGGGCCCGTCGGGCAGCGCCGCGTCCTGCCCCCGGACCGGGAGCGCGCAGCACAGGAGCATCGCCGCAAGCGAGGCCAGGGCGAATCGCGTCACCGTCACCGTCATCGTCACACCTCCGTCGGGTACCTTCGGCACGCCGTCCGTGCACCCCAGGGCCGCTGCCAAAGCGGCCTTTCGGCGCGCCCGAAAATCTGCGCTAAAGAATTAATTGACAGCCGGCCGGGACCGGTGGTATCGTGGGTATTAATTCTTTAACGGAGGTGCGGAGGAGCGTATGCCACGTCGCGGATCGCCGGTTCTCACGGACGCCGAGCTTCGGCTCATGGAAGTCCTTTGGCGCCGCCCGCGCGCCACGGTGAGCGACGTCGTCGAAGGCGCCGGTGAGCCGCCCCTCTCGTACAGCACCGTCCTGACCACGCTGCGCATCCTCGAGCGCAAGGGCTATGCCGTGCACGAGGAGGTCAACCGCACGTATTTCTACCGGCCGGTCGTTGCTCGCGAAGAAGCGGCGAACAAGGACGTCGGGCACGTGCTCTCGCGCTTCTTTTCGGGCAAGCCGCTCGACCTCGCGATCCGGCTCGTCGAGCGCGACAGCACGTCGCGCGAGGACCTGCGCCGTCTGAAGGCGCTGATCGAAGAGCACGAGGCGAACGCGAAATGACCGCGTTGACGCACGCGCTCGCTCCGTACCAAGGCGCCGCGCAGGCGCTGCTGACGTACTGCCTGACGGCGCTGTGGATGGGCGCCGTGATCGCGCTGGTCGCGGCGCTCGTCGTCCGCTTCTGGAAGCCGCTCGACGCCGCGACGCGCTACGCCGTGTGGTACGTCGCGCTGATCGCGGTCGTGCTCGGGCCGCTCGCGACGACGTTCGCGGTGCAGTACGCGCACCGCGCGCCGTCCGTCGACGAGCTCGCGACGGCGATGGTGCGTTCGCACGACCTGCGCGCGCCCGTGAAGCTCGCGGTGCTCGCACCGCGCCCGCAGATCGCGATCCCTCCGTACGTCGCCTACGGCGCCGCGGCGCTATGGCTGCTGATCGTGCTGGGCGGCGCCGCGCGGTTCGCGGCCGGCGTCGCCGTGCTCGCGCGGCTGAAGCGCGACTCGCTGCCGCTGGCGCCTGAGTGCCGCGCGGAGCTGTCGCTGTGGAACGCGCGCGCCGGTCAACCGAATGTCCGCCACGCGCGGCTGTGCGTGTCCGACCGGGTCGACGTGCCGGTCGCCGTCGGGCTGTTCGACGGCATGGTCGTGCTGCCGCAGCACATCCTCGACGAATTCGAACCGGGCGACGTCGACCGCTTCGTGCTGCACGAGCTCGCGC
>DASWRD010000116.1:0-2644 GCA_036403315.1 Candidatus Elarobacter sp.
CGACTCTTCGAGCACGCGAACGTGCCGGGAGATCGCAGGCTGCGATATGGCGAACCCGGAGGCGATCTCGCCGACCGTCAAGGGTCCGCGCGCGAGCCGCTCGACGATGCGCCGGCGCGTCGGGTCCGCCAACGCGGAGAAAACTCCGTCGAGATTGGAACTGTTAACCACAGCGTTATATAACCTTAGTGTTAAATATCGCCGTTGTCAAGCGGTCAGCGGGCCTCGCGTTCGGCGATCGCCCGTTCGAACCGGCGGTCCGGAATGAACCAGATGCAGGCGACCACCACGAAGATCACGTCCGAGATGACCGGCGACACGAATGCGAGGCCGATTGCGGCGACATAGAGCACCAGCGAAATCTTGCCTTTGAAGTCCGAGCTGACGGCGCGTGCAAAAACGCTGTCCGGACCGTTCACCGCGAGGAGCGCATTCTGCAGCAGCGTGTACGCGAGCGCGTCCATGAGCAGCCCGAAGCCATACAGCGCCGTCGGAACCGAAGCTGACGGATTCTCGCCGACCCAGTTCGTCACGAACGGCGCGAGCGAGAGCCAGAAGAGCAGGTGCAGGTTGGCCCACATCGCGCGGCCGTCGATGCCGCTCGCCGCGCGCAGCATGTGATGGTGGTTGTTCCAATAGATGCCGACGAAGACGAAGCTCAAGCCGTATGCGGCGAACGTCGGAAGAATCGAGCGCAGCGACGCGAAGTCAGTCCCGTGCGGCGGCTTGAGCTCGAGCACCATGATGGTGATGATCACGGCGATGACGCCGTCGCTGAAGGCCTCGAGGCGATCCGATTCGGTCGAGAAGAGCTTCTTCACCGCGCTGGCGTTTGCGGGCCGGGATAGGCGACCTTCCGCGCTACGGTTCCGCAGCGCGGAAGACGGCGGCTTGATGACGGCTTGCGGGAAGCTAGCCGCCGCCCGTGACGATCGGAGGATTGATGCGGTCGAGCTCGTCCTGCCAGGCGCGGTTCACTTGGTCGACGGTCAGCGCTCGCGAGAAGTCCGGATGAAACGTGCGGTCGGCTCGGGGATCGGGCGGCGTCGGCGCCGTGCGGCGCGGCGCGTTGGTGATGCCGATGAGCTGGGTCGGAGTGCGCAGAGGCGCGTCCGTGACGAGCGTTCCGACGACGTGACCTTGGGCGTCCACAACGGTGTACTGCGCCGTGAACGCGAGAGACGCCGCGAACGCGGCTGCTTGCATGATTGATCTCACGAAGTTTCTCCTAGATTGGTGATCCACGATCAGTACGCCGCCGGCGAGATGATCGGATCGGACGCCGCGGCCCACATCCCAAACGTGATCTAGAAGTCGTACTCCATCTGCGCGCGGTTGTACCGGAACTGCGGGAGGGCTTGTGCGAGCAGCAGCGCTGCAAAGAACGTAGCGGTAAACGTGCTCGCGTGCGTTCGCGATAACGTCGTTTGATAGAACACAGCAACCGGCGTACGCCGCCGGCTGCGTCAGCGGTTCGCGGTCGTCTGCGGCGCCGCCGCCCACTTGTGTCCGTCGGCGAACGTGATCGATGCGACGGAGCATTGGGTCCGGCCGCTGCCGTACGCGCCGCCGCCGTCAAAGACGCGGTCGATCATGACGCCGCGGCTGAATCGGCCGCGGTCCGTCACCATCGTGTGCGTGCCGTCGCGGACGATGTCGAACGTCAGTTGCGTCGCGGCGGACTCGTCGGTGTTGAGAAAGCTGAGCTGCAGCAAGCGGTACGAGATCGGCGGGCCGAACTCGGCGATGCTGGCGGAGTTGTACAGATCGCTCACCGCGCAGGTGCTTACGAGCACGGGTGCGTTCGTTGCGATGCCGGTTTGCGGCATCGCGAGCGCTCCGGCGGCGGCGATGACTGAGAACAGGTGTTGCATGACCGCAATACGCCGCCGGGTCGTACGGCGGATCGCGGTGTCTTATCAGAACTCGACGTGCAGCTCCGCAGCCTTACAGATTGAACCAGATTTGGTTCTTATCCACCGCCAAGTGGATGTCGGCGACGGTGAGGCCGTTGTGGTCCTTCGGGGTAAAATGGAACGTCCCCGTGATCAGTGATTGCGGCTTCATCGTCTCGAGCGCGTTGACGAGCGAGTCACCGTCGGTCTTTCCGCCGCTGTTTCGCAGGGCGTACGCGAACAGCTGCGCGGCGTCGTACGAGAACGCCGCGAAGTTCGCCGGACGCTGGTGGAACTGATCGTGGTATGCGTTGAGGAAGCGGCGCTGCTGCGGGTTGGGGTGCGTGTAGTTGATCTGCGTGTCCGAGTACACGCCTTCGCCGTCGCGGCCGGCGACGCGCAGGAACAGGTCGGACAGAATGCCCGTCGGGCCGATGACGTTCGCCTTCACGCCGAGCTGGCGGATGCCGCGCACCACGAGCGGCGGCGCGGTCGCTGCGCCCCACACGAATATCGTGTCGGGGTTGGCATTCTTCGTGGCGAGCACTTGCGCGGTGAAGTCGGTGCCGGCGCCGGGATACGACTGGCTCGACACGATCTCGATCCCGTAGCTCTTCGCGAGCTGGTTGAGGATCTTCTCGCCCTCCTGGCCGTACGAGTTCTCGTCGCGAATGATCGCCACGCGCTTCGCGTGCAGCTTGTTCTGAACGAACTGCAGCAGCGCCGGCACTTCCGTCGGATTGCTCGGG
>DASWRD010000117.1:0-4103 GCA_036403315.1 Candidatus Elarobacter sp.
AAACCGGCACCACCACCCGCGCTTCGATCGGCAAGATCGACAGCGACGACCTGAACCGCGTGTATTACTATACGATCATCCCATCGCTGCTGCTGAGCCTGCACCCGGACTACGCCATGGCGCACTACGTCCAACCAATCGCGCCAAACCGTACGAAGATCGTATGCGCATGGCTGTTCGACCCAGCCGAAATCACCGCTCCCGGCTTTGACCCGAGCGACGCGGTGGATTTCTGGGACCTCACCAACCGCCAAGACTGGCGCATCAACGAGCAGACGCAACTCGGCACGACCTCCCGCGCCTACACCCCGGGCCCATACTCTGACAGCGAAGGCTTACTGGCGGCGTTCGATCGTCATTACGTCCAAACGATGCGTGCGTAGCGCTCAAACCGCTAGATCGTCTTGAAGGAATCCATCAATGTGACGTCGTCGTGGCACAGCGGTTTGAGATGATCCCCACATGGTATCGTCGGGTGGAGAGCGTGGCGAAGCGGTCGTGGTCAAACGTCCAGAGCTGGTCTTCGGGCTCATCGGGGCGCTTGGCGCCGAGATTGGCACGGTTGAGGAGTACGTCCGCGATCGCGTGGATCGTTTAGGCTACGCGGTTCCCGAGACGATCAAACTCACGAAGCTTCTAAGCGAGCTTGCGGGCGAGCCGTTCGAAGCATTGAAGGCGGCTGGCGAACACGCTCGTATCGCAGATAAGATGGACGCCGGAAACGAGTTGCGTGCACGAACGGAGCGCGGCCAGGCCATGGCGATGCTCGGTGTGAATCGAATTCGCGCTTACCGTGACGAGCGCGGCGTACCGAGCGGCCGTTCCGCCGACGGGACGGCTTTCATTATCAATTCGCTCAAGCATCCGGCTGAAGTCAGAGCGTTACGCCGCATCTATGGACCGGCATTTGTGGCAATCGCCGTTTTCAGCGAGCGCTCCGGCCGCATCAAAGCGACCCAAGCGCGCATTGCCGAACAATACGGCCGTGGGGAGATCGGTGACTATGAATCCGAGGCGGTGCATCTCGTGCAGCGAGACCAAGACGAGCAGCGCAACCCCTACGGCCAACATGTCAGCGAAGCGTTTGCGCTTGCGGATGTCGTGGTGGCGGCTTCGCAGACGCAAACTCTCAAAGACTCGACCGAACGATTCATTGATGCATTTTTCGGCGATTGGACCCACACACCGACCATTGACGAGTCCGGGATGTACTATGCCCAGGGTGCCCGCTATCGGTCCGCATCCATGGCGCGACAAGTCGGAGCGGCGATACTTCGTGACGACGGGACTGTTGTCGCGACCGGGATGAACGAAGTGCCCAAAGCCGGCGGTGGTTATTACGGTGAAGGCGATAAGCCGGATGGACGCGACCACGCGCGAACTGAACATAAGGATTCGAGCGATTTCTACAAGCGCGAAGTGGTCATCGACTTTCTCGAGAACCTTGAGCGACTTGGGCTCCTGAATAAAGAGCCGTCGTCCGACATCTTTCAGTCGCAGACGTCCTATTCGCCGCGAAGAGCTCAAACAAACAAAGTTGATGGGCACAATCGACTACGTTCGAGCTGTGCACGCTGAAGTCGCTGCGCTATTGGACTGCGCCCGGCATGGCGTCGCCGTGTGCGGCTGTACGCTGTACACGACGACGTTCCCATGTCATGATTGCACCAAGCACATCGTCGCCGCAGGAATCATGAGAGTCGTCTTCATCGAGCCCTACACAAAGAGCCTCACATCGCAACTGTTCTCGGATTCGGTCGCCATCGACGAGCCTGGAAAAAGTGGAAAAGTGGAATTCTCGCCGTTTATCGGCGTTCTTCCGCGGCGTTACGCCGATATTTTCCGTATGCACTCGGAGCGAAAGTCTGGGGACGGATTGTGGAAACAGTGGAAGCCGCAGGATGCCCGTCCCGTCCTGGGCGACTACGTCGCTCCGCCCGAAGCCCGTATTATCACGGAGAACTTCGAGGTCGGTCATTTCAACGCACTTCTCAGAGACAAAGACCTCCTTCCCCGCTAAGCGTAGAATTCGGAGTACTAACGAACATGGAAAATGGCTGGTTGGCTCGCGAAGTCGAGCGTACTGAGAAAATTATCGATGCCATTCCGGGTGGCTGGGAGGCGGTGCAAGAGGCGCACCACCGAGCGGATGAGGAGAATCGAGCGGAATCGGAGGCGTACCGCGAACAAATGCGCCGCAGCGAGTCAAAGGGCGCTTAGCGTTCGACACAGCGGACACTGCAACGACCGACGCGGACGGAATGCGTCGCCTGAAATGTTGCCGGAACTCTTTCGGGACTGGACCGCGTCGCACCCCGCCCGTACCTCGCTCAATACGTGCCGGCGCATCTCTTTTTGTGGGAGACATTTGGTGATCCGCACTCACGACCATATTGCCCCGCCTCGCGCCAAGTAGGAGTCCATCATCTCCAGGACGTCGTCCTGGTGTTTGCGCATCTTCATTGTCAAGACGATTTCGGCGAGGTCTGCGGCTCCCTGGAGATCCTCTGCGATCGCTCCTTGACGCCGGCATACGATCGCGAGCAGAAGTAGGGAGACGAGTCCGTTCGGGCCGCACGAGCTTTCGTATGTGAGGAACGCTTCGCGCAGTAGTCGTTCCGGTTCGCTGTTCGCTTTTCGTTTCCAGTCGATTCCGCAGCGTTCGAACGTCTCCGGAGCCTTGAACGGAACGACGTTGAACTTATTCATGGTCCGTGTCCGCGTAGCGGTGCAAACGGAAGTCGCCGAAGATGTACGCTTCGAAGTAGAACTGCGCTTGGAGCAGCGCTCGCCGGTCGCGGCGGAATGTCGGCATGTTGATGCCGAAGCGGCGGCGGTAGCGGGCGAAGCTTGCCGGGTCGTTGCGCGGCAAGAGTGCGGGCCAGCCAGATCAGGCGGACCATTTTGTGTGCTGCGGCTTTGGCGCGAGCGCGAGCTGCATGAAGCCGCGTGCCGGGGTGTTCGACGCGGGCGCGTCGAATCGGCGGTTTGTCATTCGGTGGTCTCTCCATCGGGTGACGGACTCGGCCGGCGCTGCAACGCCGGCCGAGTCACCAAGTGTGTTTGCGCGTTGAAACGTGCACGGTTATTTTAGCATGCGTACGTATGTTCGACAAGCTGTTTCGTGCGAGAAGATTGTGCGGTGAACGGAAATCGATGAGCGACGATATGCGCAACGTCTTGGTTGCCGGGGGTGCCGGTGGTGTCGGAGAAGGGATCGTGCGCGCGCTGCTCGCGTCCGTGCCGGACGTGCGCGTTATCGCAACGTCTCGCAGTGCGGAGCGGCTCGCGCTGCTCGAGTCGCGTGTCCGCGA
The DNA here is from genome assembly GCA_036403315.1 of Candidatus Elarobacter sp. GTDB lineage: Bacteria > Vulcanimicrobiota > Vulcanimicrobiia > Vulcanimicrobiales > Vulcanimicrobiaceae > Vulcanimicrobium. The sequence continues at coordinate 3,315 of DASWRD010000117.1, forward strand.
GTATGCCGATCCCGCGCGGCTTATCGGCATTGTCGGGAACGCCGGCGATCCGCGCGGTGCCGAGGCAATTCGCGACCGGATTCGCGCCGACGTCGGACCTCTGGACATCGCTATTCCGTCGCTCGGCGGCTGGTGGGAAGGCGGGCCGCTCCTCGACGTCGATCTTGCGACCTGGGACACGGTCATGCTCGAGATGCTCGACATTCACTTCGTCTTCGCGCGCACGTTCGTCCCCGAGCTTGCGCGCCGCCCCGGCGGGTGGTATCTGGCGATCGGCGGCGGCGCCGCATTCTTTCCGGTGCCGAACGCGAGCATCGTCTCGATCGCCGCCGCGGCGCAGCTGATGCTCACGCGCGTGCTCGCCGCGGAGAACAAGCGCGACGACGTCCGCATCACTGAGCTGGTCGCGAACGGTCCGGTGCGCACACGCGAGTCCGAGGCGATCGCACAGCCGGATTGGATCACCGCGGACCACGTCGGCGCGGTCGTTGCCGACCTCGTGCGAACGGGCGAGTCGTCGTGGCCGCTGCGGCGGGAAGGTCCGATCTTGATCATGGACCCGAGCGGCCGGTAATTGATGGACCCGAGCGGCCGGTAAATGCTGGGCCGCCGCGGTCGCTAATACGCCCCGCCGCGGCCGCTAATACGCCCGCCGCCGCCCGCCGCCGCCGGCCCGAGCGCGTATCAGCGCGCGACCAGCCCCACCGACACCGCGCGCTTCGCGTCACGCCGTACGAACGAGCCGAGCGTGAGCGCGTAGCGGCGGCCGACCGGGATGCGCAGGTTCCC
>DASWRD010000118.1:0-9285 GCA_036403315.1 Candidatus Elarobacter sp.
GTACGGCGAGCTCGGCGACCCGCATGCGCCGCCGCTGCTCGCGCACGACGCCGAGTACGTCATCTACCTCTCGTCGTTCTCGAAGACGATCGCGCCGTCGCTGCGGCTGGGCTGGCTGGTGGCGCCGCGCACGATCTACGAGCGGCTGCTGCTGCGCAAGCAGTCGTTCGACATGGCGTCGTCGATGTACATCCAAGCCGGCGTGCGCGACTATCTCGAGCGCGCGTACGACGCGCATCTGGGCGCGCTGCGCGGCGAGCTCGAACGGCGGCGCGCGCTGGCGCACGCCGCCATCGAGCGCCATTGGCCCGCGTCGATGCGCGTGCGCACGCACGGCGGCGGCTACTATCTGTGGGCGTCGTCGCCGCGCGAGACGCGCGCGCGCGCCCTGCTGGCGAACGCCGAACGCCGCGGCGCGTCGTTCCTGTTCGGCGAGGCGTTCTTCGCGCAGTCCGGCGGCGACCACAACTTTCGCCTCGCGCTGACGCCAGTGCCGCGCGACGCGATCGAAGAAGGCATTCGCCGCATCGGCGAGGCGGCGCGGTGACCACGTTCCCGTCGGCGGCGCTGCTCGCGTGGTACGAGCGCCACGGCCGCACCTACCTCCCGTGGCGCGCGACCCGCGACCCGTACCGCATCGTGGTGAGCGAGTCGATGCTGCAGCAGACGCAAGTCGAGCGCGTCATCCCGCTGTACGAAGCCTTCGTCGCGCGGTTTCCGTCGTTCGAAGTGCTCGCCGCGGCGGACGCCGGCGACGTCGTGCGCGCGTGGCGCGGCCTAGGTTACAACAGCCGCGCGATGCGCCTGCACGCGCTCGCGCGCGCGGTCGTCGAAAAACACGCCGGCGCGCTGCCGCACGACACCGCTGCGCTGCGCGCGCTGCCGGGGATCGGCGCGTACACCGCGGCGGCGCTGCGCGCGTTCGCGTTCGAGCTCGACGACGCCGCGATGGACGTGAACTTGCGGCGCGTGATCCACCGCGTCGCGTTCGGCTTGGAGTTTCCGCGGCTGGCGGACGATCGCGCGCTCGACACGCTCGCGATCGCCGCCGTCCCGCGCGGCTCCGCGCACGACTGGAACTCCGCCCTGATGGATCTCGGCGCGACGATCTGCACCGCGCGGGCGGCGCGCTGCCTCGTGTGCCCGCTGCGCGGCACGTGCGCCGCCGCGCCGGTCGATTCCGCGCAGCTCGCGGCGCGCGCGCGCGCGCACGCGCCGCGCAAGCCGCCGCAAAGCGCGCTGCCGTTCGAGCGCACGACGCGTTTCCTCCGCGGCCGTATCATCGACCGCTTGCGCGACGTTCCGGCTCGCGAGCCGCTCGCCGTCGAAGCATTGCAACACGATCTTTCCAGCGTCGTTCCGGCGGATCGCTTGCACGAGTTACCCGGCGTCGTCGACGCGCTCGTTCGCGACGGTATCGTGACGCGCGTCGGAGCTTCGATTCGCCTCAGCTAATACCCAGCGCATGTTAACTCGCCGTTCATCGCAGCGCGTTTGCTGCTAACACGTGCGGGTACTATTTCGTTCGGTTCACACCACTCTTTTGCTCCGCACTCACAGGAAACATATGAAGCTCACTCGTCTCGCCGCGCTGGTCGCCGTGCCTGCCGCATTCTCGCTGGCCGCTTGTGCGGGCGGCTCGTCGGGCGTGCTCGGCAACGGGCTCGGTACCGCCGGACAGTCGGCCAACATCCGCTTCGTCAACGGCTCGCCCGATCTCGGCAGCAACATCGACGTCTATCTGCAGGCCACGGGCGCCGCGTCGCTGGGCTCGCCGGCGGCACCGAGCACCACCAACATGCCGTACGGTGAGACGTCGCTGTTCTTTTCGGAACCGACCACGGCGTACGTCGCGACGGTGCGCGCCGCCGGCGCTGCGCCGGGATCGACGGCGCTCGCCGGTTTGGCGTGCCCCATCCCGCAGCTCGCGCAAAACGCGAAGTACACGGTCATCATCAGCGGCACGAACGCGACCGGTCACACCTGCCGGCTGTTCCAGGACTTCGACTACGGGACGCCGCCGCAGTACCGCGTGCACGACGCGGCGTCCAGCCTCGGCGCATCGGTCGCTTACGGCACCACGAACGGTGCGACGCCGGCGACGTTCAACGCCGCGAACGTCGCAACGCTCGGCAACAGCGCGCTGACGCCGGGCGCCGTGTACACGCAAGTGCAGCCTGCCGGCCCGATTCAGAACCCGACGTCGGATCCGGTCTTCGTGATCGGCCAGTCCTCGGGTGCGGGCACGATCACGGCGAACGACACGCTCGACGCGAAGTCGCTGTTCGCATCCGGTTCGCTGACGCAGCCGAACACGGCCGGTTCGCTCAACTTCCCGAACACCGCGGGCACGTCGGTCTTCGCGATCGACTGTACCACCGCGTCCGTCGCGGCGATGCCCGGCGTGCAGTGCAACAACGGCGCCGCCCTCATCGGGACGTTCGACACGCTGTAATCGCCGCACACTGTCATGCTGAGCTTGTCGAAGCATGCGCCACGATCGTGGCGCACCCTTCGACAGGCTCAGCCGCAGCTGACAATCACGTCAGGGTGACACAACTCCGATGACCTTAGCCTAGCGGCGACACTAGGCTCGCGGTGACGTTGTCAGCTGAACCACCCCGGCAGGTCGGCGTAGCGCTCTTCCTTCCACGGGTCGGCGTCGTTGTTGTAGCCGCGCACTTCCCAGAAGCCCTTCTGGTCGGCGTCTCGGAACTCGATGCCGTGCAGCCACTTGGCGCTCTTCCAGAAATATTTCTTCGGCACGACCATGCGGACGGGTCCGCCGTGGATCGGCTCCACGGGCTGCCCGTCGAACTCGTACGCCACGAGCACGTCGTCATCCAGCATCACCGATAGCGGAAGGTTCGTCGTGTAGTCGTTGTCGGCGTGCTGCACGACGAACTTCGCGGAAGCGCGCGGTTTGGCGCGCTCGACGAGCGCCGAGAAGCGCACGCCGACCCAATACGTGTTCTGCTTGCTCCAGCGCGTCACGCAGTGGATGTCGCCGCGAAACTCCGCCGCCGGCAGCGCGCGCAGCTCGTCGTACGACAGCTCGAACGGATGCTCCACTTCGCCGAACACGCGCAGCCGCCACGCCGCGGGATCGATCCGCGGGACGTCGCCGACGTGCAGCACGGGGAACCCCGCGGTGACCGTCTGGCCGGGCGGAACGGACGCGTCTTTCTGCTTGAGGAACGGCATGCTAGACAGGATTCGCGCCGCGGGCCCGAAGGTTCCGCCCCGTGGCCATCCCGTTTCCCAAGCGCAAGGTGACGCGCGCCGTTGCGGCCGAGGAGCTCGCGATCCTCGCGCGGACCTACCCGAACGCCGTGACCGCGCTGCAGTACGCCAACCCGTTCCAGCTGCTGATCGCGGTGATCCTGAGCGCGCAGAACACCGACGCGCGCGTCAACCTTACCACGCCGATCCTGTTCGCGAAGTATCCCGACGCATACGCGCTCGCGAAGGCCGATCCGGCGGACGTCGAGCAGATCATCAAGTCGTGCGGGTTCTTCAGGCAGAAAACCAAGAGCATCATCTCCGCGTCTCAGCACCTCGTCGCGGAGCACGGCGGCGAGGTGCCCGGCGACCGCGAGTCGCTCGAGGCGCTGCGCGGCGTCGGGCGCAAGACGGCCAACGTCGTCATGTCGGTGGTGTTCGAAGAAGCCGCGTTCGCGGTGGACACGCACGTCTTCCGCGTGTCGCACCGGCTCGGCCTCACGCTCGCCGTCACGCCGCGCGGCGTGGAAGACGACGTCACCAAGCTGGTGCCGCGCGAGAAGTGGCGCCACGCGCACCACTGGCTCATCCTGCACGGCCGCGAGATTTGCAAAGCGCCCGTCCCGCACTGCGGCCGCTGCCCGGTGACGATGTGCCCGTCGCGCCCGCTCGTCGCGCGCTATCTCGCGATGAAGGCCGCGCTCAAAACCGCATCGGGCCCGGCTCGTCCAGGTGCGCGGGCCGCGGCAGCTGCGCGTCCTCCGCGACCGTCTTGATGAAGTCCGAGCCGGTCAGCGCGTCGCGATAGCCGGCGTCGGTCGAGAACTTGGAGAGGTTCATCAGCGCGGGCGTGCCGGTTCCGACGAACTGGTACTCGCCGTCGAGCCCGCCGCCGCTCACGACGACGAGCTGGCGCGGCGCGTCGAGATCCAGTGCGATGCGCTTGTCGCGAAAGCGCAGCCGCACGCGCGGCGGGTTCTGAAGGCGGACTATGGTCACGCCGCTGCGCGCGCCCAGGATCGAGTTCAGCCGCTTCACACCGACGGCGAGCACGTCGCCCAGCGCCGCGAAGCGGCCGTCCGCGTCATCGCCGCGCGGCGGCGCGGCATCCGCGGTCGCCGAGTCGATCGCGGCGCCGAGATCGCGGCGCGCTCGAATCTTCTCGGCCATCGCGACGATCGGATTCTGCGGCTCGTCCATGGAAGAGTCTTCGCGATGACCTGGGAACGGACCGCCGCGGCGCGCTCGACCGCACCGCCGGGGCGCGTGTGGGACGTCCTGCTCGACGGCCGCCGCTGGTCGGTGTGGAACCCCGGCGTGCAGTGGATGACCGTTGAAGGGGCGCTCGAACCGGGCGGTTTGGTGACGATGAAGCCCAACGGCGCGCCCCAGACGGCCTTTCGGATCGAAGCGCTGCAGCCGAATCGGCTGCTCGCGCTGGCGGTGCGCTTCGGTCCGGTCGCGATGCTGCGCATGCGGTGGGAGCTGGCGCCCGACGCGGACGGGACCGCGATCGTGCAGGCCGTCGGGATCGACGGGCCGCTGGCCGGGTTGCTGCTGCGCCGCGCCGCGGAGCGCATCGCCGCGGCGATGCCGGAGAATCTCGAGCGGCTGGGCGTGCGGGCTGCGGCCGTCACCGCCGAGCCGGCATAAAAAAAGCGCGACCGTTGCCGGCCGCGCGATATCGAGATGGATGATGACTGAGAGAATCCGTTCTGAAATTCGTTCTATCTAGATCGGGGAGGGCTTACTTCTTGCCCTTCTTCGAGGGCTTCTTCTTCGCAGCTTTCTTCTTAGCGGCCATGTGTATCTCACCCCCTTCCTTGTCGAGACTCGACCCGGTGCCTGAAGGCATCGAATCTGTGAACCCAACGGCTGTTGGTAGGCCCGCAGTTCCCCCCACCCGGTTCGGCTCCCTCCGCACTTCGTAAAGGCCGCGTGCGGTTCGCGGCGGAAGCGGCAGGCCGACCATGGCGATCATCGAGGCGATCGGGCTGCGCAAGGTTTTCCGCTCCATCGAACGCCGGCCCGGGATCGGCGGCGCGATCGGAGCGCTGTTCTCGCGCACGTACATCGAGAAGGTCGCCGTCGACGACGTCAACTTCACGCTGGAGCCCGGCGAGCTCGTCGGCTACATCGGCCCCAACGGCGCCGGCAAGTCGACCACCATCAAGATGCTCACCGGCATCCTGGTTCCGACCGCGGGCACGCTGCGGGTCGCGGGCATCGTCCCGCACGCGCACCGCATGACGAACGCGGCGAACATCGGCGTCGTGTTCGGGCAGCGCAGCCAGCTCTATTGGGACCTGCCGCTGCGCGAGTCGTTCGAGCTGCTGCGCTCCATCTACGACGTCCCGCGCGACCGCTATCTCCAGAACATGAAGCACTTCGCCGAGATTCTCGACCTGGACCGGTTCTTGGCGACCCCGGTGCGCCAGCTCTCGCTGGGCGAGCGGATGCGCGGCGACTTCGCGGCGGCGATGCTCCACGATCCCAAGATCGTCTACCTCGACGAGCCGACGATCGGCCTGGACGTGGTGGCGAAGGAAGCGATCCGCGCGTTCATCGGATCGGTCAACCGCGAGCGCGGCACCACCGTGATCCTTACCACCCACGACCTCGCGGACGTCGAGCGCCTGTCGCGCCGCATCATCCTCATCGACGAAGGCATCGTCATCTACGACGGTTCGCTCGAACGCCTGCGCGAAGAGTACGGCACGCACCGCGTCCTGGTGGTGACGCTGGCGGAGTCGTATCCCGAGGTCGTCGTCGCGGGGACCGAGGTGGAGAGCCGCGAGGCGAACACGGTCCGGCTGCGCTTCAACCGGCGCGAGCTCACCGCGGAAGCGCTCATCCGTCGCGTGACTGAGCGCTACCAGATCACCGACGTCTCGATCATCGAGCCCGACATCGAGACGATCGTGCGCCGCATCTACCTCGAGGGGTACCACGACGGCGCCGTCGGTGCGCCGTCGTGACCGCCGCCCCCGCGGACGCCGTCAAACCGCGGCGCCCGCGCTTCCGGCTCGAGCCGTACGTCCAGTTCGCGCAGAAAGCCGCGGCACGCGAGGCGACCTACCGGTTCGACGTGTTCACGACCGTCGCGTCCGTGCTGGTGCGCGTCTATTTGCTGCGCATGGTGTGGGTCGCGCTGTACGCGCGCAACGTCACGTCGGAAGACCTGCCGCTGCACGCGATCATCACGTACTCCACCGTTGCGCTGCTGATGGGCCTCGTGATGGACATCGACCAGACGCGGATGCTGCACGACAAGCTGCACAACGGCAGCATCGCGACCGACTTCATGAAGCCGATCAACGTCCCGCTCTATTTCTTCAGCGACGGTTCGGGCGAGGTGCTCTTCCACGCGGTGCTGATCGTGCCGTCGCTGCTGTTCTCGCTGCTGATCGTGCACATCGACGTGCCGGGGCCGCTGGTGCTCGCGACCTTCGCATTGAGCTTCTTCCTGGGCTACATGGTCGGCTTCTGCGTCAACTTCATCATGAACTGCATCGCGTTCTGGACCCTGGAGATCCACGCGGCGCGGCTGATCGTGACCTGGGTGAGCGATCTGTTCGGCGGCGAGATCATCCCGCTGGTGATCTTCCCCGCCTTCCTGCAGAAGATCGCGTTCGTGCTGCCGTTCGCGGCGATGTTCTCCACGCCGCTGCTGATCTACGTCGGCGTGATCCCGCCTGCACGCTACGCGCAGGCGCTGGGCTCGCAGCTCGTGTGGGTGGTCGTGCTGGGGATCGTCGCGACACTGATGTGGCGCGCCGGCGCGAAGCGCGTCGTCGTGCAGGGCGGCTGACGTGGCCGTACGCCCCGGCCGCTCCCTGCGCGTGATGATCGGCGTGTACAGGCAGTACTGGCGCATCAACATCCTCACCACGCTGGAGTACCGCGAGAACTTCCTGATCTGGTTCGCGTTCACGTTCATCTACCACGGCACGTCGGTGCTGGCGCTGTGGATCGTGCTCAACCGGTTCCCGTCGATGAACGGCTGGTCGTTCCAGGACATGGCGTTCCTGTACGGGCTGTGGATGGTCGCGCACGCGCTGCACAACACGTTCTTCTCGACGGTCGGCGACATCCCGGAGCACATCCGCGACGGCGAGTTCGACCGGCTGCTGGTGCGCCCGCTCGACACGCTGTTCCAAGCCATCGCGACGCCGGGCCAGATCTTTCCGGACGAGCTCCTGCTCGGGCTCTTCACGCTGGCCTTCGTGACGTGGTACAGCGGGGTGCACGTCGACGCGACGTTCGTGGTGTTCGTGCCGCTCATCGTGATCGGCGGCGCCCTGATCGACCTCGCGTTCAACCTGTTCATCTCGACGGTCGCGTTCTGGTTCGTGCGCGTCGACGCGCTGCGTTGGATCGTGATCCAGCTCGAACAGGAGTTCACCCGCTATCCGATCAGCATCTACTCGCGCGGCGTGCGGCTGCTGCTGACCTTCGTCGTGCCGTTCGCGTTCATGAACTACTTTCCGGCACGGTTCTTCCTGCACAAAGCGCACGAGGGTGCGATGCTGCCGGCCGGCGTGGGGCTGCTGACGCCGCTGATCGGCATCGTGTTCGTCGCCGTCGCGTACGCGTTCTGGCGCATCGGCCTCAACCGCTACTCAGGCGTGGGCAACTAGACTTTATCGGTCAAAGTTTCGCTGCGCGAATCTTTGTCCGCTAAAGCCGCGCCCGTTGGGCGCTATCAATACGGCTACGTGATTGCCGTTGGGCGAAGTAAGGACGTGGCGGCTGCGTTTCGGTAGCGGGCTAGTTCGATTGCGTTGAGTGCGATCGAGGCGTGCGCGACCACGCGCACGAGGTGCTCGCGTTCTTCCGGGTCGAGGTCGAGGCCGCTGACGTTGTGGCCGTACACGACGATCCCGCTGACGCTGCGGCCGTAGAACAGCGGCGCCGCGAATGTGAGCCGCTCGTTGGGAAACGACCGCTGGATCGCACGTGTGTCCTTGCCGGAGAACGTCAGCGCGCCGCGGTCGGCGGCAATCTTGCGCGTCAGCTCGTCGTCCGGATCGAGCGAGATGTCGAAGTCCGCGGGCCAGTTGTTGCGCTCGCCCAGCACGAACCGGCCGTCGGGCCGGCGCTCGAGGATCCCGCCGAACGTCAGCTGGAGCGCGTGCGGCGCGTCCTGCAGCAGCGCGCGGTGGACGTCCTCCACCGTCTCGGCGTCGAGGATGTAGCCGGCGATGATCTCGAGCGCCTGGCGCTGCTCGTAGCGGTTGCGGAAGATGAAGCGGTCGACGATGCGGTAGAAGAAGTCGCTGATCTTCGAGCTGAGCAGCCCGATCGCGATCGAGATCAGGATCACGACGGCGTACACGAAGTCTGAGTTCATGATGAACACGTACGTGCCGATTTCCTCGATCAGCGTGATCGTCCCGACCAGCGCCGCCGTGAGCGCCACGTACACGACCGCGCGGCTCACCACGAAGTCGACGTTGAAGAAGCGGTGGCGCACGACGGAGATCCAGATCGTCACGATCGGAACGATCGTCGCCGACACCAGCACGCCCTTGAGCCACAGCAAGCCGTGGCCGGACGGCAGCACGTCCGAGACGCTGCGGGCGAGCCCGGCGAACACGAACGCCGCCACGATCCAGCTGATGCGGTGGCGGTCGTTCCCCGGCGCGCGCGCGAACGCGATCGCGAGAGCCGCGACGATCAGCGCGCTGAGCGCCCACGATGCGTCCCGGGCGATGCGGCCCAGATGCTCGGCGGGTAGTGCCGCGTACGTGAACGACCACTGCGCGTATGCGTTGAGCGTGCCGAGCGCGACGCCGAACGCCGCCGCGAACCATGCGAACACGCGCTCGCGGTGGAAATCGGCGTCGCCGTCGATCAAGCACAGCGCGAACAGCAGCAGCGCGGGGCGGACGAAGCCGCGAATCGTGTCGTAGAGCCACTCCGGGTACTGGCGCCACGGCATCGGGATGATCGTGTCGAGATACGTCGTCGGCGCCTCCACCGCGCCGAGGCAGAACACGAAGAACGCGGCGGTCGCGATGCTGGGCTTGACCAGGAACAGCATCGCGCCCAGTCCCACCC
>DASWRD010000119.1:0-23262 GCA_036403315.1 Candidatus Elarobacter sp.
GCGTCGTGATCCGCTCGCTCGCCGCCGTGTTCGCCGTCGCGCTGCTCGGCGCCGCGCCCGGTGCGCTCGGTGCTGCGTCGCCGGCCCCTCAGGGGCCCGCGCAGACCGCTCCGCCGCAGCCCGCGACGGTGCAGCCCGCGCGCGCGCACTGGCCCGTGCAGGGCGCGGATGAAGAGACGCAGCGGCTGATCGACCGCGGTGTGATGATGCTGTACGCGTTCGACGAAGGCGAGGCGCGCGTCGTGTTCGCCGACGTGCGCAAGCGCGCGCCCGACGTCGCGCTCGCGTACTGGGGCGCGGCGGAAGCCGACACCATCGACATCAACTTGCCGCAGACCGCGGAGGGCGACCGGCGCGGCGCGGAGGCCGTGGCGGAAGGCCGTCGTCACCTCGCGCACGCGAGCGAGGTGGAGCGCGTGCTCGTCGACGCGATCGCAAAACGCTACGGCCCCGGCACGAAGAGGGAGCGCTTCGCGCGCTACGCCGACGCGCTGAGCGCGTGGACGAAATCGCACCGCGACGACCCCAACGTCCTCGCCGTCACCGCGTACGCCATCTGGAACGCCGAGGACGCGCTGTTCGACGGCCACGACGCGCTCACGCCCAAGACGAAGGAGATGCTGGCGGATCTCGACGACGCGCTCAAGCTCGAGCCGACGAACCTCGGCGCGCACCACCTGCGCATCCACTTGCTCGAAGAGTTGCGCCGCGCGCACGAGGCCGTGCCCGACGCGGACGCGCTTTCGTCGTACGGCTATCCGCCCGGCACGTCGCACCTGCCGCACATGGCCGGCCACATCTGGGCGCGCGTCGGCGAGTACGCGCGGCTGATCGACGACAACGAGCGCGCCGTCGCGAACGACAAAGCGTGGTTCGCGCAAGGCGACGGCGCCGGCCAGCACTACATGCGCAACTACCACGACCACGACGTGGACTTCGTGCTGTACGGGTTGACGACGGTCGGACGCAACGACGAGGCGCGCGCGTTCGCGAAGGACGAAGACACCTACATGCAGCTCAAGGCCGCGGTACGGCTGCACGACGACGCGCGCGTGGCCGAGCTGGTGAAGCCGGGCGGCAGCAGCGGATACGCCGCGACGGCGAACCTCATCGCGGCGGCGCGCCGCGGGGATGCCGACGCGGTGCGCGCGGCCCTCGCGAAGCTGGGCGCCGAGCGCGACGGCGCCGCAGGCTCGGCGCTGTTCGACGCGATGGCGGCGCTCGCGAAGCGCGACGACGCCGCGCGCGCCGCGGCGTACGCGCGCGCCTACAACGCGACCAAGAACAACTTGCCCGGCGACCCGAAGAACTCGTGGCAGACGCCGATCGGGGAGGGCTACGGCGCCGCGCTGCTGGCCGCCGGCCGGGCCGCCGACGCGGAGAAGATCTTCACCGCCGAGCTCAAGCGGTTTCCCAACGACCCGCACCTGGAGTGGGGCCTCGCCGAGGCGCTCAAGGCGCAGGGCAAGGACGATACCGCAGCGCGCAGCGCGTACCGGGCTCATTGGAAGGGCAGCCGCGATCTCACGCTCGCCGATCTCGGATAGGCCGCACGACCTCGCCGCCGCGTTCCGCTACGCGTTCGCCGGGCTGGGCACCGCCTGGCGCAGTGAGCGCAACGTCCGAATCCATGCCGTGGTCGCGGCGGTGGTCGTCGTCGCCGGGGCCGTGCTGCGGCTGCCGGCGGCCGCATGGGCGATCCTGTTTCTCACGATCGCGCTGGTCGTCGCGACGGAGCTGCTCAACTCGGCGATCGAGTCCGTGGTCGACCTCGTGTCGCCGGAGGACCGGCCGCTCGCCAAGCGCGCGAAGGACATCGCCGCGGCAGCCGTGCTCGTCGCCGCCGCGGGCGCCGTCGCCGTCGCGATCTGCCTCGCGCTTTGGCTCGGCGGCCGTGTGCTATAATGACCCCCGCTTGAGTACCGACCCGCTACCTCCGGGAAGCCGCCTCCCGGCCCCGCCGCGATGACGGAGGCGCACTGGCCCGGCATCGTGATCCTCGTCCTGCTGGTGGGCGTCGCCGCATTCTTCGCGGCGTCCGAAGCGGCGATCGTCTCGATCAACCGCATCCGAGCGCGGGCGCTCGTCGAGAAGAAGATTCGCGGCTCGGCGCGGCTCGAACGCCTGGTCGAGGACCGCAACCGGACGCTCACCTCCGTGCTGATCGGCAGCACGTTCGTGCTCCTGGCGGCCGACTCGCTGGCGACCTACCTGTTCTTGAAGTGGGGCGTCCCGAACGCGGCGGTCTGGTCGACGGCCGTGATGACCGTCGCGATCCTGCTGTTCGGCGAGATCCTCCCGAAAACGCTGGCGGTCTCGACCGGCGATCGCACGGCGCTGCGCCTCGCGCCGCTGCTCGGCGCGGTCAAAACGGTGCTCGCACCGCTGACCGCCGCGTTTCTCGCCATCACCGACCGGCTCGTGCGCCTGTTCGGCGGCCATCCCGCCGCCGGGCCGTACGTCACCGAGGACGACATCAAGACGCTCGTCAACGTCGGCGTGGAGCAGAACGTGCTCGAAGAGGAAGAGCGCGAGCTGATCCACTCGATCATCGAGTTCGGCGACACGATCGTGCGCGAGGTGATGACGCCGCGCACCGAGATGGTCACGGTGAGCGTCAGCTCGTCGCCGCGCCGCGCGCTCGACCTCGTGGTCGCCGAAGGCTATTCGAAACTGCCCGTCTACGAAGAGTCGGTCGACGACGTCATCGGCGTCGTGCACGACCGCGAGCTGCTGATCGCGCTGTCCAACGGCACGGTCGCGGAGACGTCGCTGCGCTCCCTGATGCGCCCCGTGACGCACGTGCCGGAGAACAAGCGCGTCGCCGAGCTGCTGCGCGAGATGCAGCGCGACAAGTACTCGCTCGCGATCGTGCTCGACGAGTACATGGGCACCGCCGGGCTCGTGACGATGGAAGATCTGCTTGAAGAGATCGTCGGCGAGATCCGGGACGAGCACGACGAGGGCGAAGAAGAGCCGATCGTGCGCGTCGCCGACGGCGAGTCCATCGTCGAGGCCGGCACGAATATCGAAGACGTCAACGCGGCGCTGGGGATCACGCTCCCGCACGAAGAGTTCGAGACGATCGGCGGCTTCACGGTGGGGCTGTTCGGGCGGCTGCCGCGCGAGGGCGAGGAGATCGAAGCCGGCGACGGCGTGAAGCTGCGCGTCGACCGCACGCGCAACCGCCGCATCCTCACCGTGCGCGTGCTGACGCCGCGCCACGCGCGCGACGCGCACGAAGCCGAGGCCGCGACGGCGCAGCGAGGAACGGACTCCTGACCGAACGCAGCTCCTCCACCGACGCGATCGTGCTGCGCGCGCGCCCGCTCGGTGAAGCCGATCGCGTGTACACGCTGCTCACGCGCGCGCGCGGCAAGGTCGACGCGGTCGCCAAAGGCGCGCGGCGTCCGCGCAGCTCGCTCGGCGGACGGCTCGAACCGCTGGCCGAGGTGCGCATCGCGCTGCACAGAGGCCGCTCGCTCGACGTCATCACCGAAGCGCGCACGATCGTGTCGTACTGGGACGGCCTGGTGCGGCCCGACGCGCTCGCGACGGCGTCGCTGTTCGCGGAGACCGTCGACATGTTTTCCGAACCGGACCTCGCGCTGCCGGAGATCTACGCGCTGCTGGCGGGCGCCATCGGCGCGGTCGCCGCGAGCGCGACGCCGGCGGAGCTGGTGCCGCGCTTTCAGTTGCGGCTGCTGCACGCGCTCGGGCTCGCGCCCGCCGACGACGCGTGCGTGCGCTGCGGCCAAGGCTTCGACGAGCATGGCGCGCACCTCGATCTCGACGCCGGCGGGCTGGGCTGCGCGCGCTGCTACGGCGCGCGCGGCGACGCGCACGCGCTGGATGCCGCCGACGTCGCGAACTTTCGTGCGCTCGGCGCGGAGCGCGGCTCGGGCGCGGCGCTGACGGCGACGCTGCGCGTCGCGCGCGCGGCCGACGCCATCGTGACCTGGCACCTCGGCCGCCGCCCGAAGGCGCGCGCGCTGGTCTACGAATTTCAATCGACATGACCGCAGGCGATCACCTTGAGTGACGTCGTGCTCGCGCTCGACGTCGGGACGCGGCGCATCGGCGTCGCGGTCGGCGAGGGAACGTTCGCGTTCCCGCACTCGACGATCCACCGCACCAACGTGCGCGACGACGTCGCCGGCATCGTCGCGGTCGCGCGGGAGCGCGGCGCGCGCACGATCGTGGTCGGCGATCCGCTGACGATGAGCGGCGAGCGCGGCCTCGCGAGCGAGAGCATCGACGCGTTCGTCGCGCACCTCATGCGCGCGTTCGACGGCGCGATCGAGCGCGTCGACGAGCGGCTCACCACGGCGGCCGCGCAAAAAGCGCTGATCGGCGCGGACGTGTCGCGCGCGAAGCGCAAGCAAGTCGTCGATCAGCTCGCCGCCGTCGGGATCCTCGAGACGTGGCTAGCCCGCAGGCCGCGGTGAGCCGCGCCGGGCGCGCGCTGCTCGGCGTGGCGCTCGCGATCGTCGTGAGCGCGGGCGTGATCGTCGGCGCGGCGTCGATCTGGTTTCGCGACGCCGTGTACGGCGACCGCGCGCTGCCCGTGCAGCAGACGGACGTGGTGATCGCGCGCGGTTCGACGTTCGCGCAAGTCGTCGCCGCGCTGCAGGAGAAGCACGTGCTGCGGCACCCGCTCGCGTTCCGCATCCTCGCGCGGCTGCGCCACGCCGACGCGGACGTGAAGGCGGGCGAGTACCGCTTCCCTGCCCACCAAACGAGCGACGACATCCTCAAGCGCCTGGTGCGCGGCGAGCAGTTCGCGGTGTGGGTGACGATCCCCGAAGGCTACACCGCACGCGAGGTCGCGCAGGCGCTCGCAGCCCGCTCGCTTGGCGACGCGGGCGCGTACGAGCGCATCTTCCTGCGCGGCGGCGGGATCACCGTGGGCGGCGCGCCGACGGCCAATCTGGAGGGCTATCTCTATCCCAGCACCTACTTGCTGCCGACGGACGAATCGCCGCGGCAGATCGCGCGGGTGCTGGTCGACCAGTTCCGCCGCGAGCTGCCGCGCGATGCCGCCGCGCGCGCGCGGGCACTGCACCGGACGGTGCCGGAGGTGGTGACGATCGCGTCGCTGATCGAGCGCGAGGGCAAGGCCGACGACGAGCGGCCCACGATCGCGTCGGTGATCTACAACCGCCTGCGGCTGGGGATGCCGCTCGAGATCGACGCGTCGATCGAGTACACGTTCCCGGAACATCACGACGTGATCACGAAGCGCGACCTGGAGAGCGACTCGCCCTACAACACCTATCGCCACACCGGCCTTCCGCCGACCCCGATCGCGAACCCGGGCAAACCGTCCCTCGACGCCGCGTTCCGGCCGGCGCGCAGCGACTACCTCTACTACGTCGCGAAGGGCGACGGCCACCACGCGTTCGCGAAGACGTTGCAAGAGCACAACGCGAACGTGTCCCGGTACCTCAAATAAGGAGCACCGTCATCGAAACCAACGGCACCGCCGGCCCGAGCGAAAACGGCACCGGCGGCGAGAAGCAGCCCCTCGACCTCAAGGACGTTCTCGAGCTGCACATGGAGGACGGCACCGCGCTGCGCTTCGAGGTCGTCGGCCTCGTCGAGGACGACGAGGGGCGCGCGTACGCCGTCTGCTACAACGACCAGTCCGACGAGTTCGTCGTGACCGACCAGATCGGCGATCTCCTCGAGGACGAAGAACTCGCGCAGGAGATCCTCGACGACTTCTTCGTGTTGGCCGAAGAGTCGGCGCCGCCGGAGGAGCAGGCGCCGTAGAGCCCGCCCTGAGCCTGTCGAAGGGACCGGTCCTCTTCCTCTCGGCGCGCGTCGGCGAAGGACACCGCTCAGCGGCGGACGCGGTGCGCGTGCGCCTCGCGGCGCGCGGGATGCGCGGTGAGGTGGTCGACAGCTACCGGTATGCGGCTTCGCTGTTCTCGAAGGTCGTCAGCGACGGCTACATCGGGATGGTCCGCACGATCCCGCAAGTGTACGGCTTCATCTACGACCGCGCGGAGCGCGCGACCGTCGCGGGCGGTTTTCGCGTGTGGGCGAGCGAGTTCACATCGCGAAACATCCGCGGGCTGATGGAGCGACTGCGCCCGAGCGCGGTGGTGTGCACGCACGCGTTCCCGTGCGGCGTGATGGCGGCGTACAAGCGGCTGTACGATCCGACCGTCCCCGTCATGGGCGTCGTCACCGACTTCGTCGTGCACCCGTTCTGGATCTACAAGAACATCGACGCGTACGCTGTCGCGACGCCGGAGATCCGCGCCACGCTCATCGGTCGCGGGATCGATCCGGCCCGCATCGGCGTCGACGGCATCCCCGTGGATCCGCGCTTCGGCACGCCGGTACCCGACCGCGGCGCGCTGCGCGACGCGCTGGGGCTGCCGCGCGACGCGACGGTCGCGCTCGTCATGGGCGGCGGCTTGGGGCTCGGACCGGTCGCGACGACGGTGCGCGCGCTCGCACGCACGTCGACGCCGGTGACGCCGGTCGTGATCGTCGGCAAGAACCGCCGGCTGGAGCACCGCGTCGCCGAAGAGGCGCGCCGCGACGGCGCCGACGTGCGCGTGCTCGGGTTCGTGCAGAACGTGTTCGACTGGATGCGCGCCGCCGACGTGCTCGTCACCAAGCCCGGGGGTCTCACGACGTCCGAAGCGCTCGCGGTCGGCGTGCCGCTGGTGCTGCTGAAGCCGCTGCCCGGTCAGGAGGAGCGCAACGCGCGCTATCTGGTGTCGCGCGGCGCGGCGCTGCGCGCGACGCGCCCGGGGGATCTCGTGCGCGTCGTCGACAGCGTGCTGCACGACGAGCGCATCGCGCAACGGCTGCGCGCGAGCGCGTCCGAGCTTGCGCACCCCGACGCCGCGGAGCGCGTCGCCGCGCGGATCGCCGCGGTCGCGCGCGCGCCCGTCAGCGTGTGACGCGGCGCCTTCGGCGCGGTGTCAGGCGTTTTGCGCGATGAGCTGCGCGAAGATCGCCATGCGCGCCATGACGTCCGCGCCGTAGTCGTGCCCGGTCGTGCGGCGGTCGCTGTCGCCCTGGTGCGATCCGGCGATCGCGTTGCCGATGCCGGCGTTGTAGCCGCTCGCCGCGACCTTGAGCACCTGCGGCTCGGTGAACGACGGAAACGCCTGCCGGGCGGCGGTGATGTTGTTCGCGAGCACCGTCGCGCCGAACTCGATCAGCGGATCGGGGTTCGTCTTCCAGGTTCCGCTGTCGCGCGCTTGCCGGGCGATGTCGTGCTGCACGTCGATCTGGACGATCCCGACGCCGTGGAACGCACCGCTCGCGTCCTGGTCGCCCAGCATGTTGACGCAGTTCGTCTCGCGGCTGGCGATCGCGAAGAAGTACGGCACGGGCAGATGGTGCGCGGTCGCGTGGCGCGCGAGCTTGTCCGCGAACCCGGTGTTGCGCAGGCGGTGCAGCTGGTGCAGCAGCTCTTGCCGCGACGGCGTCGACGCTGACATTGAATCACCCCTCGTGCCGAGGCGGATCGCCCCGGCGAATCGTCGGACGGGCTCATGCGCTTCCGGGTCGCCGCGTGCTCGACCTGTGACCCGTACGAGCAGCTCACGACGATGTCGATTCCGGGCAGCCGCACAGCGAATTCAAGCCCTCTTTAAGGATGGCGGCGGAGGTCTCGATGACCAATTTCGTCGCAGGCTTCGTCCCGGGCGGGAAGTGTCCGGTTTGTTCGATCGCATCTGTGACGTACTCCGCCGTGAGTGAAACTATCTTCATCACGGTATCGTATTGTTGCCGCCTCGAACAAAATTGTGCCTTGCCGCAGATCCCATCCTTGACGAATGGGATGACGTGTTCTTTGAAGGCACGGCCTATATCGGCCGGTTTCGGAAACCTCAGGCTTGCAGCAAGCGCGACGTTCTCGTTGACGCTTGGTGGTAATTCACGGGCAATCGAGGAATGAATTTCATCAACGCCTGCCGTGGTGCTGCGAAATGCGATCTGGTTGAGCAGGCTTTCATCAAAGTTCGTCATGCTATCTTCTCGTGCGGATCGTTGGTGTAGTCACAGACGAGCGCAAGCGGCGTCAGCGGAAATCAGTCCATATCCTTCTTCATACGGGCCCCATCCTAAGCGCCGCGCGCTCGAACGCAGCGCTTCGGCGATTTGAGCGTGACTCAAACGGCGATTGCTGCGCTGAGCGTGCTCGAGCAATAGTGCGCAGACCCCGCTTACGAGCGCAGCCGCCTGGCTCGTCCCAGACAGCCCGTAATGATCGTCATCGCAGTGCCAGGGTTTATCATCGGATGTCGAGCGATCTAGTGTGGCGCCGACGGTTCGGCAGCTCACCATACTAACACCGGAGTACTTCGCTCCGCGGGGATTTTCGAGTCCGCCCGGCGCTACGATGTCAGGTTTGATTCGATTTCCCGTAGCGGGACCTCGGCTGGTGAACGGCGACACGACGTCGGGCGTTCCGCCTGGCCGGTTCATCGTTGCGCCGACCGTGAGAACGCGGTGACCGGCACCTGGGCCGCTGATGCTCGCTGGTTCCGGACCGCTGTTTCCGGCTGCAGTCACCACAACGATATCTGAAGTCGCCTCATCAAAATTGCGGCACAGGTTATCTACGTCCTGGTCTGCCACGTACTGTCCCCGTGGAACGTCGAAACTGCAATTTGCCACGACCATGCGGCCGTCGTCGGTGCTGTCCTGGACGATATCATGAATGGCACGACTTAACGCGGTTTGAGAGCCCCGGCCCTCTTCATCCAGAATTCGATAACACCACAAAGTTGCGTCCGGAGCAACGCCGCGGTACTGCGCGTGCCGCGCACCGACGATCCCCGCCAGATGCGTGCCATGCCCCAATTCGTCCGCGCACTGGCTGCCGTTCACATAGTTTCGCTTATGCACGACGCGACCGGCGAGGTCGGGATGAGTTTCGTCGATTCCCGAATCTATCAGCGCGACAACTTGAGACGCACCGGTTGACCCTGCTACGAGCATATCGGCGGAAACCCGCTTCATGGCCTCGTCCATACAGGCACGCACTTGTAATACCGGACTGATTCGCCGTACATTGCTATCTTCTGCGGCGCGCCTGATCGCCCATCGTGAAAGTGGCGCAATGAATTGATTGGATAGCCAGAGTTGAACGTAGACCTCTTCCGAGAGTTCCAACCTGCTTAACAAGTTCGCCTGGGTTTCACGTGCATGCGCACGGCGCCGTTGAATCGCCGCACCTGAATCCATGGCGGCGACCGACTCGAATGGCAGTATGTCACGCATTTGAACGACTACTTCAAAACCGTCGTCGCTTCGGGCAGTCGTTTCGGCGAGCGACACCGCGACTTGCGGACTCAATGCGTAGAGACCTTCGTCGGACCAGCCTTCATTATCTTTTAGAGCCTGATAAGCTTTGAGCGCGTTCCGTAGCAGGTGTAACTTTGCTACCGTTCGATACGTTGCCAAACGATCCCAAGGCAGTTGAGTTCCGGACAAGATCTCGGACGGGCGGCTGTTCAATAGCGCGCGCGGGTCATCCAACCCCATGCGCTTTAGTAGCGTGTAGTCGTCGTCCACTTTCCCATAGTCGATTGCCGGAATCGATCCGAGCTCACACCACAGCGCTCGGTAATCGTGGACGAGGCGTTCTTCCGAACATTCTAGCTCGTCCTCCCAGCGGTGCGGCTTCGCGACGGCAAACCATAACAGATCGATGAAGTCGTCGAGCACACTGTCACCCTCGGGCTAAATTGCTTCCTTTAGCAACTATACCAAACAAAAGCCGTCGCCGGTAGGGTTGGCACTCCTTCGCGGTTTAGCAAGCAAGCATTCGCTAAAGGTCTGCTACGGCAAGCGGCCTAGTCCGACCGATGCCTTGATTCCGCAAACCCGAATTTTTGCAGTGCGTGACCGCTTGCCGCACGCGATTCGACAAAGCGAACTCAAGACGTGGCGACGCAATTCGCAGGGGGCGGCGTACGACCATTCGAACGGTGCGGACCGCATGGAGAGGTGGCCGAGCGGCTGAAGGCGGCGGTTTGCTAAACCGTTATACGAGTTACATCGTATCGAGGGTTCGAATCCCTCCCTCTCCGAATCGTCCCGAGCGCGTCCCACGCGGCGTGCGGCAGGGATCGTATCCGGTCCGCCGTATCCCACGAGGTCGCCGCTGAATGCGGCGCGACACGCGCGGTCGTAGCTCAATTGGATAGAGCAACAGGCTACGAACTTGTAGGTTGGGGGTTCGAGTCCCTCCGACCGCACGTTACACGAAACCCGCGAGCGAGATGCGCGCGGGTTTTTGTTACGGGCTCTTGCGCGGTATCATCAGCAGATAGCCGTCGGGATAGTCGAACACGACGTTGAACGCGCGCAGGAAGTCCAAGCCGACCAGGACGTCGTTGTGCGCTTGCGACGGCGACGCGCACGCCGGAACGGGCCGGTATACGATCGGGCCGAGCTCGAGGCTCTGCAACTGGCCGCAGCGCGCGATCTCGCTGCCGTTCACGCCGTAGTACTGGAGCTGCGACGCGAGGCTGCCGGGATCGGAGAAGAACGATACGCGGTCGCGCGACACGAGGCTCTGGCTGAAGAGCACGTGCAGCGGGTTGCCGCTGTCGAGCGTCGCGAGCACCGGAACGCGGCCCGCGACCGTCATCGCGACGCGTGGCGTGCCGTCGCCGAGGTCGACGCGTACCATGAAGCCTTTGCTGGCGTCGGGCTGCACCTTGGCCGGATCCATGATGCGCAGCGTCTTGTCGTCGAGGCTCAGCTCCACGATGGCGCCGGCCAGCAGGTCGAAGCCGATGAGCCCGACGACGTCGCTTTCGGACGGGCCGCGCTCGTCGAGGCCGGTGAAGACGACCACGTCGTGCAGCACGTTCGCGCCGAACGCGATGGTGTCGACCCGGTACAGGTTTGCCGTCGCGCCGCCGCCGATCCCGACGATCTCCGTCTGGCCGACTCGCTTCGCGCCCGCACGCCGCGCGAAGCTGTCGGTGAACGCGATCCCCGCGGCGCCGGTGTCGAGGATGAACTTGCCGCGCACGCCGTTCACGACCGCGTCGACGAAGATGCGAGATTTGGTCAGCTCGACGGGCACCGTCGCGACGGCGGGATCGAACGCCCACGTCGCGGTCTGCTTGGGCGGGTGCAGCTCGTCGTCGGTCACGGGCTTGTTCGCTTCGATCGTGGTGTACGTATGGACGGACTTCTCGCCGGTATAGCGCCAGGACGACGTGACGCGCTTGCCGCCGCCGACGTCGGTGTACGCGAGCACGTCCAGGCGCGTCTCATATTTTCCGCTCGGGTCCAGCACGGCCCGCTTGAGCGCGCCCGTCGCCGGATCGATCGCGAGCTCCACGACGACGCCGACCTCCGGTGCGACGCGGACCCACGTCACCGGCGTGCCGTCGATCGTCTCGCTGCGCACGACCGTCCCCGCCAGCGACGTCAGCCCCTCGCCGAACAGCGCGCTTTCGCTGTAGGCGTAGCGCGCCGCTTCGCCGACGGTCTGCACCGTGAAGCCGTTCTGATTGGACGACCACAGCACGCGGCCGGTGAACCCCGCTTCGAGCACGCGGGCGGGGCGAACGTACGCCCGGCGGAACAGCGGGCCGCGCTGCACTTCGCGCAGCGTCGCGACGACGCGCCCGTCGAAGGTCACCGTGCCGGATTCACGCAGCGTCGTGATCGCGCCGTCGCCGGCTTGCCAGCCGGCGTACGCCTTGTGCTTCGCGAGCAGCGCCGCGGCGTCATCCGCCGCGCGCGCGCCGTGCGGCACGAGCGCCGCGACGAGCGCGAACACGGCGCAGGCCCCGATCGATCCGGACGGGCGGTTGGCCATCGCTCAGCGGCCGTTCGGCGACAGGATCAGGTGCGAACGCGAGTAGTCGAACGTCCAGTCGAAGTGGCGCAAAAAGTCGAATCCGATCAAGCCGCCGTCCCGCCCGAAGACGCGTTCGCTGCCGAAGCACGTCGTCGCGTTCTGGTAGCGGTACGGACCGACCGCGATCTCGCGCAGGTTGAGGCATGACGCCGGCTCGTTCGCGATGCCGTCCACGCCGCCGAAGTACATGGTCCCTTCGACGAGGCCGATCACGCGGCCGGTCTTGGTGAGGTTGTCGCTGAGCACGGCGAAAAAGTCGTTGCCCGAATCGAACGTCGCGCGCGTCGCCGCGCCGCCGGCTTTCACCGCGATCTCCGGCGTGCCGTCGGAGAGGTTGACCGCGAACGCGAACCCACCTTTGGGCACGCTGGCCATCGCCTGCGCCGGGTCGGCGAACTCGATCGTCTCCTTCACGAGATCGACGTGCACCAGCGCGCCGGCGAGTACGTCGAAGCCGAGGATCCCGCTGATCCGGCTCGCGTCGTCGGGATCGCGTCCGGACACCGCGACGACGACGTTGGAGAGCGTGTTGTCGCCGATCGCGATCGTGTCGGCGCGCGCGAACCGCGCGCCGCGCGTGCCGCCGTTGACGCCGGAATACGCCGTCTCGCCGAGCATGGTGAGGCCCAGCCGGTCCGCATACGGGCGGTACAGCAGCACTTGAGACGCGCCCGAGTCCAGCAGAAACGTCCCCGGATTGCCGTTGATCGATGCGTGCACCATCACCGCGCGCCCGCCGTAGGTGCCGCGCTCGATCTCGATGCGCGCCGGCGCGCCGGCGCCGAACCGCCACACCGCGCTCGGCGTGGGCGCCTGCAGCTCCGCGTCGGTGACGGGCCGCACCGCGCCGCGCAGCAGCGTGATCGACGCGTCGCGGCCGAAGCGGTATGACGACGGGATGCGAACGCCGGGCGCGATCTCGGTGTATCCGGCGACGTGCACGACGCTGCGGCCGTACCGGTTGTCGGGATCGTACGTGATCTGCACGAAGGCGCCGGTCGCGCGATCGATGGCGAGGTCGGCCGGATTTCCGCCGCGCGGCGTCACGCGCACGATGTCGGTCTGCACGCCGTCGATCGTTTGCGCGCCCCGGGCTTGCACGTCGGTGGTGTCGTCGAACGCGTTCGCGTCGACGGCGTTCGCCGTGATCGCGCGCCGCGCGGCGTCTTCGTGGAGGACCACGCGGTACCGGTTCTCGTTCGACGTCCAGTACGCGCGGCCGTCGAAGCCGGACTCCGTGCTGACGCCTTGGCCGCGGTCGATCTGGTGGTACGCCAGACCGCGCCGGTACGCCGTCTCCTCGCCGGGCTCGAACACCGGCGCAGCGGTAGCGGCTGCGGCCGGCGACGCTGAGGGCGCAGGCGACGCTTTCGGCGGCACGACGCGATACGTCGACACGATGCTGTCGGCGTGGCCGACGTACGCCGCGTGGCGCGCGAGCGCGTCGCGGCCGCCGTCGGCCGCGACCGCCGCGGATGGTCCAACCGCCGCGGCGATCAGCGCGAAGAAGAACGAACGCATAGACACCCGGAACATCGTGCGCCTACAGGTTGTTGGGGGTGAGGACCATCTTGCCGTGCGGGTAGTCGAACGTCCAGTTGAAGTGGCGCAGGAAGTCGAATCCGATCAAGCCGCCTTCGGCGCCGAACGTGTCGTTGGGCGCGAAGCACGATAGCGCGTTCTGATAGCGGTACGGCCCGACCGAGATCTGATTGAGCCGCACGCAGCGCGCCGGCTCCGCGCCGGCGCCGTCGACGCCGCCGAAATACACCGTCTGCTCGACTACGTACCGCCGCGCGATCGTGACGGTCTCCGGCAGCGCGATGGTTTTCTTCTCGAGCTCGTGCGGCAGGATGACGAAGAAGTCGTTGCCCGTGTCGATCCAGACGCTGGGGAGCACAACCTCGTTCACTTTGACGGGGACACCCGCGTGGAAGATGGAGAGGTCGAGCGGAAACGCGTACGCGCCCGGCGGTACCGGTGCTTCGTAGCCGTTCGGGTCGGAGACGGTGATCGTCTTGTTCACCAAGTTCACGTTGACGATCGCCGCCGCCAGCACGTCGTAGCCGACGATGCCGTCGAGCGTGTCGCCCAGGGTCGATCCGTGCGTGAGAAGGACGTTGTGCAGCGTCGACCCGCCGATCGCGATCGTGTCGGCGCGGACGATCGTCGCGGCGACGCCGCGGCCGTTGACACCGCTATAGCCCGTTCGGCCGAGCTCTTTCGCGCCGACGACCTTCGCGAAGCGGTCGAACATGATCATCCCGCCGGCCCCGGAGTCGAACAGGAAATGTCCGACGTGCCCGTTCACGGCGACCTCGACGTGAACGGCGCGCCCGCCGCTGTCGGAGTAGCGCGACGTGTGCGAGACGATCTCGATCGGCGCCGGTTTCGGCGGCCCGAACGTCCACGTCGACGTCGCCGCCGGCGGGTGGAGATCCGCGTCGCTGACCGGGACGTTCGCTTCGAACGACGTCACCTTGGTCACGCGTTTGGACTCGTTGACGCGAACGGCGGAGACGTAGCGCTTCCCGGGCGCGAACTCGCCGTACGACACGACGTGCACGGTGACGCGCTCGGGCGCGAGCTCGGGTTCGAAGATGCAGCCGAGCATCGCGCCCGTGGTTGCGTCGAAATAGACGTCCGCCGGGACGCCCGTCTTCGGTTCCAGCCGCACCACGTTGGCCGGCTTCCCGTCGAACGGCGCGTCGGGCCGAAGTGACGCCGGCACCTCCGCGAACGCCTCGGCGTCGATGATGTCCTCGGTCAGCGCCTCACGGCCGTCGCGGAGCCGGCGCGTGACGACGTTGCCGTTCTCGTTGGCGCGCCAGAACACGCTGCCCGTAAAACCTTCGGAGCCGTAGTCCAGGCCGTATGCCTTCGTCGTCTGCTTGTAGAGGAGCTCGCGGCGAATTTCGACCGTCTTGAAGTTCGCCTTCCCGAGGGGGTCCGGCGTCGCCGCGGGATCGGGCGTCGGCGCCGGCGACGTCGCCGACGTGGGTTCGGCCGTGATGCGCGCGGTCTTGAGCGTGCCGTCGCCATAGGCCCAGCCCATGTAGGCCTTGTGCTTTGCGAGGACGGATGCCGCGTCGGCCGCGCCGGCGGGCTGCGCCGCAAACGGGGCGGCGATGATTGCGACAGCGGCAAACGCCGCCGTGAAAAGCACACGGTGGATCATGGGCATTTCTTTGGCGGTACCGGTGGTAGGAGGCCTGCCGGAAACGTGCGGGACCGTGCACCCCTGGAGGGTCTTGACGGGTTCCCTATAATCGACGTGCGTTCGTCGGTCGTCCTTCGACAAGCTTAGGATGACACGCTCACGATGACGTTCGTCGAACGTGCAACGGCTCGGTAGCTCAGCGGTAGAGCGGGGGACTCATAAGCCCTAGGTCGTAGGTTCAAATCCTACCCGAGTCAGGTTTTCTCGAGGTAACCCTACATGTCGACGATCCCCTGCGATTTCTGCCCGCACCCGGTCGACCGGGCGCAAATGGAAGAGATCGAGATCAGCCACTACGTGCCGGACAGCTCGGGGGACGACTTGGCGTACGCGCGGACGTATTTCTTCGGCCACCCGGACTGCGTCCGCAAATTCTACCGCGGCCTGGTCGAGCACAAGCTCGACCTCTTCAAGCACATGCCGACCACGGGCCCAGCGAGCGGCCCGACGACGCCGACGGAGGACCGCGGTCGGTAAGCCGCTCGGGCTGACGCCCGGCACCAGGAAGGCTGACCCGCGCCGAACGCGGGTCATGCCGAAGGTTCAGCGAGCGAAGCGAGATGAACCACGCTCCCGTAGCTCAATTGGATAGAGTGTCGCCCTCCGAAGGCGAAGGTTGCCCGTTCGAGCCGGGCCGGGAGTACGTTTCTTTTGCCGGCGACGACGTCGAGTTCGTGCGGCGCGCGATGGTGCTCGCCGAGCGCGCCGCCGCCGCGGGCGACGTGCCGATCGGCGCGGTACTGGCGGTCGACGGCCGCGTGTTCGAGGCGTGCAACGAGAAGGAGGCGCGCCCGGATCCGACCGCGCACGCCGAGATGCTCGTCATCGGAGCCGCTGCGCGAGCGCTCGGCCGCTGGCGCATCGGCGGATCGCTCTACGTCACCAAGGAGCCGTGCGCAATGTGCGCGGGCGCCCTGGCGGCCGCCCGCGTCGAACGGCTGGTCTACGGCTGCCACGACCCCAAGGGAGGGTCGGCGGGCTCCGTCATCGATATACTCGGGTCGGCCGCCGTGAACCATCGCGTCGACGTGGTCGCCGGGGTGCTCGCGGAAGAAACCGCCGCACAGCTGCGCGAGTTCTTCGCAGCGAAGCGGCGCGCGGAGAGGTGGTCGAGTGGTTGAAGGCACCCGCCTCGAAAGCGGGCGTACGTTGATAGCGTACCGTGAGTTCGAATCTCACCCTCTCCGCCAAGTCGACGAGGCGTCGTCCCGCAAGGTACGGCGCCTCGCCGTTTCGCGCGGCGCGCGATCCGCATGGTAGACTCACGCATGCGAATCCGTGCGAGCGCGTTGGTGCTCGCGCTGCTGGCGGCGTGCATCGTGCCCGCGAGCGGCGCCGCGCAGCTGCACCCCTGGACCGATCCGACCACGCTGCGCCTCGTCGTCACCGGCGACCCGCACGGGTTCAACCCGATCTACCCGACGAATCAAGAGGACGATTATCTATCGTCGCTGTGCTTCGATCTGCTGATCACGCAGGACGGCGCGGGGCGGCTGGTGCCGGACCTTGCCGTCGAAGTTCCGACCGTGCGCAACGGCGGCATCTCCGCCGACGGCAAGACGATCCGCTACGCGCTGCGCCACGGCGTGCGCTGGCACGACGGCGCGCCGTTCACCAGCGCCGACGTCGCGTTCACGTGGCGCGCGATCATGGACGCGCGCAACGCGGTGCCCAACCGGCACGGCTACGACCACGTCGAGCGCGTCGAGACGCCCGATCCGTACACCGTCGTGTTCCACCTGCGCGAGCTGTACGCGCCGTTCGTGCGCACCGTCTTCGCGGAAGCCGACACGACGTACCGCGTGCTGCCGCAGCACCTGCTCGAGCACGAGACGTCGCTCGACCGCGCCGACTTCAACACGCACCCGATCGGCACCGGGCCGTACAAGTTCGTGCGCTGGGACCGCGCGCAGAGCGTCGAGTACGAAGCGAACCCCGCGTACTTCGCCGGCGCGCCGCACATCCCGAAAGTGGTCGTGCGCATTCTGCCCGATTTCACGACGCGCGCGATCGAGCTGCGCACGCACCGGCTCGACCTCGGCCTGGTGGACTCCAACGGGTTCAACCTGCTGCGCGGTGCCGAGGGCGTGATCGGCGAGCTCGTGCCGATCAACGGCTTCGCGGCGTACTTGCTCAACAAAAACCATCCGCCGCTCGACGACGTGCGCGTCCGGCGGGCGATCGCGCGCGCCATCGACCGGGTGGGGCTCGCGCGCCGCGTCTCGCTCGGGACGACGCTGCCGGGCTACGCCGACATCCCGCCCGCGCTCTACGGCGGAGCCGTGCGCAACGATCCGAACACGTACGATCCCGCGGCGTCGCGCGCGCTGCTCGATGCGGCGGGCTGGAAACCGGGCGCCGACGGCATTCGCGTGCGCGACGGCAAGCGGCTGACGTTCGTCATGGCGGACTACTCCGGCTCGCCGAGCGTGCAGAACATGGACGTGCAAGTGCAGTCGCTGCTGCGCGCGGTCGGGGTCGAGGGCCAGATCAAGGATTACGCGGCGGCGACGTTCTTCGCGCCGGCGAGCGCGGGCGGCCCGCTCGCGAGCGGGAACTACGATCTCGCGCTCTACGGCTGGCAGTCCGGCACCGACCTCGACAACTCCGTGCTGTTTGCGTGCGCGTCACGCGCGCCGCACGGCCGTAACTACGAGAACTACTGCTCGCCGAAGATGGAAGCGCTGCAGCGCGAGGCGCTGTCGACCTACGACGACGCGAAGCGGCGCGCGGCGTACGCGAAGATCGAGGCGCTGATCGTGCGCGACGTGCCGATGGCGTTCGTGAACTATCCGCGCCTGCGCGTGGAGCGCAACGTCGACTTGCGCCGGCCCGAACCCAACGGCGTCACGCTGTGGTGGCACGTCGCCGAATGGACGTTCGCGCCGTGAGCGGTTAGCCGGCGAGCTTCGGATCCGAGGGCGTCGCGGGGAAGGAGAAGTCGTTGTTGGTCGCGTCGGCCGTCGCGGTGATACGGCCGAGCCGCAGCGGCCCGAAGAACGTGTGGGTGTAGGTCGCGTGCCGCACGAGCCAGTGCCCTTGCACCACCTCGTAGTCGCACGCGAACGTGGTCGTGGGGCCGACGTACACGACCTTCGTCGGCAGGTTCGTCACCGTGTCGACGTAAACGTCGTGGATGAAGAAGTCCGACGGGTTGTTGCGCGTGAGCGCCGGCAGCGTTTCCATCGCGATGTGCGCGATGCGGTCGTTCGTGTCGTCGGCGTACGACGCGCGGTAGTTGCGCAGCGACGTCACGACGACGGTGGCGGTCGACGTCGTGCGCGGATCGGTGAACGTGATGGGCGCGCCCGGCTCGACGTAGCTCAGGAGGTCGCGACGGTTGCCGTTGAAGGTGACGCGGAAGTACGAGAGCGCGTCGAACGTCGGGATCAGCGGAAAGCTGTGCGCGTACTGGCGCTGTCCGCGCGGCAGGTCCTGCAGCACCGCGAAGTCGTCCTTCGTGCGCGTCTCGACCTGGCGCGCGATCACCTGATGGCGGCGCAGCGACGGCACGTCCACCACGACGTCGGTACGGTACGCGAGGTACGGCGGCGCGTTCATGAAGGCGGCCGCGGCTGCGTTCGCCGCTTGGCGAAACTGGGCGTCGGCGGCGATCACGCGAGCTCGGAAAGGAGGGTGGGGAGAACGATCAAAAGCGGCCTCATCGTGTCGGACTCTTCGCGAACAACGTACGCCGGTACCGCTGCGTTCCTCACAGCGCCCGGCGCCGAGGCCGCCGCGTTCGCGTGAGGCGCTTCGCCGACCGCTACGCCTTCGCGTTCGACGTGCCCGCGGACGTCCTGTGGCAGACGGTGTCCGACACCGACGCGATCAACCGCGACGCCGGCCTCCCGCCGGTGCGGTACACCTACGAGCCGCGCGCGGGCGGGCCGGCGACGACGGTCGCGCACGCGCGCCTCGGCCCGCTCGCGCTCGCGTGGGAAGAGCCGGCGTTCACGTGGGAGGCGCCGCACCGCGTCGCCGTCGAGCGCCGCTTTCGCCGCGGTCCGTTCGCGCGGATCGCCAGCGACGTGCGCGTGCTCGCCGACGGCGGCGGCGCGCGCATCGAGCACGCCGTCGAGCTCGACGCGCACGGCGCGCTGGGTGCGCTGCTCGCTCCGGCGGTGCTCGCGCGCGGCCGCGCCGGCGCCGAGCGCGCGTACGCGCTGGCCGCGCAGCGCGCGCGCCGCGAGCTGCCGGCGGGCGCGATCGCGCGCGTCGCGCGCTTCGTCGATGCGCTGGAGGCGCTGCGGCCGCACACGGAGCACGAACCGGCGATCGCCGCGCGGCTCGCCGCGCTGGTGGAGCACGCGGACGACGCCGTCGTCGCGCGGATGCGCCCGTACGTGCTCGCCGACGCGTGGGATCTGCCGCGCGACCGCGTGCTGGGCGCGATGCTCGCCGCGACGCGCGGCGGGCTGCTCGACCTGTCGTGGACGCTGATCTGCCCGAGCTGCCGCGGCCAGAAGAACAGCGTGCCGGCGCTTGCGCGCATCGGCGGCGACGTGCACTGTGACGCGTGCGGCATCGCATACTCCGCGGAGTTCGACCGCAACGTCGAGGTGACGTTCGACGCCCGCCCGTCCGGTCGCAGCGCGGCGCCGGCGGTGTATTGCGTGGGCGGCCCGCACGTCGCGCGGCAGACGCTCGCGCAGACCGCGCTCGCGCCGCGCGCCGAAGCGACGCTGCTCGTCACGCTGCCGGCGGGCGCGTACGTCGTGCAGGCGCTGCCCGACCGCGCCGCGCGCTTCACCGTGGAAGACGATGCGGGCGCGGGCACGCTCGACGTGCGCGTCGACGACGGAAACGTCCGCGCCGCGACGTCCGTGGTTCGATCCGGTGCGGTCCGCGTGCGCATCGAGAACACGTCGGCGCGCGACGCCGTCGTGCGCGTCAGCGAGGCCGAGCTCGGCGACCAGATCGCGACGGCGGCGCAGGTCACGGCGCTGCAAGCGTTTCGCGACCTGTTCTCCAGCGAGGTGCTCGCGCCGGGGACCGAGGTCGCGATCCGCGCGCTGACGGTCGTGTTCACGGACGTCGTCGGCTCGACGGAGATGTACGCCGCGACGGGCGACGCGCATGCGTTCAGGCTCGTGCGCGACCACTTCGACGCGCTGCAGGACATCATCGCACTGCGGCGCGGCGCGGTCGTGAAAACGATCGGCGACGCCGTGATGGCCGTGTTCGCCGACCCGTGCGATGCCGTCGAGGCGGCACTGGAGTTCGCGGGCGCCGCGGGGCCGCTGCAACTGCGGATCGGGATGCACCGCGGACCGTGCATCGCGATGCGCGCGAACGAGCGGCTCGACTACTTCGGCGCGACGGTGAACCTCGCGGCACGCGTGGCGCATGCGGCCGGAGCCGGCGAGATCCTGCTCACGGCGGCAGTCGCCGACGACGCGCGCGTCGCGGACGTTCTTCCGGAGGGCGAGCGCGGCACGGTGGTGCTGCGCGGGATTCCCGCGCCGATCGAGGTCGTGCTCGTGCGCACGGCCGCCGCGGCCATCCCGGAATGAGCGGCACGAACCCGCTCTACGACGATCCGGCGCTCGCCGCGGCGTACGCGCGCGTCACGTCGGACAACGTCTATAACGCCGCGTACGAACGGCCGGCCGTGCAGGACGTGCTCGGCGACGTGCGCGGGCGCGACGTGCTCGACGCAGGCGCCGCCGCCGGCGAGCACAGCGTGTGGCTGGTCGCGCACGGCGCGCGCGTGGTCGCGCTCGATGCGAGCGATGCGATGGTGCGGCTCGCACGCGCTCGCCTGGGCGATAGCGCGACGGTGCTGCGCGCCGACCTGGCGCTGCCGCTGCCGCTGGCGGACGCGTCGTTCGACGTCGTGCTGTCGTCGCTGACGCTGCATTATCTCGAAGACTGGATCCCCACGCTGCGCGAGCTCGCGCGCGTCCTGCGGCCCGGCGGACGGCTCGTGTTCTCGACGCACCATCCGGCGCTGACCGACGATCCCGCGGCCGACTACCACACCGTGCGGCTCGTCGAGGAAGGCTGGGAGGGATTCGTCGCGGGTGAGGTTCCGATGCGGTTCTATCATCGCCCGCTCGAACGGATCGTCGGCGACGTGCTTGCGGCAGGCTTCGTTCTGCGCGCGCTGCGCGAGCCGCGGCCGAGCGCCGAGGCGGACGCGCGCGATCCCGCCGTCGCCGCGCGGCTGCGCACGCGGCCATGGTTCTTGATCGTCGACGCGGAAGCCGCCCCGCGATGAGCTACGACGAGAAGCGCTACGACGAGTTCCGCGTGGGCGACACCACCACGTTCTCGAAGACGGTCACGGAAGCCGACATCCTGCTTTTCGCAGCCGTGAGCGGCGACAACTATCCGCTGCACGTGGACGCGGAGTACGCGAAGACGACACGCTTCGGACGGCGCGCGGCGCACGGGATGCTGACGGCGAGCCTGCTGTCCACCGTGAACGGCTTGATGCTGCAGAAGCCGGGCGGGATCTACGTGGAGCAGTCCGTGCGCTTTCGGCGGCCGGTGTTCATCGGCGACACGCTGACCGCGCGCTCCGAAGTCACCGAGCTGATCGCCGAGAAGCGCCGGCTGCGCGTGCGCACGAGCATCGTCAACCAGCACGGCAAGACCGTCCTGGACGGCGAGGGCGTGCTGCAGAAGGACGAGCGCTAGAACAGCGCGGCGTTCACGGCGACGGGCTCGATGCAGCGCGGGTCTTCGAACGCGTGGTGGTTCATCTGCGGCGACACCGCCGTTTCGTGCATGCGCGCGGCGTCGAACGGGACGATTGCGCCGAGCGCATCCGCGACGTCGCCGTGCAGCCATGCATCGAGCGCACCGTCGTCGAGGATCGCCGGCATGCGGTCGTGGATGCGGGCGAGCAGGGCGTTCGGCGCGCACGTCACGATCGCGCACGTCGCGACCGGCGCCTCCTTCGGTCCCCAGCGCTCCCACAACCCGGCGAACGCGAACGGCGCGCCGTCCGCGACGGTGAAGCGGTAGGGCTGCTTGCGGCCCTTGGAGCCGGTCCATTCATAGAAGCCGTCGGCGAACACGACGCAGCGGCGCCGTTGCAGCGCGTTGCGGAACGCCGGTTTCTCCGCCAGCGTCTCCGCGCGCGCGTTGATGAGCTTCTGCCCGATCGCGAGGTCCTTGGCCCAGTACGGCACGAGGCCCCAGCGCAGCGGCGCGATCTCGTTCGACGCGTCGTCGCGGACGGCGAGCACGTCTTGCGTGGGCGCGATGTTGTAGCGGCGCGGCCACGCGCCGCGCAGCTTGAACTGCGGATAGCGGTCGGCGATCCGTTCGGGCCCGGCGAGCGAGAAGCGCGCGCACATCGGACTGGATGCGTTCGACGCGCGGGAACGGGAGTCTTACACCGCGTAGCGCCGGAGGATGGAACCGCTGGACCTTCGCACCGCCGCACCGCGCGGGCCGCGCGAGCAGATCGCCGGCATCGTCTTCACCGGACGGGTGATCGACAAGCTCCGCGCGTCGCTGCCCGGCGGCGAGCTGAACGGCTATTTTCCGTTCATCGGGTTCAGCGAGCTCTGGGCGTATTACACCGGGATCGACCTGCGCGAGCTGCACGGCGTCGTCGAGCGCGCCGCATCGGAAGCAGAGGTGGAAGCGTGGATCGCCGAACGCACCGCGCACGTCGACAAGGCGAAGATCAACGGCAAGATGGAGCGCTTCGAATCGTCGCGCACGTCCGGCGAGTTGAAGGAAGTCTTCGAGCGCTCGTATCCGGCCGATCTGCGCGAACGCCACGCCGTGCTGTTCGACCTGTTCGAAGCGGACGACGCGCGGCTGTACGCGCGGCCGTAGCGAAACGCAGGACGGCGCGCGTCAGGGCACGTCGAACTGTGCGATCGCCTCGCGCTGCGTGCCGATGTGCGTGACGTTCCCGACCGTCGGCGGATTCGGCGCGTGGAACGCGACGACCAGCGGCCCGCGCCGGCCGCAGAACAGCAGCGCGGTATCGCGCGCGATCGGCGTGCAGGCGTCGTGCAGTGCTTGGCGCGCTGCAT
Organism: Candidatus Elarobacter sp.; assembly: GCA_036403315.1. Classification (GTDB taxonomy): domain Bacteria; phylum Vulcanimicrobiota; class Vulcanimicrobiia; order Vulcanimicrobiales; family Vulcanimicrobiaceae; genus Vulcanimicrobium. Next base: position 23,087 of record DASWRD010000119.1, read on the forward strand.
CGTCTAGCGCGGCATAGCGGTTGGCGTCGATCTCGAACGTGACGTGCACGGCCTCGTCGCCGGCGGTCGACATGCCGGTGATGGGGAGGTCCAGCTCGCCCTCCGCGCGCGCGAGCGTCGCCATCATCGCCAAGTCGTACGGCGGGAACCTGTCGCTGTCGTGCGCAGGCGCCATG
>DASWRD010000120.1:0-8093 GCA_036403315.1 Candidatus Elarobacter sp.
CTCGTCGAGGAAGCGGCGCGTCTCGGCGATTTGCGCCGGGCGAAAGCCCCGCGTCCCTTCGACGTGCAAGCGGATCACCGCGAGCGGGCCGCCGTGGCGGCCGAAGACCATGAACATCGCGCCGCCGCTGCGGCTGCGAACGACCAGCGTGGGAAGGGGTTCGTCGCGCAGTTGCAAGTCGCGCAGCAGCGCGGCCCAGTCGCGGTCGGCCTCCGGGCAGTCGCGCTCGCCGGGCGCGCCGTCGACGAACGTGCGCACGACGTAGCGGTCGGCGCCGGCGATGGCGGCGAAGACGTCCGCGGCGTAGCCGAGTGCCCCCGACGACGGGTCGTCGCGCACGGTAAACTGCGGCTCGCTCAAAGCGATCGCACTGCGGGTCATGAGTCGCTCCACCTCGGTCGCCAGGCTCCTTCCTCGTTCGACTTCGCAACGACGGTACCCGAAAACCAGGCGAGCGCTCTACGGCGCGTGGGAAACTCGCCTAGACTTTACAGTCCTTCGGCCCTTGACGGGCGGCCGGCCCTACCAGGCATCGCGGACGCCGGACCGTCCCGAGCGGAGCCAGTCGGCGAAATCGGGCGCCGTCATCGGCTGGGCGACCAGGTAGCCCTGCAGCTGCTCGACGCCGTTGGCCACGAGCCAGCGCGCCTGCTCCCGATCCTCGACGCCGTCGGCGATCGTGCGGATCTGCAGCGTCTGCGCGACGCCGATCGCGGCGCGCGCCAAGCGCTTCCACTGGCCGTCCTCGGACGTGGGGTTGGTGACGCGGCGGTCGACTTTGATGAAGTCCAGCGGCAGCGACGCCATCGCGGCGAGCGAGGTCGGCGCCGCGCCGAAGCCGTCGAGCCCGACCGGTACGCCGAGCCGGCGCGCGTGGCGCACGAACGAGCCGCCCGCCTCGGTGTCGGCCAGCATCGTCGCTTCGCGCACTTCGAGCGCGAGCCGGTCGGGCGCGTCCTCGATGTCGCGCATCATCGCTTCCAGCTCCGCCCACACGACGGAGTTGGCGTTCGAGATGTTGACGTGGATGCGCGTCTCGAGCCGGTCGTTGGGCGTGCGCAGCATGTCGGCGATGGCGCGGATCACTTTGACGTCCAGGGCGGACGACGCCATCGCGCCGCCTTTGAAATCGAGGAACGTGCGCGGCGTGAGCCAGCCGCGCGACGGATGGCGCCAGCGCACCAGCGCTTCCGCGCCGACGACGCGCATCGTCGACGTCGAGACGATCGGCTGATAGCACAGCATGAAGTCGCGCTCGAAGTTCGCGTCACGCAGGCGCTCGCGAAACTCGCGCCGCGCGCGCACTTCCTGGCTGACGCCGTCGCGGTACCAGCGCACGCTGTTGCCGCCGCTCTCCTTTGCGGCGTACAGCGCCTCGTCGGCGTGCTGCAGCAGCTGCTCGGGCGTCGTGCCGTCGTCCGGCGATACCGCGATGCCGATGCTGGCGCGCACGAGGCTGGTGAAGCCGCCCTCCTGCACCTCGACGAGCACGCGCTCCAGAAACCGCTGCGCCGCCTCGACCATCTCGAGCTCGTCGTCGACGACGGTGAGCACCGCGACGAATTCGTCGCCGCCCAGCCGCCCGACGAAATCGTTGCGGCGCACGCTTTCCTTCATCCGGCGCGCTGCTTCGATCAGCGTCTGGTCGCCGACCGCGTGCCCGAACGTGTCGTTGATCGCTTTGAATCCGTCGAGGTCGATGAACAGGACGCCCACGCGGCCGCCGCCGCGTTGCGCGGCGGCGAGCACGTTGTCGAGGTGGCGCAGCGTCGCGGTGCGCGACGGCAACTCCGTGAGCGGATCGATCGCGCCGTCTCGCACGGGCTCCGTGTCTTCGTCGGCGCGCAGCAGCAGCCGCGCGATGGCGCCCGCGACCGCGCGCGCGACCTCGTGCTGCGCGGAGCGGCCGCGCGCCCAGCGCAGCGCGATGGTGTACGGCGCGGTCGCCGTGAGGCGCGCGACGTACCGGTGGTCATCGATGCTCTCGCGGACCGTGATGGTGGACGCTTCGGTCGCGAGCAGAAGCGCCGCGTCGTCGTCGACGCCCTCGGACGTGGCGAACGCGACGAGCGCCCCGTCGGGGCCGCAAACGAGCGCGACGTCCGCGCCGGCGAGCGGCAGCGCGCCGGCCAGGAGCACGCGCATCAGATCGGGCGAAGAGCGCCGCGACTCGACGGCGGCATGAAATAGCTCCGCGAGGCCGTCGGTATCGGCACGTTCTCGTCGCCGCTCAGGCGTCATCATGTCCACGTCCTTGGATTTCGACGTTCCCGCCTCGACGGCGGCGCGCCCTTCGTCACGCCGTGAGGCACCCGAAATCTCCCCGCCCGGAGAGGGCCCGACCGTTTTTCACACGATCCCACCGAACCCGCATGGTTACTTGCCCACCGAACGAGCGCGGGCAAACCCATCGATTCGGCTAGTCCGTCGCCGCGCACGGCGGTCGCGCCGTGCCGCGCCAGCCAGCGCGCGCGCTCGCCGTCCGCAACGCCGCCCGCGATGACGACCGGCGCGAGCATCGACGCCAGCGCCAGCGCGGCCAGCATGCGGGATCCGGCGTGTTCGTCGACGGTGACGAAGTCGAGCAGGCCCGTGTCGACCGCGTCGAACGGCGGCCGCGACGTGCGCCACGCGCCGACGCCGACGCCTGCCCCCAGCGCCCGCAGCCGGCGCGCGAACGACTCGACCACGCCCGGCGTGGCGGCGTCGGCCGCGACGATCTCGATCAGCACGCGCCGCATCGCGTCGCCGCTGCCGAACGCTTCCGCGACCGCGTCGACCGCGGCGTCGTCGTGCGCCGCGAGCGCGAGGTGCACGCGCAGATCGAGGCCCGCCGCGCGCACCGCGCGGTACGCCTCGGCCGCCCCGGCGATCGTCCAGCGCTCCAGGGCGCGGCGGGCGGCGCGGTCCGGCTCGCCGGCGAGATACTCCAGCGGCGCCACCGCGAGCGCGCACCGCGCCTGCCAGCTCGCGCTCGCAGTCACGGCGTACGGCGCGCCCGTGCGGCCGTCGAAGACGGGCTGATAGCGAAGGTCGAGCAGCGTGCCGGGATCGCCGTCGGAGAGGCGCGCGCGCAGCAGCGAGCGCTCGCGAAGCATGCGCCCCGCGGACTCGCGGTACCAGTACGGCTGCGTGCCGCCGACCGACGCCGCGGCCAACGCGGCCGCGCTGGCCTTCTCGATGAGGTCGTCCGGCTGCACGCCGTCGTCGGGGCAGATCGCGACGCCCACGTTCGCGGACGCGTCCGCCGACGCGGCGGCCGCGACGCGCAGCAGCCGCTGCGCCGCCGGATAAGCCTCGGACTCGCCCGCGCCCAGCGACACCAGCACCAGAAACGCGTCGCCGCCGAGGTGCCCGATGTGGTCGTTCGCGCGCACCTCGCGGCGCAGCCCCCGCGCGAGCGCGTCGCGCGCGGCCCCGTCGGCCGCCGCCGCGGCGGGCGTCTCGACGTCGACGTAGATCACGGCGAACGGGCGCTGCATGCGGCGCGCGTCGTGAACGAGCTGCTCCAAACGGTGCAGCGTCTCCGCGCCGTCGGGGAGGTCGGCCGGCGGCCGGGCCGTGGCGGCGACGTTCTCCAGCGCCCAGGCGCAGCTCACGACGATCGCGCGCGCCGCCTCGATGGACGCGGCGTCCGGCGCGCGCCAGCGCAATGCCACCCGCTCCGGCCGCTCGGGTGCGATCCGTGCGACGTACAGCTCGGGCGTGACGAGCTCGTCTTCGAGCACGCCGCGCGCCCGTTCGAAGAGGCGCTGCATCACGAGCCCGTCGGCGGCCCCCGGCGCGGCCGCGAGCACGCGGTCTTCGGAGAACACGAGCGCGCGCTGCGCGCCGGCGAGCGGCCGCGCGAGCGAGATGATCGCACGCAGACGCTGCTCGGGCTGTGTGATGTGCTCGAGCGCGCGCGTCCACGCGCGCGCAAGATCGCGCGGCCGGCGCGCGTCGCGTTCTTCACCGGCCGTTCGAAGTCTATGGTGTCGCACGAAATTGCCATCAGGATAACCCGCGCAGGCTGCTTGCGTCACCTCTGTGGGCGGGGAGTTCTTGCGGGACCCCGCGGTTGCGACGTAGCACACTCGTGCTCGTATGGACAAAGTCGTCGCTTCGTGTGCCGAGGCGGTCAGCGATCTTCCGAACGGCGCATCGATCGCGGTCGGCGGCTTCGGGCTCAACGGCATCCCGCACAACCTGATCGCGGCCGCGCTCGAACGCGGCGCGTCCGATCTCGCGATCGTCTCGAACAACTGCGGCGTCGACGGCTGGGGCCTGGGCGTGCTGCTCGACGCGAAGCGCATCCGCCGCATCACCGCGTCCTACGTCGGCGAGAACAAGGAGTTCGAGCGGCAGTACCTGTCCGGCGAGCTGGAGGTGGAGCTCACGCCGCAAGGCACGCTCGCCGAACGCCTGCGCGCGGGCGGGTGCGGGATCGCGGCGTTCTACACGCCGGCCGGCGTCGGCACACAAGTCGCCGACGGCGGTCTGCCGTGGCGCTACAACGCGGACGGCTCCGTCGCGCTCGCCTCGCCGAAAAAAGACGTGCGCGCGTTCGGCGGACGCGACTACGCGCTGGAGGAAGGCATCGTCACCGGCTTCGCGCTCGTGCGCGCGAGCATCGGTGACCGCCACGGCAACTTGATCTTTCACAAGGCGACGCGCAACTTCAACCCGCTGTGCGCGATGGCGGGCAAGATCACGATCGCGGAAGTCGAGGAGCTCGTCGAGCCGGGCGCGATCGATCCCGAGCACGTGCATCTGCCGGGCATCTTCGTGCAGCGCGTCGTGCACGTCGATTCCGGCGGCAAACGCATCGAGCGCGTCACGACGCGCAAGCGCGGCGGAGGGCGCTGACCGTGGCACTCACTCGCACGCAACTCGCCGCGCGCGTCGCGCAAGAGCTCGGCGACGGGCAGTACGTCAACTTGGGCATCGGCTTGCCGACGCTCATCCCCAACTACGTCGCGCCGGACATCACCGTCGTGCTGCAGAGCGAGAACGGGATCCTCGGCATGGGGCCGTACCCGTTCGAAGGCGAGGAAGATCCCGATCTGATCAACGCGGGCAAAGAGACCGTGACCGTGCTCCCCGGCGCGTCGTTCTTCGATTCGGCGTCGTCGTTCGGCATGATCCGCGGCGGGCACATCGACGTCGCGGTGCTCGGCGCGATGCAGGTCGCGCAGAACGGCGACCTCGCGAACTGGATCATCCCCGGCAAGATGGTCAAGGGGATGGGCGGCGCGATGGACCTCGTGCACGGCGCGAAGCGCGTGATCGTCATGATGGAGCACACCGCGAAAGGCGGCGCGCACAAGATTCTGGAGCGGTGCACGCTGCCGCTCACGGGCGCGCGCGTCGTGCACCAGATCATCACCGACATGGCGACCATCGACGTGACGCCGGACGGTTTGGTGCTGCGCGAGCTCGCGCCGGGCGTCCGCCTCGATGACGTGCGCGCCGCGACGGGCGCGAAGCTGCACGTGCCGCGCGACCCGGCGGAGATGCGGATCCCGGCGGGAGCTTAAACCGGCGCGAGCGTGTCGGCGCAGAACGACGTCAGCGTCTGGAGCGCGCCTGGATCGGCGGGCTCGGACGCAGGCCGCACGTAGCTCGACACGTAGTCGTACCCGTTGAGCACGCCGGAAGCGAACTCGCGGATGCGGCCGTCGTCGAGGTTCGTCGTGGCGCGGCGGATCGTGATCGCACCGCACGTCTCCTTGCGATCGGCGGTGACGGTGCCTTGCTTGTCGGCCGGCTGATCGACGAGATCGCGCCCCGGCTGCGAGGGGACTGCGATCTGCGCGACGAGCGAACGGCTCCCGGGCGCGGCGCGCCACGCGCTGCCGTTGGGCGGATACGGCGTTTCCAGCGTCCAGCCCGGGGGGCCGCCGGGCTGGTGAACGCCGCTGCACAGTGTGTCCAGCGCCGCCAGTGCGGCGGGATCCGCGGCCGACCCCGTCGGGCGCGCGTAGCTCGCGACGAGGACCCGCCCGCGAACGATCGTGTAGCGAAAGACGAACGAAAGCTGGCCGGGGAAGGCGTACGCGACGCGCACCGACGGCACCCCGCACAACGGCGGCGCGTCCGTCCGTGAGACGTCGATGGCGTGCCGCATGTTCGCGAAGGCGACGACGGCGTCGACGAGGTTCGTGAGCTTCGCGCTGGCCGGCGTTGCGCTGGCGACCAGGCTGTGGCGCGCGCCGTCGATCGGGCGGCCCCAGACCCGGTACACCGGGGGCATGACCGGTTGGGGTCGCGCCGCTTCGACCAGGTAGTGGTCCGGCACGGTGAAGTTCACACCGTCCGCGCGTGCGGCGAGCGGCAGCGCCGTGAGGACGATCGCCGCGATGCATCGGAACCCGGCCGGCATGCACGCGACTATCGCGGGACCGGCGGGGCGAACCTGCATTCCGCGGAGAACCAAGGACCGCTATGTCGATCGCACCTCCACGGCCCGACACCTCAGACGAAGAGGCGATGATCCTCGACGTCGTGCGCCAGCTCGTCAAGGAGCGCGTCGAGCCGCGCGCCGCCGAGATCGACGCGACCGCCGAGTTTCCGTGGGACATCAAGCAGCTCTTCGCGGAGAACGACCTGCTCGGCATCCCGTTCCCGGCGGAGCACGGCGGGCTGGGCGGCTCGTTCGTCACCTATGTGAAGGTGGTCGAGGAAGTCGCCAAGGCGTGCGCGTCGTCCGCGCTGATCATCGCGGTGCAGGAGCTCGGCGCGCTGCCGATCCTCATCGGCGGCACGGAAGAGCAGAAGGCGCGCTGGATCCCCGATCTCGCGAGCGGCGCGAAGATCGCCGCGTACGCGCTGACCGAGCCCGGCTCCGGTTCCGACGCGGCCGGCTCCATGCGCACGCGCGCGCGCCGGGACGGCGACGACTACGTGCTCGACGGCTCGAAGATCTGGATCACCAACGGCAGCGTCGCGGACGTCACCACGGTGTTCGCGGTGACCGATCCCACCAAAGGCCCGAACGGGATCAGCGCGTTCGTGCTCGAGAAGGGCATGCCGGGCTTCAACGTCGGCAAGCTCGAGAAAAAGATGGGCATCCGCGGCTCACCGACGGTGGAGCTCGGCTTCGAGAACTGCCGCGTGCCGGTCGCGAACATGCTCGGCGAGGAAGGCCAGGGCTTCAAGATCGCGATGAAGGTGCTCGACAAGTCGCGGCCCGGCATCGCCGCGCAGGCGCTGGGGATCGCCCAGGGCGCGCTCGACTACGCGACGGAGTACACGAAGCAGCGCGTCGCGTTCGGCAAGCCGATCTCGCAGCAGCAAGGCCTGCAGTTCATGCTGGCCGACATGAAGACCGAAGTCGAAGCGGCGCGTCTGCTGCTGTACGAAGCGGCGCGCAAGTGCGACGAGAACGCCGCCGACGTCACCACGTGGGCCGCGATGGCGAAGCTGAAGTGCGGCGACGTCGCGATGAGCGTGACCACCGACGCGGTGCAGCTGCTCGGGGGCTACGGCTACTCCACCGAGTACCCGGTCGAGCGGATGATGCGCGACGCGAAGATCACGCAGATCTACGAAGGCACGCAGCAGATCCAGCGGCTGGTGATCGCGCGCTCGATGGTCGGCAAATGGAGCCCGCCCAAATCCTGATCGCGACGTTGGGGTAACAGCTCTAGCGTGAACCCCGAGGCGGCGAGTCTCCCGAAAGTTCGGCTCAGCCGCGACGAGTGGCTGCGGATGGTCGTCGTCGGAATCCTCGTCGTCGTCGCGCTCGCGCGCGTGGTCCCCGACCTGGTGCGCGTCGTCTATCCGCTGAGTTTCTTCGGCTACTCGACCGACGGCGACGCCGTCGTCGTCACCGCGGCCGCGCTCGCGCCGTCGCCGAAACCGGGCGCGACGCCCGAACCTGCCGCGGGGCCCGCGCTGCGGACGAGCCGCACGGCGCGCCCGAGCGGCGCCCCCGTCCGCGCGGGCGTCCCCGTGGACCGCATCCAGCTCGGCGATCGCGTGCGCATCGACCGCGTCCGGCCCTACGACCGCAAGCCGGGCATCGCGGGCGGGCGAACCTACACGTACGACAACCCGGACCGGTGGCTGCCGATCGAGCGCGCCGGCCACGAGCGCATCCTGCACTTGGC
>DASWRD010000121.1:0-99339 GCA_036403315.1 Candidatus Elarobacter sp.
GCGCAACCGTCGAAACGGCACTTTGCGCACACGCGGACGCCACGACGACGAACAGCGCGAACCCAAAGCGGCCAATCAGCGTCACGACGATCGGCAAGCAGCGCACGACATCATCACAACGAAATTTGAGCCCAACGCCGCACATCCTGGCCCCCACCCAGTGTCACCGTGAGCCCGCTCTTGTCACCCTGAGCTCGTCGAAGGGTGCGCCACCAAACGAGCCACCAAATAACAATCGGGCATTGAGAATCGACAACGCGCATGTCACAAACATTTTCGCATGACATCAGCATTGCACGCACCGCAAACATGATGTAAAATAGCCACACGACGAAACGACACCCTTGTTTCATCGTCTTACAACAAAGCGGCCCAGCCGGTGCTTGAGACACCGACCAGGCCCGTCACCCGATGGAGTACACCACCGAATGACAAGCACCGAATTCGACGCGCCCGTGTCGAAAACCCGCCGCGCCGCGGCGGCCGCACCCCGCAGACGTACTGCGATGGCATCGCCTTCCGCCTCGTCCGCGTCATCTGGCTCACCGCAATCTTCGCCCGCCGCGAATCGGTGACCATCGCGGACTACCGCCGCCGCTTCGGCGTCTCGCTGCGATCGTTCCGCCGCGACGTCGCCCTGCTGCGCGACGCCGGCTTCTACCTAGAGACCATCGCGGCCAACCAGTACCGCATGCTCTCCTTCGACCGCGATTCCGACGCGCCATGAAGAACGTCGTACCGTTCGCAGCCCCGGCAAAGTTCGCACAGTTCGGCATCGACTGGACGCGAACCGCGCGAACCGAAACCGAGCGAAAGTTGCGCGAAGCAGTCCTGACGTTGGAAACGTCCTGCGGCCCAAACGGCCTGGTCTCCATCCTCTTGTTGGCCATCGTCTCAAGGCGTCAGGGCTCCATCGCGGAAGATCTCCAGGCAGCCGCGGACCACGCCGAAATCCTGTTGGTCACAAAGCTGTGGAAGCACCAGCACGACTCCCTGCACGCGGTTCACGACTATCTCACGCACGGCGGCGCGGTTTGGTCGTGATAGTCAGGATCCTAAGCGCATGCGGCCAACCATGTCGGGCTCGCACAAGCCTTGAGGCGTTGAATCAGGACTCCGCACTTATCAATGGCCTAATTCCCAGGACTCCCGTCACCATCCCACAACCAGATCAAGGACGCGCGTAGCGCATCTTCGCATACGCGCGGTTGCGACGCGTGGACTCGCGCGGGCCGTCCGGATAGTCGATGACGACCTGCGGGCGGCGCGCGCCGTCGTTCATCCGCACGACCTTGTCCTCGTCGGGCGGGAGAGTGTCCGCCGGCGCGTCCAGCGGTGGGAGACGAAGCCGCATTCCCACGACGAGACTTCGTCTTCGCTGAACCGCTCGAGCACGAGGACGACGCCATCCAGTCCGCGCACGAGCACTCGACCGAACCGTTTTCCGCCATCTCGACTTTGTGACGACGCCCTTGGTGGTCTGCGACGAGTGCTCGTCACTCCTTCCGATTCTTCTTTTCGCGTTCGGCCTCACGCCGCTTCCTACCGTCGCGCTGCTTGCGTCTTTTCTCGATTACGGCGCGAACATCGTTCTCCCAATCGAAAACCTCGTCATTCGTCGGATCGTGCTTTGGGACTTCCGGAGGGGTTTCGCCAAGTTTGCGCAGCAAGGCATCGGCCCGGTCGAGAGAATAGCGATAGACATAGGGCTCGCCGCTGCCGGAGGCGGACTTATGGGCACGAAGAGCGGCGGCGACGGCGAGGGTCGGTTCGCCGAGGTCCTGCCAGAGTTCGGCGATGGGAAGCGCGGTTTCGAACGATTGCGTCTCATGGAGCCGCTCCGCGACGCTGCGCGCATCCACCGAATGCCCAGCACGCAGACGGGCAAGAGCAAGCATCACATCGAGAGTCGCAAGGTCTACGCCTGACTCGCGGCAGAGATGCAGAGCTTCGGTGAGGGGTGCTATGGCGAGGCTTGCTTCGCCTCGGGACAGATGCCACTCCCCACGCAGGCCAAGGCACGCGACAAGCTCTTCACGGTCCCTCTCCTCGCGGCAAAAGCGCTCTACCTCGGCCAGATTAGCCTCGGTTAGCTCATTCCGCGAGAACAGATCTACCGCCCGCGCGCGTTCTAGCTCGCCTCTGGTGTCGAAACCTCCCCAGCCCCGTTCCTTTGGATTGAGTCGAAACCATAGCGCATCAGCTCGCTCAAATGCTCCAGTATAGATTTCCGTCCAATATGCACTGAACAGCGCTAAATAAATTGCATGAGCATTCCCGGCCTCTTCAGCAAACTCAAGGGTCAGAGCTTTAATCCGCGCAGCGTCTGCCAACTTCGAATGAACTCCGAGGTCCGCAGAAATTTTGCGTAAGCAATTTCTAGTATCTTCATCGCTGCCAAAAGAGACCGCTGCTCTAATTGCCCGCTCTGCTAGTCGAAGAGGCATTACAGCATCGGAGAAAGTGTTCGATACTGATAGCAGCACCCTGCATTGATCCAGATCTCGTCTTAGAGCAATAGCTCCATCCCAACCGTGGGGAAAGAATGGGCGTAGCAGCCTTTGTATCTCGCCAAAGGCCATCAGATTATTTGAAAGCGCCATGAGAAGTTCGCCGTCGAGAGCGTTGAACGCATCCTCGAAGCGCCCCATGCGGGTCAGGGTGGCGACGACCTGTATGCCGGGAGCAACGTCTTCCAGGGTTTCGGCTTGCTCCCATGGGTCGTGCGGACGGCTGGAGAAATGGTCGACCACTTGCCGTCCGATTTCGCTGGTCTCTCTCTCCGCCAGTCCCCCCGCCGCGACGCCGCGCACAACTGGATGCAAGTCATACCGTTTGAGGCTGTGCTCATATTGGAGCAGCCCTTGCCGCTCCAGTTCCGTGAGGGTTTCGTCGAACCGCGTCGCCGCAGCGCGCGCATCCGGGCTTTGCTCCCACCCTTTCAACGTCTCGACATAAGCGGCGCGCGCTCTCTTTGCTTCGTCAAACTCGATCTTCGCCGTTTCTCTCTCGTCGGCGTCCATCGAGCGCCATCGGCTGGTCGTTTCAGGTGGGCTTGGCGCTTCTACCTCCTCCGGGTGCGGCGGCCGATGCGGATTAAACTCTTTCAACGTCGCGTAATCCGCCCCGCCTTGTAACAGAGAAAGGGTTTGCAGCAGTCGCCGCGCTGGTTCCGTCAGCGCCTCAATGGCTACGTACAGGATGTGATTGCGCCGTTGCGTCAGGTCCAGATCCGCCAGCCCCAGCCTGCCGCCCGCCTTTGGGTCCGCGAGCCAGACGTCGAAATTGCCGCGATCGGGCATATAATTGTTCACGAGCCCGGCCAGTGCCCCAATCACCAGCGGATGACAATCGCAGTTGCGCTGCAAATATTCTTGAATGGCTTTCGAATCGCCGCTGACCCCGCAGGCACGCAGGAGTGCTTCGGCATCCGGCGGGCGCAGCCCAGGAAGCATCTCGCGTCGCACGCCGGGCAGCGGCATGCCGGAACGATTAACCAACGCGAGTGGGGTTAAACGCGAGGTTATGAGGAGTTTCGACGGCGCGGCAGCGGTCAGTTGGCGCAGCAGTTCCTCATCCTCAGGGTCGATCGCGGCGCGCAGATCGCGGTCGGCGATCTGATCCTGCGCCGCATCGACATCCTCGTCGCGCATCTGCGCAGCATCGATGCGGTGATAGGCTACGAGGATTCGTTCCAGCCCATCCAGCACGATCAGCCAAGGTCGTGCCTCCAACTGAGCAATCAACCGGGACATGAGCGTCCGAATCTTCTCCTTGCGAAACGCCTTCACAGGCTGGCCTGTCATGTAGGCCAGCGCCTCTCCGCAGAAGCGGGACATCGTCGCCCCTCGTTCATAGAAGGAGAACCAGAATCGGCCCGCCCAGTCGCTTCGGGCATGCATTGCGCGGCTCGTCAACCAGGTCCAGGTGACCATGCTTTTGCCTGAACCGCCGATCGCCACGAACAGCAGCGTCGGGTGTTGGTCGGCAGCTGCGCACCAATCGTCGAGAGTGTTTAGTTCTGCCGCGCGTCCGACGAATTCGTGCGAGCCAAGATAACGCGGCACGGCCCGCAAATCCGGCGGCAGCGCGGTCTCGATGCTGTCGACGGGCGTTATGTGCTCGCCTGTGTCGTTGTGACGGTCCTTATGCGGTAGCAGGGTCTGCGAGAGCTTGCCTACGGCGATCGTGGCGGCTCTGGCAAATTCTTCCCGGGAATTGAATAGTTCGTAGATGCGTTCGACCGTGCTGCCTTCGCGCATGTGCTTCGCTCGTTCGCGGAAGGCGTTGAGCTTGACCATCTTCTCTGGAACGCTTTCTACATCCGTGGGCAGCGTGAGATGCTTAGGGCCCATAATGAAGAGCAGAATCGGACGCCCAAGACGCATCGCTTCGTTGAACTCCAGCTCCGAGATCGAAAGCGCATCGGGATTGCGGTCGATGCATTCTGGCGTCCGGCCGTAGCTGTAACTGATGACCCCGATAAAGGCGGCCGAGTCGCGCACCATATTAATCGACGTGTCGATGACATCTGTCCCCGCCTGCGCTCCCGAGGCCTCCATGACATTGGCGCGAAAGCCGAGCGCCTCGATCGCCTCGATCACGTCTCGCCGATGCTCCTTAAGGTCGGAAAAGGTGCTCGACACCATGATTCCGAGATATGCTTTTGGTCCCGCCATTCTTGCCTCAGCGCTTGTACGGTTATGCGCCTCAATGGCCTGATCGAGATGGCCCTTCGGCGTGGGGAGTGGTGTACTGATAAAGCTTCAGAAGCTCGTGAACTTCATCGTCTGTCGCGGGGGGTCGATCTCATCCGGCAGCGCGGCACGAAGCGTCGGATCCTTTCTGCGATCATCGAATTCGACCTTGAAGCCATCCCGGCCGAGGCCGTGCAGGAAAGGCGTTTGCAGTGTAGATTCGGACAATCGGCTACACGAGAACGCCTCGAAGCGCCGGCGGAAAGAAGCCGCCGGACGCGACACGACGACTTGGAAAACGAGCGGCATTACCATGAGCGACGACGCTATCTACAGCGCGATCCCACGTACTCTTCTCGCGGAACTGCGGTGGCTGACCGACGAGAACGCTACATATCCGAACCCAACAATCAGGTGATGTAGACGCACTGCCTAGCGCGGGACCTTGCTTAACAGAATTCTAGTGGCGGACCGACGACATCTGGCGGGCGATTCAGGATTTGTTCGTGCAGGGCGTCGTTTTGGGCGGATCACCGAACGTGATTGGGAATCCGCACGCGCATGCGACTGCCAACCCGTGGCGCCTTCCGGGGGGCGTGCATTCTCGTCGGAGTCGCCGCCGAGGCCATGCCGAGGAAATGTACGCCCCTCTTCTGGCTCACCTCGAGCCGGGCGCCAGGGCCAAGTTCGAGCAGGCCCTGAACGCAAAGAAGAACTCCGCCGAAGGGCGATGGAATGCGTTCGCCGAGCGATTCGCGGGAAGCACGCCAAACCGTGGCCTGGGCGACGAACTCCAGGTGACGATGACGCTCACGGCGATCGTCGCCCGCTCGACGACCCTTGATAGCGGTCTGGGCTGTCTATTCATGTCGTGCTCCTGTTTCGATGAGTTCGTTCTTTGCGCTCATCTCAAGCTTGTCGCTTGCCTCGCGGGCGCGCGCGGGTTGATGGGCCCATCTCAGCGAACACGTCGCGCTGTATACTGTTATTCGCGGTATACGTCCCGTTCTCGATCTCCCCAAGCTCGTTCCAATCAACCGGTATCGCCATGCCGAGCTGCGGATTCCCCGCCAGCGAGTACGGCAGCGAGCTGAACCCTCCAACCGCGTCCTTCGATACCGAAAGGTGCACGCGGTTCCCGCGATCAGCGTCATGTTCCGCGACCGTCAGCAAGTCGGGATGCCGCTCCGCCGCGCGCTTGCAAACCGAATGCAACCACGCGCGCATCGCATCGTAGAGCGGAATGTCCGCGAAGGGTACGAACAGCGCCGCTCCTTCATGTCCGTCCAGCATCGGAATAGCCTCCAGGCGGCTCTCGCGCAGCAGCGTCCGCATCGCGAGCAGCGCGTACGTCAAGTCCTCTTTCTTCGCCGTACCGGACAGCCGAAACAGAATGCGCGCGTACGCCACGCACTCCGGATCGCGTGGGCTCGGCGTCCACGACATCATCCCGACCGCCCCGCGATGCGCCAGCCACAGCACCGCGTTGCCCGTGAGCCCGATATAAGTGTGATGCTGCCCGTGACTCACCACATCCACCGCCGGCATCGAAGGCGGCAGCTCGCCGGGTTTCCGCCACTGCTTGAACGCCGCCGGAGTCCCGAGCCCCTGCGGGTGATACGACGACACCAGCGGCACGTGCGAGAAATTCGCTTCCAGGAGCGGCGCGGCGAGCTGATAGTGCGCCACCACCAGCGCCGTTTCCGGATGGCTCAGCCGGCCTGCGCTCAGCCCTTCGATATCGTCGAACACGATGGCTCTCCTTGCGCGGACAGCGTCCGCAGCGCGGCGGTCACGACGATCGCCCGCCGATCATCGCCGGTCCACACGGCACGGCCCACGCGCGGATGCGTGAGCCAGTCGAACGCGGCGAGCACGTCGGCGCGGCTGCAGCGCGCTGCACTCTCGCTCGCGGCGAAGTGCTCGTCGAGCAGCATCATCGCGGCATCGGCGTCCAGCAGCGGCGCGTCCCCCGCCGCGGTCCCGATCGCGACGCGCTGCGCGCGCACCGCGATCGCCTCGATCGCGTCGCAGATCGCGCCCACCCGCTTCGCCGGTCCGTGCGTCGCACCCCACACGGCATCGTCGACCACGTCCGCCACCAGCCCGGGGGCGAACAGCGCGCGCAGCTCGGCAGGATCGAACCCCGCATGAACGACGGCGGCGAGATCGTCCACGGTCCACGCCGACACGCCGTGCGTGTGCAACTCGCTCGCGAACGCCGTCTCCGCGCCGAACGCCGGGCCGACGAGCGCGCAGAACGACGCGCCGTATGCCGCACGGTATTTGCCCGCCTCGACCACGTTCGGCTCCGTCACGATCGCGTTCGCGCTCCCCGTCTTGCACTCGAGCATCACGCGGTATGCCAGCGGCCCGAGCGGCGCGTCGAGATAACCGTCCGGCGCGTCGTATCCGCCCACGTGCGTCGCGGCGAAGCCGAGCGTCGCGAACAGCGCGCACACCGCCGTTTCAAAATCGTCGGGCTCCAACCCGGTCGCCGTCGTCCGGACGCGTTCCAGCGCCGCGAGCGACGCCGCGGTCGGCACGTGCGCGGGCGCCGGTGTCGCGGATTCCGGCCACGGGTCGGGCGGATGATTCGCACGAAACCGCCGGTCGCGATCCTGCACGATCACCGGCTTGCGCTCGCGTCCCTTCGTGCGCGCGATGTACTCGATGAGTGCGGTGTAGACGTACTTCTTCGACGTCCCGGCCGGAACCAGTTCGCGCGCGAGCGCCTGCGCGCAGATCTCCTCAGCCGTCCGCGGCAGGCCGTCGGCAAGCACGGCGATCGCCGCGGTGATGACGTGCCCGCGCACCCCGACGTACTCCGCGCGTTCCCCGCCGCCGGCGTCATCGGCCGGCGCGCGCGCATGCGAGGTAACGGGAACGCCGACCGCATCCCACGCGTCGCGCAGCGCCGCCGTCGTCTTCGCACCATGCCGGCGCGCAGCCGCTCGCGTCGCGTTCGCAAACGTCGCAAAGTCGCAGCGCGGAGGCAGCCCCGACCGCACAGCGTCATACCACACGTGCCCCGCGACATCCCAGGCGTGTCCGCCGAGCGCATGCGCGAAGCGATAAAATGCGTGGTTGGGGATCCCGCTGTTGAGATGCACGCCGCCGTCGTCGCGCCGCGCGTGCACGTAGTCGCGCATGTGCGCGACCTGCGGATCGCGACCGCCGAGCGCGGGATCGTCGTACGCGTAGCCCGGCCTGCGCAGCGAGCGCAGCCCGATCGCCGCGACATTCTCGGTGAACAGCTGCGACCCGATCAGCCAATCCGCGTCATCCACGGATTGCCCCGCGGCATGCTGCTTCACGAGCGATCCGAACACGTCGGCGAGCGACTCCGTCAGCGCCCCCGTCTCGCCCTCGTAGACGAGGTCCCACTCGCTGTGCAGGAAGCCGTGCGCGAGCTCGTGCCCCGTGATGTCGATCGACGTCGTGTAACCGGCGATCACGATACCGTCGCCGTCACCGTACACCATTTGCGCGCCGTCCCAGAACGCATTGTCGAAATCGTTCCGGTAATGAACGGAAGCGATGAGATGCATTCCCCGCCCGTCGATGGAGTCGCGACCGAAGACGTCGCGCCAGAACGCATGCACCGCGCCGGCCGCGTCGAACGCGCGATTGGCCTCGGCGTCGTCGCACGGCGGCTGCCCTTCGACGCGCATCAGCACACCGGGAACCGTCGCCGACCAAGCGCAGCTGAAGAGGCGCCGCACCAGCGGATGCGGCCCGCCGATACGGCCCGCGGGTTGCGCTGGTAGCGACGGCGCGGGCCGCCCCCGGAGCCGTCGTCCCACGATCAGGGCGCGCCGAGCACTATCGCGCACGCGAACGTCAGGATGACGGCGCATCGCCTCGAGGACGTGCGGCGGCAGGACGGCACAGCGCATCACACGATCACCCGCTGAATGGAATCGCCGGCTTCTCTGCGATTGATTGGCAACTCGGAAACCTCCACACACCGGAGAGGCAGCGTTTGACGCGGGCACCGGGAGACGCCCGCCCGCGACTACGGAATCTTCGGGCACGCTACGCTACGATCCGCTTGCCGCCATAGTCCAGACGGCGGCATGACGTCCTTCGATGCAGAATACTATCGCCGTGAACCCGACCCCGTACCGCGCGCATGTCCGCCCGAGTCTCACGCTGTCGCTCGCCGCGGCCGCGGCCGTGGCATGCGCGAGCGTGACCGCGCCGAGCGCGGCGGCGCCGCAGCGCGCCGACGACGCGGCGGCGAGCGCGATCGTCGCCCGCGTGCGAACCGCAATCGGCTACGCGGCGCTGAAGCAACGCCTCCACGCCGGCTTCGTGGTGGAAGAATCGGAAGCGGCCGCCGCCGGCGCGACGGCTCCCGCCAACGCGAAAGTTCTGCTGTTCGGGCCCGCCGGCCGGTATCGCGAAGAATCAAAGCCGTCCGACGGAAGACCGCTTGGCTTCGACGGGCGGCTCGGCTGGCAAGTCGATCGCGCCGGTCTCGCGGTCCCGTTGCCGCAGCGCCTGCGCGAGAAGATCTTGATACCGGCCTGGGTGCGCGGCGGCTGGTGGCTCGACGATGCGGCTCCGCTGTCGTTCTCGGTTCTGCCCGCTGAGAGCAATGCCGACCACGTCACGATCGCATTGCGCGCCGAGCACGGGTTGGTCGACGCGAAGATCGTCATCGACCGCACGACGTGGCTGCCGTCGACGCTCGTCGTCGGCTACGAGCGCGGACCGTACACGGTCACGTTCAGCGACTACCGCACAACGCTGGGCTTTCGCTTTCCGCAAACCGTCGTGATCCGTTACCGTGACTCCGCCACGGAATACCGCGTCACATCGGTCGCGCCGGCGCAAACGGCGTCGTTCGCTCCGCCGCCGCTGCCGCCCGACACCGCGTTCGACGACAGCGCGCCGGCGGACGTGAAGGTCGCGCAAGGCGTCCCGTTTTCAAAAAGTGCACCCGGGCACTACTACGTGCGCGCAGCCGTCGACGGCAAGGACGCCGGCTGGTTTCATTTCGATTCCGGTTCGGACACGATGCAGATCGACGCAAAGATCGCGGATGCGCTGAACATGCCGGTGCTCGGAAGAACGGAGACGCGCGGCGCGGACGGCCGGCCGCAACAGGTCACGATCCGTCAGGGCAAGACGTTTCAGCTCGGCCGGATGACGTACCGCAACCCGATCTTCTTGGCGTCGGACATGGCGGACAAGAACGCGCCCCCGGGACAAGCGCGCGCGGGGATCGTCGGCTTCCCGTTTTTCGCGCGCGCCGTGGTCGAGGTCGCCGGCGGCGGCAAGCGCATCGCGGTGTACGATCCGAAACGCTACGTGCTCGCCCGCGGCCGCTGGCAAGACCTCTCCTTCATCGATTTGACGCCGGCGGTCGTGTGCCGCTTCGAAGGCGACCGGCACGGGCTCTTCCAGCTCGACACGGGGTTCGTCGGGACGGTGACGTTCTACGACAAATTCATAAAAGACGAAAAGCTGCTCGAAGGTCGCCAAGTCAAAGACGACACCGACGTCGGCGCCGGCGGATCGTACAAGCTGCTCACGGGCAAGCTCGCATGGTTCGAGCTCGCCGGACGCCGCTTCGCCGAACCGACCGTGGGCTTTCGGGTGGAAGGGCTCAGCCGCGAAGGCGGCGCGGGCGTCGTCGGCCGCGAGCTCTTGTCGGCCGTGACGGTGGTGTTCGACTACCCCAGCCGCCGCGTCGCGTTCCTACGGTAAGGCTCCGGAATCGAATGCCAACTGCCTGGCACCCGGGCACATTCCCGCTTGCTGGATCGAACATATGTTCGATAAAATCAGGCGATGAAGGGTGGGCTGTCCCTGTTCGATCCGGTTACGATGCGCTTGCTCGAGTGCGACCGGGCGATCGTGAGTGCTGAAGCTGCTGTGCTAGGGCGAGGGCGTCCCGAGCCGTTCGAAGAGCGGTCACCACCTCGTCCTCGAGCAGAGCGACCCGGTCTTCGAGTGATCGCCGGGGGGCGCGCGGCGTAGCGTTGCCCTGCACGAGCTGGTCGAGCGACACGCCGAGCGCCTTGGCGATGCCGGCCACGATGAGCACGCCGGGATCGCGCGTCTCGTCGCGCTCGATGCGCGAGATGGCCGCCTGCGCGACCCCCACGCGCTGCGCCAGGTCCGCCTGCGAGAGGTTGGCCGCGCCGCGCGCGATCCGAATGCGTTCGCCGATCTTCGCCACGTAGCGCACAGTCATACCGCCCGCCCGGCAGACCCTTTCATGCAGACTCGCATATGCAAAATAGGTTGACATCGACAACCATCCGTATATACTGAAACGTATGAAATCCCTGTCGTGCGATGCTTGGCGTCCCTAGCGGCGCGTACCGCGTCACGGTCGTCTCCGTCGAGGTGACCGGTACGCGCAGCGACGTGCAGATCGTGCTGGAGATCGTCGCCGGGCCGCACCGCGGCGCGCGCTTCGCATACGCCACGCGCACCGCGCTCGAACGCCCGCCGGCGACCGATGCGTATCCGGCGTTCGCGCGCTTCGTCGCCGCCGCGACGGGCGTGGAATGCGGCGACGCCGCGCAGCAGACCGTCGACGAGCACGTCCTCGAAGGCCGCGAGCTGCACGTCGTCGTGCGCTGCGGGCTGAGCGGCTTCCCGCAGATCGTGCGGTTCGCACCGGCGCATCGCGTTGCGCGCCGGGCGCGCCGCGTGCCACGCGAGCACGTCGACGCGCTCGCGACGAGCGCGCGCTACGACGGCGACCAGCTCACCGACATCGTCGAGAGCGTCAGCCGCGGCCGCACGCGCGCGCTCGTGCACCTTTCCGCGCGCGAGCGCGAGACGCTGATCGAGCGCATGCGCGGCTTCGCGTGAGCGCGCTCGGCGTCACCGTGGAGGACGACGGTCCCAGCCGCCCCGCGATGGTCGGCGCGCGCGTCAGCCGCGACGTGCGCGCGCTGTTCGAAGACCGCGGTGCGCGCGCCGGAGCGAGCGCGGGCGCGGTGCTCGAGCTCGTCGGGCGCGCGCTGCTGCGCGGCATGTCGATCGCGCAGCTCCGCGAGCGCCTCGACGCGCACGACGAGCGCGCGGATGTTCTCTAACGTGCAGCCGCTCACCGTCACGAAGCTGCTCGTCGAGGCCGTGCTCGCGGTCATCGCGCTCGCCGGCATCGTCGCGAGCTCGCCGCTGCTCGTATCGAAAGCACGGCTCATCCGCGAGCGCAACGAGGCGAGCACCGAGGCGAGCTCGCTGCGCAGCGCCGTCGGAGCGTTCGAGATCGGCCTGCGCGCGCTCGACCACCTGCGCGAGGAAGTCCAGGAGATCCGTGCGGTGCAGATCATCTCGACGCGCTACGTCGTAGACCTCATCGCGCACATCCGCGACGGCGGGAGCGCCGAGACGATGCCGATGATCCCTGTCGAGCTGCGCGACGACGTGCTCGCGATGCTGCGCGCGCGCCCCCACGCCGCGCGCGCAGCAACCGCCACCGATCCCCCGGCTTGACCGAGCGTCCTTCTACTGGCCGATCTGCGCGTTCATCAGCGCGAGGTCGAGCGTGCCCAGGCCCGTCGTGTAGTCGTAGCCGGGGATCGCGGTGTACGGGCCGTTCGCGCCCGTGATGATGTCGTGGAAACCGCCCAGCGCCTGCGTCGGCGGCGGCCCGTTCACCGTCGTCGCGTTGTTCTGGTTCTGCACGTAGTTGCGGTAGAGTTGCGGCGCGGCGAAGCCGAGCGCGTTGTTGTGGCCGGACATCAGCCGTGCGTACGCGCCCATCGCCAGCGGCGACGCTTCGCTCGTGCCGCCGACCGCGCAGCCCGCGCTGCAGTCGCCGACGCCCGGGATGTTGCTGCCGTAGATGCGGTATGCGCCGGCGACTGCGTCGGCCGCCATCGCGATGTCGGGCAAGCCGCGCAGGTTGGTGACCGCCGGTCCGCTCGGGAGGATCTGCGAGCGCTTCTCCCAATCGGTCGCGTTCTCGAACTGGCTCAGCCCGCCGCCGCCGGCGTTCCATGCCGCTTCGCCCGCGTAGCTCGCGTCGGCCGCGTTCGCGACGGCCGACGTGCCGCCCACGCCCACCACGTACGGCGACGCCGCGGGATACTCCACCATCGGCGGACCGGACATCGGCGCACCGTTCGTCGGCGCCAGCGGGCACGACGCGCCGGTGTCGCCGGTGGACACGAACATCGTCTGCCCTTGCGCCGCGGCTTGCATGAACAGGTTGTCGTCCACCCTCATCGAGCCGTCCAGCCACGCTTGGTACTCGCACTCGCCGAACGACGAGTTGCCGAGCTGCGCGACGTTCTGCGACACCCATTTGTTGTACATGTTCGCGACGTCGGAGTCGGTGAGCGACGTGGTCGCGTAGATGTACAGCATGCTGACGTTCTGCGCCATGCCGGTGGAGCTCTGCGTGTCGAGATCCCACTCCACGACGCCGGCGGTGTCGGTGCTCGGCAGCCCGACTTTGACGACGGTGACGGGCACCTGCGGCAAGCCCTGTTTGCTTTCGGCGAAACGCAGGTCGGTGACGGTCTGCGAGACGTCGCCCTCCGCCATGACCGCGACCGTCGTACCTGAACCGGTCGCCGTGCCGCCGGCATCGTAATACTGCTGCACGGTGGCTGCCTCGAAGCGCGGCACGCACTGCCCGGTCGGCGCGACCGCGCCCTTGAGGCAGTTCACGGGCACCGCCGACATCTTCGCCGCATTCGAAAGCCCGAGCACGGCGCTGACCACGCCGCCCAGCGACGACGGCACCAGCGCCGGCGTCGTGTTGACGAACAGCTTCGTGCCACCGGCGTTGAACGCGTGCAGCGAGGTGTTGAACGCTTTGGCTGCTTGCGCCGCGGTCCCGTCGGCGCTCACGAGCTGCGCATCGGCTTGCACGTTCGTGAAGCCTTGCGCGCGCAGGTACGACACGACCGATTGGACGTCGCTCGCCGTCGGCCCGAACTGCGCCGCGAATTGCCCCGGCGTGATCTTCTGGCGCGCCGCGATCAGCGCTGCGAGCTGATCGGTATTGTGCAAGTTGAGCCCGAGCCGCACGGTGAGCGGCGTCGACGGCTCGAGCGCGCCCGTGTCGGTGGCGCCGGCGACCGTCGCGCCGCGCGTCGCGGTCGCGGCCCAGCCGGCGGGCGCGACGATGACCTCTTGCGGCGCACGCCCGTGCGCCGCGGCGGCCGTCCCGCCGCCGGGGAGCAGATGGCTCATGACGCCGCCGCCCGAGCACGACGTCGTGAGCAGTGCGGTTCCGACCGCGATGCCGAGTAGCTTGTTCATCGCTGCGTCCCCTTATCTCAGCGCCGCGTAGAGCCGGGCGATATCGATGCTGCCGACGCCCGTCGTGTAGTCGTAATGCGGCAGAGAGGTGTACAAGCCGTTCGTGCCTTGCAAGACGTCGTGGAACGGTCCGACGAGCTCGGTCATCGGCGGCCCCGCGATTTGCTGCGGCGTGCTCGCACGGTACACGCTGTAGAGCAGCGGCGCCGCGAACCCTAGCGCGTTGCCGTGCGCGCTCTGCATGCGCGCGTACACGCCGGCCGCCATCGGTGAGGAAAGGCTCGTGCCGCCGTTGACGTACGACACGCCGCCGTTCCACGTGAGCGCCCCCGTCTCGATGCCGGCGTCGTACGCAATGTCCGGCAGCCCGCGGAACGTGTAGCCTACGGGCGTCGTGCCGACGATCTGCGTCGGTGACTCCCATGCCGGCGAGTACTCGAACTGGCTCAGCCCGCCGCCGCCCGACTGCCACGCCTGTTCGCCCAGATACGTGCCGTCGACGTTGCTGAAGATGTCGGTGCCGCCGACGGCGACCGCGTACGGCGACGACGCGGGATACTCGACCATCGGCACGCCGCCGACGCCGCCGTTGGGCGGAACGCCGGCCGCGCCGCAATACCCGCCGGTGTCGCCGGTGGACGCGAAGAACGTCTGGCCTTGCAAAGCGGCTTCGACCAGGATCATGTCGCCCACGAGCATGTCGCCGGACTGGTACGGAAACACCTCGCAGCCGCCGACCGACGCGTTCATGATCGGCGCACGGTTGTCGTTGGCCCACTTGTTCATCGCGACGGTGAGGTCCGTGAACGAGAACGACGCGACTTCGTAGAGATCGATCGCTTTGAGGTTGTACGCCATCCCTTGCACGTACGTCATGTCGAGCGTCCACTCGCCGTTGCCCGACGCGTCCGCGGTCTGCGGCTGCACGTGGATCTCGTTGATGGGAACCTGCGGCAGGCCGAACTGCGTCTCGCCGTAGCGGAAGTCGCTGATCCCGATCGTCGGATCACCGACGATGAAGATCGCGACTTCCGTATTGGTCGCAGCCGGCGTCGAGCCGGCGTTGTACGCGATGTTGAAGGTCGCGGGATCGTACCAGCGCGGGCACACCGGCGCGCCGGTCGTGCCGTTGACGTTCTGGAGACACTTCGTCGGGTTGGGCGAGCCGTTCGCGTCGAAGACGCCGGGTTGCGCACCGGCCGCCGGGCGCTTCACCGGGCTCGCCTTGAAGCCCGGGACGTTCGTCAGCCCGAGCACCGCCACGACGTTGCCGCCCAGCGCGCTCGGCACGAATGCCGGCTGCGTGTTCGCGAAGTACGTCGCGCCGTTCACCGAAAAACCGTGCAGCGTCGTGTTGAACGCTTTCTCGACGGTCGCGGCGGACGCGGTGGCCGACACGAGCATGTTGTTCGGCGCCGCGGTCACGTTGGTGAAACCTTGGTTGCGCAGGTACGCCGCCGCCGCCGCGACTTGATCGCTCGACGGTGCGTACTGGCTCACGAACGCGTCGCGCGAGATGACTTGCCGCGCGGCGATCGCCGCTTTCGCGGCGTCGACGTTGCGCATCTGCAGCCCGAGCGTCACGCTGACGGGCTTCGTCGCGGCCAGCTGGCCGAGGTCGCCTGCGTTCGCCGGCGCGAGCGCGCCGGTCGCGGTCGTCGCCCATCCCGCCGGCGCCGTGATCCCGGATTTCGCCCGGGTGGTGTGCGCCCCGGTGAGGCTCATCGGGCTCTGCGACCCCGCAACGCCCGCGGCCGGGATCGTGCTCGAACTATGGCCTCCGGAACACGAAGCGGTGATCACACCGGTGACGATGGCCAGGACCGCGATTCTTCTCATCAGGCGAACTCCTCTCGCCTACAAGCTAACCGCCCCGGAGTCCAGCCCCCATACACAAAACCGGGTAGACGCGCCCCTTAGACGGCGGCCGGCACCCGCATCGTGGCGCGGTCGCCCATCGCGCGCTGGTACTGCGGCGGCCAGGCGACCTCCGCGCCCAGCGCGCGCGCCGCGAACAGCGGCCAGTACGGATCCCGCAGCAATTCGCGCGCGAGAAAGACGAGGTCGGCGCGGCCGCCGGCGACGATCGCCTCCGCGTCGGCCGGCTCCGTGATCATCCCGACCGCGCCGGTCGCGATGCCCGCCTCGCGCCGCACGCGCTCGGCGAACGGCGTCTGGTAGAGCGGTCCGACCGGAATCGTGCCGGGCGGCACGGGGACGGCGCCGCCGGAGCTGACGTCGATGAGGTCGGCACCCGCCTCGCGCAGCAGCCGCGCGAGCGCGACCGTCTGCTCGACGTCCCACCCGCCCGGGACCCAGTCCGTCGCGGAGAGCCGCACGAACAGCGGCAGGCGCTCGGGCCACACGCCGCGCACCGCGCGGACGATCTCGAGCGCGAGCCGCGTGCGGTTCTCGAACGAGCCGCCCCAGCGGTCGGTGCGGCGGTTGACGAGCGGCGAGAGGAACTGATGGACCAGGTAGCCGTGCGCGCCGTGGATCTCGATGACCGAGCCGCCCGCATCGAGCGTCCGGCGCGCGCCGTCCGCGAAGGCGCGCACGATCGCGGCGATGCCGACTTCGTCCAGCGCCTCGGGCACCGGGTACGACGGGTCGAACGGCTCGGTGCCGGGCGCGACGGGCGTCCAGCCGCCTTCGGCCGGCGGCACGGCGCCCTGCCCGCTCCAGGGCCGGTACGTCGAAGCCTTGCGCCCCGCGTGCGCGAGCTGCGTCCCCCACGCGGCGCCTTGGCCGGCGCAGAAGCGCGCGATGCGCGCGAGCTCGTCGACGTGCGCGTCCTGCCAGATGCCGAGGTCCTGCGGCGAGATGCGGCCGCCGGCCGTCACCGCGATCGCCTCGGTGAGCACGAGCGAGGCGCCGCCCACGGCGCGGCTGCCGAGGTGGACGACGTGCCAGTCGTTCGCGAACCCGTCGGCCGACGAGTACTCGCACATCGGCGAGACGGCGACGCGGTTGCGCAACGTCACGTCGCGCAGGCGCAGGGGAGAAAACAGCGAGGACATCGTTCGGTTGAGACGCGCGCGAAACGCGCACGGTTTCGCGCGGTACGCCTAAGGCGTTGCTCGCCTCGCCGCGAAAGGGTGTGTCTCATGTCTCGCTTTGCGATCGCATGCTGCTGCGCGTTTGCCGCCGCTCTCGCGCCCGCCGGCGCGCAAACGGCGCCGCCGTCCTCGCCGGCGCCGGCCAACGCCGCAACCGCGCCCTCGCCCGAAGCCGCCAAGATCGCGGCTGCGATGGCCAAGGTCACATCGTTCCGCGTGCAGCTCAGCTCGACGGGCGGCTTCGGCGGCACCATCACCGTCGTGCCCGCACAAAAGCGCACCAAAGGCGTGATGGCGATGGGCACGACGGTGAACGAGATGGTCATGGCCGACGGGCGCGCGTACTCGCGCATCAACGGCGGCGAGTGGCGCATCACCGAGACGCCGCCGGGCGCCGGCTTCACCGACACCGTGCTCAAGGCGATGGGCGACCCGTCGAAGTTTCGCCTGCTGCCCGATCGCATCGAGAACGGCACGGCGGTCGGCGTCTATGAAGTGACGACGCCGCTGCCTGCCGGAATGCCCGCGGGCATCACGATCCCGCCGCTGACGTGCACGTACGACAAGTCGACGTATCTGCCGCGGACGTGCATCTTTCAAACAATGACGCAGACGTTCGAGGGCTGGAACGATCCGGCCAACGTCATCGACGTCCCTGTCGTCGCATCGCCGGCGCCCGCCGCGTCGCCGCGCCCGTAACCACCTGCGCACCCGCGAGTACCGCCTGACATGATTCACGCTGCGCTTCTCATCGCTGCGACCGTCGCCGCGCCGGTTTCGCTGCCGCCGCGCCCGCCCGACGCGACATACTCGTACGCGCTCACGGCCGGAGGTCTCCCGCTCGGCAGCAGCGTGATCGTCGTCGACGGCTCCGCGCCGGGCACGGTCGTCCTCAAGGAGAGCGCGAGCTTCACCATGCCGCGCTTCACCGCGACGACGACGACGCGCTACGATGCGGCGACGCTGCACGAGACCGGATACAGCGCCGATTTCAACCTCGCGAGCGGTGTGCAGCACACCGAAGTCACGGTCAAGCCGGGCTCGATGACCGTCACGGCAACGCCGGCCGGCGGTACCGCCGACATCCCGGCCGATCCGTCGGCGCCGCTCGAGCTCACCGGCGACAACCTCGTCGGCGGCAGCGTGATGCTGCCCGCGGTCTTGCACGCGACCGGCGCGAAATCGTTCACGCTCGCGGTGCTCAGCGGTTCGAAGCCGCTCGTCTGCAAAGTCGTGGCCGATCCGCTGCCCAGCCGGCCCGCCGGCGTACCCGCGAACGACGTGGAGCTTGCGCTCGAGGTCGCCGGTATACGCTTCATCTACTGGTACGACCCGGTGACGTACGTCGTGCACGACGTCGCGATCCCGGCCCAAGCGGCGGAGATCCGCCTCACCGCCACCGCTGCGCCCGGCACCGCGGCACCGGCCGCGCCCGCAGCCGCGCCCAGCCCGCTGCCCACGCCGGCGCCGCACTTTTCGAGCACCGACGTGCGCTTCACGTCCGCCGACGGCACGGTGCTCGCGGGCACGCTCACGGTCCCCGACCGCGGTCGCGCGCCGTTCGCGGCGGTCGTGTTCGTGCACGGCAGCGGTCCGATGGACCGCGACGAGACGATCGGCCCGAATCCGTTCTTCCTGCAGCTCAGCAACGCGCTCTCCAACGCCGGCTACGCGGTGCTGCGCTACGACAAGCGCGGCGTCGCGAAGAGCGGCGGCTCGAACACGTCGGGCGCGCGCGACGAGCTGCTCGGCGACGTGAAGGCCGCGTACCGGTTCCTGCGCGCGCAGCACGCGATCGATCCCAAGCACCTGTACTTACTCGGCCACAGCGAAGGCGGCGAGCTCGTGCCGACCGTCGCCGCGCAGGAGCCGGGCGTCGCCGGCATCATCTTGATGGCGCCGCCGTCGCGACCGCTGTGGCAAGTGTCGATGCAGCAGACGCTCGCGGGCGTGGCGCCCGAGCGCCGCGCCGCGCTGGAAAAAGAAGAGCTCGCCGCGCTCGACAAGCTGCGCCACGGCAGCGAAGCGAAAGACGCCTGGTACCGTTCGTCGATGGATCTCGATCCGATCGTCGACATCGCGCGCGTGCGCGCGCCGATCCTGATCCTGCAAGGCGAAGGCGACGCGCAGGTGTCCGTCGACGATCTGCCGCGCCTCGCGAACGCGGCGCGCGCCGCGAACCGCGACGTCACGGTGCGCACGTTCTCGAACGACAACCACTTGTTCGAACCGATCGCGCCGGGCGAACGGCAAACGCCGCTCGCCGCCGTGAAGCAATATCTCAGCGTCCCCGCGTACGTCGACGCGCGCGTGCTCGACACGCTGACGAGCTGGATCGCGCGCCACGCGCGGGCGGACGTCGCACGGTGACCGAGCTGGTCGTCGCGGGCGCGGCGATCGCGGTCGCGGGCGTAGCCGTCTCCCTGTTCGCGCAGCCGCTGGCGAGCACGCAAGAACGCGTGGTGACGATGCTGCCCGCTCCGATCCGGCGCTTCTACCGGATCATCGGCGCGGGCGCGCCGTTCGACTCGCCGCCGTGGGTCGCGCACAACCGCATCGGCGGCCTTCTGCTCGCGCTGCTGGGTGCGTCGGCGGCGGCGTACGGCCTGCTGCGCCCCTGAACGCCGGCCCGAGCGGGTATATCGTCCGCATGAAGGCCGCCGCGATCGACCTCAACACCACCCCGCCGCGCAGCGGGCGCGAGCTGCTCGGCCGCTACGCGTGGCTGGCCCGCCTCGCCGACAAAGTGCGCGCCGAGCACGCGGGCACCGAGGGCGAGTACATCGCTTACTGCGGTCTGTCGACCGGCTTTCTCGACCGCGCGGGCGTATCGGTGGACGATTTCGACAAGCTCGTTCGCGACGGCGCGAGCGACGCCGACCTGGTGAAATATTTCGACGAGCACGTGTCCGAAGCGCAGCGCGAAACGGCGAACGCATACGTGCTCAACGACATGAAACCGCACCTCGACAAGCAGGACGCCGAAGAAGGCCGCTAACCAGCGCGGGGGACCGGCGCACTTGCCGAGTAACCTGCACCCGTGATGCCGCCTTCCGCCGCCATCGAGTTTTCGGGCGTCCAGAAGTGGTTCGGGACGAACCACGTGCTGGCCGACGTCGATCTCACGGTCGCGACGGGCGAGGTGGTGGTCGTGATCGGCCCGTCGGGGTCCGGCAAAAGCACGCTGATCCGCTGCATCAACGGCCTCGAGGCCGTGCAGGAAGGCACGGTCGTCGTCGACGGCAAGCGGCTCACCGCCAAAGGCGGCGAGCTCGCGGCGATCCGGCGCGAGGTCGGGATGGTGTTTCAGGCCTTCCACCTCTATCCGCACAAGACGGCGCTGCAGAACATCACCCTCGCGCCGGTCACGGTAAAACGCGTCCCGCGCGAACAGGCCGAGACCGAAGCGCGCGCGCTGCTCGAACGCGTGGGCCTGCCCGAGAAAGCGGATGCATATCCCGCGCAGCTCTCGGGCGGGCAGCAGCAGCGGGTCGCGATCGCGCGCGCGCTCGCGATGCAGCCCAAAGTGCTGCTGTTCGACGAGCCCACCAGCGCGCTCGACCCCGAGATGATCAAGGAAGTGCTCGACGTGATGAAGACACTCGCGCACACCGGCATCACGATGGTCGTCGTAACGCACGAGATGGGCTTCGCTCGCGAGGTAGGCGACCGCGTCGTGTTCATGGACGGCGGGCGCATCGTCGAACAGACGACGCCCGAGCAGTTCTTCTCCGCCCCGAGCAACCCGCGCGCACAGCTCTTCCTCTCGAAAATCCTCGCCCACTAAATCCATCGTTATCACTCTAAGCCTGTCGAACCGAACCAATGTCACCCTGAGCCTGTCGAAGGGTGCGCCACCCCGGAGGCAATCATGAAACTCGCCAGACGCGCGATTCTCACCGCGACACTCGCCCTCTCGGCATCCCTCGTGCTGAGCACGGCGGTGGCGTCGCGTGCCGCCGACGACAACTCGGTCGACGCGATCAAGAAGCGCGGCACGATCAAGATCGGCGTGAAGTACGACGCGCCGCCGTTCGGCTCGCTCAACCCGCAGACGAACCAGGTGACCGGCTTCGACGTGGACATCGCGCGCGCGATCGCCAAGAAAATCCTCGGCTCGCCGGATAAGGTGGAGCTGGTGCAAGTGAAATCCGACAACCGTATCCCGCTGGTGCAGAACGGCGACATCGACGCGTTCGTGGCGACCGCGACGATCACGCCGGCGCGCATGAAGACGATCGACTTCTCGAACGTGTACTACCGCGCAGGCCAGTCGCTGCTCGTGAAAAAAGGCTCGCCGATCAAGAGCTACAAGGATCTCGACGGCAAGAATGTGTGCTCCGTGCAGGGCTCGACGCCGGAACAGACGATCCGCCGGCTCGTCCCCAAAGCGAACGTGACGGCGTTCGAGACGTATCCCGAATGCCTCACCGCGCTGCGCGGCGGGCGCATCGACGCGGTGACTACCGACAACGTGATCCTGGGCGGCTACGAAGCGCAGGACCCGAACAACCTCGATCTCGTCGGCGGGCTGTTCACGTTCGAGCCGTACGGCATCGGCATCCGCAAGGGCAACGCGTCGCTGGCGAAAGCGATCAACGACACGCTGGCCGACCTCAAGAAGAGCGGCGAGTACGCGAAGCTGCACCAGCACTGGCTGAAAAAGAACGTGCCGGCGGACTTCGACAAGTGGTACGACATGCCGGCGGCGACCGCGGCGGACCAGTTCGACAAGCAGAAGCCCGGCTAAACCGCGATGGACTGGTCGGTCCTGCCCGAGAACGCCGGGCTGCTCGCGCAGGGCCTGCTCCTCACGCTCGAAGTGTCGGCGCTCGCGCTGGCGCTCGCGCTCGTGCTCGGCGTGATCGTCGCGACGCTTCGCGTCGCACCGTCCGCAGCGCTGCGCCGCATCGGCACCGCGTACGTGGAGTTCCTGCGCAACATCCCGCTGCTCGTGCAGCTGTTCTTCCTGTTCTTCGCGCTGCCGAGCATCGGCGTCCGGCTCCCGGCGTTCGCGTGCGGCGTGCTCGCGCTCGGCGTCTACACGTCGGCGTTCGTCGCGGAGGCGATCCGCAGCGGGATCGCCGCCGTCGCGAAAGGCCAGCTCGAAGCGGCGCTCTCCAGCGGGATGCGCTACGCGACCGCGATGCGGCTGATCGTCCTGCCGCAAGCGATCACCAAGACGATACCGCCGCTCGGTAACACCGCGCTGAACCTGATCAAGAACTCGTCGCTGGTCAGCACGATCTCGATGCTCGACATCCTGGGCACCGCGAACCTGATGGGCAGCCGCTCGTTCCAGTACGTGCCGATGTTCGTCGGCGCGGGGATCTGCTACCTGATCCTCACGCTGCCGGCGGCGTTCGCCGTGAACGCGCTCGAGCGGCGGTACGCGCGATGACGGACCTCGGCTGGCTGTTCAACCGCGGCACGCTGACGTTCATCGCGGGGGGCCTGGGGATCACGCTGGAGCTCGCGGCGATCGCGATCGCCATATCGTTCGTCGCGGGCGTGCTGCTCGCGCTCGGGCGCCTGTCGCGCTTTCGGCCGCTGAGCGTCGTCGCGACGACGTACATCGAAGGGATGCGCGCGCTGCCCGTGCTTCTCGTGATCTTCTTCGCCTACTTCGCGCTGCCGCGCATCATCGGCATGAAGCTCGAACCGTTCACGGCCGGCGCGATCGCGCTGTCGGCGTTCACCGCCGCGCTCGTTGCTGAGATCGTGCGCGCCGGTATCCTCGCCGTGCCGAAAGGCTTAATCGAAGCAGCGCAGGCGCAGGGGCTTTCGGGTGGTCAGATCCTCCGGATCATCACGCTCCCGATCGCCGTGCGGCAGATGATGCCCGCACTCGTCGCGCAGTTCGTCACGCTGCTCAAGGACACGTCGCTCACGGCTGTGATCGGGATCTTGGAGCTCACGCGCCGCGGCCAAATCGTGTTCGCGCAGCCCCCGTTCCAGCCGATCCCGGTGTTCGCGCTGATCGCGCTGATCTATTTCGCAGCAAACTTCAGCCTCGGACAACTGGGCCGCCGGCTGGAAACACGCACGCTGTAGCACTCACCGCAAGCCGCTGAGCCCGCCCGGCCGATCCTCTCGCTTGCTCGCCCTTCGAGCAACCGGTTCGCCATTGGGCTAGTCGGGCGGTTCAACGTTTCGACGGGGAGAGGTCGACAAAAGTCGGACAGCCTGGTATACAATATACCACATACCAGCTAGCAGGTAACCCTGCCGGCCAACTTCGGAGGGCTATCCTGATGCGTTACGCGATCGTCGGTGCCGGTGCGATCGGCGCCTATGTCGGAGCATCCCTCGCGCGCGCCGGGGCCGAGGTGGTCCTCATCGCGCGCGGCGCCCACCTGACGGCGATGCGCCGCAACGGGCTGCGGATCGTCGGCGGCGCCGACGACTTCACCGTCACGCCGGGCTGCACGGACGTTTGCGCCGACGTCGGGCCCGTCGACGTCGTCGTCATCGCGCTCAAGGCGCACCAGATCGCCGGGATGCTCGGCGAGATCGCCCATCTCATGCGGGACGACACGCTCGTCGTCTCGATGCAGAACGGCGTCCCGTGGTGGTACTTCCAGCGCCACGGTGGGCGCTTCGACGGCCACACGCTCGAAAGCGTCGACCCCGGCGGCCGCCTGGCGCGCGCTTTCGATCCCGACAACGTGGTCGGCTGCGCGGTGTACTCCTCGACCGAGATGGTCGCGCCGGGCGTGATCCGCCACATCGAGGGTACGCGCTACACGCTCGGCCACCCGAGCGGCACCATGACGCGCCGGCTCGAGAAGATCGCCGCGGACTTCCGCGCCGGCGGCCTCAAAGCGCCGATCGCGCCGAACATCCGGCTCGACACGTGGACCAAATTGCTCGGGAACGTTTGCTTCAACCCGCTCTCCGCGCTCACGCGCTCGACGCTAGGCGAGCTGGCCGGCGATCCGCTCGTCGCGCCGACGGTGCGCGCGATGATGCACGAGACGGTGGCGGTCGCGGCGGCGCTCGGGATCGAGATCGAAGTTTCGATCGAACGGCGCATCGACGGCGCCCTGCGCGTGGGCGCGCACAAGACGTCGACGCTTCAGGACATTGAAGCCGGACGTCCGCTCGAGGTCGACTGCCTCATCGGCGCGGTGGTGGAGCTGGGCGATTTGCTCGGCGTCGACGTTACGACGACGCGGCAAGTCTACGGCCTCACCAAGATGCTCGACCGCTCGATGCAGCGCGCCCCCGAACCGCAGGCGATCGCCGTCTGATCGGAACGCGATCGGCGCGCCGCTGACTTCGTCAGTACCAGCCGTCGGCGAGGCGCGTCAGTTCGTCCGCTGTTTTGCCGATGTGGTCCGCGGACACCGCTGCGTGCGGCGCGACTGCCGCGCGCAGCGCGCTCGTCAGCGCTTCGGCGAACGCATCGGCGCGGCGGCGCTTCGCGGCGACGAGCGCTTCGAGCTGCGCCGGTTCGAGCCGCTTCGTGACCGTTTCGTTGACGCGAGCGCGGAGCGCGCCGGCTTCGGTGCGCGCGGCGTCCGACATCGTCGCGACGCGCGTGCCGTCCGCGTGCGACAATCCGGTCGTGGGCGGCAGATACACGTCGAGCGGATCGAACCAGCCGTAGTCGCGCCCGAACTTGCGATAGAGCTCGCCGATCTCGCGCCGTGCGTTCTCGCGAATCTCGTGCGCTCGCGCGCGAAACGACGCCATCGCCGACAGCATCGCGGCGCTCGCGTCCGGCGGCAGCGTGGTCTCGATCGCGCGGCGGTAGGCGCGGTCCGCTTCGTCCATCGCGGCGACGGCGGGCACGAACGCGCGCGCGAGCTCCGGTTCGCCGGCTTCGAGTGCGAGCCGCGAACGCGTCACCGCCGCAAGCGTGAGCGCGAGCGGCGGCGTTCGCTGCGCGAGCGTCACGATCTGCGGCGGATGAGATCCTGGAGATCTTCGTCCATCTGGCTGCGCGACACGTCGCGAAGCGTGCTCCTGCGCGGGCGCGGCGGCTTCACGCGGCGCGGCCGAATCGTGCGCCCGCGCAGCGCCGCTCGCAGCGGAAGACCGATGATCACCGCCAGCACCAGAATCGGGATGAGGGCCTCGGCGTAGTGCATAGGAGTCCGTCAACGATTCCCGGTTGGGGTCAGTTCGCCTGGCCTGTCGCCTCCGCGGCGGCGCGGCGCGACCCGACCAGCGAGCCCGACGTCACCGACACTGTGACCAGCACGCCGTAGAGCAGCATCCCCAGGCCCAGCGCGACGAACAGCCACAGCAGCGATCCCGTCGCGCGCAGCGCGATCCAGCCGCCGCCCAAGGCGACGAGCATGCGCAGGAAGCCGGCGAACAGCGGCCAGCGCAGCTTGCCCGCTCCTTGCGAGGCGAAATACAGCGCGAGCCCCAGCCCGAAGAACCCGTAGAACGGCCCTGTCGCGTGCAGATACGCGGTGCCCGTAGCGAGCATGCCCGGGTCGTGCCCGAACAGTCCCAGCCACGCGCGCGGCCACACCGCGGCGGCGACGCCGATCGCTTCCGTCATCGCGAACGCGATCGCGCCGCCCACGAGCGCGATGCGCAGCGCACGGTCGCGCTGCCCGGCGCCGATGTTCGTGCCGACGAGCGCGACGAGCGGCGCGCCCAGCCCGAACACGAGCGGGATCAGAAGATACTCCAGCCGCGCGCCGGTGCCGTACCCAGCGACGCCCGCAGGTCCGGCGACCATGGCGACGAGCGCCGTGGCGACGCCGATGGTGATGTTCGTCTGCAACGTCGAGACCGTCGCGACGGCGCCGACGGAAAGGATCGCGGTGAAGAAACGCCGCTGGAGGCGCGCAAGCCGCACGCGCACGACGCTCCGGCCGGCGAGCACGTACCACGCGAGCGCCGCCGCGCCGATCGCAAACGAGAACACCATCGCGACGCCGCCGCCGGCGATGCCGAGCGCGGGAAACGGTCCGATGCCGAAGATCAGCAGCGGTGAGAGCGGGACGAGGATCACGGTGCAGCCGCAAATGACGAGCGCGGGAACGAGCATGTTGCCGGTGCCGCGCACGGCGCTCGCGAGCGCGTTCATCAGCCAGAGGAAGATGTTTCCGGCGAACACGACGTTCGAGTAGCGCAGCGCCGCGTCGAGCGACGCGTCGCGGCCGCCGAGCGCGCGGTACAGCTCGGGGCCGAACAGCAGCACCAGCACCGACGCGAGCGCGCCCAGCGCGGCGTTGATGATCAGCGCGTGCAGCACGAGCGCGTCCGCATCGGCGGCGCGCCGCGCGCCGAGCGCGCGCGCGATCGCCGACGAGATCCCGCCGCCCAGCGAGCCGGCCGAGATCATCTGCATGAGCATCACGCCCGGAAACACGAGCGCCATGCCCGCGAGCGCATCGGTTCCGAGCCGCCCCACCCAAAAAGTCTCGATCAGCCCGGAGCTGGCCTGCGCGAGCATGACCACGACGTTGGGCCACGCCATCCGCAGCAGAAGCGGCACGATCGGCGCGTGCAGCAGCGCGCTGGTGCGCGGATCGAGCGCCGGGGCCGTCGGAACCGTAATCGGAGGGGCCACGGCGCTCGCTGAAGTCACGTCGGCCCCAGCATACCGAAGTAACTTGCTTTATGCAAGTCACCCAGCGCCATTGTCACCCTGAGCTTGTCGAAGGGTGCGCCGCCATCGCGAGAGCAAGTTCGTTCTTTCCGCCGCGAAAGGACCACCATGCCGGAACACCGCGTCGTCGTGACCTCTCCGCCGCGCGAGCTCGGACCGGTGGATGCCGTGTACGAGGTGTTCGCCGACAACGAGAAGCTCGGCGAATTGCGCATCAGCCGCGGCGGCGTGGACTGGTGGCCGCGCAGCGCACGGCTCGGCCATCTGCTGACGTGGGAGCAGTTCGCCGCACGGATGGAACAACGGCCGTGACCGAACCCCCCGTGCGCACGGCCATCGCCGAGCACGTCGCGCGCACGGAACGGCACGAGACGTTCTATCTCGAAGCCGGTCCCGCCGACGGGCCGCTGATGATCTTCGTGCACGGCTGGCCCGCGCTGGCGATCATGTGGCGGCGCCAGCTGGAGCATTTCGCCGCGCTCGGATACCGCTGCGTCGCGCCCGACATGCGCGGTTACGGGAAGTCGAGCGCCGCCGCGCGCGCACGACGC
The DNA here is from genome assembly GCA_036403315.1 of Candidatus Elarobacter sp. GTDB lineage: Bacteria > Vulcanimicrobiota > Vulcanimicrobiia > Vulcanimicrobiales > Vulcanimicrobiaceae > Vulcanimicrobium. The sequence continues at coordinate 27,131 of DASWRD010000121.1, forward strand.
GTACGCGCTGGAGCTCATCGTGGAGGACATGGCGGAGCTGCTGCGCGCGCTGGGCGCCGAGCGCGCGATCTGGGTCGGGCACGATTGGGGCAGCCCGGTCGTGTGGAGCCTGGCCGGTCATCATCCCGAGCTGTGCAGCGCCGTCGTGAACCTCTGCGTACCGTACTTCGCGCACGGCTTCGCGCCTGCAACCCTGGTGCCGCTCGTCGACCGCAACGTGTACCCGCTGGAAAAATATCCCGCGGGCCAGTGGGACTACCAATTATTTCACGAGCAAAACTTCGACGCTGCGCGCACGGCGTTCGAAGCGAATCTTCCGGCCACGTTCAAGGCGCTCTTCCGCGCCGCGAGCGAGCGGGAAAAAGGCAAGCCGTCGCCCACGGCGCGCATCAGCCGCGACGGCGGCTGGTTCGGCGGCACGGGAAGCGCGCCCGACGTCCCGCGCGATCCCGCCGTGCTCTCGAAAGAAGACCTCGCGGAATACGTCGCCGCGTTCGAACGAACCGGGTTCTTCGGGCCCGACGCCTGGTACGCGAACAACGAGCGCAATCTGCGCTACGCGGCAGGCGTGCCGGACGGCGGCGTGCTGCGGCTGCCGGTGCTCTTCTTGCACGCGCGGTACGATGCCGTCTGCGAAACGGTCGAGTCGCCGATGGCCGAACCGATGCGCCGCGACTGCACGGATCTCACGGAACGCATCGTCGACGCGGGCCACTGGATGCCGCAAGAAAAACCGGACGAGGTCAACGCGACGATCGAAGCCTGGCTCGAAGGCCGCGAGCTTGGCCTTGTGCACCCCGCCCCGGAGCTAGGCTCCACCGACGACGAACGGTGACGCGATGCCGTTTCCTTTGTCGCACCAGACATGAGAGAGCGGCCGCGGATGCGACCGGATTTTACATCTCCGCAGACACTGAGTCGACGGTCTGCCCGAACTCCTCGACCAGGACCGCGAGCGACGCAGTCGCCATACGCGCTGCAACAGACGATCCGAGGAGAGCGCTGAATTCTCTGAGTCCGGCGCCACCGGCGGTACACAATTCTCGAAGGTGACGAGAGCCGGTCCGAACTGATTCACGTACATGACGGTTATCACGGAGCACGCGCAGCGTCGTCGCGTTGTATTCGGGTTCCGACGCTCGAAGCAGCCGATAGATGTCGCTGATGTCCTTTCGCACTTCGGCGAACGCTTCGGGGCCCTGTACATAGCGTTCGCCGATCTTCCAGCCTTTCGCGACGAGCAACGCGACGATCCCCGCGACGTGGACGCTGGCGGTAAGCCGCGGGCCGCCATCATCGAGCGTCGCGAGTTCCATCGGCGAACAATCGACGAGACACGCCTCAAGACCCGGTTGTACCATAGCGGCGCGCGCGTCATAGCCCTCGCTGCTCCACGCGTACTCGAACGCGGCGGGCACGAAGATGTCGACACGCGCTGCGCGCCGAACGCCGATATCAGCGTCACGACGCTCGTAGAGACCGCTCTGGAGGTCGCGCAGATCGAAGCCAACTTCTGCGAGACGCGCGCGAACCGCTCGAGATCCGGCGACCAGGTTAGGATTCACGGCAAGGTCGCCATCTAACGTGAAGGCTGGGATTCCGAGGTCGTTCTCGGGCGCGCGCAGGTAGACGGCGTGCGTGCCTACCAGGCCGAACGCCCCTGGTGCGAAATCTTGAAGCGCAATCACAGCATCGACGAGCGTTCGCCTCGCAAGCGCGTACGCGTTAGCGTCGCCAGCCGGGAGCATTCTGTTCCATCCACTCAAGGATCGCAACGAGCTCGTCGGCGGAGCGGCGCGGCAAGGTCACGAGGTCTGCGGCAACCTGGGAGGGCGCGGCGAGAACGAGCCCTTCCCGCTTGATCGTGCGCTCGAAGACGACATGATCAAATGCCTCGATTAGCCGTACGTTCCCGAGCCCGTCACCGTCGCGCAACGCGAGAGCTCGCGCGGCGATATCGATGTCTTCGACGTACACGTCGAGCGCTCCGAGAGCGGCGGCCGGCGCAATCGCCGCGGCGGCGGTCGATCCCGTCAGGGCGTATGGAAAACTCTCGTTTCTCAAACGCGCGGTAACATGGTCGAGACCGCGCGGCGCGATGTATGACTCCCGAACGCGATCCTTTGCGAGATCTTCCCCCCAGCGAACGATCAGCGCCTTCCAATCCAGCTCCACGACTGCGCGGTGCTCTCGCCGAACGAAGGCTTCGCGTTCGAGCAGGTGCAGGATGCGCGAGACGCTACCGGGATCGGCCCCCGTTGCGGCCGCAATCGTCCGTACGCGAGGCGGCCCCGCACCGTCACAGAGATAGCGCACGACACGCGCCGTCATCGGTCCGCGGAGCGATCGGCGCGGCGTGCGCTCGTCGCCCGCGCGGGCACCGCGTGCAGCATGGCTGCGGACCGTTCCAGCGCGCTCGACATAGATGGAGTCCGCCGCGATCCAGAGATTGCCGGTGCCGTCCGCGTGAGAGATCCCTCGATCACGCAGTAGGTCCCGCGACCGTGGGCTCAAGTATGGAGCCAGCACCAACGGGTGCGACCCGGAAGGAAGCTTCGAGAGTTCACTCGCTACGCGATCGACATCGCGCGGCTCAACCGCCTGCTTGACCTCGAACACGAAGTGCGAGCTCCGGCCGCCGGGTGCTCGAAGGCGGACCGCGCCGTCAAACGCAGACTCTTGAGTCTCAATGGCCCCGAGGCGCCAGCCGGGTGGAAAGTGACCGAGCGCCTCTTGAACGAGACGACTTTTGCGCGAAACCATAATGTTGCTCGATACGCGCAACATAGCACGTTTGCGCAACATCGTCAAGAGACGGCTCTCTACGCCGCGGCGGCTGGCCGCGTTTTACTGTTTGTTGATCCTGCCGCGGCAGTTTGGCACGCCGCACGTGCAGCGTTTGCGGTCGGAGTGCATCGACGACACGTAGTCCACCGTGATCTCCTCACCCGGCCGGATGTCGCGCAGCGCCAGTACCAGCAGACGGCGCCCGAACGTCTGCATGAACGCGTTCGGCCGGCAGGAGTGGTTGATGTAGTGCGTGCCATTGCCGCCGGCCGAGCCGTCGATGCTCCAGCGCGTATCGAGCCCGCTGATGCGCAGCACGCGGCGGTGGCCGCGGCGCACGGCCTCGGCGTTCGTGATGCGCTCGCCCGTGTACTCGGCGATCTTCTTGCGCCGCGCGAATCTCGTCGTTGCGAAACAGCCTCTGCCGTGGATCGCCGATTGCGCGACGGTGAGCCCCGGTGCGAGCTTCATCCGGCGGCGGCGCGCGTGCGCCCGCCGGCGCTCAAGAACCGCGCGAGGTACGGTGCCGTCCGGCTCTCCACGGTCTTGGCGACGTCGGCCGGCGTGCCGGCCACGACGACGCGGCCGCCTTCGTCGCCGGCGCCCGGGCCGATGTCCATCACCCAATCGCTGCCCGCGACGACGCGCATGTCGTGCTCCACGACGATCACCGTGTTGCCCGCTGCGACCAACCCGTCGAGCTGTACCATCAGCTTCTCCACGTCGGCCGGATGCAGCCCGGTCGTCGGCTCGTCGAGCACGTACAGCGTGTCGCCGCGCTGCGTGCGCTGCAGCTCCGTTGCGAGCTTGATGCGCTGCGCTTCGCCGCCGGAGAGCTCCGTCGCCGGCTGGCCGAGCCGCAGATAGCCGAGTCCGACTTCGCGCAGCACCTTGAGCGCACGGCACACCGCCGCTTCGTCGGAAAAGAAGTCCCACGCCGCATCGACGGTCAGCGCGAGGACGTCGGCGATCGTCTTGCCGCGGTACGTGATCTTCAGCGTCTCGGCGTTGTAGCGCGCGCCGTGGCACGTCGGGCACGGCGCGTACACGCTGGGCAGAAACAGCAGCTCCACCATCACGAAGCCTTCGCCCTCGCAGGTCGCGCACCGGCCTTTGGCGACGTTGAACGAGAACCGCCCGGCGTCGAAGCGCCGCGCGCGCGCCGCCTTGGTATCCGCGAACAGCTTGCGCACGGAATCGAAGAGGCCGGTATACGTCGCGAGATTCGAGCGCGGCGTGCGCCCGATGGGCTTCTGGTCGACGCGCACGAGCCGTTTGACGCGCTCCATCCCGCGCGCGATGCGCCCGCCGCTGCGTACCACCGCCTCGCGCTCCAGCTCTTCGCCTTCGTCGATCACCGCGGCGACTGCTTCGCCGAGGTGATCACCTACAAGTTCCACCAGCGCCTGGCTCACGAGACTGGATTTGCCGGAACCGGAGACGCCGCTCACGGTGGTGAACACGCCGAGCGGGAACGCGACGTCGAGGTCCTGCACGTTGTTGCGCGTCACGCCCGCGAGCTCGAGCCAGCCGCGCGGCGCGCGCGGCTCGCGGTGCGGGAACGCGTAGTTCCCGAAAAGATGGCGGCGCGTTTGCGATGCGTCGATGCTCTTCAGCCCGTCGGGCGGCCCGCTGTATAAGATGTGGCCGCCGTGTTGGCCCGCGGCGGGGCCGACGTCGACGATCCAGTCGGCGTGCCGGATCACGTCGAGCTCGTGCTCCACCACGAACAGGGAGTTGCCCGACGCCTTCAACTGGTCGAGCGCCTTCAAGAGCGCCTCGGTGTCGACAGGATGCAATCCCGCGGACGGCTCGTCGAGCACGTATACCACGCCGAAGAGGTTCGAGCGCACTTGCGTGGCGAGCCGAAGACGCTGCAATTCGCCGGGCGACAGCGTCGGCGTGCTGCGTTCGATCGTCAGATAGCCGAGCCCGAGGTCCAGCAGCACGGCGAGCCGCGCGACCAGATCCTCCGCGATGCGCTGCACGACGATCGCCTTCTCGGGATGATCGGCGCCGAGCTTGGCGAGGTGCGGATCCGTCGACTGCGCGTACGGCTGCATGATGCCGGTGAGCCGCTTGAGCGGCACGCGCGCGATCTCCGCGAAGTCCATGCCGGCGAACTTCACCGACAGCGACTCGCGGCGCAGCCGCTTGCCGTGGCACAGCGGACAATCCCCGCTTACCATGTATCGCGCCGCGCGCTTCTTCATCAGCGGGCTCGTCGTCGTCGCAAACGTCTGCAGTACGTGCTTGCGCGCGCTCGTGAACGTGCCTTGGTAACTGGGCTCTTCGTTGCGTTTGAGCGCGCGGCGCGTCTGCGCGGGCGTGTAGCCCGCGTACACGGGCACGGTGGGCTGCTCGTCGGTGAACAGCAGCCATTCGCGGTCCTTCTTCGGCAGCTCGCGCCACGGGCGGTCGACATCGTAACCCAGCGTCACCGCGATGTCGCGCAGGTTCTGACCGTGCCACGCCGTCGGCCACGCCGCGATCGCGCGCTCGCGGATCGTGAGCGACGCGTCGGGCACCATCGAAGCTTCCGTGACGTCGTAGATGCGCCCCAGCCCGTGACACCGCGGACACGCGCCCGCGGGCGTATTGGGCGAGAAGGCTTCGGCGTCGAGATGCGGCTGCTTCGGCGGATAGACGCCGGCGCGCGAGTACAGCATCCGCAGGAGATTCGACAGCGTCGTGACGCTGCCGACGGAGGAGCGCGTGGTCGGCGAACCGCGCTGCTGCTGCAACGCGACCGCGGGCGGCAAGCCTTCGATCTCGTCAACCTCGGGCACCGACATCTGATGGAACAGCCGCCGCGCGTACGGCGACACCGATTCGAGATAGCGCCGCTGCGCCTCCGCGTACAGCGTGCTGAACGCGAGCGACGACTTGCCGGAGCCGGACACGCCGGTGAACACGACGAGCGCCTCGCGCGGGATGTCCAGATCGACGTTCTTGAGGTTGTGCTCGCGCGCCCCGCGCACCCGAACGAACCCCTCCGGCGCCTTCATGAGGTGCCTCTTTCCCGCCGGCAGCGCCCTTATGTCAGGCTGAAGCCTGTCGAAGCATGCGCCACGATCGCGCCCAATGCGAGCGTCAGTGCGGCATCTCGTGGTCGTCGAGGCCGAAGTAGTGGCCGAGCTCGTGGATGACGGTCTCGCGGACTTCGTGCACGGCTTCTTGCCGCGTGCGCGTGACGCGGTTGATCGGTCCGCGAAAGACCGCGATCTCGTCGGGCAGCAGCGGCTCGTTGTGATCGCGCTCGGTGAGGGGGACGCCGCGGTAGATGCCGAGCAGCTCGTGATCCTCGACGTGGCCGTCGTCGTCCTCGTCGTAATCCACGCTCTCGAGGTCCTCGCGGTTCGGCTCTTCCTCCACCGCGATCACGACGTTCTTCACCATGTCGGCGAACCGCTTCGGCAGCGTGTCCAGCGCTTCGCGCACGACGCGCTCGAACTCCGCGAGCGAGAGATCTCCGCTACCCATCGCTCGCGGCGTTCTTCGCGGCGCGTTCAGTAGCCCTGCCGTGCCGGCGTCGTGCGCTGCACCGCGATGCCGCATCGTTCGATCAGCCACTCCAGCCCGCGCCAGAACCGGACGGCGTCCAGCACGGGATTCAAGAAGTTCGTCGCGGTGCAGAACCGGCTCGCGTACGGCCGCTTGTGGTGCTCGGCGTGGTGCGCGGCTGATTGCAGGATGCCGAACCGCTGCAGCATGCCGATCGCACGCGGCGGGTTCGCGCAGTGCGCCCACTTGTGCACTTGATTCGACTGCGAAGCGAGCGCCACGATCAGGTATGCCTGCCACGCGTGCACGCCGCACAGCGCGAGCACGCCCGCGGCGGCGAACGCGAGCGCGATGCACACGCGGTTGGTCTCCCAGTACGTTCCGCGCCGAATCCCGCCGGGCTTGCGGTGGTGCTCGATGTTGTCGCGCACCACGTAGGTGTCGAGCACCTTCGAGCGGCCCAGCGCGGTCCACGTGTCCTCCGCCCAATGGATGACGCCGGTGATGAAGTCCACCGCGAACACGCACGCGACGGCCCATGCGGCGTCGAATGCGAGCGGAACGGGCGAAAAGTGATGATACATGGACCCTCACAGCAGGAAAGTTGCTCCCACTGTAGAGCGTGCCCGGCGCGCGCAGCGTCCGTAGAAGTACTGATCGCCACAGCCAGGAGGCCCCCGGAGCGGCCGCGAGATAATTGTTCGAGCGGAGGAAGAGAATGAGCAGCGTACGGGTTCTGGTAGGCACGCGCAAGGGCGCGTTCGTTCTGACGGCGGACGGCAAACGCGACAAGTGGGACGTGAGCGGTCCGCACTTCGCGGGCTGGGAGATGTACCACCTCAAAGGCTCGCCCGTGGATCCCAATCGGCTGTATGCGTCGCAGACCAGCGGGTGGTTCGGCCAGCAAGTCCAGCGCTCCGATGACGGCGGCAAATCCTGGGAGCCGGTGGGCAACAAGTTCGTGTACGACGGCGTGACGGGCACGCACCAGTGGTACGACGGCACGCCGCGCCCGTGGGAGTTCAAGCGAGTGTGGCATCTCGAGCCGTCGCTGACCGATCCCGACACCGTGTACGCAGGCGTCGAGGACGCGGCGCTGTTCAAGTCCACCGACGGCGGCCAGAACTGGCACGAGCTCGCGGGCCTGCGCGGTCACGGTTCGGGTTCGCAGTGGCAGCCCGGCGCCGGCGGCATGTGCCTGCACACCATCCTGCTCGATCCGATCGATCCGAACCGCATCTTCACCGCGATCTCGGCGGCGGGCGCGTTCCGCAGCGACGACGCGGGCGCGACGTGGCTGCCGATCAACAAAGGCCTGCGCTCGGAGCAACTCCCCGATCAGGATGCGGAGGTGGGCCACTGCGTGCACCGCATCGCGCAACACGCATCGCGCCCGAACACGCTGTTCATGCAGAAGCACTGGGACGTGATGCGCAGCGACGACGCGGGCGACTCGTGGCACGAGGTCAGCGGGAATTTGCCGAGCGACTTCGGCTTCCCGATTGAAGTCCACGCGCACGAGCCCGACACGGTATACGTCGTCCCGATCAAGAGCGACTCCGAGCACTTCGTCCCGGACGCGAAGCTGCGCGTGTACCGCAGCCGCACGGGCGGCAACGAATGGGAAGCGCTCATCAAGGGCCTGCCGCAGAACGACTGCTACGTGAACGTGCTGCGCGACGCGACGGCCGTCGACAAGCTCGATGCGTGCGGCATCTATTTCGGCACGACGGGCGGGCAGGTATACGCATCGGCCGACGCCGGCGACACCTGGGCGCCGATCGTGCGCGATCTGCCGGCCGTGCTGTCCGTCGAGGTCCAGACGCTGCCGTGACGGAGTCAGCGTCCTGCTGATCCGCGTCGTGCTCCCGGCGCATCTGCGCACGCTCTCGCGCGAAAACGGCGAGGTGCACGTCGACGTCGCCGGCACCGCCACGGTGGCGTCGGTGCTCGACGCGCTCGAAGCGCGCTATCCGGTGCTGCGCGGCGCAATCCGCGATCACGTCACGCAAAAACGCCGGCCGTTCGTGCGCTTCTTCGCGTGCGAACGAGACTTGTCTCACGAACCGCCCGACGCGCCGCTCCCCCACGCCGTCGCCTCGGGCGCGGAACCGTTGCTGGTCGTGGGAGCGATGGCGGGCGGTTAGGCCGCCGCTCGCTGTTGCGGAGCGCTTGCAGCTTTGCGCGCCGGCGCCCGTTTGGGGATCAGGAACAAGAACGGGATCGTCAACGCGAACATGATCGCCGAGACGCGGAACAAATAGAGATAGGAGATCGTGCTCGCGTCGGCCGCGATGATGCCGGCGATCGTGCGCGACGCGTTGGCGAGACCGTGCGCGTGCACTTCGGCGGCGACCTGCACGTTGCGCAGCGTCTCGGCGCCCGAGAGGACCGATTGCACGAGCGCCGCGTGCCGCACCTGAATGACCTGCAGCACGGCGATGCCGATGTTCCCGCCGAGCAGCCGCACGACCGATGCGATCCCGGTCGCGTCGGACATGTTCTTCAATGAGATCCCCGTCAGCGTCACGACGGTCAGCGGCACGAACAGCAGGCCCAGTGCGAAGCCTTGCAAGAGCCGCGGCATCATGATGTCCCAGTAGCCCGCATCCGCGTTGAGCGCGCCCATCCACCATGCGCCCGCGGCGAACATCGCTAACCCGCTCGCGATGACCCAGCGCGGGTCGAAGCGCCGGTTCAGCTCGCCGGCGACGATCATGCTGGCCGCCGTCGCGAGCGAACCCGGCAGCAGATAGAGGCCCGCATCGTAGGCGCTCAAGTGCATCGGTCCCTGAAAGAACAGCGGCGTCACGAAGTTGAGCCCGTACAGACCGAAGCCGCTGATGACGCCGATGAGGTTGCCGACCGAGAACTGCACGGATTTGAAGATGCGCAGGTTGACGAACGGATGCTCCGCGCGCACTTGCTTCCAGATGAAGTACGCGAGGAATACCACCGCGGCGACGGTCAGCAGCGTGATCGTGCTGGAGCTGAACCAGTCTTCGCGCTGCCCGCGGGACAGCACGAACTGCAAGCTCGCAAGCCCGAACGCCATCGCCGAGAAAGCGAACCAGTCGACGTCGTGCTCCTCGCGTTCCTCCTTCGGCGTCGCGCCGAGCACGAAGTACGCCATCGCGAACGCCACGATGCAGAGCGGGATCTTGAAGAAGAACAGCATCTGCCAGTTCGCGTTGTCGATGATGTAGCCGCCCAGCGTCGGGCCAACCGCGGGGCCGACCATCACGCCGAGACCGAAGATCGCCATCATCTCGCCGCGCCGTTCGGGCGGCACGGATTCGAACAGAATCGCTTGCGCGATCGGCTGCAGCGCGCCGCCGCCGAGCCCTTGGATGATGCGGTAGACGATGAGCGTGTAGACGCTCGTCGCGGTGCCGCACAGCAGCGACGCCACGGTGAACAGGCCAAAGCACGCGAGGTAGTAGTTCTTGCGCCCGAAGCGCGCGGTGAGCCAGCCGTTGAGCGGCATGACGAGCACGTTGCCGAGCAGGTAGCCGGTCGCCACCCACGCGACTTCGTCGATCGATGCGCCCAGGTTGCCCGCGATCGTCGGCAGTGCGACGTTCACGATCGACGAGTCGATCAGCGCCAGGATGACACCGATCATCACCGTCGCCGTGATCAGCGGAACGGACGCCGGACGGCGGGGTGCGGCCTGCTTGAATGCGAGCATTCTCTCGTGTTTAATAATACGAGGACTTTCTCGTATATGTCAAGGATAACGGTCGCGTGGACGAAGCCTCCCCGCGCCCTCCACCCCGGCGCCAAGCGCGCGGACAGCGCCGCATCGCCGCGATCCTCGCCGCCGCCGCGGGCCTCTTTGCGAGCCGCGGCGTCGAGGGCACGACGATGAGCGCGATCGCGGCGCAATCGGGCACGTCGATCGGTTCGCTCTACCAGTTTTTTCCGAACCGCGAGGCGCTCGTGGAAGCGCTCGCCGAGCAGTACCTGGCGGATTGGCAGCGCATGCGCGCCGATCTCGCAAGCTCGCGCCCGCGCGGGCTGCGGGCGTCGATCGACGCCGGCATCGACGCACGCGTGAAGTTCCATCTCGATCACGCCGCGGTGTCGCGGCTGCTCGAGTCGAACACGTCCACCGCGCGCGCGATCCACGAGCTCGAGACGGAGCTCGGCAGCGCCGTCGCTTTCCTGAGCTCGTACGGCCCCGGCATTCGCAAAGAGACGCTACGGCGCTACGCGCGGATGGTCAACGCGATGGTGAACGGCGTGATAAACACGATCGTCTACGGCGCGCTCTCCGCGGCGCAGCGCAGCGCCCTCATCGACGAGTTGAAGTCCGTGGTTCACGCCTACGTGGAGGAGCGGCTCCGCGGCTGACCACAAAAAAGACGGCGCCGTAGGTGACGAGGAACTTCAGCCGGCGCTGCGGTAACCCGCGTTCTCACCCGCGAGGCCAAGGAACCATGTGCAGGAGCATCAAGACCCTTTTCAACTTCGAACCGCCCGTCACGACCACGGAGGTGCACGCCGCCTCGCTGCAGTTCGTGCGGAAGATCAGCGGGTTCAGCAAGCCGTCCAAAGCGAACGAAGCCGCGTTCCTGGCGGCCGTCGACGAGATCGCGGGCATCTCGACGCGCCTGCTGCGCTCGCTCGAAACGAACGCCCCGTCAAAAAACCGCGAAGCCGAAGCAACGAAGGCGAAAGCGCGATCGGCCGAACGACGCCTTAGCGCCTAAGGGAAATAGCGCTGGCCCCGCTGGTCCATCACGACACAGAACGGCCCCGAGCGTAACTCGAGGCCGGCCGTCCGCGGTAGTGCGTTCGCGTGATCGTACGTACGGTGCACGCGCGGGTTTGTTTCGGCGCTGCGTCAGGCCGTGACGAGCTGACCGCCGGGCCGCACGGCGAGATCGCCGTTCATCGTACCGTCTTGAATCATGAGGCCGCCTTCGACGACGGCGTCGCCGTTGACGTCGCCGGCTACGAACGCGACACCGCCCGCGCGCACGCGGATGCTGCCGTTCAGATCGCCGACGATCTTGAGCTGTGCGCCCGGCTCAACCACGACGTCGCCGGAGACGCCGCCGTTGATCTGCACGACGGCGCCTTCGCGCACGGCGACGTCGCCCGTCACCTCGCCATCGACGCGCAGCGCCGACCCGGCCTCGACGTTCAAGTCGCCGGATACGTCCCCCGCGACGTGTGCCGCCGCGCTGCTCGTCGCGGCGCCGCCGGCGGCATCGGCAAACCCCGCGCGGCGCAAATATTGCTCGAAGAACTCTTCGACCGAAGACGGCATGCGAACGCTCCTGTCCGGCTGGTGAACGCCGGATGTACGGTCGACCCGACCGCCGGGTTTCACCCGCGCAAGGTCTCGCGGGGGAATGGCTCGAGCCCGGAGGAAGGGGCGCGCCCGCGGCGATAACTAAAAGCATAGTTTTAGCGGTCGAGACGTGGGGAGCAAGCGCCATGACGAGCGGCATCTTTCGGTTCGGTCCTTTCGAGCTCGACTCGCGCACGCGTCTGCTCGTGCGCGACGGCACGCCCGTCGCGCTCGGTCCGACGGTGATCTCCACGCTCGCCGTACTCGTCGCGAACGCGGGCGAGCTCGTCACGAAGGACGAGCTCATGGAACGCGTATGGCCCGACCGCTGCGTGGACGAAAGCAATCTGAGCCAAAATGTCTACCGCCTGCGGCGCGCATTGTCCGCGGCTGGTTTGAACGGCGCGATCGAGACGATGGCGTGCCGCGGCTACCGCTTCGTCGCGCCGGTCGAGCACGTTCGCGTGCCCGAACCGGTCAGCGTGAACGTTCCCGCGGCGAAGACGATGGCGCGCTCGCAACGGTGGGCGCTCGCCGCGCTCGCGGGCGCATGCAGCGTCGTGCTCGTCGCCTCGGCCGTGTCGTCGCCGCGGCCGGCGTTCGCGCGGCTCAGCCCGGAATCGCAGCGGCTCTACAAGCTCGGGCGCTACCACTGGAATCTGCGGATGGACCTCGCGCACGTGTACGACAGCGCGCGCTATTTTCGCGGCGTCGTGAAGCGCGACCCGGCGAACCCGCTGGGCTACGCCGGGCTCGCCGACGCGTACTTGTCGGAGTTCGACGTTCGCTGCGACTCCAACGTGACGGGGTGCCGGCGCATCGCGGCGCTTGCGACCGGCTTCGCTCGCAAGGCGCTCGCCGCCGATCCGCAGTCCGCGGAAGCGCACACGTCGCTCGCGATGGCGCTGTATGTGTTCGAGCACCGCGACGCCGAATCCGATGCTGAGTTCGGGCGCGCGATCCGCCTCGATCCGCAGTACGCGCTCGCGCACCATTGGTACGGCAACTCGCTGCTCGTGCGCGGCCTGCTCGCGCAGGCGACCGCGCAGCACGAGGCCGCGCTCGCGCTCGAGCCGGCGTCGCCGGCGACGTACGCGTGGCTGGCCGAAGACGCGTACTTCGGCAAGCGCTACCGCGACGCGATCGCGTACGCGCGCGAGTCGCTCGCGATCTATCCCGAGCGCCACGGCACGCGCGTGGTGCTCGGCCTGTCCTACGAGCGGGTGGGCGACGACGGGGCGGCGCTGGCGACCTTCGCGCGGCTGAGCCGCGTGGAGCGCACAGCGCTGGTCGCCGCGCTGCAAGCCCGCAAAGGCCGGCGCGCCGCGGCGATCGGGACGCTCGGCGCGCTTCGCCGCGACGACGTTCTCGCATCCGGCAGCACGCTTTCGATGGCGCTCGCCTGGCTGGCGGTGGGCGACCGGTCGCGCGCGTATGCCTACATGAAGGCGACGCCGTTCGCCAACCGGATCGAGCACAGCTTCGTCGCGCTCGACCCGCGCCTCGACGCGCTGCGCTCCGATGCTCGCTTCAAGCAGTGGACGACGCCGGACTGATCCACGATCGCACCGCGGTGAGCGTTTTTTGAGGACGGCGGCGCGGTTCGCGGTCTACGCTGGCGACATGTTTCATTCGTGTGTGTCCGCCGCCGTCATGGCCGTGCTGCTCGCGTTCGCCGTTGCGGCGCCGCCGCGCGCGCGCGCCGCCGATGCCCCGAAAGACATCGCCGGTCTGTGGAAGGCGAAGCACCTCGTCAACACGTCCGCTTCGCGCGGGCCCGTGATCGTGCGGCACGACGCCGGCGGCTGGCGAGCCGAGATCGCCGGATGGTCCGCGCCCGTGCGCGTGGACGACCGCACGATCTCGTTCGAACTGTCCGGCGCGCTGGGCTCGTTCACCGGCCGCTGGGAGGCGCAGCGCACGCGGATCGCCGGACATTGGATCCAGCCGCCGAACGTCGACGCCGGCGTGCCGTACGCATCGCCGCTCACGCTGCTGCGCGACGGCGCCGTGTGGCGCGGGAACGTCGTGCCGCTCGACGACCCGATGACGTTCTTTCTCACGATCGCGCCCGCCGCTGCCGGCGACGCGCCTCGCACGCGCGGCGCGTTCATCGTGAACCCCGAGCGCAATCTCGGCTGGATGTGGCGCGTCGACCGCCTCGAGCGCGACGGCAGCGCGGTGAAGCTGATCGCCTCGCCGCAGCGCAAGAACGGCGTCGTGGCGCAAGGGACGTACCGCGAAGCGGACGACGTGCTGTCGTTCTACTTCGACGGCCGCGGCGGAACGTACGACTTCGCGCGCGTCGGCGCCGACGATGCGACGGAGTTTTACCCGCGCGGGCGGCCCGGTGCGCCCTACACGTACGCGCGTCCGGTCGCCGAGCACGACGGCTGGGCGACGGCGAGCCTCGAAGACGTGGGGTTCTCGCGGCCTCGCATCGAGTCGTTCATCCGCATGCTGATCGACACGCCGATGGACTCCGTGCACGCGCCGCAAGTCCACGGCGTGCTGATCGCGCGGCACGGCAAGCTCGTGCTCGAAGAATACTTTCACGGTGAGAGCCGCGATCGCCCGCACGAGACGCGCTCGGCCGCCAAGAGCGTGACCGCGACCCTGTTCGGCGCCGCGATGCAAGCCGGTCTGCCGGTCTCGACGTCGATGCCCGTGTACCGCGCGATGCACGGCGGCACGTTCCCGCCCGATCTCGATCCGCGCGCTCGCGCGCTCACCGTGGATTCGCTGCTCACCATGTCGTCCGGCCTGGACTGCGACGACGGCGACGACGCGTCGCCCGGCCGCGAAGAGACGATGTGGGACCTTCCGCCGCACAGCGACTTCTACAAGTTCGCGCTGGATCTCAAGATGATCCGGCCGCCCGGTCAGAGATCGGTGTACTGCAGCATCCAGCCGAACCTGGTCGGCGGGGTGCTCACGCGCACGACGCACCAGAGCCTTCCGGTGCTGTTTCACGAGCTGCTCGCGAAGCCGCTTCAGATAGGCCGCTATTACCTCGACTTGCAGCCGACGGGCGAAGTGTTCATGGGCGGCGGGCTGCGCATGCTGCCGCGCGACTTCATGAAGTTCGGCCAGCTCATGCTCGCGGGCGGAACGTGGAACGGGCACCGCGTGCTGAGCCGGCAATGGGTCGCGCAAGCGTCGGCGCCGCGCATGGATCTGGGGAGGTACAAATACGGCTACCTGTGGTGGGTGATCGACTTTCCGTACAACGGTTCGACGCTGCGCACGTACTCAGCGCTCGGAAACGGCGGCCAACTGGTCATGGTGATTCCGAAGCTCGACATGGTGGTCGCCATCTACGGCGCGAACTACGCCGATCAGGGAACGTTCCTGCTGCAGACGGTCTACGTCCGGCAGTACGTGCTGCCGGCGGTCATCGACTAGCTTCGTCGCCGGCGCCCGCCCGCGCGAGAAACAAGGTCGGCTGCTCGTTGAACGTCGTTCGCTCGAACACCTCATAACCGCACTTCTGCGCGACGCGGATCGACGCGAGGTTTCCCTCGTTGATCAGACACACGGTCCGCGCCGATTCAAACCGAACGTCGCCCCACGCGACGGCGGCACGAACGGCCTCCGTCGCGTATCCCTTGCCGTAAAAGCTCGGTGCGAGCGTCCAGCCGATCTCCGGCACGTCCCGCATCGACGCGGCGATGTCGCGCCGGAAATTTGCGAACCCGACATCGCCGGCGAATCGTCCCGTCGACTTCTCCTCGAGCGCCCAATAGCCGAAGCCCAGCAGCGACCAATGGCCCGCGTAGTTCAACAGGCGCGACCACGTCTGCTGCTCGGTCGACGGCTTCCCGCCGATGTAGCGGGTGACGACCGGATCGGACCACATCGCGAACGACTGCTCGAAATCATCCAGCCGGTGCGCTCGCATCAGGAGCCGCGGCGTTTCAACGATCGGCGCTTCCATCGGGCTGACCGGTCCACCGCGGATTCCTCATTTGCCTGCCGAGGTCAGGCGCTCGCGCTGCGGCTGCACGACGTATTTGGGGTCGCGCGCCGACTGCGTGCCGGCTGCCGACACCGCGAATCGCTCGAAGACGCCGGCCGCCGCCACGCATGCCGCGGAAATCCGTGTGAGCGCGCGGTTCTTCGCGCCGAAGATGCCGGCGACCGCGCCCGCGACCGCAAGGGCTTCCGCGGCACGGCGCAAGTTGCCGGCGCGTCCGGCGTGGTACGGCTCGGCGATGAAGCGGCCCAGCCGTTTCTCCATCACGCGCCCCGCGATCGGCATGCCGAGCGCCCCGGCGATCATGAGCCGCCGCGGCATCATCGTCTGCTCGGCGGGCGCGAACGCGCTGCCGACGGCGCCCGCAGCCCCCACGCCGCTCGCGACGAACAGAAACGGCAGCGTGTCGTCTGCGTCGTGCCACACCGGCGTCGCCGTGTCGGCCAGCAGCACCGCGGTGTAGACGGTCAGCGGCGGACCCAGCGCCGCCGTGACGACTTCGAGCGCGCGCGCAGCACGGCTCCAGCCCAGAACCTCCGCGGCGGTCGACGCGGTGATCGCGCCGCCGAACGCGGCGAGGACCCACGAGCCGACGCTCATCGGCGACGTGGGCTTGAACACGCGCAGCATGTTCAAGAACCGCGCGGGGACGCCGAGGTCCGCGATCAGCAGCACCGGGGCCGTCATCGCGCCCGCGAGCGCGGCGCGTTTGTACACCACGGCAAGCTCGTGCTCGCCGCGCACGCGCGCAGCAAGGCACTGCACCGCCGCCGCGCCCGCCATGCCGCCGATCCAGAAATAGGACGGGATCAACGGCTTCCACACGTGCGGTTTGACGACGGGGCGTCCGTAATAGGACGAGCTCATTTGCGCGCTCCGAGCGCGGCGAGCGCGGTCACGCCGATCAGCGCCAGCGCCGCTTTACCCGCGCTGCGCCACATCGCGCCGAGGTCGCGCGTCGTGACCACCGGATCGGGCGGCAGCCCGTACACCTCCGGCTTGTCGAGCAGCAGAAAGAACGCGGCACCGCCGCCGATGCCGTCGTCGTCGCCGCGCAGGTACAAGCTCGCGTCGCGGAAGTGCGCGTTCGCACGCACCTTTTCCAGCCGCGCGTCCGCGCGCGCGCGCAGCTCGTCGAGGTCGCCGAACTGGATCGACTCGGTGGGGCACGCCTTCGCGCACGCCGGCGTCTCGCCGTCGGTCAGGCGGTCGTAGCAGAGCGTGCACTTTCCCGCGTGGCCGTCGGTGTCGCGCTTGTCGATCACGCCGAACGGGCACGCCGGCACGCAGTAGCCGCAGCCGTTGCACACGTCCTGCTGCACGATGACGGTGCCGAACTCCGTGCGCATCAGCGCGCCGGTCGGGCACACGTCCAGGCACGCCGCGTGCGTGCAGTGCTTGCACACGTCCGATTCCATCAGCCACCGCCCGGCCTGCGCGTGCACGACGTCCTCGCTGCCGCTGCGGAGCTGTTCCACGAACGCGACGTGCCGCCACGTCGTACCGTTCAGCTCGCCGGTGTTGTCATAGGATTGCGCAGTGAAGTCGAGGCCGTCGGACGGAAGCTGGTTCCACTCCTTGCACGCCACCTCGCACGCTTTGCAGCCGATGCACAGCGTCGTGTCGGTGAAGAAGCCCTTGCGCTCCATCATTCCTCCACGGGCAGCCCGGCGCGGCGGCGGTACTCGTCCACGAGCGCGGTCAGCGCTTTGCCGCGCGGCCGGCGGCCGGCGCGAACGTCGCACGTCGCCGCCTTCGACTCCTGGATGTGGACGTTCGGATCGGTGCTGATCTCCCACAGATCGTTCGCCGTGTCGCCCGTCGACAGCCCGCGGTTGCCCCAGTGATACGGCAGCCCGACGACGCGCGTCGAACGCCCGGCGATGACGTAGTCGGGGATGCGTTCGGTCACCAGTACGCGCGCCTCGATCGCGGTGCGCGCGGAGACGATCGTGGCCCAGCCGCCGTTCTCGAGACCGCGTTCGCGCGCGAGCTCCGGGCTGACCTCGCAGAACATCTCCGGCTGCAGCTCGGAGAGATGCGCGACGGTGCGCGACATGCCGCCGGCGGTGTGGTGCTCGGTGAGCCGGTACGTCGTCATCACGTACGGAAACACGTCCGCGCCCGGTTCGCCGGGCTGCGGATGATACGGATTGTTCGCGCTCGGCCAGCGCTCGCGCACGGGGTTGGACTGCTGCGCGTACACCGGGTTGCGCACCGGCGTCTCTTCGGGCTCGTAGTGCGCCGGGAACGGTCCGTCAACGAGCCCGTCGGGTGCGAACAGCCAGCCTTTGCCGTCGCCTTGCATGATGAAGGGCGACCGTCCGTCGTGCGCGTCTTCGGCCTGCGCGCCGTCGGGCGGCACGTAGTCGGGCGCTTTGTCGACGACGAAGTCCGGCACGTCTTCGCCGGTCCACGTCTTCTTCTCGGCATCCCACCACACGTAGCGCTTGCGCTCGCTCCACGGCTGTCCCGACGGATCGGCCGACGCGCGGTTGTACAGGATGCGCCGGTTCGCCGGCCACGCCCAACCCCACTCGGGCGCGACCCAACTCTGCTCGCCGCCGGGTTTGCGCCGCGCCGCGAGGTTCTGCTCGTCCTTGAACACGCCGCAGTAGATCCAGCACCCGCACGCGGTCGATCCGTCGTTCTTCAGCTTGGTATACGCCTCGAGCGCCTTGCCGTCGGCGCCCCAGCCGTTGATCTCGCGCAGCACCGCGTGCGCGTCCGGCTCCGCGATCTCGCCGTACGTCGGGTAGTCCCACGCGAGATCGAGGATCGCGCGGTCGCGCGCGTCGCGCGAGTCGCGCAGCTTCGCGCGGATGCGCTTCCCGAGCTCGTAGTAGAACCACAGCTCCGACCGGCAGTCGCCTTCGGGCTCGACGGCTTGGTGATGCCACTGCAGCACCCGCTGCGTGTTCGTGAACGAGCCCTGCTTCTGCAGATGATCGGCCGCCGGCAGAAAGAAGATCTCGGTCTTGATCGCGTCGGTGCGCAGCTTGCCGGTCTCGATCTCGGGCGAGTCGTACCAGAACGCCGCCGACTCGATCTCGAAGAAGTCGCGCACCACGAGCCATTCGAGGTTCGCCATGCCGCGCCGGTGCAGCGATGAGTTCGCCGAGCCGACCGCCGGGTTTTCGCCGACGCAGAAGAAGCCTTTGACCGTGCCGAGGTGCATGCCCATCACGGCCGGATAGATCGAGTGGTTGCCGGTGATGCGCGGCAGATAGCCGAAGCACCAGTCGTTGTCCGCCGTCGCGCGCTCGCCGTACCACGCTTTCATCAGGCTGATCGTGTACGCGTCCATGTGCGTCCAGAAGCCCGCCTTCGCGGTCGTCTTCTCCAAGAACGTCTTCAGATCGACGTGCTCCGCGTTGGGCATCGGGATGTAGCCCGGCAGCAGCTCGTAGAGCGTCGGGATGTCGGTCGAACCTTGGATGGACGCGTGGCCGCGCAGCGCGAGGATGCCGCCGCCCGGGCGCCCCACGTTGCCGAGCAAAAGCTGCACGATCGCCGCGGCGCGGATGTACTGCACGCCGACGGTGTGGTGCGTCCAGCCCACCGCGTAGCAGATCGCCGAGGTGCGCTCGCGGCCGGAGTTCGCGCACAGCGCCTTGGCGACGCGCAAAAAATCAGCTTGCGGCGTGCCGCACACGCGCTCGACCATCTCGGGCGTGTAGCGCGCGTAGTGCTTCTTGAGAAGCTGAAACACGCAGCGCGGGTGCTGCAGCGTGAGATCGTAGTGCGGCGGCATGCTGTGCTCGAGGTGCTGCGCCTGCGCCGACTTCTCGCGGTCGGACAGCTCGTGCGTCACCTGCTTCTCGCCGCTCGCGGCGGAGCCCATGCGCCGCCCGGCCGAGCCTTTGAGCGACATGTCCTCGTACTGCCACGACGCCAGGTCGTACGCGTCTTCGATGGCGTCGAAGCCGGAGAACAGGCCGTCGAGCTCGTCCGCTCCGCGGTAGCGCTCGTCGATGATCGCCGACGCGTTCGTGTACGCCTTCACGTACTCGTCGAACCAGCGCTCGTTGGTGAGGATGTAGTTGACGATGCCGCCCAGGAACGCGATGTCGCTGCCCGGACGGATCTTCACGAACTGCGTCGCCATCGCGCTCGTGCGCGTGAAGCGCGGGTCGACGTGGATCACGTCCGCGCCGCGCTCGCGCGCCTCCATCACCCACTGAAACCCGACGG
This sequence comes from Candidatus Elarobacter sp., assembly GCA_036403315.1. GTDB lineage: Bacteria > Vulcanimicrobiota > Vulcanimicrobiia > Vulcanimicrobiales > Vulcanimicrobiaceae > Vulcanimicrobium. The sequence goes on from DASWRD010000121.1 coordinate 46,894, forward strand.
GATGGTTCTCCGCCATGTTGGAGCCCATGATGAGGATGCAGTCCGCGTTCGCGAGATCTTGCTGGAACGTCGTCGCGCCGCCGCGTCCGAACGAGGCGCCCAGACCGGGCACCGTGCTGCTATGTCAAATTCGGGCCTGGTTCTCGACTTGCACCACACCGAGCGCCGTGTAGAGCTTCTTCATCAGATAATTCTCTTCGTTGTCGAGCGTCGCGCCGCCGAGGCTCGCGATCCCCATCGTGCGGTTCAGCGGCTGCCCTTTTTCGTCGGCCGTTTCCCACGTTTGCGCGCGCGTCGCGATCACGCGGTCGGCGATCATGTCCATCGCCGTTTCGAGGTCGAGCTCTTCCCACGCCGTGCCGTACGGCCGGCGGTACTTCACCTTGTACTCGCGCAGCGGGCTCTGGCTGAGCGTGCGCGTCGCCGACCCTTTCGGGCACAACCGGCCGCGCGAGATCGGCGAGTCGGGATCGCCTTCGACGTGCGTGATCTTCCCGTTCTTCACGTACGCCTTCTGGCCGCACCCGACCGCGCAGTACGGGCACACCGAGCGCACGACGCGGTCCGCGGTCGCGGTGCGCGGCTCGAGCTCGGCGGTCTTGCGCGAACGCGCCGCGTCGCCCAGGGCGAGCCGGTCGCGTCCCAACTGCCGAAGCAGCGGCCACGGTACCGGTGAGCTCTTTTTCGCGCGCATCGTCCCTCCGATCTCCTAAAATCCCGGCTTCGTCATCGCGATACCCCGGCGGCATGCGCGGCTACACGAAGCCGAACGCCCACTCGCTACCGCGCCGCCAGCGCGAGCGCGGCGCCGAACGCCGCCGTCCCGGCGGCAAGCCACGCGATGTAGTCGGTGACTAGCCCGCAGTGCACCGCGCGCAGCGCTTCGACCACCATGCCGGGGCCGCGCGCGAGTGCCACGGCGGCGCGCGGCAGACGGTGGCCGAACAGCGCGACCGCGGCGAACGCGACCGCGAGCAGCGCCGTGACGAACCCGGACACGATCGCGACGGAAACGGGCGGCGCGGCGATGTGCGGCGGCGGTCCGCTGGCCGCGCCGCCCATCACCACCGCAAGCTGCGCGGGCCGGTCGACGAACCGCGCCGCCGCGCCGAGCGCAGCTGCCGCCGCGCCGTGCACGAACATCGCGCAGAACGAAGCCAGCGTCAGCAGCGCCGCGACGGCGTACATCGCGAACGGAAAGCCGTCGTTCTCTTTCGTCTCCGTCGTCTCGGTCTTGGGTGACTGCGCGTGCGGATCGGGCGGCGGCCCCCAGCCGAACGCCAGGCGGCCCAGCGCGTTGAGCACCGACCCGCCGGTGAGCGCCGCGGCGAGCGCGAGCGGATAGCGCAGCCAGCTCAGCCCGCTTTCGCGCGCGCCGTCATCGATGAGCGACGTTCCCAAGAACGTGCCGAACGGCGGCATCCCCGCGAGCGCCAGCGCGCCGAGCGCGATCGCACCGGTGAGCCACGGCCGCGAGCGCAGCACGTTGCGCAGCTGCTCGACGTCGACGCTGCCGAAGCGGTTGAGCAGGATGCCGCTGCACATGAACAGCCCGCCCTTCGCCAGCCCGTGGCCCAGGATGTAGAGCCACACGCCGGCGAGCGCGTTCGTGCGGAACAGCGCGAACGCGCACACCAGGATCCCGGTGTGCGCGATCGTCGAGAACGCGAGCAGCCGTTTGAAGTGCCGCTGGGCAAAGCACATGACGCCGCCCACCAGCGCGGTCGTCACGCCGAACGCGAGCAGCACGCCGCGCAGGGCCGGCTCGTGATCGCCCAGCGCGCCGGAGAACACGCTCCAGTACACGCGCGCCACCGCGTAGATCCCCGCCTGCACCATGATGCCCGAGAAGAGCACGCACAGCGGTGTCGGCGCGACCGCGTGCGCGTCGCACAGCCAGAAGTGGAACGGCACGAGCGCGGCCTTCACCAGCAAGCCGCACGCGATGAACGCGAACGCGACGACGACCAGCCCGTCGGCCTGACCGCCGAGCGCGTGCGCGATCTGCGCCATCGCGAGCGCGCCGGTGCGCCCGTACAGCAGCGCGATACCGAGCAGGATGAGAAACGCGCCCGCGCTGTTGACCACCGCGAACGACAGCGCGCCCATCACCGCCGATTCGTCCTCGCAGCGGTACGCCGTCAGCGCGTACGCCGCGACGCCCATCAGCTCGAAGAACACGAACAGGTTGAACAGGTCGCCCGTCAGGAAGAAGCCGATGAGCGCAGCCATGAAGACGAGCATCAGCACGGGAAACGGCGCGCCCGACTCGTCGTAGTACGTCCACGCGAACGCCATCGCGGCGGTCGTGAGAAACGCGACGAATGCAGCGAGCGCGCCCCCGACCGGGTCGACGACGAACGCGACGCCCAGCGCGACGCCGTGCCGGGGCTCCCAGCCGCCGAACCAGTGCACCACCGTGCCGTGCGCGGCGTCGTTGGTGAGCGCGACGCAGGCGGCGAGGCTGAACGCGCTCGCGGCGAACGCGAGCACGTCGAGCACGCGCCGCGGCACGAACGGCCCGATCGCCGCGCAGATCGCGGCGACGGCGAGCGGCACCGCCACCGCGAGCGGCGCGAGCGACGAACCCGTCATCCCTGCATCTCGCGCAGCGCTTCCGGATCGAGCGTGTGCGTGCGCTTGTGGATGCGCAGCGCGAAGGCGAGCAGCAGCGCCGTCACCGTCGCGCCGACCACGATGTCGGTGAGCGTCAGCGCGTCGACGATCGGGTCGACCGCGCGCGTCCCGGGCAGCACGTCGCTGAACACGGGCGCGGTCGCGCCGGTGCGGTAGCCGATCTCGAGGATCAGCACGTACGTCGCCGACTGCGTCACCGACAGGCACACGATCAGGTGGATGAGGTTGCGGCTCGTCGCCATCCCGTAGATACCGGCGACGAAGATCCACACGGGCACGACGAACGCGAGGTAGCCGATCATTCCGGTTCGGGCTCCTCGACGCGCGTCTCGTTCGCGAACTCGAGCAGCAGGAGGCAGAAGCCCGCGCACACTTCGACGCCGACGCACAGGTTGATGAGCGGGATCGTACCGGCGGAGAACAACTGGCCCTCGCCGCCCAGCGGCAAGACGTTCTTCAAGAACGCGCCCGACGCGACGAGCGTCGCGATGCCGATTGCGGCGTACGCGCCGGCGCCGGCGGCTTCGACCGCTTCGACCGGCCCTTTCGGCACGAGCTTGCACAGCACCGGATAGCCGAGCCCCAGGAACAGCAGCGCCGTAAACCCCGCCAGGATCGCGCCGCCTTGGAATCCGCCGCCCGGTGTCTGCGCGGCGTGGATCGCCAAGTAGGTGCCGAACGCGACGGTAACAGCAAGCGCGAGCGCGGTGAACGCGCGGATCGCGTCGGTCGCGGGCGATCCGTGCAGCGCGTGCCGGCCCGGCAGCGGCTTGGGCGTGGAGCGCTTGCGATCGTCGCGCAGCACGAGCGCGATCCCGGCGACGGCCGCGAAGAAGATGTACTCTTCGCCGAGCGTGTCCAAGCCGCGGTAGTCGAAGTTCACCGCGGTGACGATGTTCGGGATCTGCCGCTCGTGCGGGCCGACCGTATTCAGCACGTCACCGTACGGTCCGGGATAATGGCCGAACGCCGGCAGTCCGGCGGCGGCCCACAGCCCGAGCGCGAACAGCGCGACGCCCGCCGACACCGTCATCGCCGTGCGCGCGCGGCCGGTCATTTCGGGCCGTGCTCGATGCGCACGAGCGTCGCGAGGATGGCGAACGGTATCATGACGGAACCGACGGCCAGCTCCGAGAGTGCGACGTCGGGCGCCTGCAGCGTGACGAACAGCAGCGTGAGCACCAGGCCGTACAGCATGAAGCAGAACACCTGGCGCTTCGGCTCGCGCGTCAGCACGACCACGGTCGCTACGGCCGCGGTCAGGACGAGCGCGATCGCTTGCACGACGGATTCCATCACGGATGATCCGGTCCGCGGCGCGCGAGCGCGGTCCGCCCGGTCGCGTGCGAAGCGACGGGCGCGAACGCTACGACGACGGCGGCGATGAAGAACGCTTTGAGCCCGGCGCCGGAGAGCGGGTTCTTCGACACCGCGACGGCGAGCGCGACCAGCACCGGGCACACCATCGACGCGAGCCCCACGAAGTGCATGCGCTGCAGCGGCGTCTTCATCGCGAGGACCCCCGCGCAGCAGATCGCTTCGACGAGCACCGCCAGCCCCAGCAGCACGGAGATCGCCGTGTGCGCGGCGGTCACAGCCATCGACGAAACACTTGCGCGACGAGCAGGCTCGCGGGAAACGTCAGCACGGCGAGCGCGAGCGAGACGTCGAAGAACGACTGGCGCTGTTCGCCTTGCTCGAACGTCAGCAGCGCGAGGACCGTCAGCACGCCGGCGAGCTGCAGCGCGACGATCCGGTCGACGACGTTGCCGCGCGCGGCGAGCAGCACGCACGGCGGCAAGCCCAGCAGCAGAGCGGCGCTCGCGAGCAGCCAGACATTCATCGTGCGAGGCGGTGGATCACCAGGACGCGCCGTTCGCAGTCGACGTTCACCACGATGGAGTTCGGCCCCGCGGACGCCGACGCGACGGCGAGCGCGCGCGCCGCCGCGGAACGCGCGTCGTCGCCGCCGGGATCGAACGCGATCTCGTCGAGCCCGTCATCGGGTGCGCTGCCGCGCAGCGCGCGAACCAGCACGCCGGTGACGGCGAACGCGTCGCGCACGACGGTCAGCGCGAGCTTCGGCAGCGCGGCGAGCGCGGAAAGCGGCGGCGCATAGCGCTCGCCGGCCGCGACGAGCGCGGCGACGGTACCGACGGCGGCGACACCCGCGAGCGCGATGCCGACCGGCGTCTCCTGCGGATCGATCTTGCCGATCAGCATCATCTCGATCGCGGTGCACCCGATCCACAAACCGAGCACCGCGGGCGCCCGGCCCTTCCAGCCCGTCACCATCGCGGATCATTGTACCCGGCGACGAAACGTGCGCGGCGCGTACGCGAGCGTACGAACATATGTCCGCGTGTCGCGCGCGGGTACAACGTCTCTCCGATGGCAGAGGAGTCGCCGAAAACGGTCGTCGTCGCGGTTGGCGCCGACCTGCTCGTCGCGGTCGCGAAGGCCGTCGTCGCGGCGATCGGCGGGAGCGCGGCAATGGCGGCCGAGGCGGTGCACTCGTTCGTCGACGCGGCCAATCAGGCGCTGCTGATCGTCGGCAACCGGCGTTCCGCGCGCCCCGCCGACGACGCGCACCCGTTCGGCCACGGTGCGGAGGTCTATTTCTGGGCGATCGTCGTCGCGGGCGTGATCTTCGCGCTCGGCGGCGGCGCGACGATCGTCGAAGGCGTGTACCGGTTCATGCATCCCGAGCCGCCGACGCACGTGGTGCTGAGCTACGCCGTGCTCGCGCTCGCCTTCGTGGCGGACGGTACGGCGCTCACGATCGCCGTGCGCGCGCTGCGGCGAACGTATCCCAACCGGCCGCTCCACAAAGCGATTCGCGCGAGCAAGGACCCGAACGTGTTCGTCGTCGTGCTCGAAGACGGCGCGGCGCTGCTCGGCATCCTGCTCGCGGCAGCGGGGACGGTCGGCAGCCAGCTCACGAACGACGGGCGCGCCGACGCCGCGGCGTCGATCGCGATCGGGCTGCTGCTCGGCGCGGTGGCGATTGCGATGATGTCCGAGATCGCGAGCCTGCTGACGGGCGAGAGCATCGATCCCGAAGTCGTGCGCACGATCGAGACCATCGCGCGCGAACAGGACGGCGTCGCCGAGGTGCAAAGCGTGAAGACGATGACGCTCGGCCCGAGGAACGTGATCGTGGCGCTGCACCTCGTGCTCGACGCGGACCAATCCCTCGAAGAAGCGACGGTCGCGATCGACCGCATTCGGACGACGCTCAAAGAACGCGAGCCGGTGATCGGCGAGGTGTTCGTGCACGTGCACGCGCCCGGCGTCGGCGCTTGCCGCGCGGCGGCGCAGTCGGGCTGAACACAAGGGTCGTCAGCTCCGGCATGGAACACGCCGCCGCCGAGAGCTACGAGCTCCTCGCGTCGTAACGACAAAGGATTCCGTTCGCATGCAAAAGATCAGGCCGTTCCTGTGGTTCAACGACCAGGCTGCGGAGGCCGCGAAGTTCTACGTCTCGGTGTTCGAGAACGCGAAGATCGTCGGCGACGACGAGTACGGCGAAGACGAGCCCGGAGAGGCCGCCAGCGTGATGAGCGTGACGTTCGAGATCGAAGGCCAGCAGTTCATCGCGCTGAACGGCGGCCCGCAGTTCACGTTTACGCCCGCGATCTCGTTCTTCGTCGACTGCGCGACGCAAGCCGAAGTGGACGAGCTCTGGGAAAAGCTGTCCGAAGGCGGCAAGAAGGGGCAATGCGGCTGGCTCGAAGACAAGTTCGGCGTGTCGTGGCAGATCATTCCAACCGCCTTGGGCGAGCTCATGGGCGATCCGGACGACGAAAAGTCGGACCGCGTGATGAAGGCGATGCTGCAGATGACGAAGATCGACATCGAAGGCTTGCAGCGAGCCTACGCCGGCGAAAGCCGGTCGTAGGCTCGCAAGCGGGAGAGGTTACCGGCAGGCCAGACGTCCGTTGACGTTCGCGATGTCGCCGCCGCGGCATTGCGCCGCGTTGATCGTCGTCGTGATGTACTGGCCGTTCGGGGCCGTGCACGACGCCGTGAGATTGGGGCCGTTCATCCGGATGTTGGTGCAGCTGCTCTGGTACGAGCCCGGCGCATAGCCGCCGTTGTTATAGCCGCCCTTGTTGTAGCCGCCGTTGTTGTTATACCCGCCGTTGTTGTAGCCGCCATTGTTGTTGTAGCCGCCGTTGTTGTTATAGCCGCCGTTGTTGTAGCCGCCGTTGTTATAGCCGCCGTTCCGGCGGCCGTTGCGGTTGCACGCGAGCTGACCGTTGGCGTTGACGATGTCGCCGCGGCGGCAGGTCTGAAGGTCGAGGCTCGAGCGAATTGCAGTACCCTGAGGATTCGTGCAGCGAGCGATCAGCTCGTTGCCGCGCACGCGGATGTTCGTGCAAGATTGCTGGTAGGAACCTGATGGAATCGACTGTGCCGAAGCCGGCGCGAGCGCCGTGGCGGCGAGTCCGAGCCCGGCGAGCAGGCTGGTGAGCATTCGAGGCATGTGGTGACTCCTTGTGTGCAAACTACGATGCACGGTTTGCGGGAGTTCCTTTCCCATGCTGATACCGATCGCGAACATGTGCCGGCAAGAAAAAACCGTGGACGTGCCGGAATTGCCAGCAATTCCACAGCGCGTTCTCAGGATTTCCCCGACACGAAGGATGGACGGGGGAAGCTCATTTTGACGGCGGGAAAAAAGCCCGACGCAGCGACGACCCGATCCGAGGGTCAGAAGCAAGCGTCCGAGGAGGACTCATGAAGATCGTCACGCTCATCGCGCGCATCCTGCTCGGGCTGATGTTCTTCGTGTTCGGCCTGAACGGATTTCTCAATTTCATCCCGGCTCCGGCCACGATCCCGGGACCGGCCGGCGCGTTCAACGGCGCCATGCAGGAGACGCACTACACGTGGTTCGTGTCCGGGGTCCAGGTCGTGTGCGGCGTGCTCTTGCTGACGAATCAGTTCGTACCGCTGGCGATCGTCGTGCTCGCCGCGGTCCTATCGAACATTCTGGTGTTTCACCTGACGATGCTGCCGATGGGCTTCCCGCTCGCGATCCTCGCCGCCGTGCTCTGGGTCATCGTCGCGCTGCCGCTGCGCTCGCACTTCGCGCCGCTCTTCGCGCAACACGCGGACACGCCGCAACGATAGCGGATTACGTTCGCAGGTACTTGTTGAACCAGTCCAGCGTGCGCTGCCACGCGAGCGTCGCGGCGGCCGCGTCGTAGCGCGGCGTCGTGTCGTTGTGGAAAGCGTGGTTGGTCTTGGGATAGACGTAGCCTGCGTGCGGAATCTTCGCCGCCGTGAGCGCGGCGTCGTACTCGGGCCACAACGACGTGAGCCGCGTGTCGAGCTCGGCGAAGTGTGCGAGAACCGCCGCTTTGATCTTCGGCACGTCCGCCGCCGCGGGCGGCTGGCCGTAAAACGGCACCGCGGCGGCGAGATCCGGCATCCGCACCGCGAGTGAGTTCACGACGCCGCCGCCGAAACAGAACCCCACGACGCCCAGCCGGCCCGTGCTGTCCGGCCGCGCTTTCAGCCATGCCGCTGCCGCGGCGAAATCCTCGAGCATCTTCGCGCGATCGATCTTGGCGAACAGCTCGCCGCCTTTCTCGTCGTCGCCCGGGTAGCCGCCCAGCGGCGTCAAAGCGTCCGGCGCGAACGCCATGAAGTTCGCGGTGCCGAGCCGGCGCGCGACGTCTTCGATGTACGGGTTCAAACCGCGGTTCTCGTGAATCACGAGCACCGCGGGAAATGGGCCGTTCCCCGCGGGCCGCACGAGATATCCTTTGACCGAGCCGTTGCCTTGCGGTGACGAAACGGTTGCGTACTCGGTGCGGATGCGCCGGTCGTCTTTGAGGACTTGCTGCGCCCACGCATAGTTCGGCTTGAGCATCGCGAGAAGACCCGTCGCGGTGAGCCCGCCGACGGCGAACTTGCCGGCCCGGCTCAGAAACGCTCCGCGATCGATCTCGCCGTGAACGTACGAGTGAAACAGATCGAGCAGCTCTTGGGGAAAATCCGACGCGTTCTTGCGTTCCATCTCATCACCTCAGCGGAAGGAACGCTCTTTTGGCGACTCCTCCATGCGGCGCCTTCGGATGCCGTCGGAGAAACAGATAGCGAGCAGGGCCGCCGCCGAGCGGCAGCATAGAGCGATCGGTCACACTGCGTTGCGCTCCGGAGGGTCGCGCGTGAATCGCCTGCATCGCGTCCTCGCGAGCCTCGGGCTGCTGCTGGCCGGCACGGTCGGGGTGTTTGCGTTGTTGGAAGCGGTACCGCGCGGCCTCGCGACGGCGTACCCTGAGGGTTTCGTGCAACGGCCGTTGCTCGTGCAGTACTTCGTGTGGCTCGGCCGCGTGGTGCGCGGCGATCTGGGCTGGTCGGCGTCGAACTCGCAGCCGGTATCGCAGATGATCGCGGAGCGGCTGCCGGCCACGGTCGAGCTCGCATTCTTCGCGCTGCTGGCGGCCACCGTGGTCGGCGCGGCGATCGGTTTCGCTCGTGCGCGTGCGCGCGCGGCGATCGTGTCCCAGGCGCTTGCGATACCGCAGCTTCTGTTTCGCGCGATACCCGTCTTCGTCGTCGCGCTGTTTCTTCAAATGCTCTTTGCGTTCAGCGGAGTGCTGCCGGCGGGCGGCATGTCGTCCGCCGAAGGCTTCGTTCTGCGCGACCGGGTCGCGCATCTAGTCGCACCGCTGCTGTGCCTCGCCGTGCCGTTCGGCGCGTGGGCGTCGCCGATCTTCTACGATTTCTTTCGCGATGCGCGCGGTGCGCCGCGCATATCGGTGCGTAGGATCGCCGGACCGGTCGCGATGACCGCGGCGTCGATCGGTCCGCCGCTGCTTGCCGCGACCGTCATCATCGAGACGGTGTTCGGGTGGCCCGGGATCGCGCGCTCGTTTCTGTTCGGGCTGTCGTTCTTCGACATCGGTTCGATCGCCGGCATCCTGCTCGTCTACTGCGCCGGCGTCGTGCTGATCGAGCTCGTCGCCGATTTCGTGCCGGGTGCTTCGAGTTCCGCGATCCTCCGGCAAGCGGATCCGCCGCGAACGTCCGCGAGCCGCGCGAAGCGGTTCTCCGCGACCGGCGTCGTCGCGTCCGCCGTGCTCGTCGTCGCCGTCGCCGGAGCGGTTGCGGCCGGCGTGATCCTGCCGTTCGATCCGTACTCCATCGACCAGGCGCATTGGATGGGATATCCGCTGGCGCCGGGCGCCGCGGGCCACCTGCTTGGAACCGACGAGAACGGGCGCGACCTGCTGGCGCGAATTCTCGTCGCGATCCGCACGTCGCTGTTCATCGCTGCAACTGCAGCCGTCATCGCGTCGGCGCTCGCCGCGGTCGTCGCAAAGGTGCCGAAGGCGTCGTCGTGGTTCGCCGGCGCTGAAACGCTCGGCCTAACCGGGATCCGCTCGTTCGCGGGTTTCCCGTTCGTTCTCACCATGGTGATGGTTCTCGTCGAGAGATCGCACAGCAAGATAGCCGTTCTGACCCCGCTGGTACTCGCGCTGACGATCGCCGTCGTGTTGTGGCCCGCGGTCGTTCCGGCGTTTCGTGAATTCACGCGCACGACGCTCGCCGCGGTCGCCGGTCTCACCGCATGCGCGCTGCTGCTGGAGGTGAGCGTCTCGGCGCTGGGTTTCGGCGTTCAGCCCCCGACGCCGTCGCTCGGCAACGTGCTCGTGAACGCGCAGAGCAACGTCCCGATCGCACCGTGGATCCCGATCTTCTCGAGCATCGCCGGCATCGCGACGCTGTTCGCGCTCAATACGCTCGCCGACGAGCTGCGCGAAATGGACGGGCGCTAGAGCGAACGCGCCGCCGGCATCGGCTCGATGCGAAAGATCGCCGCGAACCGTGTCAGCAGCTCGGCGTTGCCCGTCACGTGCACGGTGCCGTTCGCGATCGCGTCGGCGGGGCTCAGCTCGCCGGCCATCAGCGCGCGAATCCCGGGCCCCGCGTCGATCGTGAGGTCGGCGCCCGCCAGCGCGCCTGCGGCGACCTCGACGCGTCCGTCGTCGACGCGCGCGTGCAGCACGATCTCGCCGACGCGCAGCTCGTAGCCGGCGCGAAACCCGCGCGCCGCGTCGGGGTGGAACGTCGTGCGCAGCGCCGTGACGAGCGAGTTGAGCGTGATCGCCTCGTCGCAGCGCGGATCGCCGAGGCTCTTCGCGCCCCAGCGGCCCAGCTCCAAGACGACCGCTTCGAGCTCGAGGCCGTATTCGGTCAGCTCGTAGACCACCGCCCGGGCCGGCCGCGGCAGCACGCGGCGCCGCGCGATGCCGGCGTTTTCCAGCTCCTTCAGGCGCGCGGTGAGCACGTTGCTGGGTATCCCGGGGAGCCCGTGCAGCAGGTCCGTGAAGCGTTTCGGCCCGACGAGCAGGTCGCGGACGACGAGGAGCGCCCAGCGCTCGCCGACCACCTCCAGCGCGCGTGCGAAGCCGCAATACTGCCCGTAGGCCCGGGTCTTCACGCTAGCAAGCCTAGCATAAGCTTCTTCTTTTGCATAGTACTTGCTTTTTGCAACTTCAGTTGCTAGGATCGTGCCCTGCCTCGACTCGATCGGAAAGGAACGCTCATGAAAACCACGGCCACCGTCGCGCGGATCTTGCTTGGACTCGCCTTTTTCGCCGCCGGAATCAGCGGGTTTCTGCTGATCTCGCACCCGCCGGCCCAGCCGCCGGGCTTGGCCGGCGAGTTTCAAGACGTCTTTTTCCGGTCGTACTGGGTGCTGTTCGTCGACGGCGTCGAGCTCATCGCGGGCCTGATGCTGCTGTCGAACCGCTACGTGCCGCTGGCCCTGACGCTCCTCGCGGCCGTCATCGCCAACATCATCGTCTTCCACGTCACGATGGCGCCGCTCGGACTTCCCATCGCTGCGATCGTCGCAGTACTCTGGGCGATCGTCGCGACGCGGCATCGCGCGAGCTTCGCGCCGCTTCTCGCTCAGAGATGACCGCTTCAGCCCGATAGGGCTCCACGAACGACCACTGAAACCAACACCGCGACACTCGCTCGCGCGTGATTCCGGAGGAAACATCCATGGCGAAACTCGTTCCCTACATTTTCTTCTACGGGCGTTGCGCGGAAGCGCTCGAGTTCTACAAAAGCGTCTTCGGCGGAAGCTACGAGCTGATGCGCGTCAGCGATACTCCGATGGCGAGCGAGATGCCGCCCGAAACGGCGAATAGCGTGATGCACGCATCGTTCAACGCCGACGGCGTCTCGTTCATGGCGTCCGACGGCCAAGACGTGAAACCCGTTGATACGGATGCCGGCAACATCTCGATCGGGCTCTCGTTCGAAGACGCAACGGAAGGCGAGCGGGTCTTCAACGGCCTCGCCGCCGGCGCGAAGGTGGCGAGGCAGATCGAACCGGCGTTCTGGGGCGGCCGCTTCGGCATGCTCACCGACAAGTTCGGCACCGAGTGGATGGTGACGCTCCCGTAACCGATCCACGCTACGGCAGCGCGCGACCGTTCGTTCGGAAAAAAACGTCCGAACGAGCGGTCAGTGCTGTGCTGGTGCTACGAGGTTCCCGAATCGTCCGCGAGCCGCACGTCTTCGAGCACGTAACCGTGCTCTTCGAAGAACGTTAGCACCTCATCTTCGTCGGCGTTGCCTGCAGCAAGGCGGACGATGAGATCTTCAACGACGGGCGTCGGCGCTTTGATGCCGATGCCGTTTACCAAAAGGAATGCGCGGGCTGTGGCCCATGCGATTCGCTTGTTGCCGTTGACAAATGCGTGGTTCTGTGCCAATCCGTGAAGGTATGCCCAGGCTTTTCGCCCGATCGTCGGATAGGCGTCCTCTCCGAAGGCTGACTGTTGCGGCGCGAACACCGCGGATTCAAGGAGGTCCGGCGACCGAAGAAGCTCTCTCGGAGAACCGATCAGCGCTTCAAAGATTTCGAGAACGTCATCGACGTTGAGGTAGCTTGTGGGGAACTCCATTTTCGGGCTCCTGTGGCCCTCGACCGAGGGCGTCGAGGATCTCACCGTCTTCCCGAGCGATTCGTTGGATGGCGGCACGAAGCTGTGGCTTCGTTACACGCACGGCATCGAAGTGAGATCGCAAAGCGTCCCGCACGATGTCCGACATCGACTTTCTCTCGATCGTGGAGCGACGGCTGAGCTCCTCGTATAGTTCGCGATCGAGACGGAGTGGCAATTGCTTGACTCCCGTCCCGTCGCGTTCACGCTGTGTCATACAGCGAGCCTTTCGGGGTCGAGCTCCGCTAAAAATATCGTGCCGCGAAGGGCGCGATCGCAATGTTGTCGTTATGGAGCTCGGCCACCCATTCGCCAGAGGCTGCGAAGGGGAGCGGTATCAAGATATCACGATATCTCGGTGTTGTCAACCACAACACGATCTGCCACCGGAAATCGCATCGTTACTGATGCAAACGGGATAATCAGCGGGCTAGGCGTGCGTCGATGGCGGCTGCGATCGTGCCGCATGCGAAGACGACCGCGGCGAACAGCGGAACCGCTGCGAGTCCGGCGTGATCCGCGACGACGCCGGCCGCGAGCGGCCCGAGAAGTTGCCCGACGCCGAAGACGGTCGTCACCGCGGTGAACGCCACGGCGGCGGTCGCGGCATCGCTGCGCATGCGCGCGAACGCGCTGGCGACCGCAGGCGTCGCACAGAGCCCGATGCCGACGCAAATCGCGCCCCCGACCGGCGCCGCGGCGCCCGGCAAGCTCGAGATCCAGCACCCGAGCGCGCCCGTCGCGAGCGGCAGCATGAAACTGAACCGCGCGAAGCGTCCGGCGAGAACGGGCACGACCGCCAACGCGCCGGCGACCGACGCGATCCCGAGCGCCGACCATACCGCGGTCACGACGGCCGGCGAAACGCCGCGCGCGGTGAACGCGGCGACGGCGAACGTCGCGTATGCGATGTACGCGATCCCGAACGATGCGTACGCCGCGACGAAGAACGCGTTGCGCGCGCGCAGCAGATCGCGCCAGCCGAACGGCGCGTCGCCGCCGGAACCGCCGCGCGCGGCGGGCTCGGGCGGCGCGAGACGCAATGCGAGAACCGCGATCGCGAGTGCCGGCACGACGCACAGCAGCGTCGCGATGCGCCACCGTGACGGATCGCCGAGCGCCCAAGCGCCGGCGGGCGCGGACACGGCAACGGCGATACCGGCGCCGGCCCACGCGATCGCGCTCGCAAGCCCGCGCCGCGCCGGCGGAACGCGTTCGAGCATCTCCGTGACCACCGCCGCGACACCGATACCGCTCGCAACGCCGATCACCACGCGTGCCGACAGCAGCGAAAAAACACCCGTCGCGGCAGCCGACACGGCGACGGACAAGGCGACGACCACGTGCGCGAGCGCGATCACGCGCGGAATTCGCGCGCGCTCGCGCAGCAGCGAAGGCGCGCTGAGGGTCCCGCCGAGATAGCCTGCGAGGTGGAGCGCGCCGATGAGCCCGTACGTGCCGTACGAACCGCCCAAGTCGGTGCGGATGGCCGGCAGCAGCAAACCATAGCCGAGCCGCGCCAGCCCGATGTCGACGCCGATGGCGAGCAGCGCGACGACGACCGGCAGCGAGGGCCGGCTCGAAATTCGTCCGCTGTCCCGCACGGTGACGGTATACCACCGGCGAGCGGCGATTTACTTTCCACGAGGACGAAACTTGCGAACCGCTCTTAGGATACTAGTTGACAAATGGGTTCGCGCCGAGTACAGTGCAACTACGATACTAGGAGGTAAGATGCCCCGGAAGAAAGCGCTCGTGCTCACCGACCACGAGCTTCGGCTCATGGACGTGCTCTGGACCAAAGGGCGGGCGACGGTGTCCGAAGTCACCGCGGCATTGCAGCCGCCGGTACTGGCCTACAATACCGTGCTTTCTACGATGCGCACGCTCGAGCAAAAGGGCTACGTTGCGCACCGTGAAGCCGGGCGAGCGTTCGCGTACCGGCCGCTGGTCGGGCGCGACGACGCGGCGAGGTCCGCGGTCAATCATGTGCTCGCGCGGTTCTTTCAGAACTCGCCGAACGCGCTCGCGGTGACGTTGCTCGACGACGTTCCGCTGCGCGACGCCGATCGCAAACAAATTCGGGAGCTGCTGGAAACGAAGACGAAGGTTCGCAAATGAACGCCGCGCTCTCGCATGCGGCGCTGGCGATCGCCGCGGCATTCTTTGATAGTCTTTGGCATGGCACGCTCATCGCAGGCAGCGTGTGGCTCGGCCTTCGCTGCATGCCGAAACTCGGCGCCGCGACGCGCTACGCGATCTGGCTTTGCGCATTGGCCGCCGTCGTGATCGTTCCGGTGCTCACGGTCGGCCGCTCCGAACAGCCTTCGCAGCCGGCGAGCGACGCGGGCACCGCCGTGGCGCAGCACAGCGCATCGGTCGTACCGGTCGCCGTCGCAGCGCCGCCGCGAAACGGCACCGCGGAGGCGGCACTGCTGCCGGCCGCGGCCCGCGAGCCCGCTCGGGCGGCTGCGCGCACGTCGCGAATTACGATCCCGCCGAGCCTGGCTGCGGCCGTCGCCCTGATGTGGGTTCTCGTCGCCTGCGCACGCGGTCTGATGCTCGTGCTCGACGTTTGCCGCCTGCGTGCGATCCGGCGTCATGCGCGGCCCTGGTCCGATGCGTACGCCTACCCGGTCCTCGTGTCGGATCGTGTGCCGGTCCCGATCGCGGCAGGCTTCGTGCGCGCCGCGGTCATCCTTCCGGCGGCGCTCGTCGAGCGTTTGCCCGACGAGGCTGTGAACACGATCGTGATCCACGAGGTGGCGCATTTGCAGCGCTACGACGTGTGGACGAACGCAGTCGCGCGCATCGCCGAAGCGTTCGTCGCGCTCAACCCGGCAGCGTGGTTCGTCATGCGCCGGCTCGTCCTCGAACGCGAGATCGCATGCGACGACTGGGTCGTTGCGCATACCGGCGCGGGCGAACCGTTCGCGCGCGCGCTGGCCACGCTTGCGAGTTCCATGAGTGCTCGTACGCCGATCACCGCGCCGAGCGCGGTCGGCTCCCGTCACGCCATCGTCGTGCGCATCGAGCGGCTTCTCGACGCGCATCCCCGGCGTCTTCGTCTTTCACCCCCCGCACTTGGAGGCGCCCTCATGCTCCTTGCCGCCATCGCACTCATGGTGCAATCGGTTTCGCCGGTCCTCGCCTACGCGACGCAGCCCGATGTGCTCGCGCAAGCATCCACGCCGGCGGCGAGCGCTGCCGGCTGCGCCGTGCCGAACCGCGGCATCGTGATGACGTACTTCTTGGGCCCCAAGCGGCGTGCTGCCGGCCTCCCGGCCGACGACGCCGAGCTGCGGGACGCGCGCGACGTCGTCGCGCGTCTGGGAGCGTCGCACGTCGCCACGTTCGATCTGACCGTCGATGCCGCGGGCAAGCCGCGCAAGGTCATCGTCCTTTCGCCGCCCCGGTATCCCGGGATGTCGGAAAGCATCGAGAACATCTACATGGCGAGCACGTACAAGCCGGCGCTGCGCAACTGCGTCCCCGTTGCGGCCACGATCAGAACGGCGGTGCCGGTGAGCGGGCCCGAGCCCAGCGTCGGCTCGGTGATCGTTCCGGTGTACCCCGTTGGCTGGAGCGCCCGTTACCCGGCCGCGTGCAAAGTTCCGACCGTTACGCGCGTTCGCTTTCGTCCCGGTTTCGTACCGCCCACGCCGTATACCGCCATGCTGCCGGCATTTCCGGCGGCAATGAACGACCTCGCGGTTGGGACGACGGTGAAGACGTCGGTGCGCGTTCACGTCGATGCCGCGGGTCTTGCGACGGAGGCGGGCGTCATCGCGTCGAGCGGACGGCAGCCGTTCGACGACGCGGTCGTGACCGCTGCTCGCCGGGCCACGTACCCGCTCAGCGCGAGAACGTGCCGGCCCCTGCCGTCGGAGTATGTGTGGCATACGACGTTCGACCGGTCGACGCTGCTGTACCGTTTGGGCAAGACCGCTCTGATGGTGCCGAGGTAGCGTGCCGATGTTGTTTCGCTGTTTGCTCGCCGTGGCCGTTTCCGGCCTGGCCGTCGGCGTCTACAGCCGCGGCAAAATTATGCTCGCCAAGGGTCACGAGTACTAATGATCTGACGGCCGCATTGCCGGAAACGCCAACGTCGTGCCACGCATTTCGCGCGTCGAGGGATCCGCGCGCGTTAGCCGCCGACCATCTGCACGGACACCAATCGACCACCTTCTTCAGGCGCGAGGAGAAGCCGCTGGTTGTCCTTCAGCTCGATGTGCGACCCGATCGGGACGGGGAGGTGAGCGCCGCCGCTGTTCAGCTCTTTCAGGCCCGGGAGCGCCTCGTTCACGAGGTACCAGTTGCCCTGGTGCAATTGAAAATATCCGACCCGCTTTCGCTGCGCCGGTGTGAGCCGTTCGCTCGGGCTGATGTTGCGATTGCTGTGCCACGGGAAGAGCGATTGGCCGCTGTAGACCACGACGCGGTGGTTCTCGGGCTGCCACGTCCCGGCTTTTCTGGACCAGTAGAGGTTGAGGATCGGAAGTTTGCCCAGATACGGCGTGCCGCAGAACGGACAGATCGGCCGCGTCGTGTTGTCGAACACGTACCATTTTAGATCGCAGCTCGGGTTCGCGCACGGCTGAATGAGATCGACCGTCTTCACGAGCGCGCGCTCCCAGGTGTCGGCGGTCGGACGTTTGCTCGGGTCGTGCAGCCCGTCCGTGAACGCCTCGAGGAACAATGGCGCGAGAAACGGTCCCGTGATCGTGTACGGAAGCTTCGTCGTGTCGGCCCAGGGCAACTCGGACGGACTCACTTGATCGAGCCGGATGCGATTCGAACGGTCCGTCGGATCCTCGACGAAAAGCGCGCGCTCGCCCATCGAGAGCTGATCGTCCCGCACCGACTCCAGATCGTGGACTTTGCCGCCGCGCAAAGGATGGCGGCACAAAAGATACATGTACAGCAGCACTGCGAGCGCGTGGCGGTCCGTGGTTATCGAGGGAAGCTTGCGCGCCGGATCAGTCTTGGACAGATGCGCCGTCGCTATCACTTCGGGCGCGATGAAATCCGGCGTGCCGACGACGTCGGGCGGGAACCTCCCTGGGACGACCAGCCCGTCGATGTCGATGATCGCAACGTGGCCGCCGGCCGGATCGACCAGCACGTTGTTATAGGACAGGTCGGAGTGCGCGAGACCCGCGGCGTGCAGGCGTTTGACCCCGCGGCTCATGAGGATGCACAGCCGGATATAGCTCAGCCACGTTCCTTTCTCGCGCGGGTCCAAGAATTTGTTGCGGTGCAGCGCCGAAGCGAACCACTTGCCGACTTTTTCTTTCCCCTTGATATTCAGCGGGTCGCCGTTCCTGGAGCCATACTCGAAGAAAAAATGCGCGTGATAGGCGGGGACCACGATGCCCGTTCGGTTCTGGTACTCGACGATGGCTGAAGGCCAGCAAAAGATGTCCTTCCAGTAGTCGCCGCCTTCTTGGCTGAATATCCGGTCGCGATAGGGCCCGACGATCGCCGCGATTCGGTCGCGGCCGGCAGCGTCCAAAGGCTCGCGAAAGAATGCGACGACGTAGCTCCGGTCGGGACTGAAATAGACGTCCTTCATCCCGCCTTGCTTCGGTTCGGTGGGGACGAACTCGACGTCGGCTCCGTCTCGCGACTTGATCCGGACCGTGTTCATGATTTCGCGGGCAGCAGTATCGCAAGCGTCCGGTCATCGTGGTTGTTCGCGCTATAGAAATCCAGCCAGCTCAGCAGCCGGTGTTCCACGCTTTCGGCGCCCCCGCCGGTGTCCAGCGCCGGCGCCAACTCACGCTCCCAAAGCTCGCGCCAGCGCGCGAGGTCGCCGAGCTCTTCATCACCTTGAAGTAGCGGATCCGACACGCCGTCCGTCATGAGCACCAGCGCGGTGAAGTCGTCGACACATTCGAAATGCAGCCGCGCGATGGCGCGTTCGGCCGTCGCGAATTCGGTGGTCGTCAAGAACCTCGTCTGCCCCGCGTATTCGCCGGTGTCCGCCACGGTCAGCGGGATCGCCTGATCGCTGTCGAGACGCAGCAGCGCGACGCCGCCGTCGCCGATCCCGAACGCCGCGACAAAATGGGTGGCCTCGATCTTGCGGTACATTGCGATGAGGAGGGTGCTTGCGAGGTCCCGCTCCGACTCCTTCTGCTCGGCGGCCTCCGTCTCGATCGCGGTAGCGCCGGCGTACGCGGCGCGGACCAGCACCTCGTAGAGCTGGAGCTTCATGGCCTTTTTCGCGGCGTCGTCACCGCCGTTCAGCCGCGCGACCGATTCAAGCAGCGACGCGTCGTTGCGATCGTCCAGGAGCTCGTCGAGCTTATCCAGCGCCGCGCTCACCGCTACCTGAGAACCACGGCGCGAATACGGCGCGCTCCCCGCGCCGTCGGCAACGGCGATCAGCCACCAGCCGTTTTTCAGGCGCCGGAAGCCGAACTCGTCGTCGCGGTATCGCCCCTCGTGCGCGTGCGAACGGCCGCGGCGGCTCGCAGCCACCACCAGCGTTCCGTCTTCGAGCAGCGATCGGCATTCGTCGTCGGGTTTTGCGAAACGCCCTGCCGGGTCACTCGCGATATCGCGCCAAAGCGTTTTAGGATCGGGGTTGACCGTGAGCACCCCTTCCAGCTCGACCGTTTGCGCCGGACCGGACGAACCCGCTTCAACGGTCGCCCGAAATGAAAACGGGAAATCGCCGGCCTTTTCCGGTGATCCGCCGACCGTGCAGGTCGCCGGATCGAAGCGCAGCCCCAGCTCGTCGAGCCCCGTCGCCGTCGCGTCGGTCACGGTGGCAGCCGCGTCGGCGGCAAAGGCGACCTGCGCTTGATAGTCGCGCCCCACTGCCGCGTTGGGCAGCGTGATCTTCTTGCGCGTGACGCTCGCGGGAGTCCGGACGTCGTCTGTCATGATGGTCGGCCTTTCATTACCGCAAGAAGGAACCGCGCCGCCGAGCCGATCACCCGCGACCGCGATCCACGCCGAATACCCCCGGCTCGAACGTCGCGGTTTGCTCGCACCACGGACACGTATGATTTCCAGGTCCGTCGGTGCACAGGAGCCTGCCGCAGCTGCATTGCGAGAGGCTGTCGGGATTGCCGCAATGCGGGCAAGGTGCGGAGTCGATCAGATCGGTGACCGATACGGCGCCGGTTGCCGCGCCCGCATCGGAGAGCTCGAAAAACGATTCGGCCAGCGCGTAGGCCCCGATCGACTTGTAGGTTCCCGCACCGTCGCCGGCGATCGACTCGTACTTGAGCAGATACGGGGCGCGCGAGCGCTGGCAGCGACCGGTAAAGATGGCGAACCGCTCGTCGAACTTGCTTCGCGCCGGAGCGGATTTGCTCGGCTCGAATTTCGCGAGCGATATTCCGAGATCCGGTGACCGGAATTGCGTGCCTGCGTCGCGTTCGACGGGCCGGCTGTTCACGGAGATCGACTGGGTGATCCATCGCACGCAGTTGGCGAAGCCGGCCTCGCCCGTGTCTTCGAGAATGATGACGTCGTCGGCGACCTCCGCGAGCATGCGGGCATCGGCCCCGTCCCCGACCGAGATTGCGACGAGGTGTGCGCGCCCGCGCCAGCGCTCGTTCCAGCGCCGAATCGCGGGCGCGGGGTCGTCCGTCGGGTGCCCGTCGGTCATGAGAAACACGATCGGGCGCCAGTCGCCCTTCTTTTCAGCGGTGGTCCTGGTGACGTTGCTTTCGAGCTCGGCCATCAGATGCTCGAGCGCTTTTCCCAACGCGGTGCCGCCCCCGGCGGGGAGCTCGGGCGGTGTGAAGTCGACGAGCTCCAAGAGGGGGCGCAGCGTCTTCGCCTTCCCGGCAAAAGCGATCACCGAGACGAACACCGTTTCCAGCGCGAACGGATCCTGTCGGAGCTGCCGGACCACGGTGCCGAGCCCGCGCTCGAGCCGCACGTGGTTTTCACCGACCATCGACTCGGAAACGTCCAGCACAAAGTAGATCGGAAGGCGTCGCATCACACCATTTTTCGCTTTCCTAGACGACCATCTGCACTTCGGCAGGCGGGGGTGGTAAGAGCATCTCCGCCGCGGTGCCGACGCTTCTGCTGCCTGTTGTAACGGCTCGCGACACCCACGAGAAGAACGAGCTGAACGTCGAGCTGTCGGTTACGTCGAGGCTGACCACATGCGTGCAAAATTCCTTGAGGAACTGTTCCTTCGCCTTCGGACCGGCCGCGCACCCGATGATCTGCGCGAAGTGGCGAGCCTTGATCTCAATCACCTGCTCGTTGAACACGGCGAGGTCGGACGGGCTTCCGTCGGTCATCACGAACAGCAGCGGAAGCCAATCGCCCTTCTGCTCGGCCGTCGACTGAACGACCTCGGCATCGAGCTGCGTGCACAGCAGCTCCAACGCTCTGCCGAGGTGCGTCGGCCCCGACTCCGGGGTGAGTATCTCGGGCAATTGGAATTCGTCCAACGCGGTCAACGGAACCGCGACGCTGACCTCACGGTCGAACGTGATGATGCTGAGGTGCACGCTTTCGAGCGCGTGCGGGTCCTGGCGCAGCGAACCGACGAGTGCCTGCAGGCCAACGTTGACGGATTGAATCGGTTCGCCGCGCATCGAACCCGACGTGTCGATGAGCAGATAGACCGGCAACCGGCGCACTAGGGCGTCGTTCAGCGATACGTGCTGCGCAGGATATCGACGAACGAATCCGACTCGAAGGGAGTCCCGATGGCCCGGAATTTCCAGTTCGCGCCGCTGCGCTCGACCTCGGCAAAGATCATCGAGCGCTTTCCGTCGAACTCGCGATTGCTGGAAATCGAAAAGCGAACCATCTCGTTGCCGCGCGCGTCCTCGGCGCGAATGTAGGCATTTTTGACCGCCCCGAAATGCTGCCCGCGCTGTTCACCTTGATAGATCTGCACGATGAACACGATTTGCTGATAGCGCTGATCCAGCGCGTTGAGGTCGACGATGATTTGCTCGTCGTCTCCGTCGCCGGCGCCGGTCCGGTTGTCGCCCGTCAGCCAAATCTTGCCGGACGTGTGCTTCAAGTTGTTGAAGAAAATGACATCGCCGCCTTGCAGCTTGGTGTCGCCGAGGTTGGCCACCTTGCCGTTCGGTCCCAGCAGAAACGCGATCACGTCGAGGTCGTACTCTTCTTGCGGTTTCGCGCCCAGCAGCTTGCCCATGAAGCCCGGTTTGCTCTGCTCGGCGACGTCCCACCCGAGGCCGACGGTAACGTGAGAAAGATCGTACGCCGACTTTGCGAGGTTGATGCTTTGGCCTTTGTCGAGTGTAATAGCCATCAGACTCTCCTTTAGACGACGACGCTGATTTCGGCAGGCGGCGGCGGGAGCTCCTTAATGTTCTTGACTTCGGCTCCGCCGTCGACTTTTTGGCTGCCGACGGAGACGCTGGCCGACACCCACTTGAAAAACGCTTTGATGGCGGACGAATCTGCCGTGTCGAGCTGGACCACGGATTCGGTGATCTTCTTCAAAACCGCGGTGTCCGCTCCGGCCCCCGCGGCGCACGCGACGACCATCCCCGTCTTCGCCCCGTGAAACCGTTGCAGCCCGCGCTGCAAGTCGTCGGTGGGCATACCGTCCGTCATCAAGAAGACCAGCGGCTTCCAGTCGCCCTTCGAATCGGCCGTGGTTTTTTGCACCTCGGCATCGATGCGCTCCGCAGTGAGAGCCAGTGCCTCACCGAGGGCCGTGGCACCGCTCGCATGAAGCTCCGGCGGTTGGAATGCCATCAGCTCGGTGAGCGGGACCGTTTGAGCGGCTTGGCTGCCGAACGTGATTACGCTCAAGTGCACCGTTTCCAGCGCGTACGGATCGGAGCGCAGCGCCGAAACGAGTGCTTGGACGCCGTTTTTCACGGCTTCAATGGGTTCACCCGACATGGAACCGGACGTGTCGAGCACGAGATACACAGGCAACCGCCGCATTGTTATTCGTCCTTCATTCGAAGCCGAGAGTCTACTGGTATCTGCTTACGAGCTCGGCGAGACCACCGCGGTAGCCGATACCGACCGCCTCGAAACGCCACGCGCTGTCGCGGCGGTAGAGCCGCCCGAACTCGACGGCCGTCTCGACGCTGAAATCTTCCGCCAGCTCGTATTTCGCGAGCTCCACGTTGTCTTGCCGGTTCACGATTCGGATGAACGCGTTCCCGACCTGGCCGAAATTCTGCCGGCGCGTTTCCGCGTCGTGGATGGACACGCAGATGAGGATCTCTTGAACTCGCTGGTCGACGCGATCGAGGTCGATGTCGAGCGTTTCGTCGTCACCGCCTTGCGTCGATTGCCCGCTTTGGTCGTCTTCACCGGCGGCTACCGCACCGTCGGGCGAGGTCCTATTGTTATAGAAAATGAAGAATTGATCGCCCGGCAGCTTCTTGTTCGCGCCCAGCATGAATGCGGAGGCGTCGAGGTCGTACTCGAAATTGCTTTTGCCTTCCGACGGATCCCACCCTAACCCAACGTGGATCTTACTGAGGCCGACGTCCAGACGCTGACCTTTTTGCAGGTTGATCGACAATTCTTATCTCCTTCGCGCGGGACCGCAGAGCCGACACGAATACATTCGCGTCACGACGACCTGTCACACCGGTGGGGCAGGCTTTTTTTGCAGGGGTACGCAACCACCATGGTGGCGCCGATTCCTGGACGTATCGGGCGGCTCCTTCAACTCCGCCGGCGTCCACCAAACACCCGCGAAAGGGGAGCAATGAGCGATCTCGATAGCAGCACGACTTCCGTGCGCCGTACGCCCATGAGCTATTTCACCGGCTCGTTCGTCGTCGCGGGAGTCATGCTGCTTGCGGGCTTCACGTACGGCTATTTCGCCGGCGGCCTCAAAGCCGGGCTTTCGGCACTCGCGCTCGTTGCGGTGCTCTCGGTGCTGGAAGTCAGCCTGTCGTTCGACAACGCCGTCGTCAACGCGACGATCCTGCAGCACTGGAACGCGAAGTGGCGCCGCGTCTTTCTCGTGTTCGGCATCCTCGTGGCCGTCGTCGGCATGCGGCTGCTGTTCCCGATTCTGATCGTCGCACTGGCCTCAGCGCACAGTCTGAGCTCGGTCGTCGACCTCGCGTTTCGGCATCCGGCGGAGTACGCCGCGCAGCTGAGCAGCTCGAAGTACCTGGTCGAGGCGTTCGGCGGCGCGTTCTTGATGATGATCGCGCTCGAGTTCTTTTTGGACAAGGAGAAAGACAGCCACTGGATCGGTCCGGTCGAAGCACGGCTCTCCTCACTGGGCCAGATCGAAGCGATCCAGGCGCTGCTCACGCTCGGCACGGTACTGGCGGTCGCCCATCTCGTCGCGCCGGAACCGCAGCGGGCGGGCTTCGAGCTGGCCGGCGTGCTCGGCGTCATGGCGTTCATCGGCTCGAAGGGGCTGGGCACGCTGCTCGGCGGTGAGCAGGCGGAGGCCGGGGAGAAGATCGTGCGCGCCTCCATCGCCGGGTTTCTGTATCTCGAGCTGCTCGACGCCTCGTTCAGTTTCGACGGCGTCATCGGCGCGTTCGCCGTCACCACGAGCTTGCCGCTCATCATGTTCGGTTTGGGCACGGGCGCCTATTTCGTGCGTTCGCTGACCATTTGGTTAGTCGATCACGACAAGCTTGCCGAGTATCGCTATCTCGCGCATGGCGCTTACTGGGCGATCGCTACGCTGGCGGCCATCATGTTCGTATCGGTGCGCTATGAGATCCCTGACATCGTCACCGGCTTCATCGGCGCGCTGCTGATCGGAGCCGCTTTCCTGTCGTCGAGCGCCGCCAACAAGCGTGACGCCGCCGCCTGACAGCGGCGATCCATCGCTGATGGGCGACGGCGCGTAGCGTTCGCAGCAGCATGTTGGCGCCGAACAACCGCGGGATCGCACTCGATCTCGTCGTCTTCGTCGTCAATCTGCTGCTGCTGCGAGCGCTCGGGATGGTCGCGCACCATGTCGTGCACGGTGCGGTCGAGGACGTCCGTGCGAAGCTCGCGATCGGCCTCTTTTTCGCCGGCCTCATCCTCATCCAACCGGTGGGGCCGGTACTGAAGCGCTGGTCCTTTCATCGAAGGCATGCGTTCAGCACCGAGTCAGGCGCGGGGTGTCTTCTGTTCTGGTTCATGTTCGTGTACGTGGCGATGATGTTCGTGCTGTGCGGCGTTGCGGCGGTCGTCCTCGGCGAGGTCTTTTCGGCCGGCGCGGACGCGAGCGTCGCATTCGCTCTCGCCGGATTCGCGTGGAGCATCGTTAGCGTCGTATTGGTGTATCGCTACTTCGTCAGGCCGCAAAAGCCGCCGCGCTGGACGTTTCTCACGACACCCGCGGCGGAGCGTCTGGGCGACACGTGCATCTACCTCAATGCGATCGGGCTTCAGATCCTCTGGGGCGGCGCGACGGCGAGCGCACCGTTCACGGAGATCGTCACGCAGACGCCGTTGGGGAGGCCGGGCAGCGTCACCGACGTGATCGGGCGGCTCGTGGCGACCGCAGCCTGCGCGGCGCTGCTCTATTTTCCGGCGCGGATTTTCTATCTCGTCGAAGACAAGCACCGCGCGCTGACGTGGGCCACGATACTGCTCGCGAACCTGCCGCTCATCCTGAGGATCGCGTTCGCACGGGCATAGGAGGAGAGGGCGGATCGAGTTTCGCACGCGGACCGCATGAAACGCGCTGGGCGGCGGACGCGGGCCGATTGGAAGCCGGTCGTTCTCTACGGCGCCCTGTTGGCGGCGGGGACCGTCGCCTTGCAGTGGATCGATTACCGGCAGCTGGCGCGCGCCCATTCAGGCCGGCTGTACACGTTCGCGATCGCCGCAGGCTTCCTCGCACTCGGCGTTTACATCGGCGTGCGCGTGATCGGCCGCGCGCAACCGCCGGTCTTCGATGGGAACGCGAAGGCCCAGGCGGCGCTCGGCATCAGCCCGCGCGAGCTCGCGGTGCTCCACGAGATCGCGGCCGGGCGCTCGAACAAAGAGATCGCGGCAGCGTTGAACGTCTCGCCCCACACGGTCAAGACGCACGTGGCGCGTCTGTTCGAGAAGCTCGACGCGAAGCGGCGCACCGAGGCGATCAACAAGGCGCGCGAGCTGGGCATCGTGCCCTGAGCGTTGCCGATTCGGGTGATTTCGGCGAAATCACCCGTTTTACCGATTGCAGTGCGCCACCGCGGGGCTGATGCTGAGTCCAATCTGCCTGAAGGAGGACCTCATGCTTCGAAAAGTCTTGGCATACGGCACGGTAGCGGGCCTCATCGTCGGCGTTCCGCTGTCCGCCATGACCATCGCGATGAAGGGCCTAGCGCCGTCGCCCTACGGCCTGGTCGTCGGCTATTCGACGATGCTGATCGCGCTCAGCACCGTATTCGTCGCGATCAAACGCCGTCGCGACGTGGACTTGGGTGGCGTCATCGCGTTCTGGCCCGCCTTCGGACTCGGGCTGGGCATCAGTTTCGTCGCCGGGATCTTCTACGTCGTCGCGTGGGAGTCGGCGGTCGCGGCGACCCACGCCGATTTCGCCGGCACGTACGCCAAAGCTCTCATCGAGCAGCAAAAGGCGAAGGGCGTCACGGGCGAGGCGCTGGCGAAATTCATCGCGGGCATGGAGCACTTCAAAGAACAGTATCGGAACCCGCTCTACCGCGTGCCGATGACCTTCGCCGAGATCTTCCCAGTCGGCGTGCTGGTGTCGCTGGTATCCGCCGGCCTTCTGCGAAACAGCCGCTTCTTGCCGGCGCGGCGAAGCTGAAGCTGGGGCTTGACATCGCCGACAGTTAACGATATTGTTATATAACGCTATGGTTAACAGTGCGGTGTTCGACGGAGTTTTCTCCGCGTTGGCCGATCCGACGCGGCGCCGCATCGTCGAGCGCCTCGCGCGAGGGCCATTGACGGTAGGCGAGATCGCGTCCGGATTCTCCATCTCACAGCCGGCGATCTCGCGGCACGTGCGCGTGCTCGAAGAGTCGGGCCTTCTCGAGCGGCACGTCCTAGGACGCGTGCACCGCTGCACGCTCTCGCCGAAGGTCATGGACGCCGCATCGGCTTGGATCGACAAGCAGCGCACCTTCTGGAACGCCACGCTGGACCGTCTGGGCGATCTTCTCGAAGAAGCACCTCAACAACGAAAGAAGTCTACATGAGTGATACCAGTGCGCCGGCGGCTGTTCCGGCGATCGTCTTGCGCCGAACGTATCAGGCGCCGCGGCAGCGCGTGTTCGACGCCTGGACGAAACCGCAGCTCGCCGCCAAATTTCTCGGGCCCGGCGACGTTACCGTGCCGGAGATCGAGATGGACGTGCGGGAAGGCGGGACCTATCGTATCGTGATGCTGATGCCGGACGGTGAGCGCTTCATCGCCGGCGGAACGTATCGCGAGGTTCGTGCGCCGGAGCGGCTGACGATGACGTGGCGATGGGAAGAAGACGATCCCGCGGACGAATACGATTCGTTGCTGACGCTAGAATTCAACGACGTCGCCGGCGGCACGGAGCTCGTGCTGATGCACGAACAGCTCAAGAGCGTGGAGTCGCGCGACCGTCACGCGGACGGCTGGAGCAAGATCATGGAAGAGCTCGCGGGCACCCTCTGACGGGACGCTATCGGCCGGGGGGCAAACACGTACGCTCTCGACCTCGAAGCCGATATCAATCGCACTGCCTACCGCGCACTGCCGCACCAACGGAGTAGAAACCGGACGGCGGCAGGACGCGGTGGCGAACCGAGACAATGATCGCGACGTGTTCGGGATTCGCCAGTTGCCTCAGCCGTTCCGGCACGTCGACGACGCGATCGCTGCAGCGCCGGTCCGCGTCGACCCATGGGAGCACATCGTCGCGGAACGCGTTTTCGCTCCGGACGTCTACGCCTCGATCGAAGAGAAGTTCCCACGCGGCGCCATGTACCAGCGGCATCCCAAAGTCGACGAAACGCAGTTCTTCGGCGCGGACCATCTGCGGTTGGAAGCGCTTCTCCCGCGCGACGCGGAGCTGCTCGGCGCGGAACAGCGTGCGCTCTGGGTCCCGATCGCCGAACATCTGCGCAGCGCCGATTTCATCAGCGGGCTGATCGCGCGATTTCGGCCGCGGCTCGTCGCGCGTTTCGGCGCCGATCTCGACGCTCCGGACTTCGTCGAGCGGCGCCTCGACGCGAAGTTCATGTTCGTGCTGCACGAACCGGGGTATTCGCTGGGCGTTCACACGGATATGCCGTGGAAGGTGCTCACTGCGGTGTTCTACGTGCCGGAACGCGGCGACACGAACGCTCTGGGAACGGCGCTGTACGTACCGCGTGACCCAGGCTTCGCATGTAACGGCTCGCGCCATTACGATCCGGCGGGATTTCAGCACGTGGCGACCGTGCCGTATCGCCCGAACACCGCGTTCATCTTTGCCCGCGGCGACCGGACGTTTCACGGCGTCGAACCCTGCACCGCCGAGGCGCTCGGCGGCAGCTTTCGCCCGGGCTTTCATCTGAACGTCAACGAACGACCGCCCGCGGGACCGTGACTCCGCATAAGTCGTTCGCCGCGTCGATGGCCGCGGCGCTCGAGGCAGCGATCGCGCCGGTGCTCGTGCCGGGCCGGCCGATCGCGCTGGCAAATTTTCCGAACCACAACAACCCGGGCGATAACGCGGTGTGGCTCGGGGCGAAGGCGCTGCTTCGCCGGCTCGGGGTCCCGGTGGGCTACTCGTGTTCGCCTGTGACGTTCGACGAGGCGGCGATGCGCGCGGCTGTCGGTGACGCCCCGCTGCTCCTCAACGGCGGCGGCAACTTCGGCGACGTGTACCGCGGACAGCAAGACCTCCGCGAACACGTGCTCGAACGCTGCACCGACCGGCACGTCATCCAACTGCCGCAAAGCCTGTGGTTCCGCGACCCCGCGAACGCCGCGCGCATCGGCCGGCTTTGCCGGTCGCATCCGCACTTCACGCTCTTCGTGCGAGAACAACCCAGCGTGCGCATCGCGATGGACGTGCTCGGCGTGCGCCCGCTGCTCGCGCCCGACCTTGCGCTCGCACTCGGCCCGTTACGAAGCGGCGTGACACCGCACGTTCCAATTCTCTGGTTAGGGCGGCGCGATCCCGAGCGCGTCGAACGGCCTGCGCCGCCGTCCGACATCCCGTTCGTCGACTGGGTCCAGGCCGCGGCGGACGCCGATTTCTCGCCGTCCGCGCGCGCGCTTCTCGCGGAGAACCAGCGGCTGCTGCAGGCGGCCGCGGCGGGCGACGCGGCTGCGAGAGCGCGCACCGCGGCAACGTTCGACGGGCTCGCGCGCGCCTGGCTCGCACGCGGGCTCGATATTCTGCGCTCGGCGCGTGTCGTGATCACCGATCGTCTGCACGCACACGAGCTCGCGACGCTGCTCGGCATTCCGCACGTCGTCCTCGACAATGCGAACGGCAAGGTTCGGTCGATCTTCGAGGCGTGGACGGGGCGCAGCGGCCTTGCGCATTGGGCCGAAACGAGCGACGAGGCGGTCGCGATCGCGCGGCGACTGCTCGATACCGCCGGCTCACGCGAGCCGGCGCGGCGTCAAAGCGCCGGCCATTCCCAATAGTGCGTGCGCTGCGGTGCGCTGGCGTCGTACGCTCGCGAGCGCGGAGCCGCAAGCGTCCGCAGCTCCGGCCGCGGTTCGAGCCGAAATGCCGTTGAGCCGATCGCGAGCCGGTTGCCGTGCCATCCCTTCGCAAGGTCGTCGTCGGAGAATCTGCGCTCGCAGTACTTCTCGATTGCATGCCGTTCGCTCAGCGTGATGTAGTGCCGCATCGCGAAGTCGTCCGGAAAAAGGCGTACGCCGGGTCCTTGCAAGACGTGCCCGCCGTGCTCGGGAAGGTGCGCGGCCAGCTCACGTCTCCAGGCGCGCATGAAATGCGGGCGCCTCGGCTCGAAGAAATAATACGTGCGCATCACGTCCGCGTAGCCGTCGAACGTGAAGTTCTCGTCGTGCAGCGGAACGAATACGAACTGGCGGAAGTTGACGCAGTTGTAGCCGGCGGTCTGAACGGTTTCGAGCGCGGCACGCATCGCGCCGAGCCCCGGCGGCGCCTCGAATCCTTCGTCGGCATCGGCATGCATGATCCAGTCATGCGGTGCGGCGGCGGCGATCGCGGCTTTTCGGCGCAACTGCTCGCTCAACGAGAACACCCCGCGCCAGGGCATTGTCTCGATCGCTCGCAGCCCTTTGCCCAGGAACGGGCGCGCCTTGGCGACCGTGTCGTCGGTCGACTCGTTATCGATGAGTACGACATCGATACCTTCGTCGATGAGATCGCGAACGCATCGCGTGACGTGCACGGATTCGTTGCGCGTGCACACGATCGCCAACACGGACGGCCCGCCGCGCTCGTTCAAGGCCGTTACTCGAACATGTCCGGCTGCGTCGCGGCGAGCTGATCGTAGATCGTTTGGAAGTGAAGCCAGCCGATGAACTCGTTGCCCACGTGCTCGCGGCTGTAGCGCGCGCTCTTCTCCGACACGATTTGCGGCTTGACGCCCGACGCTTCGACGAGCAGCTGCACTTGGCAGCAGCGCTCGAGCGCGATGAACCAGAACGCGGCGTCGTCGATGCTGTGACGGCTGGCGGTCAGCAGCCCGTGATTCTGGTGCAGGGCCGCCCGGTTCTTTCCGATCACCTCGGCGACCGACTGTCCCGACTGCTTCTCCACAGCGACGGCGCCGGCGGACGCGCCTATGACGACGTGATCTTCGTAGAAGCACGCCGCGTCCTGACTGATCATGTCGAGCGGCCTGCCCGTGGCGCACCACGCGGTTCCGTACGTCGTGTGTGCGTGGCACATCGCCACGATGTCGGGATGCGCGGCATGGACGGATGAGTGCAGCACGAAGCCGGCCCGATTGATCGCGTGCTCACCCTCCACGACGTTGCCGTCGTGATCGGCCAACACGAAATTCGAAAGCTTGACCTGCGAGAAGTGGACGCACATCGGGTTCGTCCAGTAGAGATCCGTGTGCTCGGGATCGCGGACGGTGAGGTGCCCCGCGAATCCGTAGTCGAAGCCCTGTTGCGCGAAAGCGCGAACGGCGGCAACGAGGTGCTTCTTGCGGTATGCGCGCTCCTCTGCGAAGTTCGAGAACGTCGGAAGCTCCGGGAAGATCAGTCCCGGCTGCTCGGGCTGGTAGATGGAGATACGTTTGTCCCGGGATTGAAGCACGGCGATGATCCCTGCGGCGTGGAGTGTGGTCCGCTGTTATAGC
This sequence comes from Candidatus Elarobacter sp., assembly GCA_036403315.1. Lineage (GTDB taxonomy): Bacteria > Vulcanimicrobiota > Vulcanimicrobiia > Vulcanimicrobiales > Vulcanimicrobiaceae > Vulcanimicrobium. The sequence goes on from DASWRD010000121.1 coordinate 77,691, forward strand.
CGGGAGCCCGAACCCTTCTTGCCGGCGGCTGCGCTGCTTGAAACCAATCCTGACGCACCGGTCGTAGGAGCGGCATGGGCTCAGCAAACGATGGCAACCGTCCTTGAGGGTTCCGCTCACCGCCGGTTCTGCCAGAACGGCGTGTTCCAGCGGCGCTCCATCGCGTAGTACGCCCGCTTCTGCCGGACGTACGGGGCGAACGCATGGTGCGCGTTGTCGTTGTACGAGTCCAGATCTCCGCGCGCGATCGCGTCGGCGATCGCGCTCGCGTTCTGCAGCGCCTTCGTGATGCCGTAGCCGGAGAGCGGATCGTACGATGCCGCCGCGTCGCCGGCGGCGGCCCAGCCGTCACCCGCGACGCGGGTGCGGATCGAAGACGAGACGTGGACGATGTCCGACCGCACCAGCCTGGCGCGCCCGACGCGTGCGCACGTCAGCGGCGCGCCGCGCAGCTGCTCGCCCAAGCCGACGCCTTGCTCGACGTAGAAATTGGGCTCCACGAAGAACGCCGCAATCGTGCGGCCGCCCGGAAGCGGTGCGCAGTACCACCAGCCGTCGGCCGCGGCCTCGACGAGCGTGCGCAAGTCTTTCGGTGGACCGTCGTCGTGCGCGAACTGAAGGAATACCGCGACGAGCGTGTCCTCGACGACGCGTCCGTCCGTCTCGTCCAAGCGAACGCCGTTGCGTCCGGTGGCGTCGACGACGAAGCGCGCGCGGACCGGACCGTCCTTCGCGTTCGCCGTGGTCACCGTCCACGTGCCGTCCGCAGCGTCGCGACGGCAGCTCGACACCGCCGTTCCGACCAACACGCGCACGCCTTCGCTCGCGGCCAGCTCGCACAACGCCGCATCGAACGCGTTGCGCTCGACGTGCCAGCCGTTGCCGTGCCGGTTCGCGACGAAGTCCGTCTCATCGGGGACCGGCGAACCCCAGGCGGAGATCGTCCCCGGCGACTCCAGCGGCCCGCAGGCGAGGAATGCGTCCCAGGCGCCGAGCCGCCGCAAGAGCGGGTTGATCTCCGGCGGCAGCGTTTCGCCGAAGCGTGGACCGTCGAACCGCGTGCGCTCGAGCAGCACGACGTCGCGCCCACGGCGCGCGAGCTCCAGTGCCGTCACCGACCCCGCGGGTCCGCCGCCGAGAACGGCGACGTCGTGCACGCGAACGGGGGTCGGCTCCGCCGTCGTCGCATTAGCCGGTATCATCACAAGTCCGCTCTGCCGTTCGTACACGCACGGCGGACTACTGCTCGCAGGGGTGCGTATGGACGTCTCGTCGATCGCGAAGGTGCGAATCCATCCGGCTATCGGCATCGCTCGCGTGGGGAACAGCGAGGACGCGTACTTCATCGGGCCCGAGCTGCCGTATGCGACGCCGCAGCAACTCGGCTTCTACAAGGACTCCGCGGGCAAGCTCAAGCGCCAAGCCGCGCTGTTCCGAATCTACGCATATGACGCGAAAGGACGCGTCTTGGGTGAGGTGACGGCGAACGACGGCGCGATCGAGTGGACGGTGCACGTCGCGAACAAGAAGGCGGCGTGGTACGACTTCGACGTCGCGCTCGACATCCCCGAAGCGACCGCGAACAACGAGCAGTCCCAGATCCGCAACGCCGCGTTCACCGGTGACGATCGCGCGAAGCTCGTGATCGATCCCGGGCCGCGTTCGATCTCAGGAAGCGACGCCGCGGCGGTGCCGTTCGACACGGGTGAGTTCGTCGGGACGAAGGTCTATCTCGGAGAGCTGCGCACCGACGAGGAAGGACGGCTGCTGTTCCTGGGCGGCCGCGGCGTCAGCGCGAGCTTCCAACCCGACACGACGCCCGTCACCTTCGCGAACAACGACGGGTGGCACGACGACACGTCGGACGGACCGGTCCGCGCGACGGTGACGATCGGCGCCACGACGTACGACGCCGACCCGGCTTGGGTCGTCACCGCGCCGCCCAATTACGGCCCCGGCATCGTGACGCCCCAGACGCTGTACGACGTCCTGTACGACACGTTCGCCGGCGGGTTTCTTCCCTCCGCGAGTGCGAAGACGTGGACGCCGTCGTTCCGCAACGACATCTTGCCGCTGCTGCAGCAGATGGTCGACGCGCAATGGGTCAACGCCGGATTCTTGAACGCGTTCGGCTGGGAGGCGCCCAACGACTTCACGCGCGCCGATCTCATCGACCGCCTCTCGAAAACCAAGCCCGCGCACGGTGACGATCCGTACCGCGAGCTGCGGGTGCAGCTCTTCAACCAGCTTCGCGTGCCGCCCGAGCCGGCCGTGCTGACCGGCCAGAACCCGATCGCGTGGCCGCCGCTCTACGGCGACGCGTTCGGCAACTACGACAACAGCCCGCGCGTGTACTTCAACGTCACGGCGACCAAGTACAAGCTGTTCCAGCGCTGGTCCGAAGGCGATTTCGTCGACGACCTCCACGAGCCCGACGGGCACGTCGCGCACATCGAGAAGCTGCCGCTCGAAATGCAGCCAAGCACGCTCGACATGGCGGCGCTGCACTGGTGCATGGGCGGCCCGTTCCACCCCGGCTGCGAGATGACGTGGCCGATGCGCCAGATCACGATGTACCGGGAATCGTTCCGCCTGCGCGAACGCCCGGCGACGCTGCCCGAGCCTAATTACGGGCCGTACATCACGCCCGCGATCATCAGCCTTTCGGACGGACCGCTCTTTTGGAACGGTCCCGGCGACATCACGCGCTGGATGGCCGTCCCCTGGCAAACCGATACCGCGTCGTGCCGCGCCGGCTACGCCTGGCCCGGAAACCCGCTGCCGAACGAGATCTTCATCCCGTCGTTCTGGCCGTCGCGCGTTCCCAACGACGTACTCACCGAAGAAGATTTCGAGATCGTCGTCGACGCGGCGCTGCCGCTCGACCAGCGGATGCACGCGTTCTACCGCCGAGTGCGCTGGCTGCGCAGCTTCGGCTACAGCGGGCCGTACATCCCGCAAATCACACGAATGATCACCGAGTTCGGCGACCTCGGCGTGATCGAAGCGCGAGACAACCCCAACGCTGCCGGCGACCCGTTCCCGCGCGTGCTGTACGTCGAGTCGGCGCCGACCGTGCGGGCGCCAAAGCACCTTCTCCTTGCAGCTCGCCAGCAGGCGCACGAGCTGCGTCCCAGCGAGGAGTTCACGTTCGTGCGCTTCGGTGGGCTGGGCCGCCGCTGACAGGGCTAACATCTCTGGCCCGTCTCTGGGTTGCGCCGTATACCGGGAGTGAGGAACACATGATGGCAAAAGAAACGATCGCGGTGCTCGGCACCGGTACCATGGGATCCGCGTTTACGCGACGGCTGCTCGGAGCCGGGATGCACGTGCGCGCTTGGGACGTTTCCTATCCCGCTGCGGCGCGGCTTGCCGATGCCGGCGCCGAGGCGGTCCGCACGCCAGAGGACGCCGTCCGCGACGCCGATGTGGTGCTGACGATGGTTCCGACGATCGCGTCGCTCGAAGAGACGATGCCGCGCGCGCTCCCGGCGATGCGGGCAGGCGCCATCTGGTTGCAGATGAGCACGATCGGGGTCGACGGAACCGAGCGCGCGAAGGCGCTGGGGCAGCAGCTCCGCCCCGATGTCGTGTTCGTCGATGCTCCCGTCTCGGGATCGAAGGCACCGGCGGAACAGGGGAAGCTGCTGATCCTGGCGTCGGGCCCCGCCTCGGCGCTCGACGCGCTGACGCCCGTATTCGGCGCGCTCGGTCAGAAGACGATGCGCTGGGAGCGCGCCGGAAGCGGCTCGCGCATGAAGATGGTCCTCAACATGTGGCTCGCAATTCTCGGCGAAGGGATCGCCGAGACGGCGGCGCTCGCGCAATCGCTCGACGTCTCGCTCGACGATTTGTCGGACTGTCTCGGGAGCACCGCGCTCAACGCGCCATGGGCGCTCGCGAAGCTCGCGAAGATCGAGCACGCGACGTTCGATCCCGACTTCTCGCTCGCGCTGGCAACGAAGGATCTGCATCTCGCGCTCGACGCCGCGGCGCGCGCGAATCGGAGCCTGCCGATCGCAAAGACGATCGGCGGACAGTGGGACGATGCGCTGCGCGCCGGCCTCGGCAATCGCGACGTCGCCGGCGCGTATCTCCAGCTGCAATAGACACCGGTGATCCGTCAGCTGCTCTCGGCGACCGCCGTGCGCGACGGCGCGGTCGCGGACGTCGCGGCGCGCGCTTCCGAAAGGTAGAGCGCCATCCCGGCCTTGCGCCCGAGCGCTTCGAGCGCCGCGACCTCGAGCTGCGAGTAGCCCTTCTCGCCGTCGCGCCGGCCAAGATAGAGGACGCCGAGCAGATCCGGGTTCTTCGCGCGCGGGACGACGATCGGTGCGTATACGGGCGCGTCGTCGTTCGGCTCGGGCCGCGCCGCCTTTCCCTGGCGCAGCGTGGCGATCGCGCCGGCATCCGGCGCGGCGTCCGGCGGCACGCCGCCGAACCCGCGCGCCGACTGCAGCACCAGATTACCGTCGCGGTAGAGATACACCGCGCTGTCGGTGACGTCGAAGAGCGCCGGCGCGTGCTCGACCAGCGCGGTCACGACGTGCGGAACGGTCAAGCGCGAGCGCACGTCGGGCTCGAACTCCGGAAACTCGTCCGAGAGATCGAGCGTCGGCGGCGTGAGCCGCTTGTCGACCGCCTTCTTGAAGCTTTCGTACATCGGCTTGAGGAAGAAGCCGGTGATGACCGTCGCCGTCCCGCCGGCGAACGCGCTGGACTGCGGGCCCATCGCCTTCTCGATCAGCTTCCCGCTCGTCAAGTGGATGGCTTCCCACAGGATCGCGGCCGCGGTCGTGATCATCGCGTACAGCACCGTCCGGCTGACGACGAAGTCGATCTCCCAGAGGTGGTAGTAAAGCACCGATAACCCGATGGCGACCGGCACCGCGAGCTGAAACGCGACGAAGAACGGCTGGTGGATCAGCAAGACGTCGAGATCTGTGCCCCGCGGCATGTTGAAGATCTGCCACGGCAGGTGCGTAAGGAAATCGCCCGCGACCGAGGCTGTGACGGCGTAGACGACCCACTTCGTCTGCTGGCGCTCGAGCGGCGAGCGCACGCGGTAGAACCAGTACAGCTGTACCGCTACCGCACTCGCGAACACCGCGCCGATCAGAAGGAAGGGCCACGGGCGCGGCAGCTGATATGGATTCGCCCCCGCGACGAACGGCCACAGGGCGGTCCAGATCAGCACGGCGGCGCTGAGCAGTCGAACCGTCCACGTCGAGAACCGCCCGTCCGGAAACACGTACAGGAACACGATGAACAGCCCGAAGCCGATGCTGCGCTCGAACATGACCCAGGTCGCGAGCTGCGGCGCGTTCACGATCAGCGCGTGCATCGGCGGCGGGATCGTGACACCGTACAGCATCAGCGCGATCGCCGCGAACACGGCCATCGGAGTCTTGGGCCCGCGCAGCGCGATGAACAGCCCGGTCACCGCGAACGTCACCGCGATGAGCGCTTCGCTGATAAGAAAGTACAGCGCGAACGCATGCTGCGAGATGCCGTGCTGCTCCAGCGGGACCGCGTACGACGTGAACGCCGTCAAGGTCAGCTCGGTGTAGCGATATTGTCCGGTCTTGATCCCCGCGACGACGCTTATGACGAAGACCACCGCGATGAGCGCGCGTGAAATTCCGGGTGAGAGGCGCACCGCCCGACGTTTCGAACCGATGCGGCGGATCGCCCTGCAACCAGGACATGCGTCAGACCAAGCGGACGGCAGAGCAACGACAGCCGACTACTTTGCAATGCAAAGGAAAGATCGGGCGCGACGCAAAAGACACGGATGATGGCTGAAACCGACCTGTTCCGTTCACACGAGCAGGATAGCGTCTACCTCGCCCGCGCGTTCGCCGTCGCCGCGCTTGGCGTGCCCTTGGCTCTCATCATGCTTTTCGCGTCGCTCGGATTCGGAGCACTTTTCGTTGCGATACCCATTTCGTTTGGATGGGGGCTTGCGGGCATCGGATCTCTCATATGCTGTATCCGTTCTGCAATGAGGAAGGCATGGAGGCGAAGTCTTCTGACGGCGATCCTTCCGGTCACCTTGCTCCTGGTGGCGCTGAACCCGCTTGGATTTCTTTATTCGTGTATGTATCTTGGAGAAATCGTGCGATTTAGCGCGTTGAAGTACTCTTACGATCGGATCATTGCTGACCTCCCGGCCAACGAGCGACCAGGACTCGTCGTGTTCATTTGGGACGGTTTCTTGGGCGCTTCAAACGGCGTGCTCTATGACGCGACCGATCAAGTCACGTTGCCACCGGGCCACCAATCTGCTGATTGGTTGGCGCGGGCAAGCCATACCGAATTGGGGGCCGCAACTCAGGAGCGCGAACATTGCGGTTATTCCGTTCAGCCGCTGTGGGCTCATTACTATCGCGCAAGCTTTTGGTGCTGACTCCCCTTCACGTGCGCATCGGCGTAAAACCGATCAGGGGAACGGGGCGAGCTGGCCGGCGGCTCGCCGCAGCGCCGTGGCGCAACGAGCCGAAACGAACGCACCGTGCGTATCGTACGCGCGCCACACGTCGCGCTCGCCGGCGTGGAACTCCCAGATGCACGCGCGCGACGTCCAACCTCCGTCCGCACTCATCGACGAGAGCAGGTGCTGGACGCCGCGCTGTGTCGACGCCGCATAGGCCGGATGCGGCGCGGTCGCGGCGACCGCCAGCGCCGTCTCATACGGGTCACCGTCCGTGCCCCACGAACCGTCGGCGTTCTGCGAGCCGGCGATGAATGAGAGCGCGCGCGCGACCGCCGGCGCGAACCGCGGGTCGTCGCGAAGCACGTCGAGCGCGAGCAGCGTTCCGTACAGCGAGCTCGGGTAGAAGTACGACTGCCAGAAGCCGCGCTCGTCCTGCGCCCGCCGCAGCAGATCGTAATCGATCAGCTCCTCGAGGTGCGTGCCTCGCAGCGCGAGATAGACGTTCGCGTTCACTTCGGGATGCGCGAGGAGGTTATTGTGCGGCGAGGGCTCCGTCACCAGCGAAGCCGGACCCGGCGCGTCGAACGTGACGAACACCCGCTCGCGCTCGCGATAGAATCGCAGGAGACACTGCGGCGGACGGTTCACGCCGAGCCGTCGCAGCGTGCGGATCACGTATGCGGTGTCGTCGGAGTCGACGTGAAAGACGCGGAACTCCTCGAGGTGGTACGGCCCGGGCGGCGAGAAGCCCCACGTTCCCTCGTTCTCCTCCGACAGGATCCGGACGAGGATGAGCGTTCTGTCGATCTCGTCCAGCAGCCCGCTCATCGCCTCGGCGAGGAATGATGCGACGAAGACGTGTCCTTTGTCGTCCGAGAAGCGCGGGGTCCCGTCGCTTCCGACGCACGCGAGGCCGTACGCACCGGACCGTAGGCGTTCGCGCAGAAAGCCCGCTGCCTTCGCGATCGCGCTCTGCAGCCGGTTCTCCAGCGTGCGCGGTTCACGCACTGCGACGGGCTGTCCCGGCGGCCGCTAGATGTTTCCGCAAGAGACGATGACGCCCAGCGCTTTGTCCGACTTATGGACGGCGATCGACGCGTGCATTGCGTGCAACTGCGCAATCGTGAAGCCCGAGACGAGCGTCGTCCCGAGAACTCCGCGGGTGACGAGGCCGAGCTCGCGCACGATCGGCGCGTTCGACCCGCAGCTACCCTTGTGAATGTGCGACGGTTCCAGCACCAGGGGCGATTCGTTCGCGACGGTCGCGGAGACGGCGATCTGCGGCCCGAGTTGCCGCAAGATCGCGCGGCCGGATTGACCGGACCCGCCGACGGCGCTGAGCTTGACGAAGACGGGGCTGAAGCTGTCGGCATTCGTGCCCGCAGTTGCTGGGATCGACGAGGCAAGCACGAGCGTTGCAACGATCGCGAGGGACGAAAACATTTTGCTCATGGATCGCTTGTGCGAGCTACCGTGCTGACTATCCTCGGCACCGCGGACGGTCGCGACTCGTTCACTTTTTGAACAGACGGATGATCCTGCGAAGGCACTGTTTCAGCCATCTCAAAACGGCGAGCATGCAGCCCTCACGGTCCTTGCCGGGCTCCTCTCCGCCGCCCGCGCCCGCCGTGCCGTGCGGCGCACCGTACGGCGATCCTGCGATCTTGTTCGAATCGACGCCCATCGCGTCGAGCCGCGCAGCGAGACGCGCGGCTTCCCGTTGAAGAATCGGCAGCCAGCGGTCCTGCGGCGGCGTCACCTCGATCGCGTGCCGCAGCAACGCCAGATGGTCGGCGTCCTCGCGGATGATCTCCGCGTTTCCCTTCACGAGGACGCGCAGCTCGAACGCGCCGAGAACGCGCCCGAAGGCGAACTGCTGCGCGCGGACGTGGTACACCTCACCGCGCCGAACGCCGGCCGGTAGCTCGAGCGTCAGCAGTCCGGGGATGCTTTCCAATGCATTCGGCGGGACCGGCAGGTACAGGCAGTCCCCGATGACGGTGCACCGCAGCGTGTGCTCGTCGAGCGCCTCCAGCGTCTGACCGCGGTCCACCGGCTGTGCGGCAACGATCGCTGCGGCACTCTCCGTGGGGAAGTAGAACGTCGCGACGGAGTTGCGCGGAACATTCTCCCACCACACGACCAGCGCTTGGATGCGCGGGCGTTGCACGACCGCTGCGCCCTTCTGGGTGGTCCGACCGAATCCGCGCAGCTCGAACGAATGCTCCACCGTGCGCGTCGCGGCGGTCCCGGGATTCGCCGAAGACCCGAATGCGAGGTTGCGCTGCGAGAGCTTGTCGCTCGAGCCCGGCGTGTCGCCGGCTTGCGGGAGCTCCGGCGACGCGGGATCGTGCTTGTAGTGCACCTCGGCGACCAGGCATTGGTGAAACCCCGTCATCAGCTCCGGAATTGAGCGCAGATCCGCCGCAGGGGTCGAGCTGAAATTCGTTTGATTGCCGGGGTAGCGCGGGAAGCGCGCTTGCGGCTGGTTGAGGTCGAGCCAGCACCCGAAGAACGCGAGCGTCTGGGTGTGCGCGACGGAACCGAGGGTCCGCAGGTTCGGGTCGTCCGGCTGCGCCGACATGTCCTCGTTCGTTGCGACGCGCGGTACCGCGAAGAACGGGATCGAGACGGCCTCCGTGCCGGTCACCCCGAGCAGCGGGATCGCGTCGGTCGTGACGGTGGCGCCCATTTCCACGATCGGATGCGCCGCGCGCCGGTAGATCGTCGCGGTGTCGTACACGAGCGCCGGCTGCATCGTACGAAAGACGCGCCACATCACGCGCACGTACTTCGCGTTCTCGACCGTGTCGGTCACCGCGCTGTCCTTGCGCACGCGCGCGAGCGCGAAATTGTAGACGGGCGTCCCGCCGGGCGTGCCGTCGGCGGTCGGCAAGAGCGAGATCCGGCTCGCCCACTCATCACCCGGAAGGTTGCCGAACCACGTCGACGACGTTGCGGGAGCGGCGTTCAGGTGCAGGATCAGCGCTTGGATGAACGCGTTCGGATTGCTCCAAACATGGCCCGGCACGTACGTCGCGGCTTGCGCGGCCGTCATTTGGAACGCGCGCAGATCGGTGCTGAGATACGACACCGGGCCGTCGCTCATGAACGGGTTCGGCGACGCGATCAGGTCGAGCCGCGCGGTGCAGGTATGGTACTGCGAGGTGATGGTCACGCCCACGGGCACCGTGGCATCGTCCGCGATGCCCGCGAACGCGTCCGTTCCGGTGAACGTCAAGTCGAACGTGTACGTGACGCGCTGCGCGAGCTGCGGCGAACCGGGGAGCTCCAGCGACGGCTGCGCCACGTCACCCGACGGCGTGGCAGCTATCCCTCCGACCGAGAACGCGGCGACCGGTGCGGCTGCGCCGGCTTCGCTCGGGATGAAGCCGTCGAAGACGACGTAGAACGCGTGCGGAAATGTGGTGTGCCCGCCGGATGCGCCCGCCGACACGTCGGCGACCGAAAACGTGCTGCGATCCATCACCGCTTCCATGCGGATGCCGGCGATGCGCAGGAACGGCGCCGTGACGCACGGGCGCCCGCCGTCATCGAGGATCCAGAGCAGGTACTGTCCCGGGACGGCGACGTTGCCGTTCGGCGGCGCGGTCACGTGAAGCACTCCCGGCGGCCCCGCCGTGAACGTCAGGCCGACGTATCGCTGGTCGTAGTTGAACGCATGCGTGGCCCCGCCGCAGCGCGTTACCGCGACGCGCGCGATCGTCGGATGCGCGGAACCGGCCGGGATGCTGTAGTGCACGTCGAACGCCTCGCCGTACCCGACGCTCGGCGGTGAAGCGGTGATCGTCGCACGGTCGGCCGCCCCGATGTAATCCGGCTCGAAGAGCTCGACGCGCAGCTCGGCGCTCGCAGCCCCGAAAACGCTGTTCACTTCGGATCCGGCGGTCCACACGCGACCGTCGGGGAGCAGCAGCGCATTCGAATGATAGCCGCGCGTAACGGTCGCGGGCGTCGCCGAGAGCGCGCGCCAGGTGTTCGGCCCCGCGCTCCAGGGGTATCCGATCGGATCGAAAATCTCGGGGACGCGAACGCCGAAGTCTTGATCGTATCCGTTAGGCGGCGGCGTCCCGGGATCGTCGATGCCGCCCGAAATAAAAACCTCGCCCGTCGGCAGCAAGGTACCGACACTGTGCGAGCGCGACCGCGTGATTCCGCGCGGCGACGTCGCGACCCACGTCGTCGCCCCTTCGGAGCCGGCGACGATCTCGGCGACCAGCGCCGTGACGCCGCCCGCGAGCAGCACGCGCGCGTGATAGCCGTTCTCCGGCAGCAGCGGCAGGAGCACCGACGTCGTCGGCTGCGCGGCATAACCCGGATTGAGATACGCCCCGTCCACCGCCTGGGGGCCGGTGAATGAAGCGGCGACGTGCTGCGCGGAGGTGTCATAAATCAAGCTCTTGTTCGCGAGCTGATCCATCGGATCGTCGGCGGAACCACCGGCCTCGTAAAGGGGCTGAACGATCAGGAGAAATCCCGTCGGCAGAACGTGCGCGCGCGGATAGAACACCGCGAAGTCGTGATCGAAACCTTCGCCAAGCGGCGAAAGCAGCTGCCACGCGCCCGCGCCGAGCCGGAAGATCTCGGGCGTGTTGTTGTTGTGCCGCGGATCGTCCTCAGCGAGTCCGAGCAATTCGGGGTGCTCGTCGACATCGGTGCCGGCGATGCGCGGATGACCGCACATCGCCATGATCGATCCGTCGCCGAGCGTCACCAAGCTGGGATACCAGCGGCCGCCGCCCTTCGGCGTTCCGCCATTCGAAAACGGGTTCATCGGCGCAAGGGCATTCCACTTCGGCGTGGTCGCAGGATCGAACACGAACGCCTCGCGCAGCCCGCCCCAATGACCGGCGTGGACGTCCGCGCTGTTCGGGTCGACCCCCATCAAGCTCGTACCGCCGCCTACCAGGAGCCGCCCGTCCGGCAGCAGCGCGTGACCGCTGCAAAAGATGTCCAAGAAACCGCTCGGAGCGAGTCCGCCGGGGCCGGTCGGCGAGCCGGGGCGCGTCGACGTGCGCGATTGGCAGTCATAGAGCGCGGTGTGGTCGACGCTGCCGGAATTGTGGTTGCCGCCGTCCCAGCGGTTCCCCGAGAAGTAAATGATCGAGCCCAGCGGGCCGACCCGGATCAGCGCCGCATGAACGGCGTGCGTCTTTGCAGCGGGATCGGCCTCGGCGGCCTGGGGATCGAACGGGGCCAACCATTGAGCGCACATCGGGCCGCCTCCTCATATCGAGAGCGCATCGACCGTATCGCTTGCGACTTTCTCGGCGGTTACGCGCACGGCGAGTAAGCCACGTGTAAGTGCGCAGCTTCCCACCGGCCGCGCCTGCACGAGGATGCCGTCCATCTCGTTCACACCGGCACGGCGCCGTGCTGACGATCCTCGGCAGCCCGGCGCGCGATCGTGATGATCTCCGGGCTCGTGGCAATCGCCGGCGTTCGGTTCCAGTCTCCGAACTGCTCCTCGATCGCAAGGCCGGCGTCAACCAGGAAAGGCGAGAGCGAAGCCGCATCAAAAAATCGCAACGTACTCGTACTTACCTGTGGCTGATTCCATCGCGGACTGGTAAACGTGTGGGTGAACGAAACGAGGCGATCATCGACATTGGCGGTGACCGTGCGCGTCATTCGCACCGTGACGCCTTCGGCGTCCTCGAACTCAACCGCGTTTTCCGGCGTCCAGTCGTCCCATGCTCGCGCCAGCCGGTTGCGCGTTTCGAAGACGAAACGGCCGTCGCCGGTTAATGCCGAACGGATCGCGGCGAGCGAGCGATGCAGTTCATCGTCCTCGATAAGTACCTGAAAGGCGTGACCCGTCATGACGACGAGTTCGAACTCGCTGTCCCAGCCGGTCGACGCGAGATCCCCTAAGATCCACTCGATGTCCCGTCGTTTACGCGCCTGCGCCAGCATACCGGAAGCCGGGTCGAGCCCGCATAGCCGACCTCGATGACCGGCATCCCGAGCCTCCTGCAGCAATGCACCCGTCCCGCAGCCGACATCGAGAACGGCCCTCGCCGACATCACGAGCGGTAGATAGAAATCGAAGTCCGCTCGTTGTGCTCGCGGGCAAAACCGGTCGTACAATGCGGCGAGGCCGCCGTCCGCAAACAGGTGATCGACCATGTGCCGATTCTATCACGGGAACGCACGCGCTCGCGCGTAGCGCGGACACGTCGACCAGTCGATGCCTTCACCGGCGGCGATGGCATGGAAGCGTATGCGATCGTTGTAAACGCCGACCTAACGCTGGAGGAGCGGTTTGAGGTCACCGACGATTTGGTGCGCGACGGAGCGTTGCGCGGCGAGGGTCGAGACGTTGTCGACCGTGTAGCTTTTCACCCGGCGCTTCTGCCCCGACACCGCGTCCATGAGAAAGGCGCTCACCAGTTTTCCGCGATCGGCGTCGCGCACGGCGATCACGACGAGCGTCGACGCGCCGAGCTCGGCGCCGATCGACTCGGACGACCGGTGCGCACTTTGATAGCGGAGCATGACCGGCCAGGCGATGACCCGCGCGATATCGCGGTTTGCCAGCTCGCCGTCGACGGCTTCGGCGATGCCGGCATCGGTCGTGTCCAACCCGTACGCGTCCGAGATCCATCGCACGGGCAGCACGGCGACGGTTTGCGGTCGTGCTGGCGGCGCGAAACGGTAGGCGGCCAGAATGACCGCGGCGAGGACGATCGCGCCGGGGATCGCGAGCCACGTCAAACTGCGGCGGCGCGCCGGCGGCGCATCCGCGACGACCGGCGTAGGCCTCGTCACGATCGGAACGTAGCTTCCGCGCGGGTATTCGAGCCGGAGCGGCTCCGTACGCCCCGGTCCCGCATAGTATTCCGCGAGCTTCGCGCGCAGCCGCCTCGCCTCGACGCGGACGATCGGATCGAGCCGCGGATCGTAGCCGTCCTTGCGGTCGAAGACCTCGCGACCGATCACGAATTCCTTCACCTGATCCTCGCGGCCGCCGATCTTGGATTCGACGGTAAAGCGCAGGAAGCGGCAGAGGCGCGCGGCGCCCGAGAACAGGTCGTCGGCGACGATGCGCTCCAGATGATCGCGTACCGCCTGCACGAGGATGCCGTCCATCTCGTTCACACTGGCACGGCGCTCCTTTCACTTCAAGAACTCGGGCGAACCTTACGGTAAGGTTACCGCCGCGCACCGGCCGTTACTCCGCCGGCGCGGCGGCACCGTGCGATCCTCAGCCTGAGCGGACGATCTCGTCCGCCATCCACGAGGACGACATGATCAAGAAGCTTCTCCTCTCACTTGCCTTCGCGCTCGTCGTGACCGCGGCCCCGGCGCTCGCCGGCCCGCCGCTCATCTGTGGGCCGATCGACATCGGCACGGCGCAGTCGCTCCCGTGGTCGAGCGGGCCCGCCTGGAACGGCGCGCTGGCTTCATACGACCTCACCCACCTGAGCGACGACACGGTGTCACTGCTCACGCCGCAGACGCCGGTCAACGTGCGCCGCGAGACGCTGCGCCGCGCCGCGATCTACGCGGCCAGGCAAACCGGCCTCGCGGAATCGTTAGCCGCGCGCCTCATCGCCCGAGCCAACGCGGCCGGCGATGTCGGGAACGGCCCGGCGGCGTGGTTTGACGCGGGCTATTTCGTCGAGACGATCCGACAAGCCGCGCGGATCGGACAAGCGCTGCCCCCCGAACAGCACATCGTCTGGAAGCTCAGAACGGATCCCACGCACGTGGACGGACTCGCTCTCATCGAGAAGGCGATTCGGATGGGCGGCCGCGACATGCAGCCGGCGGCGGTTTTCGTCGCGGCTGCGAGAACGCCGATCGACGACCGACGCTAAACGATGACGTCGTGCACGCGAACCGGGGGTGGCTCCGCCGCCGTCGCATTAGCCGTTATCCTCGTCGCTCCGCTCTGCCGTTCGGTTGGGCACGGCGGACTACTGCTCGGGGGTGAGTATGAACGGCGTGTCGATCGACAGTGTGCGGATCTATCCGGAATTGGAATCGCCCGCGCAGTTAGCCCGCTACCTACTGATTTTGAAAATAGTGCGTGAGCGAATGACCTGCTTGATCTTGAAATAAGACTGATTCAACGTCGCTAGACGGGGGAGTGCAGGGATTCGATGCAGGGGGTGGAGATGCGATCGGCGTGGCAGTCCGCGGCGTAAATGTCGCGACCTTTCCTGTACCGTCCACATTTACGATGTAACACGATTGAGTCGTAGGTGCAGTAAACGAGGCAATGATCGCAGAAAACTGCGCGCTATAATTTTGCTCCCGTAATGTCACGGAAAATCCATTGTGAACAATTAGCGGTGCCGCGGCAGAGGAAACGAGCACCGTGTCCGATCCGACGAAGCGAGCCTCGATGACTCCCGAGGGCTTCGGAGCTTGGAAGATACCGCCACCGCTCGAGCAAGCCGCGACGCCGATCACGACCGAGAGCATGCCGAGGAAACGAGCCCCATGCATCGATATCATCCTTCTAACGCGGACCCGGCGTACCAGACCGGCGAGGCGGCACTGGCATTATGGATCCTGGGGAAGGCGTCCCCTGCCTTACTGTGCCGGGCGGGGCCGTCGGAGCTCCAGGCCCACGCGGATTCGGCATATCGGGCGCCGCCGTGGGGCACGGGATTGGTGTCGACCCCGGGGAGGGCGTCGAAGGGGAACAATCGTCAGGCCCTGGCTGGCCCGGGATCAAGTGCCCGTACGGCTTGTATACGGGCAGGCCCGTCGGCGGCGCGTCGAGCGCCTTAGGCACGAGCGACGCTGGTGTTGCTCGTAATCCTCCATAGTCGACAATTGTTGGAGTAAGCACGATGAAAACGTGCGCCCGCGTGGCTTGGACGGTCTTGGATTTCGTCAGAACGTTGATAATCGGAATGTACTTGAATGGCCTGTTGACTAGTTGACTATAGCTCTGCGACTCGAGCCCGCTGATGACAACACTCTCGCCGGGGCGCAACGTCAACGTCGTCGACGTCTCGCGTTTCGAAATTTCCGGCGCTCCTTGGTTGGTGATTGAGGTCAGCGTCGAATAAACCGGGTGCAAATATGCGGTAATCGTGCCATCCGTATTGATGGATGGGACGACTTCGAGATGAGTACCGGTCGAGTAGTCGTAGACCACTGGAGCGAGGACCCCATTCGAAGTGACGGAGTTAGCTACGAACGGGATCTTATCCGAAATATCCAAGATTGCTAAACGTCCGTTTATCGTCGCCACGCGCGGTTCGGACACGAGGCTTGCATAGCCGTTCGCAATGAGAAAGTTCAACTGCGTCGCGATTGAGAAGGGAGCACGAACAATCTTAGCGAGTGCGAGAACCGGCATCGGAGTTGCCGTTCCACCCGCCGCCGCTGCCGGATTGAACTCGCTGATGGTGGTTTGAATCGAGTTCGTCGGAATTGAGAAACCGTTGTTTCGAGCAACTTGCTCGTCGAACTCATACACCCTAGCCTCAAGCTGAATAAGCGCAGGCTGAAGGTCCAGCATCGCGAGCATATCCATTGCGCGAGTGACGAGCTTCGTCGTACCGCTTATCAATATGCGAGGATACGAGGGGTCCAACGCAAACCGGATATCGGGTGGCGGCGAAGCGCTCGGAGCGATCATGACCGATTGTAGAGTATTTACCAAGTCCGTTCCGCTGTGCGACGCAATCGTTCCTGATGCGACAGGATTTGGAACGGCATATTTGAGTTCGTAATAGGTGTCTGTCCTCGCGGGCGCCGGTTCTGCGCTCGCAGCGGCGTCTAATTTAGCAATCATCGACCGCGCACTGGAAACATCTTGTGGCGACCCATTTATAACGAGCGTGTGGGTTCGCGGATCGCCGACCGCGTAGAAATCGGGACCGAACGCGGTACGCAACAGTTCTGCGACGTCCTTGACGTTCGCACGCGACAGCGTTTTCGACCAAACCGTATGCGGCCCGCGATGGCGAGATTGATGCGGGGCCGTTGTCGCTGATGGCTCACCCGTTGCAATATGAAGGGGTGTCGTAATGGCCGCGGAGATGGCGGCGATGCAGATCAAGGCGAACAGCCCCCGAAGCGCCATCGATGTTACCTTCCAAGCGTACGATTTTCTTATCTATCACTATAACAAAGCGCTTTGTTGCGCGTCAAGCTTGGTTGCACAAGTTTGCGGTCCAGGCGCACGCCGCCGACGGTTATGATATGGCCGATTGATAGCCATTGAGAGCGGACGCCTAGGCCGGTTCAACAGCCCTCGCTCCCGAGAAAAGCCGTGGCCGCATAAGGCCGTTCGCGGCACTCCGCACAGGGCGCCGACGCGCTGGCCGACATCGCCGTCGCGGGCTCGCCGCCCTCATGGCGTCGAGCTTCGACGAAGCAGCGCTGGGCCGCGGGTTCCGCACCTAGCCGTTCACTCGGACGGAGCGGGATACTGCACGCCGATGCGAGGTCTGATTAGGAGGCGGCGCGTAGGCTTTCGAGTGCTGCTTTGAGTCGTTCGTCGCGAACGTAGCGTCCGTCGCGCAATCCCGCCTGCACCTCTCCCGGGTCAGGCGCCTGCGCGTCGAAATACGCGCGCAGCCCGCCCTCTTGCCACAGCCGATACAGCTCCTGCCATCGCTTCACCGGCTGATCGGGATTGCGCTCGCTGGCCTTTCCCCCGTTGACGACAACAGCTTCGAATTTTTCGTAGGACCGCATCGGAAAATGCAAGATCTCAATACCGGCCTCGACCGCGGGCAGTTCGCGGCCGCCCACGCTCGCGGTGTGATTCCCGTAACCCACTTCGATGTCGGGACGAGCACGATGGCATACCTTGCCCGGCCACGGAGTTCCGCTCGGGCTCAACAGATGCGCGTAGCGAACGGTCATCTCATCGGCGAACAATGTCCCGGGCGCCACCCCGCGCGGAACGAAGTGCTTTCGGTCGGCGGCAACGGCGTGATGCTCCGGAGACACGCCGGACAACGCGCGCTTCAAATCGAGGCCGTCAGCATACCAGAATTCGTCGGCGTCGTTGTTGATGACCCAGTCGGCTCCCATGTCGTACGCTGAACGCGCCATCTGCGTCACCCAGCGAGCCTGCGAAAACGTGTCCTCCGGCTGATACAGGTACGTGACGAGTCCGCGGCTGCGATAGGGTTCGAGCAACGCTTCCGTCCGGTCCGTCGAGAGATTGTTCATCACGATGAAATGATCGACACCCGAGCGCACGTGAAAATCGAGATTGGACGAAATGAGGTCGTCCGCGTCGCGCACGAGCAGCGTCATCACGAGCTTCAAACCTCAGTCCTCCCCGAAATCGAAAACGCGATGACGCGCAGTATGAACGGAGCCGTCGCGCCGGCAAGCGCGACGGCTCAGCCCGGTTTAGTCGCCGTGTCCGTCCCGGTCGCGCCCGTCCCGGTCGTGCCCGTCGCGGTCGGAAGCGTCGCCGCCGTCGCCGCACGATGCGCCGTTCGCGTTCCGCAGCCACGGCGCGTAGGTGACGTTCAAGGTGACCTTATCGCCGGTACCCGGGCCGACAGGCCCCGGTCCGTTCGAGGCGCCCCACCAGTTGTTGGTCGCGTTGACGTTGAAACCGCTCAAGTTGTTCACGCCGAACGCGGTATTGCCGGTCAGGCGGTTCCGGTTCGCTACGACGGCGCCGGCGGCCGCGACCCCACCGGTTCCGACCTTTATGCCGTTGCCGTTGTTGTGCAGATTGTTTCCGATGATCGTGACGGCCGAATTCGGGCTGCCGATGATGTCCGTCACGTTGACGCCCGAGCTGGCGGAGCTCACGGTGTTGCAGTCGACGAGAATGTTGCTGTTGCCGCCGCCGATGAAGATCGCCGACGCGTTGGGGTCGCCCTTCACCGTATTACCGGCGACGAGCGCGTGGTTCGTCTTGAACAGCGCGATGAGCGTGCCGTCGCCGTTGCTCTTGTTGCCGGTTACCACGATGTTGGAGTTACCTTCGATGATCGTGATATCGGCGTTGTAATTCGCCGCCGTCGCACCGCCGAAGGTGTTGTCGGCCAGAAGAACGTTTTGAACGGGAGTGCTGTTCGCCTGGAAACCGTCAGTCGCAGTCGGCGTCGACTTCACGAGATTTTGGTAGAACACGGTGTTGCTCGTGGTTATTGAAGCCGCGCGACCGGGATTGTTGACGATGTTGTTTTTGATCGTTTCGCCGGAGTTGGCGGTCTGCATCACGATCGCGGCGGTCCCCGAGCTCACGGGGCCGTTGAGCGTGAACCCGTCGACCGTGACGTTGTTCGCGGAGATCGTGACGTCCGGGCCGAGGCCGCCGTTGATCACCGATTCGCCGCCGCGGGGAGCGCGCGCGTCATGGCCTGCCTGCGCACCGCGCAGCGTGAGCGCGCGCGCGATGACGACGTTTTCGGTATAGGATCCGGGCGCGACGTTGATCGTCGCACAAACGGGTGCAGTGACCGCTGCCTGGATGGTCGGGTAATCCGCAGGGACGTTACAGGTCGGGCCGCCGACCGATAAAGCGGCGCGGCTTTGTCCGGACGGGGCAATCGCGGAACCTGCGCCGGGAAGCGTGGAGTTACCGCCACCGCCGCCGCACGCGGAGATACCGATCAGGGCCGCGATCATAATAGCCGGCCGATAGAGTGGTCTCATGGCAACCTCGTGCGCTCGATGAAAAAAGGACGGGCCCGATAGGCCCGCAGCCGGTTGATTGCAGGGCTAGTGAGCGATCCCTTGAGTATTTAGGCCTGGGGACCGCCAGGATCGGACGGTCAGCCGAGCGGACCGCTTGTGCGAGCACTAGCCATAATTAGCCTAAGTCCGTTAGACTAAGGCGAATGAAACCCGTCAATATGCATGACGCCAAGAGCAATCTGTCGAGCCTGGTCCGGCAAGTGCGGCAGGGCCATGAACGCGAGATCATTATCTGCCTTTCCGGTCAGTCCGTGGCGAGGCTCGTACCGGTCGCCGAGGCTCCGCGCCGGCAACTCGGTGTCGATCGGGGGCGGATTACGATTGCACCTGACTTTGATGCGGTCAACCCGCAGATAACCGCGCTGTTCGAAGGGCCGTAACGGTGCGGTTGTTACTCGACACGCACGCCTTTCTGTGGGCCGCTAGCGATCGCGATCAATTGCACGCCAGTGCGCGCGCGGCGATCGAGGACAGCACCAACGAGGTGCTGGTATCAGCTGGAGTCGCGTGGGAAATCAGTATCAAGGTCGGGCTTGGCAAGCTGACAGTTCCGGCGGATCCCGCGGTGTGGTTTCCAGCACGCGTGCGCTCGTTAGGATTTCAAGCCTTAGATATTTCGGCTGCGCATGCCATCGCCGTCGGGGGGCTGCCCGACGTTCACCGAGATCCGTTCGATCGAATCATGATCGCGCAAGCGCAGATCGAAGGGCTGACATTTGTGACCCGCGATCCGGAAAAACAGAAGTACCCCATCAACGTTCTGGCGGCGTAAGCGCACGACGTGATGGCGGTATGCACGTTGTTGACGGCCGATGCGACGATCGTGTATTACTACAGGCAATGCCTGAGCTGACCGTGCCGCCGGATTTGCGCAAAGCCCTCGCGGCGACGCCGAGGGCGAAGGCCGCGTGGAGCGACCTGACGCCGATCGCGCGCAGAGACTTCCTGACCTGGGTCGCCGGCGCTAAACAACTGGAGACGCGACGACGCCGAATCGACCGGACGTGCGATATGCTGATCGCCGGGAAGCGCCGGCCTTGCTGTTACGCGGTCGTGCCGCTCGATCTGCACAACGCGCTCAAGGCGGCACCGCCGGCGAAGGCCGAATGGAGCAGCCTCACGCCGGACGCGCGCCGCGACTTCATCGCGTGGCTCGACACCGCGAAAGCACGCGATGCGCGGGACCGTCGAATCGAAAAGGCCTGCGCGATGCTCGCGGCCGGGAAGCGGCAGCCGCCGCGTGTACGGTCCGCCCGGACCTGAAGTACGGTGATGATTGGCTCGCTTGCGTCTCCGCGATCGGCGACCAACACCGCGCCTTGAACTCATCGCGGTACCACGCGCGCAACTCCCCGCCTGGCTCTCTGCTCGACAGGGAGCCGCTCGATTCGATTGATCTACTTGCTGTTTGGCTGCGTGCTCATCTCCCGCGTTCTCGGCTAACCACGTCTAACTCGCGAGAACGGCCAGCCTGGACCACCGCGCACGACTCTGGTATATGTAGAGAAATATGACGATCAAAAGATTGGACCACATTAGCGTCGTCGTCACCGACCTTGCAGCCGCTATCGCATTTTTTACCGCGCTCGGCATGACGCTCGAAGCGGAGGCGCCGATCGAGGGTCCGTGGGTGGACCGCGTCAACGGCCTCGAAAATGTTCGAGTTGACATCGTTATGATGCAGACCCCAGATGAGCACGGGCGGCTTGAGCTCACGAAGTTTCACAATCCAAAACTTGTCGAGATCGAACCGGCGATCGCGCCGCCGAATACGCTGGGCCTCCGGAGCGTCATGTTTACCGTCGAAAGCATCGACGACACCGTCGCTCGTCTGCGCGCCGTGGGCGCCGAACTCGTCGGCGAAGTGGCTCAGTACGAGGACAAGTACAGACTCTGCTACATGCGCGGCCCTGCGGGCATCATCGTCGCGCTGGCCGAGGAACTGTTCTGAAGCGTTCACCGCCTTCGGAGAAATCGTCGTCCTCGACTTCCCGCCGGGCTCAACGTCGCCGAATCGCTTTCGCGATAGCGATCCGACGGCTTCGTTACTTCGGTGCTTGAAGAAGGCCGATCATGGAATTATCGGCGTCCTTCGCGATCGCGATGATTTTTCCGTAGCCGATGTCGGTGGCGTCTTGCACTTTCTCGGCGCCGGCGTCGATGAGCGCCTGCAGACTCGCGGCCGCGTCGTCGACCGTCCAGTATGCGAGCGTGCCGGCCGCGGCAGTCGCAATAGGTGCAACTGCGGAGGTGCGCTGCAGCCGTCGCCGCAACGTTCTCCGGACGCGCACGAGCCGCGCGGCCGGCGCTCGTCGACGGTACGTTCGCGCTGGTCTGGGCGCAGGGCGGAAGGCCTCGCGTAGTGTTTGCATTCACGTTCCGCGACGGAGTCATCGTTGGGATCGACCTCATCGCCGATCCGGATCGCCTTGCACGCTTCTCGATCGAGTTCATCACGACGGAAGCGAATGAGCAATGAAATCCGATCGCACGCGCTTGCTCGCCGTATTAAGATCAGCAAAGGTGTTGGAGGAGCTCTGCTCCCAACCC
>DASWRD010000122.1:0-49540 GCA_036403315.1 Candidatus Elarobacter sp.
CCACCGCGCCCGGCTGGCCCTGCGCGGCGACGGCTTCGTCCTCGTCGTCCTCGATATCGGCAGGCTCCGCGGCCGCGACGCGCGCGCCCGCGACCGGCGGTGCGGCCGCGTGGGCCGCGACGTCGGCGCCCCCGCTGCGACCGCCGCGGCGGCGGCGGCGGCGACGGCGGCCGTGGCCTTCCTCCGCATCGCCTTCAGCGCTGACGGCGGCGGCGCTCGCGGGCGTGGTGGGCGGGCGGATCGGGGTGGGCGGCGGCGGCGCGGGGGCGGCGCCGACGCGGGAGCCCGACAGCTTCTCGCCCGGCAGGACGCCACCGACGCGCGCGCCGGAAAGCGACTCGCCCGGGAGCAGCTCGACGCCGCCCTCCGCGGCCCGCTGAGCGGCAGTCTTCGGGATGGCTTTCTTCGCGACGACCTCTTCGGTGGTCGAGATGCCGATGGCGGTTCGGCCACCCAGGCCCTTCTCGGCCTCCTCGGCCAGCTCGCGCAACTCTTCGGCCTGCTCCGCGGGCGTCAGCTCGCGCTTGCGCCCGCGGCCGCCGCGGCGGCGCTTCTTGCCGCCGCGCGCTTCGCCGATCGGGGTCGCCGCTTCGACCGGGCTCCGCGGCTCGGCGAGGATGTCGCTGCCGTCGACGTCCAGGATGCGGATCTTGATGATCTTGCCGGCGGCGTTGGCTGCGTTCTCGACCTCGATCAGGCGACCCGCGACGATCGCGGCGGCCGACGTGGGGTTGGGAAGCCGGAGCGTCAGCAGCTCCACCTCGAACTCGTCGCCGACCCGGATCGGGCCGAGCGTCGGGAGCTTGTCGTCACCCCAGATGATGCGCGGGCGTTCGGGATGGACCGCAGGATCGACGAACACGTCGATGTGCGTGCCGACGCGCTCGGCGAGTTGCACGCGCTCGTCCTCGTACCAGTACTCCGCCTGCGCGGCGACGCTGGGCGCCGCGGCGATGTGCACGTGCTTGCTCTCACCATTGCGGTGCCCGAGGATCTCGCGGAACGCGCCGATTGTGACGGACTCCGGCGACATCACGCTGCCGAGACCTTCGCAGGTGGGGCACTTGCCGCGCAGCTGCTGGCCGAGGTCCTTGCCGACGCGCTTGCGCGTGAACTCCAGCAATCCCAGCGGCGAGAACGACTGGATCGTGGAGCGCGTGCGGTCTTTGCGCAAGCCTTCTTGCAGCGCGGTGATCACGCGGTTGCGATCGCTCTCCGACGACATGTCGATGAAATCGCAGACGATGATGCCGCCGATGTCGCGCAGCCGTACTTGGCGCGCGACTTCCGTCGCGGCTTCGACGTTGGTGCGCACGATCGTGTCGTCGAGGTTCTTGCCGCCGGTGAACTTGCCCGAGTTCACGTCGACGACGGTCAGCGCTTCGGTCGACTCGATCACGATCGAGCCGCCGGACGGCAGCTTCACCGTGGGCTTCATCAGCCGCTGGATCTCTTCGTCGATCTTGAAGTCGGCGAATAATTTCTTGCCGCCTTCGTAGTACTTGATGCGGTCGACGAACTGCGGCCCGAGCATCCGCATGAAATCTTTGACGTCGTCGACTTCTTTCGGATCGTCGAGCCACACGTTCTGGACGTGCGGCGAAATGAAGTCGCGCGCCGTCTTGTACACGAGGTTCATGTCCTTGTGCAGCAGCGCCGGCGACGGCAGCGCCTTGTACTGTTCGAGGATCCCGTGCCACATGCGGATCAGCACGCCGAGGTCGGCGATGAGCTCCGCACTGGACACGCCGCCCGCCGCGGTGCGCACGACGGTCGCCATCCCTTCGGGCCGGATCGCCTTCATGATCGTCTTGAGCCGGTTGCGCTCGTCGGCCGACTCGATCTTGCGCGAGACGCCGCTGAACTTACCGGTCGGCATGAGGATCAAGTAACGGCCCGGCAGCGAGATGTTGGTGGAGACGCGGGCGCCTTTGAGGCCGCGCGGCTCCTTGACGATCTGCACGAGGACGTCGTCGCCGCGGCTCACCTTCTCGGTGATCGTATAGCCGGTGCGGCCCGAGGTGACCTCGACGTCGCCGATGTTGAGCGGCGTCTTGTTGATGTCGTCGACGTACAGGAACGCGTTGCGTCCCAGCCCGATGTCGACGAAGCTCGCGCCCATCCCGGGCAGGACGTTGACGACCTTGCCCTTGTAGATGGAGCCGATGACGCGCTCTTCGCGCTCGACGTAGATCTCCGCGAGACGGCCTTCCTCGAGGATCGCGACGCGGTTCTCCCACGGATCGCTCGAGATGAGGATGTCGGTCGGCAAAGTTGTAACTGGCCTCTCTACGGACGCTCGCGGCCATCGTTCCGCGCGCACATCGCGACAACGCTTTGCGTCATCGAGCGGGCGCCTCGGGCGGACGCGCTCGTCCTTGCTGTAATCGTGAAATCTGCTGAACGCACCCGGACGATCCAACGCGAACCCCTTCGGCTCGACGCAATCGCCCCTCGGATGCTATCAGGCGGGCTGTTCCGGGAGGCCTCGGAATGGTCCTTCGCTGCGGCGAACGCGGGATGCGCATGAGCGGGCGACCAGGCTTCGCGCGGCTATGGGCGGGCCAGACCGCGAGCGTGTTCGGGACGTCGATCAGCGCGCTCGCCTTACCGACCGTCGCGATCCTCGGCATGCACGCGCCGCCGTTTCTGGTCGGCGTGCTGGAGGCGGCGCAGTTCGCGGCCTTCCCCGTGCTCGGGCTGTTCGCGGGCGTCTGGGTCGACCGCTGGTCGCGGCGGCGCACGATGCTGGCGGCCGACGTCGTGCGCGGCCTCGCGCTGTGCACCGTACCGCTCGCGGCATATGCGAACGCGCTCTCGTTCGCCCAGCTCGTCGCGGTCGCGATCGTCGTCGGTACCGCGTCGGTGTTCTTCGACATCGCGTATCAAGCGTTCGTGCCCTCGCTCGTCGAGCCGGGGTGGCTTGAGCACGCGAACGCACGGCTCGAAGCCTCGAACAGCGTCGCGATGCTCGCCGGATCGGGGATCGCCGGCGGCCTGATCGGCGCGCTCGGCGCACCGCTCGCCATCGCGGTCGACGCCGGGACGTACGCCGTGTCGGCGACGGCGCTCGCCGGGATCCGCGTGCGCGAAGCGCATCACGACGCGCGCGGGCGCGCCGAACCGATCGCGTTCGGCGCGGCGATGCGCGAAGGGCTGGCGACGGTATTCGGCTCGCCCGTGCTGCGCGCGCTCGTCGGCGCGACGGGCTGCGTGAACTTCGGCTGGTCGATCATCGCCGCCGTGTATTTGCTGTTCTTCTACCGCGTGCTGCACTTCTCGCCCGCGCTCGTCGGCGCGGTCGTCGCGTGCGGCAACTTGGGCTTCATCGGCGCGCTCGCGGCGCCGGCGATCGGCCGCCGCTTCGCCGCCGGCCGCGTGATGACGGTGACGCTGCTCGGGGCCGTCGCCGCGACGTTCGCGATCCCGCTCGCGACGACGTTGCAGCCGGTCGCGGTGATCGTGACGGTGCAAGTGGTCGCCGCGATCTGCATCCCGATGTACAACGTGACGCAGCTCAGCTTGCGCCAGCGGCTCGTCCCGGCCGAGCAGCTCGGGCGGGTGAACGCCACGATGAAGACGGTCGTGGCGGGCGTGTGGCCCGCCGGCGCGCTCATCGGCGGCGCGCTCGGCAGCACGGTCGGGATCGTGCCGGCGATCTGGACCGGCGCGATCGTGATGCTCGCCGGGATCCCGTGGCTGTTCGCGCGCGAGATTCGCACGCTCGGCGCCGCGCCGGCAAACGACGCCGCCGCCGCGTGAGCTACTCGTCGGTGATGTCGTCGGTGGTGTACGGGTAGGCGCCCAGCTCGTCGAGCGCGATCTTCAAGCGCTGCTTCACCAGCTCGATGCGCGGCCGGGCGCCGACGTCGCCGCCGAACGCCTTCGCGCGCACGGCCACCTCGTTCGCCAGCGCTTCGACCTCGTCGCTGGCTGCTTCGAGCCGCTCGAGCGGCGTCTGCTCGTTCATGTCCTCATGCCCACGGCTCGAACTCCTTGCGAAACGCGATGCCTTGGTCTTCGAGCCAGTCCTTCACCGCATGATAGTCGGCGAAGCGCTCTTGCATGCAGCGCAGCAGCCGTTCGTCGTCGTCGGGCGCATCGGCCCGCGACGATGCGGCGAGCAGACGCGCCGACATCTCGCCTTTCTCGGCGGCGCCGATCTTCAGCAGAAACGCGACGTCGTTGCCCAGCCAGGTGTGCGCCTCGGCGCTGAAATCATACAGCTCGACGACGAGTCCGCCGTCGTCGCCGATCGTCGCCCACGAAGCGGTCTGCGCCAGGACGCCGCGCAGCTTCACGCGCTTCTCGGCCGTCATGTGCGGCGCCCGGCGTCGCCGAACACGAGCTTGTCCTTTTGCAGCACGATGTTGAGCAGGATGCCGACGGCGATGTAGTCGGTCATCAGCGCGCTGCCGCCGTATGACATGAACGGCAGCGGGATGCCGGTGATCGGCATGATCCCGATCGTCATCCCGACGTTGACCGTGATGTGAAACGCGAGCATCGTCACGAGGCCGACGGCGAGCAGCACGCCGAAGCGGTCCTTCGCCGCGAACACCGCGCGCAGCGCGAAACCGATCGTGACCGCGTACAGCAGCAGCAGCACGAGCGCGCCGACGAAACCCGCCTCCTCGCCCACGGCGGTGAAGATGAAATCGCGCGAGTTCTCCGGCACGAACTGCAGCTGCGTTTGCGTGCCGCGGAACAGCCCCTTGCCGAACCACTCGCCGCTGCCGACCGCGATCTTCGACTGGTTGAGGTTGTAGCCGACGCCTTGCGGATCCAGCTTGGGATCCAGAAACACGAGCAGCCGCGCGCGCTGGAACGGCTTGAGCATGTGCTCGCTCGTGAGCACGTACGCAGCGGCGCTGACGACGCCGCCGACGTACAGGCCGAAGTCGATCAGGTTCGGCAGGCCGATGAACAGCTCGGCGGTGAGGATCGCGCCGATGACCAGCGTCGTGCCGAGATCGGGCTGCTTGAGCACGAGCACCGCCGGCAGCGCGACGGCGAGCAGCGGCAGCCAGAGCTCTTGGATCTTGCG
Organism: Candidatus Elarobacter sp.; assembly: GCA_036403315.1. Lineage (GTDB taxonomy): Bacteria > Vulcanimicrobiota > Vulcanimicrobiia > Vulcanimicrobiales > Vulcanimicrobiaceae > Vulcanimicrobium. Next base: position 5,048 of record DASWRD010000122.1, read on the forward strand.
AAACGTGCCGCGGCAAAGCAGCGCGGCGATGGAGATCGCGAGCACCACCTTGGCCGGCTCCGACGGCTGGAACTGAAACGGCCCGACGGCGATCCAGCGCGCGGCACCCATCGCCGAATGCCCCTTGAACGTGATGAACACCAGCAGGCCCAGCGTCACGAGGTACAGCGGGATCGCCCAGCGGCGCCACACACGGTAGTCGAGGAACGCCGCACCGATCATCATCGCGATCCCGACCGCGCCGTAGATCACCTGCTTGCGCCACTCGTCCGCGAGGTACGGCGTGTGCAGCGTCGCGGAACGGATGAACACGATGCCGAGCAGCGTCACGAGGACGGGCGCGATCGCGAGCGGCCAGTTGAACCGGGTGTACCAGGGGCGTTCCAATCTAACGGCGCTCCGCTCTCGCTGCGGGGCCCCCGGTTCGAGCTCGCGACATCAATCCGGGCGCGGCGGGATCACGCTGCGCTCGCTCCATCACCATGAGGTGATGTTTCAAGCGCGGCGCGAGGCGCTCCGCTTACGTCGCCTGGGGGGCCGTGTTCGTCGAGACCGTCTTGCGCCGTCGCTTGCGGGCCGGCCGTTTGCCGCGGTTCCCGGCCGCGGCAGCCACTGATTCCGCAGCGTCGAGCGACGGTATGAGCTCCGGCTCCGGCGGCGGCGGCGGGGCGGGCGGTTTGGGGCGCGCGCGCATCCCGAGGATGGGGATGTTGGCGAGCATCGCGACCTGCTTCTCCTGCTGCTCGAACGTCACGTCGCAGTTCAGCGCGTCGACGTCGACGTAGCGCGAGATCACCTCGATGAGGTCGTGTTTGAGCGCCTCGACGACGTTGGGCGCGAGCGAGAGATGGTCGGAGAGCAGGACGAGGCGGAGCCGCTCCTTCGCGGTCGCGCTGGACGTCGGCTTGCCGAAGAAACGCTGGATGAACTCGAACACTTATGTACGGCTCCCGAAGAGCTTTTCGAAGAACGTTTTGTCGTGCGGTACGACGGGCGGCGTGGTGAGCGTGCCGATGATGCGCTGCGCGATCTCGCGGTACGACGCACCGACCGGCGACGCCGCATCGAGCGCGACGGGCTCGCCGCGGTTGGTCGACACGATCACGTCGGGCGCATCGGTAATGACGCCGAGCAACGGCAGCCGCAGGATCGCGTTGACGTCGTCGACCGAGAGCATCTTGCCGCGGCGCACCAGCGACGGGCGCAAGCGGTTGACGATCAGCTTGATGCTGCGCTCGTCGCCGAGCAGCCCGACGACGCGGTCGGCGTCGCGCACCGCCGACACTTCGGGCGTGCACACGATGATCGCTTCGTCGGCGCCGACGATCGCGTTCGCGAAACCCTTCTCGATGCCGGCGGGGCAGTCGATCAGCACGTAGTCGAAGCGCTCGCGCAGCGAGCCGATCAGGTCGCGAAACGCGAGCGTGTCGACGTCGTCCTTCTCGCGCGTCTGCGCGGCGGCGAGCAGCCGCAGCGCGGGGACGCGCTTGTCGGCGACGAGCGCATCGTCGAGCGTCGCCGCGCCTTCGAGCACGTCGAGCACGTGGTAGCGCACGCGCGCCTCGAGCCCCATCACGATGTCGAGGTTGCGCAAGCCGACGTCCGCGTCGACGAGCACGACCTTCGCGCCGGTGGCGGCGAGCGCCGCGCCGGTGTTCGCGGTCGTCGTGGTCTTGCCGACGCCGCCTTTGCCGCTGGTAATGACGATCGCGCGCCCGCGCTTGCGCGGAACGGCGCTGACCGCGGGCGCTTCTTCGCGCTGAATCATGTGCTAACTCGCTTTTCCGAAGAGGCGGCCGAAGAAGCCGGGCGCGCGCAGCGTCGTGAACGGGACGAGATCGCCTTCGAGCCGGCGCGCGATCTTGTCGTAGATCGCGGCGAGCCGTGATTCCGCTTGCAGCACGATCGGTTCGCCCCTGTTCGTGGTGTCGATCACCTCTTCGTCCTCGGGGATGATGCCGAGCAGCTCCGCCGAGAGGATGTCGGTGACGTCTTCGACCGAGAGCATGTCGCCGCTGCGCACCATCTCCGGGCGCAGCCGGTTGACGATCAAGCGCACCGGCAGACCGCGCTCGTGCAGCTTGCCGATGACGCGGTCCGCGTCGCGGATCGCGCTCACCTCGGGCGTCGTCACGACGATCGCTTCGCTCGCGCCCGCGATCGCGTTGCGGAAACCGTGCTCGATGCCGGCCGGGCAGTCGATGAGGACATAGTCGCACAGCTCGCCGAGCTGCGTGACGACGTCGGCCATCTGCAATTCGCTGATCGCCGTCTTGTCGCGCGTCTGCGCGGCGGGCAGGATCGACAGGTTCTCCAAGCGCTTGTCCTTGATCAGCGCCTGGCGCAGCTGACAGCGCCCTTCGACCACCTCGACGACATCGAACACGATGCGCTTCTCGACGCCGAGCACGAGATCCAGATTGCGCAGCCCGATGTCCGCGTCGACGAGTATGACGCGGTGCCCGCGCTTCGCGAGCATCGCACCGAGGTTCGCGGTCGTGGTGGTCTTGCCGACGCCGCCCTTGCCCGAAGTCAGCACGATACGACGAGCGCTCATAATGCGATGTTCTCTCTGCGGAGATCCGCCTCGGCGAAGGGGACGACGACGATGCGCTCGCCGACGATCGACGCGTGCTCGGGGCCGCGCGCCTTGGGGCCGGTGTCGCCGCTCGCGATCGCGGTCGCGATGCGGAGCTGCGTGGCGGCGAGCTCCAGCGCGATGACGCGCGCGCCGCGGTCGCCTTGCGCCCCGGCGTGCGCGACGCCGCGCAGCGCGCCGAACACGACGATGTCGCCCGACGCGACGAGCTCCGCGCCGGGGTTCACGTCGCCGATGACGACCAGGTTGCCGAGGTTGTGCAGCGCCTGACCGCCGCGCAGCGTCCCGCGGTGGTAGAGCGTGGCGATGCCGACGGGGACCGCGGGGCGGGCCGTCTGCGGCAGCGTGACACCGGCCGACGCCACGGTGGACGACGACACGGCGACGGGGCCGGAGAGCCGCCGGCGCACCATGTCGTCGCGGGCGCCGGCGAAGTCGGCGACGAGCGAGCGCGCGTCGTCGGACAGCTTGACCTCGCGCTGGCGGCGCGGCCGCGGCAGCGCGCTGACGTCGGTCGCGGCGGCCGTGCCGAGGTAGGCCAGGTCGAGCTCGGCGACGACGGCCGCGATGGCGTCGACCCCGCTGACGCCGTCGAGCGTGATCCCGAACTCCGCGAGCGCGTCGCGAAACGCGCCGATCTCGGCCGCGGGCGGCTCGAGGATGCCCAGGTCGGCGACCGCCCGGCTCCCGCGGTAGAACTCCGGCCGGCCCGCGAACTGCGCCCGCAGCTCTTCGGACGCGGCGCCGAGCGCCCGGTCGACCGCGATCTCCAGGTTGCGGCCGCGGCCGCGCACGGTGCTCATAGGCATCGCTCGGTGATCATGATCGCCCGCCGTTCCGAGGGCCCGCGAGGGCACCCTGCGCCGTCCACACGGAATGCACGGGAAAGTTCTGTTGTCCACATACATCCCACAGATTTCTGCGTTACTAGTGGAGAGTTCCGGACTTTTGCCGAACCAGCAAGGTCCCGCTCAGCCGTACGCTTCCTGCCCGAGGACCGCCAATGCCGTTCCGCCGTATCGTCGTCATCGCGCTCACCATAGCGATGATGAGTGCCAGCATCCCGGCACCCGCTCAAGCCATGCCGACCTCCTCCGAAGTCCAGCTCGGCAAGGAGTACGACAAGCAGATCACCGACTCGACCGTCGTCGTCACCGATCCGCTGCTCAACCAGTGGGTCAACGAAGTGTCGAACCGGCTGTGGGCGCAGACCGCGCGCAAGGACGTGCCGTACTCGATCAAGATCCTCGACGATCCGAACGTCAACGCGTTCTCGACGCTCGGCGGTTACATCTACATCAACGAAGGCACGCTCGACTTCGTGCAGAGCGATGACGAGCTCGCCGGCATCATCGGCCACGAGACCGGTCACATCGAGCGCCGTCACGCGGTCACCGCGAACAACAAGGCGTCGATCCTCAACGTGATCTTCGGCGTCGCGTCGCTGTTCATCCCGCTCGTGTACCGCTTCGGACAGATCGCGCAAGCGGGTCTGCAAGCGAAGATCGCGCGCGACGACGAGAACGAAGCCGACAAGTACGGTTTGATGCTGATGTCGCGCGCAGGTTACGACCCCGACGCGATGCGCACGTTCATGGCGCATCTCGGCGCGATGGACGCCGGCAGCCACGACCTCATCTCGAAGTATCTCGCCGACCATCCCGGTACCACGAAGCGGCTCGCGAACCTCAACGGCAACCCGGAGCTCAACCCGACCCTGCGCACCGACGACCAGCGCGTCGCGCAAGGCATCCACGACTTCGAGACGGGGCGCTACAACATCGCGGCGATGAAGTTCGCCGACGTGCTCAAGCGCCGCCCCGACGACGCGACCGCGCGCTTCCAGCTCGGCCAGGCGCAGCTCGCGCTGGGCCAAGTCTCCAAGGGCGAGCAAAATCTCGCGATGGCCGCGCAAGCCGTGTCGCCGCAAGCCAAAGCGCTCGCCGACATCCGCATCAAAGCGCTGCGCGACGCGGAGCGCCGCTTGAACCTGCTCCACCCCGACCTCGCGCCGCTGCGCGGTGAGCTCGCGACCGCACAGAGCAACGAAGCGCTGGCGTCCACGGCGATCGCGACGCGCCGGCAGCAAGGCCTCGACCAGCTCAAGTCGCTGCGCGCGCGCATCCAGAACATCGCGTACGGCATCCCCGATTACTCGCGCCTGCAGCCGCGCAAGGACTCACGCCTCGACACGCTGCTGCACAACCTCAACACGATGGCGAAGTCGCTCGACACCGCGACCGGTAAAGCCTCCGAGACCATCGCCGGCGTCGGCTCGCTCGAGCGCAACAAAGAAGGCGGGCTGCTCAAAGAAAACGCCGACATCCTCACCGAGCTGAGCGCGCCGCTGAAGCTCGACAACCCGCCGCCGCAGGCGCTCGCGACGTTCCCGTCCTATTCGCGGATGCTCGCATCGGTCGGCGCGGCGGACTCCGACATGGTGCGCGGCGTCGACGCGGCGCGCGCGTCGCTCGCGATCCTCGACGTCGGCCTGGGCGATCTCGACATCTTCGTCAGCGATCTGCGCCACCTGAACATCGACAACAGCGGCGACATCGTGCTGTCCGACTACCGCCGCATCGAGCCGCTGATGACCAAGGCCGTCGACTCGCTCAACAAAGCGGCGGTCGGTGCGACGCAAGGCTCGCAGCTGTTCAACATGGCGCGCTCGCGCCAGCTCATCACGCGCATCGACATGCTCGGGCTGCAAGAGTCGCCGGACCGCTACGCGACGTTCCAGAAGGCGCTCGACGTGCGCTTCCACACCAAGGGCGTGGACTATGACCAGCTCGCGCGCCAGGACCTCACGCCGGGCGACGTCGCCGCGGCCGCGATCGTCGGCGCCGACACCAACGCGGCACCGCAAGCCGTGCTCGCGGAGGCGCGAGCCACCGGCAAGAGCATCGTCGACCTCGCCAACGCGCGCGGCATGTTCTCGCAGTCGCTGGAGATCTTCCTCGGCTTGGTGTACCTCGACTACACGGACGATCCCGAGAAGGAAGCCCGCGGCCGCTGACGGCCGGGGCTCGGCGGCGGAGGGCGTAACGTCCTCCGCCCCGCGGGGTACGACCGTAGCGTGAACGCTTTGTCCGCCGCGGCGACCTTTCAGCGCCTGCGTGGCGCGCTCAACGCCGAGCGCGTGCACGCGGGTGCTCGCCGGCCTTTCAAGTTCTTCGTGTGCGGCGACCCGGCGCTGCTGGGCGAGCTGCGCGCCGCGCTGCTCGCGGGCCACGAGGGCGACTCGATCCCGCCCGAGGCCGCGGCGGCGTTCGAGACCCTCGGCGTCCAGCGCAACGTCGACACGACGGACGCGCGCGCGGTCATCTGCGTGGGGCGCCCGACCGACCGTGACTCGCTGAGCCTCGAGAAGCTCGCCGCGCTGCGGCTGCCGCTGCTCGTGCTCGTCGTCGACCCCGAGGTGACGGCGCCGAGCGGTCCGGCGCAAGCGCCCGGTTCCGGCGGGGTCGAGGAATACGTCGTCGACCACATCTCGCTCGACACGCTGCGCGGGCGCTTCCTGCCCCACCTGATCGACTGCTGCCGCGGGATCGAGGTCGCCGTCGGCCGCCGTTTGCCGGCGCTGCGCGACACCGTCGCCGCGAAGCTGACGCGCGACGCCGCGATGAACGCGCTGAAGGTCGCGGGCGCGAGCGCCGTCGTGGACCACGTCCCGCTGCTCGGCATCGTGCTCGGCGCGTTCGCGTCGGGCGCCGACATGTTCGCGATCACCGGCATCCAGATGAACCTGATGCTCAACATCGGCGCGACGTACGGCCGCGATCCGGACCTGTCCGCGATGTGGGAGCTGCTGCCGGTGGTCGGCGGGGGCTTCGGCTGGCGCGCGCTCGCGCGCGAGATCTCCGGCTTCATCCCGGTCGGCGGCATCTTCATCAAGGCGGCGATCGCGTACGCCGGCACGGTCGTCGTCGGCGAAGGCGTCGCGTACTACTACCGCACCAACGGGCGCCAGATGGGCGTCGAGGACGCCGCGCACGTGTACGACGACGCGAAGGCGAGCGCGATGACGTTCGCGCGCGAGATCCTCGCGCGCTTCCGCCGCAACGGCGGCGGCGGCAACGGACCGCCGGGGTCAGGCGCCGCCTAAGAACTCCAGCAGCGCCTCGTCGTCGAGGTGCGCGTACGACGCGCGCAGCGTCGGCCGAACCCGCTCGGCGATCCGCGTCGCGAGCCGGTAGCGCGCGGTCGGGTCGAGCGCCGTGCGGCGCGCGAGAAATCGCTCGACGAGCAAGAGGTCGCCGGACGAAAGGCCGGTATCGGCGCGCACCGGCCGCGCGAGGTACGCGTCGAGGTCGGGGACCGCGTCGGCGCGGTCGCGCACGACCAGCGTCCCCGCGGCGAAATCACCGAGCCGTTTGTTCTCCTTCGACACGAGCGCGCTCACGGCGGAGATCGCGTAGAAACCGATCCCGAACTCGAAGATGCGCACGAGGTTGCGGATGATCGCCGCGCCGATATCGATCGGAAAACCGCCGTCGCGCACCACGCGCAGCCCGAGCGCGCGTTTCCCGGGCGTGCGGCCGGCCCACCACGCTTCGAAGATGATGAACCACCCGAAGAAGATCGTGAAGATGAGCAGGATGCCGAACGCGATCAGCCAGCCCGTGATGTTGCTGCCGCCGAAGGCCCCGAGCCGGGCGAGCCCGGGCGCGGCGAAGGCGAAGCCGATCATCAGCGCGACCGTGATCGCGATCTGCGCGAGCACGTCCACGACCATCGCCAAGAAGCGGCTCCCGAGCCCGGCGAGCTCGTACCGGATCGCGACGGCCTCCCCAGTCCGGACGTCGACGGAACGCTGCATGGATAGTAGTTCGGCGGCTGGGGGGCGAAAGCCGTGCTCGATGCGGGAGCGGCGGTTCGTTTCGGTGCGGCGGGCGCGGTGGGACCGGCTGTCGGCACTCGTCGACCGCGCCGCGCGCAAAGGCGTGCGCGCGCTGCCGCCGGCCGAGATCGACGAGCTCGCGCTGGCGTACCGCGCGACGACGAGCGATCTCGCGATCGCCCGGACGCGCGGCGAGGACCCCGTCGTGCTCGAGCACCTCAACCGGCTCACCGCGCGCGCGCACTCCGTCGTCTACGTGGCAACCGCGCGAACCGGCTGGAGCCGCTTCGCCGACTTCGTCGTGCGCGGCTTCCCGCGCGAGGTGCGCCGCTCGTGGGCACCGATCGGATTCTGCACGCTGGTGACGGTCGTCTCCGCGCTGATCGCATACGGCTCGGTGTCCGCGGATCCCACCAACGTGCACGCGCTCCTGCCGGGCATGCCGCTGCCGCCGGTCGACCGGGCGCTGCACGACAGCAACTTCGGGTTCGACCGCGCGTACTCGCCGACGGTCGCATCGGAGGTCATCACCAACAACGTGCGCGTCGCCGCGATCGCGTTCGCCGGCGGGATGACCGGCGGGCTGCTCACCGCGTGGATCATCCTCACCAACGGCCTGATGGTCGGCGCGCTCGGCGCGCTCTACGCGCAGGCGGGCTTCGGCCCGGACTTCTGGGCCACGATCGCGCCGCACGGCGTCATCGAGCTCAGCGCGATCCAAATCGCGGGCGGCGCGGGTTTCGTGCTCGCGGGCGGTTATCTGCGGCCGGGCCGCGCGCGCCGCGGCGACGCGCTCGTGCTCGCGGCGCGGCGCGCGGGGACGCTCGTGATGGGCGTCGCGCTCATGCTCTGCGTAGCCGGCACGATCGAAGGCTTCGTCACGCCGCAGCGGCTGCCGATCCCGGTGCGCGGCGTGATCGGCGCCATCACGGCGGTCGCGCTCGTCCTCTATTTGCTGGGGTCCGGCTCGAGCCGGAACCCGGCGCCCGCGGGCGACGGCGTCACAGCAGGCCGCGCGTCTTGACGTCGACGTAGGCGTCGAGCAGCGCGACGGTAAGCTCCGCGGCCGGCACGTCGACGACCAGGATGCCGCGGTCGCGCAACGTCGCGACCGCGCGCGCGCGCTCGTCCGACAGCGTCGCCGCGACGGCGGCGCGATAGGCGTCCTCCGCGTCGTCCGGCGTCCGGCGCAGCGCGCCGGCGATCGCGGCATCGTTCATCAGCACGACGAGCACGAGGTGGCGCGTGGTGAGCAGCTTCGCGGCGCCGAGCACCGCGCTCGAGGCGATCGGATCGAAGAGGTCGGTGAACAGCACGACGAGGCTGCGCCGGTGCAGCGTGCGCTCGATCTCCAAGAACGCGCGCTCGTAGTCCGCCTCTTCGAAGCGCGGCTCGAGATCGGACAGCACGTCGGTGAGCTCCGCGCTGTGCTGCGCGCCGCTGCCCGGCGCCACGCGCGCAAGCACGGCTGCGGCAAACGCGACGACCCCGACGCGGTCCGCGGCGAGCCGCGCGATCGCCGCGATCGCGAGCGCGGCGCTGACGGCGTAGTCGAGCTTGCGCCGGTCGCCCAGGCGCGCGGACATCAAGCGGCCGGCGTCGATCGCGACGACGATCTGCTGCGCCCGCTCCACCTCGTACTGCGCGACCATCGGCTTGCCGCGCCGCGCGCTGGCCTTCCAGTCGATCGCGCGAAACGGATCATCCGTGGTGTACTCACGTAAACTTGCGAACTCGCCGCCCATCCCGCGCCGGCGCAGCCGGCGCAGCCCCGCCTCGATCAGCTTGGTGCGCGCGACGAGGTCGCCGCTGCGGTCGAGCGCCGAGAGGTCGGGCATCACGCGCAGCGGAACCGGTGCGCGGAACGTGCGCCGCAGCTCCACGATCCCGAGCTGCGACAGGATGCGCGCGTGGTACGAGCGCAGCGCCGTGCGGCCGCGCTCGCGCGGGATAAGCCCGATCGTCACCGTCGCGCGCGTGCGCGGCGGCAGCGCCGCGCGCGCTTCGCCGACGTCGATCGCGAGCCGGTCGGCCGGCGCTTCGACGATCGCGACGCGCCGCTCGCGCGCGCTGCGGTTCGCGATCTCGTAGCGCAGCACGTCGCGCCGCGCGAGCGCGAACCGCGCCGGTACGACGCGCACGATCTCGAGCTCGCCGCGCAGCAGCACGGTGTCGTACGCGATCAGCGCGACGAACGCGGCGAGCGCCAGCGCGAGCGCGACCTGCCACGGCAGCGCGCGCGCGAGCGCGTACGCGACGAGCGCAAGCACGAGCAGCGCCGCGATACCGCGCGGCGCGATGCGCGGCAGGTCAGGTCTCCGGAGCGGCGACGCTCGCGAGCACGCGCGTCACGACGTCCTCGGCACTCATGCCGTCGAGCTCCGCCTCGGGTCGCACGATGATGCGGTGCGGCAGCACCATCGGCGCGACGTCCTTCACGTCGTCCGGCGTCGCGAACGCGCGGCCGTCCAGGTACGCCGCCGCTTGCGCTGCGACGACGAGCGCGAGCGCCGCGCGCGGGCTCGCGCCCAGCGCGACGTCGGGCGACGTGCGCGTCGCGGCGACGATCTCGTACAGATAGCCTTGCAGCGACTCGGCGAGGTGGATCGCGCGCACGGCCCGCTGCGCGGCGAGCAGCTCCTCAGCGGTCACGACGGCGGCGATGCCGGCCGCGTCGAGATCGCGCGCGTCGAAGCCGGCGACAGCGCGCGCGATCAGCGCGCGCTCGTCGGCCGGCGACGGGTAGCCGGTGTGCACGCGCACCAGGAAGCGGTCGAGCTGCGCCTCGGGCAGCGGGTACGTCCCTTCGAACTCGATCGGGTTTTGCGTCGCGCACACCATGAACGGCGGCGGCAGCGGGTACGTCGTGCCGTCGATCGTGACGTGGCGCTCCTCCATCGCTTCGAGCAGCGCCGCTTGCGTTTTCGGCGGCGTGCGGTTGATCTCGTCCGCTAGCAGGATGTTGGAGAAGATCGGCCCGCGGCGCAGCGAGAACGTCGCGCTGCGCTGGTCGAACACCGTCGTGCCGACGACGTCGGACGGCATGAGATCGGGGGTGAACTGGATGCGTCCGTATCCCACGCCGAGCAGCCGCGCGAGCACGCGCACCGTCAGCGTCTTCGCCGTGCCGGGGACGCCTTCGATGAGCGCGTGGCCGCCCGCGAGCAGCGCGACGGCCAGCCCGAAACCGGTGCGCTCCGCGCCGACGACGACGCGCGCCAGCCCCTCACGCAACCGCGCTGCCGGAGTTTCCGGGCGTTCCGCCAGGGGCTCGATACCCCCCACTACGCGGGGCCTCCGGACCGGCCCCGCAACGACGTCCCACGTCGTACGCGATTGTTCTTCGCTCGGTCCATGACCATCGTCTTGGTGTTCCCCCTGGCGGTGCGTGCGAGCTTCGCGAGCGCGACCAGCGCGGCGTCGTTCGGAAGCGGTTCGGTTGCGGCGGCGGTGATACGCTCGGCGAGCGCGGCGTTCTCAGCGGTGCGGGGCGCGCGTTCGAGCGCACGCCGCGCGTCGGCGACGAGCGCTTCGCGCGCGTGGTCGCGAGCGCGCGCGCGCTCGTAGAGCGCCGCGACCGCATCGACGAACTCTTCCGATGTCGGCTCGCGCGCCGCGCGCAGGCGCACCGCGGGGCCGAGCGGGATGATGCCGTACAGCAGCCACAGCAGCCCCGCCAGCGCGGCGAGCGCGAGCGCGACGAGCTCCGGGGCGTCGAGCGCACGGTACCAGGGCTTCTCGACGACGTCGCCGCGCACGGCCTCGTCGAACGCGACGACGCCTCCGCGGCGCGGTCGCGCGGCGAGAAACGCGAGCCGCGCCGCGTCGCCGCGCTCCAGCGCGCGGTTCTCGAAGAACGATGCATTCGCGACGCCGATTACCTCGCCGCGGCCGTAGCGATAGCGCACGACGAGCGGCCCCCCGCGGTCCGCGAGCAGCGTCTCGACGCGCTGCAGCTTCGCGGGCGGCGCGAGCTTCGCCGGCTTGCCGCGGCGCTTCGGCTTCGCGGACTCGGGCGCCGGGGCGGGCACGAGCCGGCCCTCCCGGCGGTCGCCGAGTGCGGCGACGAATCGCGACCAGGGCCCGCGCAACGCGCCGAACGGGCGTTCCGCAGGGGCGATGACGACGGGATCGCGGTCGCGGTCGCTTTCGCCGTCACGGCGGCCGGTGGGCGGCGTGACTCCGATGTCGAGCATCCGTCCGCCCGCGCGCACCCACGCGCGCAGCGCGCTGCGTTCGCTCGCGTTCCACGAGCTCGGCACGGGACTGTCCGGGAACGCGACGATCAGCGTGTCGATCCCGCTACCGGCTAACGCGTCGTGGTGGCGCCGGAAGCGCGTGACCGCGATGCCTTCGCGGTCGAGCAGGTCGTACCACGCGCGATATCCGCCGAAGCTGTAGTCCGCGCTCGCGTGCGTCGCGGCTTTCGGGCTCGCCGGGTTATGGCCGAGCAGCGAGACGGCGACGACCGCGGCGAGCGCGAGCCCGCCGATGACGACGTCGCGTTTCATGCCGGCGCGACGACGCGGTCGTAGGACGCGCGCATGCGCGTGACGAGCGCCGCGTCGACGTCGCGGTCGCCGAACAGGGCGATGACGGCGTCGCGCGCGAGGGCGTCGAACGCGGGATCGCGCACGGCGCGCCGCCACTCGCCCGGCGTGCGCGCGGCGTCGAAACGGACGCGCCCGCGTTCGTCGAGCGCGCGCAGGGCGGATGCCCACAGCAGCGCGGCCGCATCGTGATGGCGTCCTTGCGCCGCGGCGGCCAGCGCACGGGCGAGCAGCGTGCGCGCGTCGGCGTCGTCGCCGAGCGCGAACGCGTTCGTCCCCGCGCTCGCGTGCTCGAGCCGCTGCCCCCGCCGCCGGGTCGCGAACCGCGCGACGACGACCGCGAGGAACACCAGCACGGCGACGAGCACCGCGAGGCCGATGACGGTCGTGAGCGTCTGGTTCCCCAGCAGATGGTCGAGCGGCGCCGTCAGCCGCCGCCACAAGTCGCCCAGCGCGTCGCCGATCAGTTCGAGCCAGGACTTTTCGCCGGGCTGCTGCGGCGCTACGTGGAAGCGCCGGTCCGCGAGGATGCGGTGCGCGACGTCGCGCGGATCGCCGTGCGGCCAGGGCGAGGTCATGCGACCGGCGACGGCTCCGCGGCGATGATGTCGAAGCCTTCCCGCCGGACGCGTATGTCGACCGCGTAGACGACCACGAACGCGGCGACGATGCCTTCGAGCAGCACGGTGCCGACGCCGACGATCGCGAAGTAGAGCACGTCGACGTGCGTGAGCGCGGTGAGCGTCGCGGCGACCACGAGCAGCGGCAGCGAGCCCACCTGGCTGACGATGAATACGACGAGACCGCCGATGATCGTGCGCCGGCGCATCCCGCGCGCGAACGCCCGGCGCAGCGCCGTGCCGATCGCCTCGACCGGGTTCGCGGTCTCCGTCACGACCGCGACGGACGCGAGCTGGTACGTCATGAAGACCCACGACACGACGACGGCGATGGTGCAGAGCACGAGCAGCCCGAAGATGATGCCGAAGATGATCGCCGCGACGAATTGGTTGACGGCAGCCAAGAGCCCGATCACGACCGCGACGAGCACGTACGCGATGAGCAGCGGGATGGCGGTCACCATCGCGATCGCGCCAAACGCCAGCGTGACGACGATCTGCGGGAGCCAGCGCTGCACGCCGATGCGGTACGCCTGGCCGAACGAGATGCGCGCGCCTGCGTACGCGGTCGCGACGACCGCGACGACGGCGCTCCACATCACCAGCCGTGCGACGATGCCGATCATGACCAGCAGCAGCGAGAGCCCCGTCGAGCCGCTATGGCGCGAGAGCGCCTCGGTGGCGGCCGCGGAGGCGGTGCGGTCGCCCGCGCTGGTCAAGACGCGGCCGAAATCGGCGAAGACCTGGCCCGACTTCGGCGCGATGATCGCCTGGAAGACGATGATCGGGACGATCACGACGGCAAGCACGGTGACGATCGGCACGAAGTCGCGCACGAACAGCGTGACCGCACGGTCGAGCAGCTCGCCCGCGCCCAACGGGCGCAATTCCGTCTGCCGGAGCTCCGTGTTCTGCACGCGGCGAGAGCGTTCGCGCGCGCACGGCGCGAATCCCCGGGCATGGACGTCGGCCGGATCGCCGGGTTGTGGCGCTATCCCGTCAAGAGCCTCAAGGCCGAGTCGCTCCAGCGCGCGACGGTGTTCGCCGACGGCCTCGAAGGCGATCGAACCGCGGCGCTGGTCGTCGAGACGCCGACGCACGCGCGGGCGGGCAAGCCGTACCGCGGCAAAGAGTCCGCCCACCTCCACCTCACCGCCGACCCCGCGACCGCCGCATCGTACGCCGCGGACGCCAACGTGCTCGTCACCCTCGACCGCGCGCAGCCGCGCTGGTTCGACGCGGGCACCGTCTCGGTGCTGCTCGACCTCTGGGTGAACGACGTTGAAGCGCTCGTCGGCGAGCCGCTCGATCCCAAGCGGTGGCGGCCGAACGTCTACGTCACGGCCGCACCGGGCTTCGCCAAGCGCGAGGCCGGTCTCGTCGGTGCGACGCTCAGCGCCGGCGACGTCGTGCTGCGCGTCGTAGCCACGATCAAGCGCTGCGTGACGCCGACCTACGACGTCGCGACCGGAACGCCGTTGCCGCAGGTGCTCGAAGCGGTCGCGCGCGAGCGCGACAACACCGTCGGCATCTACTGCGACGTCGTCACGCCGGGCGAGTTCGCGATCGGCGACACGCTGCGTCTGGGCTGAGGCGTAAGCGCCGGATGTTTCAAAGCACCCGGCGGCCTTGGATCGCGCGCGCGAGCGTGTTCTCGTCGGCGTAGTCGAGGTCGCCGCCGATCGGCAGCCCGTACGCGAGCCGCGTCACCTTCACGCCGCTGGGCGCGAGCAGCCGCGAAAGGTACAGCGCCGTCGCCTCGCCTTCCGCGTTCGGGTTCGTCGCGACGACGATCTCCGCGGGCGCATCCGCGGCGACGCGGTCGACGAGCTCGCGCACGCGCAGCTGCGACGGGCCGATCCCGTCCATCGGCGAGATGAGACCGCCGAGCACGTGATAGCGGCCGTCGTATGCGGAGGTGCGCTCGATCGCGAACAAGTCTTTGGCGTCCGCGACGACGCAGATCATCGACGCGTCGCGCTGCGAATCCGCGCACACCGGACACGGATCGTGCTCCGTGATCGAGTAGCAGCGCGAGCACAATTGCACGCGCTCCTTGAGCGCGACGATGGCGTCGGCGAGCGCGTCGGCGTCGCCGCGCGGGCGGTTGAGCAGATGGAACACGAGGCGCGCGGCCGTCTTCGGGCCGATCGTCGGAAGCTTGCTGAACTCGTTGATGAGCGCCTGAACCGGGCCTGCGATGCTGGTAGAAATCGTTTCCTCACATGCCCGGGATCTTGAGGCCGCCCGTCACCGAGCCCATGCGCTTGGCGGCGAACTCCTCGGCCTTCGCGCGCGCGTCGTTGAACGCCGCGATGATCAAGTCTTCGAGCGTCTCGACGTCGTCGGGATCGACGGCGCTCTTGTCGAGCGCGATCTTCGTCACGCGAAAGTCGCCCGACATGGTGACCTTCACCACGCCGCCGCCCGCCGCGCCGTCGACCGCGGCGCTCTGGATGTCTTCCTGCGCCTTCGCCATGTCTTGCTGCATCTTGCGCAGCTGGTTCATCATCTGCGGATTCAATGGGTCCTCGTCTTCAAGAAAGCTTTTCGAGCGCGTACCGCATGAGGTCGTCGGAGCCTTCGCCGCCGCCGTTCGAGACGCCGGTGGCCGGCCCGCCGCCGCTCGTGTCGGGCGGCATGGCGCCGGCGCCGAGCGCGATGCGCAGGTCGAGGCTGCGGCCGGTGACCTCCGCGATCGCCTTCTTCACGGTCGCCGCGTCGCGCCGCAGCACCTCGCTCGCCGGCGGGTCGGGGACCCGCAGCGTGAGCACGTCCCCGTCGAGCGAAGCGACCGTCGCGCGCGAAAGCCCCGCGCGCAGCGAGCCCTTCTCGCCCTCCGCCCGCAGCCGAATGCTCTGCCACAGCGAGCGAATCTTGGTAAGCGTGAGCTCCTTGGGCGCAACGGCCGGAACCGGCACGCCGGCCGCGACGGGCGGCTGACCCTCAGCCCGCGGAGGCGCGGTGCGCGCGGGCTCGGCCGGAGCCGCCTCTGCACGAATCGGCTCCGCACGAACGGGCTCCGACCGAGCGGGCTCCGCAGGCGGCGCCGCAGTAAGCACACGCGCCGGCATGCGCGGCGCCGACGTGTCGCCCGCCTCCAGCGCGGCGAGCCGCGCGGCGAGCGCGTCGAGCGTCGGGTCCTCGCCTTGCAGCACGAAGCGCAGCACCGCGCTCTCCAGCTCGAGGCGCGCGTTGCCCGAGCCGCGCGCGGCGGCGAGCGCGTCGGCGAGCAGCCGCAGCGCGCGCACCAGCCGCGCTTGCGGCGTCACGGCCGCGCGCTCGCGCGCGATGCGCGCGTCGTCTTCGGCGAGATCGCGCGACAGCAGCTCGGGGTTGACGCGCGCGACGAGCAGGTGCCGAAACTCCGCGAGCGTGCCGCGGATCAAGCCGGTCATGTCGGTGCCTGCGTCCGACGCTTCGTCGACGATGCGCAGCGCCTGCGCCGCGTCGCCGTCGAGCGTCACGTCGCGCAGCGCACGCGCGAACGCGCGCCCCGTCTGGCCGAACGCGGCTTCGACCGTCGCGGCGTCGACCGGACCGCCGGCGAACGACGCCACTTGCTCGAGCATCGTGAGCGCGTCACGCAAGCCGCCGTCGGCGCGGTACGCGATCGCGCCCAGCGCGCCGTCGTCGATCGGGATGCCCTCGGCATCGGCGATCTCGCGCATGCGCGCGATCATCGTCGGGATCGCGATGCGCCGGAACGCGTAGCGCTGGCAGCGCGACAGAATCGTCGGCGGAAGCGCTTCGGGCGCCGTCGTCGCGAGCACGAACACGGCCCAGTCCGGCGGCTCTTCGAGCGTTTTCAAAAACGCGTTCGCGCCTTCTTTGGTGAGCATGTGCGCTTCGTCGATGATGTAGACTTTTTTGCGCATCGCCGCCGGCGCGAACTTCACCGCGTCGCGCAGCGCGCGAATCTCGTCGATGCCGCGGTTCGAAGCGGCGTCGATCTCGAGCACGTCGAGCGCGGTGCCGTCGAAGATCGCGACGCAGTTCTCGCACGTGTTGTCGGGTGTCGCCGTCGGCCCGTTCACGCACTCGATGCAGCGCGCGAGGATCTTCGCGGCCGACGTCTTGCCCGAACCGCGCGGCCCGGAGAACAGGTACGCGTGCGCGAGCCGCCCGGTCTCCAGCGCCGTGGTGAGCGTCTTGACCACCGCGTCCTGCCCGACCAGGTCGGCGAACGTCCGGGGCCGCCAGGTTCGGTAGAGCGACACCCCATTCGATTCGGGGCGGCGGAAGGCGGTCCCGTCCGCTTTCGATTCGGACAATGCCGTTAAGCAAGGGAACCCCGCGCCGGTTCGCGGCGTTTTAAGGGGTACCGGGCAGGGTACCCGGGATGCACCGGCTACGAACGCTGTGACGCCCGCTTTCCAAGCGAGGCGTCGCCTGTCGTCCGCCGGTGCGGCAACCGGAGAGGAACGATGGAGACCACGGTCGACCTGCGCGGAGCGCTGCGCGAGAAGTTCGGTTACGAGCACTTCAACCCGGGCCAGGAAGAAGTGATCGACCGCATCTTGGCGGGCGAAGACACGCTCGCGATCCTCGCGACAGGCGCCGGCAAATCGCTGTGCTACCAGCTCCCCGCGCTGCTGATGGACGGCACGACCATCGTCGTCTCGCCGCTGATCGCGCTGATGAAGGATCAGCTCGACATGCTCTCCGAGCGCGGCGTCACCGCGACCGCGGCGCTGAACTCGACGCTGTCCGAAGACCAAGAGATCGCCGCGATGAAGCGCATCGCGTCGGGCCAGCTCAAGATCGTGTTCGTCACGCCGGAGAAGCTGGAGGACGACGCGTTCGTCAGGATCCTTCAGGACCTGACCATCCCGCTGTTCGTCGTCGACGAAGCGCACTGCATCTCGCAGTGGGGCCACGACTTCCGGCCCGCGTACCTCAACCTCGGCAAAGTGATCGGCCAGCTGCGCAACCCGACAGTGCTGGCCCTCACGGCCACCGCGACGCCCGCCGTGCGCGAAGACATCCTCATCCAGCTCGGCATCCCCAACGTCAAGCCGATCGTCAAAGGCTTCGACCGCCCGAACCTGCAGTATGTCGTCAAGCGCGCCGAGAGCGAAGCCGGAAAGCTCAAACAGCTCAAGGAGCTGTTCGAAAAAGGCGAGCTCGAGCAAACCGGCATCGTCTACACCGCGACGATCAAGAACGCGCTCGAAGTGCAAAAATACTTGCACGACGAGCTGGGCCTGCCGGCCGCCGTCTACCACTCGAAACTGCAGAAGCACGACCGCACCGCGGTGCACGAGCTGTTCATGCAGGAAGCGATCCGCGCCGTCGTCGCAACGAACGCGTTCGGCCTGGGCATCGACAAGCCGAACATCCGCTTCGTCGTGCACTACGATCTGCCGGGCAGCGTCGAAGCGTACACGCAGGAAGCGGGCCGCGCGGGCCGTGACGGCGACCCGTCCAAGTGCGTGCTCGTTTACCGCATGAGCGACACGCGCGTGCAGAACTATTTCTTGACCGGCAAGTACCCGGACGTCGAAGAAGTCCAGAAAGTGTTCGGCACGCTGGAGATCTTCGGCGCGCAAGAAGGCGGCGTGAGCCTCACCGACCTGCGCAAGATCACGCAGCTCCCGCTCACGAAGCTCAAAGTGATCATCGCGCTGCTGAAAAAGAGCGGCTTCATCGAGAACGCGATGCGCGGCAAGTACGTGCTGACCGACGCGGCGCGCGAGCAGCGCGAGATGGTCCTCAACCTCGCCAACTACGAGACCAAGAAGAAGTACGACCAGTCGAAGCTGGCGATGATGCTGCAGTACGCGGAGACGACGGGCTGCCGCCGCCGCTTCATCCTTAATTATTTCGGTGAAGACTACGACGCGGAAACGTGCGGCGCGTGCGACAACTGCCTGCAGGGCCACCGCGTGCTCACGTCGTCGGGCTACCGGATCGCCGACGTGGTGTACCATCCGAAATTCGGACAAGGCACGGTCGAACGCGCCGAGAAGGACCTGGTCACCGTGCTGTTCCCGAACGTCGGCTACAAGACGCTCCTCGCGTCCGCCGTCGCCCGCGAACCCGCAGCGCAGAAGATCGCCTGACGTCTCTCACCTCGGATAAGGAGTCACTTGCGACGCGTCCTCGCGCCGTTAACTAGCCTCGCGGCCGTCTGCGCGCTCGCACTCGCCGCGGCGGCGCAAGTGAATCCCCCCGCACCGGCCCCGTCCGGCCCGGTGAACCCGCCCGGCAGCGTGACGACGCCGGTGCCGGGCTACACGAACGCGCCCACGCCCGCCGCCACGGAGCCACCCGGCGCCCCCGCCACGCCGGGCGCGATCACGCCCGCCCCGACCGCCGCACCGACGCAGCCGCCAATCATCATCGAGCCGCCGCAAGTCAGCGTCGAGCCGGGCAAGACCGTCGTCGCGCGCGTGAACAGTTCCCTGGGCACCCTCACCGCAACGGTGGCCGACCCGGCGATCGCAACGGTGGTCGTCGACCCCGCGCAGCGCCTGCTCTACGTGAGCGGCGTGAAAGTGGGCAGCACCACCGCCACGGTCGCCGACGCGCGCGGCGTCACGCGCGACGTCGCGATCCGCGTCGCCTACGCCGCCGGCACCGTTGCCGACGAAACGACGCTGCGCGTCACGGGCAACCCGACGTCGGCGGAATACTTGCGCGACGCGATCGCGCTCGCCGTCACGCGCGCCGCAACGCTGCGCTCGGGCGCGTCGATCAACGTCCCGCCCGACACGATCCCGCTCCGCGGCAACTTGAAGATCGACAACCGCATGGAGCTCAACGTCCCGTCGCAGATCGCCGGCAACGGCTATCTGCCCGTGAACGGCAACACGCACGTGATCGTCGAGAACACCGCGCTGCCGTCGATCCAGCCCGCGCGCCTCCTGGTGAGCGACTATCCCGAACGCCTCACGGCAAACGGCGTGCTCTTCACGGCCCGCCTGGACCGCACGCAGGCGCAACGGTTTCTGTACTACCACTACAACCCCGGCACCGAGCCCGCGCGCCGCATCCTGCTCAAAGCACGCAACAGCTCGAACGCACCGGCCACCGTACAAATGATCGACGGCACCGCCGGCCCCGGTACGAACGAAATGGAGGTCGGCCACCTCTCCACCAAACGGTTCCTCGTGCGCGAAGCACGCAACGAAGGCCAAGTCATGACGATCGCCCCGGGCGCAACGATGAACCTGGTCGACCACCCGCTCCCGCCGCAAAACGTCGTCAGCGCGATCCTGCAATTGCGTCTGGTCAGCGGCGACCCGCTCGACCTCACGCTCGTCGCGCAAGACGCGCTCGCACCGACGGACCAATCCGTCGACACGGTGCAGCTCCTGGCCGGCGGCGCACCACACGCGCGCGGCGTCTACCCGGTGCCGACGTTCTTCTTCGAGCGCACGTACGACGTCGACGGCGCCGAGCTCGAGATCCCGATCGGCCAGCTGCCGCTCCCCAACCTGCGCGAAGGCCTCGCGCTGAGCGGTGACTACGGAGTCGAGCAATCTATGAACGTCGTCATCGTCAACATGACGCGCGGCCCGCGCGCGATCGCGCTCTACGCAAACCCGCGCGGCGGCCGAGCAACGGGCACGTTCCTCATCGACGGCACGCTTGTGCAAGCGCACGCGCTGGCGGCGTTCTCACGCTTCAAGATCTGGCAAGAGACGATCAACGCCGGAACGTTCCGGCGCATTCGCATCGTGACGATGCCGGAAGGCGGGTCGTCGTATCCGCTGCGTCTCATCTTTGCGCAGGACGACGGGTCGGTCGGGCCTGGGGCTCCGGGGTCGCCGATTTACTAGGATCGTGGCGTAGGCGGCGGGAGCTACGGTGGTGCGTCGGGGACGTTCCCTCCAGCGCTTCCTGCGCTTCCGGTCACTCGGTGCTCCGTTCGCTCCCGCCCTCCGGGCTCCGCGAACTCCGCAACGCCCCGCCGCACCACCGTAGCTCCCGCCACCTTTGGCACGATCGGTCGGCTAATGCACGATCGTGGAGTTGCCCGCACGTGCGCATCGTGCCCGTGTGGCGGGCCGTGATCGTGATGAGGCGGGTGGCGGATGGTGCTGTGGCGGGGCGTTTCGTAGCGAGCGGAGCCCGGAGGGCGGGAGTGAGCGGAGAACCGAGTGACCAGAGCCGCAGGATGCGGCGGCGGGAGCGTCCCCGCCACAGCACCGTCCGCCACCCGCCGGCCACGATCGCCTTTAAGAGCGCGCGACGCGGTGATAGATCGCCTGCATCTGCGAAGCAGCGGTCGTCCACGCAAAGCGCTGCACCGTGCGTTCGCGGATGTCGTCGGCGCGTTGTTGAGCGGCGGCGCCGTCCGCTAGTAGCGCGCGGATTGCGGCGATCCACGCCGATACGTCGTCCGGATCGATGAGTGGGACGTCGTCGGCGGCTACTTCGATCAGCGATGATGAGCGGGCGGCGATCGCCGGGACGCCCGCGCACATCGCCTCGGCGAGCGCGTAGCCGAAGCCTTCGTAGCGCGATGGGATCAGCGCGCACGTTGCGCAGGCGTAGAGGCGGTCGAGCTGTTCGCGTTCGATGTAGCCGCGCAGGTCCACGCGGTCGGCGACGTTCAGCTCCGTTGCTCGCGCGCGAACGACGTCGGCGTATGGGGTTGGTGGCCCGACCGCGATGATTCGGAGGGTTGGCAGTGATGGTAGTGCTTCGATCAGGACGAGCAGGTTTTTGCGCGCTTCGACGGTCCCGACGACCAGTGCGAATGGGGACGGGTCCGGATAGCGTTCGATTGTTGCGAAGCGTTCGTCCACGCCCGGGTAGACAACGTCCACCAGTGCTCGCAGGTCGATCAGGTTGCGGTATTCGCCGGCGCTGAAGTTCGAGTCGCAGACGATTGCGGCGGCGTGCTTGTACGCGCGGGCTTGGAGCGTTCCGAAGTACGTGCGCGCGTAGGAGCGTGTGTGGCTTTGCACGCGGTGCCAAGCCAAGTCGTGGACGGTGACGACCGTTGGGAGCGTGCGGATGAAGGGCATCGTGCCGGCGCTTGCGTGCAGCAGCGTTGCGCCGCTGCGCGCTGCTTGGAGTGGGAGCAGCGCTTGGTCCCACAGCACGCGGCGGTCGAAGCGCCACGGGTTCAGCCACGGGGCGGAGAGCGGGCGGACGTCGACGTCGACGTTGTCGGCGCGGAGCGCGCGCTCGAGGTCGCGCTGGTAGACGCCGATGCCGGTCGCGGTTCCGACCGCGAGCTGCGTGTCGAGCGCGACGATCAGCCCCCGGTGAGGCGCAGCCGTCACGTCGTGCAGCGTTTGAGAGCCGGGCCGGCGATCGGGTCGTCGACGGGGTCGCGCGCCGGCGCGGTCGTCATCGCGGCGCGCAGCGTGCGGGCGCGGGCCAAGTGTTCGCGCGCGTGCGCGCAGTCGTGCGACGCGGCTGCCGTCCAGGCTAGGCCTGCGTAGGCGTCCGCGCTGTTCGGGACGACTTCGGCTGCGCGCGCGTACCAGCGTGATGCGGCCGCGACGTCGCCGTTCGCGAGCGATTGGAAGCCTGCGGCGAGGAGGTATGTTTCTTCGTTCGGGGCGAGGGCGAGCGCGCGTTCGTACGACGTTTCCGCTTTGCGCCAGTATGCCGTGCGCTGCGCGGGGTTGCGGTAGCCGGCTGCGGCTTGCAGCTGGCCTAGGCGCCACCAGGCTTCGCCGCGGACTTCGCCCGCGTTGGCGTCGTTCGCGTGGGCTGCTACCAGCAAGGCCTGGTCGGCGAGTGCGCGGTCGGGTTGCGTCGCTGCGAGCGCGTCGATCAGTGCTTGGGCGCGCACGACGTCGCCCGCGCGAATGTACTGTTGGATCGCGGCCTCGCGGTCGCCGTGGGCTTCCGCGATTCGGCCGCGCACGTCGGCGCTTTCGGCGTCGTTCGGCAGGCCGGCCGCGAGGCGTTCCGCCGTTGCGAGATCTCCGTCGTGCACCGCTGCTTCAGCGCGCGCTTGCGCGCTGCCGAGGAACGGGCGCAGCAGGGCCGGCGCGGCCGCGTGCAGCGCTGCCGGGAGCGACGGGCGAACGGCGAGGTCGCCGTAGGCTGCGGACGACGCGAGCTGCACGGCGCCGAGCAGCGCTGCGAGGGCGAGTCCGGCCACGACGGCGATCGTTCGGATCACGAGCGACCCGTACAACGAGAACGCCCCGGGACCTCGCGGTCTCGGGGCGACTCTGTCTGCCGGGCCCGTCAGGGCCGAACGAGTGCTGGCGCACGTTGCGCCGGCACACTAGAACCGGATCGAGAAGTTCAGGTCTTCGCGGTTCTGGTTGAAGTTGTACGACGGGATGACGCTGTCGGTGTACTTCTGGTTGCGGAAGAGCACGCCGATCGAGCTGGTCGTCTTCGGGATGTTGTAGATGAGCGTCGCGTCGTACATGTCCTTGCGCTGCGAGATGTTCTCGCCGAGCGTGGTTCCGTACGAGCCGTGGTAGTGCTGCGAGTTGTACGCGACGCCGAAGTTGATGTCGCGCGTGACCGGCACCGTGAGACCCGCAGCCAGCGTCGTGTGGTATTCGTCGACAAAGTTCGGATAGAACAGCACCGGCGTGTTCCCCGGGAGGGACAGGAACGAGTTGAGCGCCGCGGCCGAGCTGGCGTCCGGACCGCCGGCGCCGGGGCTGAACGGCACGTAGCTGTACGCTGTCGTGTCGCGGCGGTAGAGGTGCTCCACCGAGCCGCTCAGGTTGACGGCCGCCTTCGTGTTGAAGATCGGCACGCCGAACTGCAGCCCGCCTTCGAGCTTGTCGAACTTCAGGCGCAGGTTGGAGGCGAAGCCCGGGCCGTACGCGAGCTGGCCGTAGCCGTTGGGCACCATCTCTTGGAGGTGCTGCCCGAGGAAACGCGCGTTGAGCGTGGTGTCGCCCATGCTGATCGGCGCCGTGACGTTGGCGGTGAAGCCTTGCGAGTTGGGCGCGAAGGCGCTGAAGAACTGCGGGCCGCTGGCCACGAACGGGTTGAACACCGGGTAGATGTACGTGAGCGCGGCGTTGCGGCTGGTGCACGCGGTCCCCGCGCACGCCGGCGTGACCGTCGTGTCGAAGTTCTGGTTGATGGCGAGGTTGTTCCCGAAGCCGAAGAACTGCGGGAAGAAGTTGCCTTTCCAGAACTGGAACGTCGGCGGCGCCGGACCGAAGTAGCGCAGCGGCGCGCCGTCGATGAAGTTCGGGCCGACGGCCTGGTACTGCACGGTGGCCGTCGCCGTCGAGAGCTTCAGCCGCAGTCCGACCACCAGCGCGCTGTCCGTGATCGCCGGCGTGTTGTAGAAGTCCGGCGTGAACTTGCTGTACGCGCCTTCGCCAAACAGCACCGGGTGCTGCGTGCGGTCGTTGCCGAGCGTGATGAACGTCAGCGGCAGCTGCGCGTCGAGCCCGAACACCGTGTCGCTCACGACGCCGTAGCCGTTGCCGGCGGCGTTGCCGTTGGGCGCCGATTGGACGAAGTTGGTGAACTGCGAGTTGCTGACGTCGGCGAAATCGAAGATGCGGCTGACGGACAGGCCGATCTCGGCGCCCGGCAGACCCTTGATCTTCTGGTTGATGCGCGCGTTGAAGTGATAGCGCTGGTACTGGTCGTTGTTGTTGTACGTCAGGCGCACGTACGTGATCTGCACGACGGTGCCGACCGGCAGCGGCGTCGTGAACACGACCTGGTTCGTCTGGTCGATGAAGTAGTAGCCGCCGCCGCCGATCGGGCAGGCGCCGCCGCTGGACGTGAGCGCCGCGGACGAGCACGGCGTGCCGTTGACGGCCGAGACGTAGACGGTGCCGACCACGGCCTTCTGGCTGAGATACACCGATGCGATCGGTCCGCTGCTCGCGGTGAACGTATCGATGCGCGAGGCGCCCGCCGTCGAGTTCGGCGCGCCCGGCT
Source organism: Candidatus Elarobacter sp. (assembly GCA_036403315.1). GTDB lineage: Bacteria > Vulcanimicrobiota > Vulcanimicrobiia > Vulcanimicrobiales > Vulcanimicrobiaceae > Vulcanimicrobium. The sequence continues at coordinate 29,504 of DASWRD010000122.1, forward strand.
GGAAGTAGCTCGTCTGCGGCCGGGTGACGATGAAGAAGTAGTTGTTGTTCGCGAACTCACCGTTCGGATCGGCGACGCCCGGGAGCGTGTTGATCATCGACTGGTCGAGGCGCGTCCACGAGAACTGGAACTCGGTGAGCCCGTTGAGGATGCCGCCGATCTCGAAGCCCTTCTCGTACGGCTGGACCGGGTTTTCGTAGCCGGGGCCCTGCTGCGTGGCATCGGGTGCGCGGTACGTGAGGCCGACGCGCGACGACTTGAGGTTGTCGAGCTGGCCGTCGCGGAAGTACACGTTCGTCAGCGCGCCGGACCTGGCGATGTTCACCACGACGTCGGGCTGGATCGAGTACTTCGCCTGCGGCGTGAACTCGCCGCCGTACTGGTAGTTGATGATGTGGATCGGCAGCGAGACCGTGAGGTTCTCGTTGATCGTGTACGTGAAGTTGAGCTTGTCGTCGAACCGGATCAGGTTGCCGGAACCGGCCTGCTCGAGCGGGCTGTTGTTCGCCGGGCTCGTCAGGAACACGTTGACGAACGGGTCGATCGCACCATGGGCGATCGTCTGCGGCACGCCGTAGCGCTGGCGGTACGAGTTGTTGTCGAGGATCGCGCCGTGCAGCTGGATCGACTGCGCGAACTTCGTGCGCCGGTCGAGCGCGTCCAGCGCGTCTTCGAGGTTCGTCACCCGCACGCCGAGCGAGTCCAGCTCGTCCTTGAGGGCGTCGATGAGCTTCTGCAGCTTGTCGAGATCGGCTTTGGAGGCGTAGCCGGCGCCGTTGGCTTGCAGCTTCGCGATGACGCGTGCGACGAGCACCGCCATCTCGTAGCGCGTCAACGGGCGGTCGCCCTTGAACTTACCGTCTGGATACCCCTCGACCAGACCGTCGGCTGCGAGCGACTGGATCGCCTGATAGGCCCAGTGGTTCGCCGGCACGTCCGAGAACGGCGTGGCCGACGCGCCCTGACCCAACGCCAAGAGCGAGCCGATTGCAAAGCCCGCTGCGAGGACGAGGGTAGCGAGACGCTTCATCGTTTCCTCCGAGAAAGGTGTGACGTGCTGTTCCGCATCGGCGAGAAGAACCCGTCTCGGTCTTGACCGCGGCGGGCACGACGACGATGCGCCCGTTACGGAACGCATGCCGAGGTCGCTATACCGAAGCGAGCGCCGCGACTCCTGCCGAGATCACGAAGCCTTGAGAAACCGTTCGGCGATGAGGAGCGCGGCGTAGTCGTCGATCGGGCGATCGGGGAGGAGCATCCCGCGCGGCACGATCCGGCGCCAGCCGCGCGGCGGGTGGTCCTGGAAGAAGCGGGCGCGGGCGAGCAGGCTGGTCTCGCGCTCGTCGACGAGCTCGACGGCGAGTCCCAGCGCGCGCACCACTTCGGCGACCACCGCCACGTTGGTCCCGCGGCCGATCGCGGCCAGCGCGACCGGCGTCGCGGCGAGCACCTCGGCCAGCCGCTCCGCGAGCGTCTCGATGGGGACGATCCCCAGCGTCAGCGGCGGCGCGTCGACCCCGGTCACCACGGCGTAGCCGCACTTGCGCGTGCCGGGGTCCAGCCCGAGCACCGTCACCGCGGCACCAGCGTGTAGTCGATGAGGATCCCGCCGGAGTGCGGGTAGAGGTCCAGCCCCGCTTTGGCGACGATCCGGTAGTGGCCGCGCAGCCGGGTGATCTGGTTGACCACCTCCTGCACGTTGTTGCTGGGCGCCGGGTTGATCGCGAACACGGCCGGCATGCCGCGCCGCTCCATCTCGGAGATGGCCGCGGTCGTGAGCCGTTGCAGCGGGAGCACGAGGCTGTCCGCGGCCTGACCCCCTTGGACCTCGACCGACGCCAAGACGTCGCCCGCGGCGGCCACGCGCACGTCGGCGTACGGCTTGAGGGTGAACGAGAGGACGTCGCCCTTGAACAGATTCTGGCCGATCAGCGGCAAGAACAGCACGGGCACGTCGCCCGGGAAGAAGTCGCGGTCGTTGGCGAGCTGCTGCTTCAGCAGCGCTTGGATGTCGGCATCGCTCGACTTCTTGCGATACGGTTTGAGGTCGTACGGCGCGTGCGCGAACTGCGCGTTCGCCGCTTTGACGGTGTTGTCGAAGAACGACGACAGCTGCGCGAGCACGACGGCGTCGGGCTGCGACAGCCGCGTCGTGAGCACGTTGTTGCCGATCGGGTAGCCGATCGACACGACGAACTGCCTGTCGCGCGTGCCTTCGAGCTCTTTCTGCGTCGCGATGGCTTGCGCTTGGAGGTCGTTGATGCGCGCGTTGATCTGGCCTAGGCGAAAGAACGCCGTGCGCACCTGCTGCGAGCCGATGAGCGCGACCGACGTGACCGAGAGCGCGATCAGCATCCCGGTCGCGACCGCGACGATCGTGGACGTGTACTTGGGGCGCAGCCCGAACAGCGTGAGCCGCTTGCGCCCCACCTGGTGGCCGACGCGGTCCCCGATGTACGCGATGCCGCCGGCGACGACGGTGATCGCGACGACGAGCGCGATGCCCGACAGGGTGGCGATCACGAGACGCGCGACGCGCGGCGCAGCAGCGTCGCGCCGATGACGGTGAACAGGAGATTCGGCGTCCACGCCGCCGGCCCGGCGAGCCCGGTCGCCGAGCCGATGCTCAGGAAGATCGTCGAGATCACGTAGTACACGAACACGATCGCGACCGCGAGCCCGAAGCCCAGGCCGGTTCCGCCGCCCCGCACGGGGCGCAGCCCGAACGGAACGGCGATGAGCGTGAACACGAACGCCGCGAACGGACGCGCGAGCTTGCCCGCGTACGTCGCGGCGAACGAGCGCTGCTGCTGCGGCGTGAGCTGGCCCGTATCGAGGCGCGCTTTGATCTCGGCGCGCGAGAGCTGCTCGGGATCGTTGATCTGCAGCGACTGCTTGACGATTTGGTTCGGGCGCGCACCGATGTCGATATCGAGCCCCTTCACGCCGGTCTGCGTTATGGTCGAATCGTCCGGGCCGAAGTGATGCGTCGTGGCGTTCTCGAAATGCCAGGTCGGCGCGACATAGCGCGCGCGATCGGCTTCGATGATGTCCTGGAGCTGCTGGTGCGTGTCGTACCGCAGCACCGTGACCTTCAGCAGCGTTTGCGTCGGCACGTCGAGCGCCGACGCGATCGTCACCTGCTTGCCGCCGCCGGGCAGCGCCGTGACGGCCTGCAAGCTCGACGAGGTCGCGGACGTCGCGTGCTCGATCGCCTGCTGCTTCACGAACGCGGCCTTGTCGTTGGCGAACGGCACGAACAGCTCTTGCACGGCGAGCGCGAGCAGCGACACGACGAAGCCGACGATGAGCAGCGGCGCGACGATGCGCGCGAGCGAGATCCCGCCGGCACGCAACGCCGTCAGCTCGCTGTCACCCGACAGCCGCTGCATCGCGAGCAGCGTGCCCAGCAGCATCGCCATCGGGATCACCAGCAGCAAGAACTGCGGCATGTCCCACAGGAAGTACTCGACCGCGGCCCACAGCGGCGCGTGCTCTTCGGACACGAGCCGGCCGATCGCGAGGATCTGCGTCGCGACGAAGATCAGCGTGAACGCCGAGAGCCCGAACAAGAACGGGCCGCCGAGCTCGGCGACGAGGTAGCGGTCCAGAATCGTGGGCGCCAGCGGCGCGCGCGGTGCGGTGTGTCCCAGCCGCCGTGCGTCGGTCACAGCCGGAAGCTCTCTCCGAGGTAGAACTTGCGCGCGACCGGCGAATCCAGGACGTCCTGCGCGGTCCCGCTGACCTCGATCTTGCCGTCGTTGAGGATGTAGGCGCGGTCCACGATCGCGAGCGTCTCGCGCACCTGGTGGTCGGTGATGAGGATGCCGAGGCCGCGGTCGCGGAGCTGGCGGATCATCGCCTGGATGTCCGCGACGGCGATCGGGTCGATCCCGGTGAACGGCTCGTCGAGCAGCAGGAACGCCGGCTCCGTCGCGATGGCGCGCGCGATCTCGACCCGGCGCCGCTCGCCGCCCGAGAGCGAGTCGCCGCGCGCGTCGACGAACTGCGACAGCCCGAACTCCGCGAGCAGCTCGGGCAGCCGGCGCTCGCGCTCCGCGCTCGAGACGCCGTTCATCTCCCAGATCAGCCGCAAGTTGTCGCCGACGGAGAGCTTGCGGAAGATCGAGTTCTCCTGCGCGAGGTAGCCGATCCCGGCCCGCGCGCGCTCGTGCATCGGCGCACCGGTGATCTCGCGGGCCTGGCCGTCGCGCTCGAGCACGACGGTGCCGCCGTCGGGCCGGATGAGCCCGACCACCATGTAGAACGTCGTCGTCTTGCCCGCGCCGTTGGGGCCGAGCAGCCCGACGACCTCGCCGCGGCGCACCTCGGCGCTCACGCCCTTCACCACCGTGCGGCGCGCGTAGCGCTTGACCAGTTCGCGCATCACGATGCGATCGCGCTCGCCGTCCTGCTCGCTCATCGCTGCGCACCGGAGGTGACGTGCGCGTCGTGCAGCCGCACGTCGCCGTCGAGGTGGTCGCCGGAGAGCTGGTCGCCGTTGGGGCCGGTCACGGTCACGTGGCCCTCGCCGCGGAACCGTTCGGTGCCGGCGTCGTACCGCAGGGTGTCACAGGTCAGAACGGCTCCCTCCGCGGTTCGTGCGTGCACACCACCGGTCATAAAGACACTGTTGTCGCGTTGTTTCACCGTCGCCTTCGGCGCATCGGCCACGGTGGCGGCGCCCGAGCGGTCGACGAACGTGATGTGCGGCTCCTGCAGCACCGCGCTGCCGTCCGCGGCACCGGCGCGGTCGGCCTCGAACGCGACCGAGCGGATCACGTAGATGCGGCGCCCGCGCTTGCGCCCGGTGAGCACGGACGGGTTCTCCTTGGTTCCGAAACCGCGGACGTGGACGGGGACGACCGTTGCCGACGCGGCGGGTTTGGGCGACGTTCCCGATGCCGGCGCGCCGTGCGGTCCGCAGCCGGCGGCGAGGAGCGCGCCCCCAAGGAGCGCGCCCGCCCAGACGGACCGCGCGAGGCTACCGCGCCGCATGCGCAGGCGCCGTCTCGGACAGCGCGCCGGTCCGCGCCGCGGCGAGCGCCAGCGGCACCACCTGCAAGCCGAGCGCGAAGAAGATGCTGATCGTGTTGATGCTGCAGTCGATCAGCAGCGCGATCAGCGCCGCCGCGAGGCCGAAGCCGAGCGCGCGCGGCAGCGCGGCTGCGCGGCGCGCCTCGCGCAGCACCCTGCGCAGCACGATGGTGAACGAGGCGATGAGCGTCACGATGGCCACGATACCGCCGTCGGCTGCGAACGCTATCGGAAGCGAGTGCGGGTCGAAGGCGACGGCGGTGCGGGTGCCGGGGGCGTCGGGAGGTCGGAGCACGTCGTAGGTCTTCGGGAAGGCGAGCGGCCCGACACCCAGCAGCGGGAACCGTTCGAAGGTCGTGAGCCCCGTACGCCACGCGACGGCGCGCGCCTCGGTGTCGCGGGGGTTGTGGTGGCGAGCGCCGGCGACGGCGTCCAGGCCGGCGCCCGCGAGCGCGACGGCGACCGCGGCCGCGAGGAGCACCCGTGCCCGCGTCAGCAGCGCGTACGCCGCGACGCCGCACACCGCCGACAACGCGCCCCAGCGCGAGAAGGTCGCGCCCAGCGTGACGACCAGCACGAGGGCGACGGCGGTCGCGAGGCGGTCGCGGCCGCGCGACCCGAGCGCGAGCGGGAGCGCGATTCCCAGACCGATCAGCGTGTAGGCCGCGAGCTCGTTGGGGTTCAGGAACGTCCCGACCGCGCGGCCGTTGTCGTATGCGTAGATCGCCACGGGCCGGTGGGCGAGCACCATCGCGAGCGCGAGCAGCGCGCCGAGCAGCCCCGACCACAAGAACGTCCGCAGGCACAGCCGCACGGTCGCCGCGTCCGCATCCCGCGCGAGCGCGAGCCCGCCGGCGCCCTGCGCGGTGACCAGCACGCCGAGCCCGATCCCCGTCGGCGGGTCGAAGCCCGTGAGCGCGGCCAGGATCGTCGCGGCGCCGGGCGCGAGGAAGGCGAACGTCAGCGCGTCGCGGCGCGCGGCGCGGAGGGCGGCCGGGACGACGGCGGCCAGGGCGGCGACGGTGACCAGCGCGATCGCGACCGCACCCCAGCGGGGGACTAGCGGCGGGATCGGCGGCGTGGCCGGATCGAGGACGGCGAGCGTGCCGTAGAGCGGCACGATGGCGAAAAGCACGGCGAGCGCATAGCGCGAGACGCGGCTCATGCCGCACCCGCCAGCGCCGCGACGGCCCGCGCGATCGCGCGTGCGCCGCCCGGCCCGCCCATGCGCTCGCGGCCCACGGCGCCCATCCGCGCGCGCCGCGCCTCGTCGGCCAAGAGGTTCGCGACCGCGTCCGCCGCGCGCGCGGGGTCGCCGGGCACGATCAGCAGCGCGTCGCCGAGCAGCCCCACTTGGCGCTTGCGGTACCACGCGTCGCGGGGCGCGTCGTCGAGCTCGAGCGCGACGACTGGGACGCCCTCCGCCGCGGCTGCTTCATTGGCCGTGCCGCTCTGCCCGACGGCGAGCGTCGCGCCGTGCAGCAGTGCGCCCAGCGGGCCGGTCCACGCGCGCAGCCCGCCGCGTTCGAGCGCGGGCGCGAAGCGGCGCGCATCGAGGTTCGGCGCGACGGACAGCACCGCGTCGAGGTCCGCACCGCGCGCGCGCAGCGCCGCGACCGCGTCCGCGATGCGCAGCGCGTCGGCGTACGCGCGCTCCCGCGAGCCCGGCAGCAGCGCGAGCCGCACCGGCGCGCGCCAGTCGACGCGCGCGCCGGTGGCGAGCAAGTCGACGATCACGTTGCCCGGTGCTTCGGCCGGCACGCCGTGCGCGCGCAAGTCGTTCGCCGTCGCCGCGTCGCGCACGAACACGCGCCGCGCGCCGCGCAGCACGAGCCGCTCGCCGAAGCCGTAGCGCGCGACGTACACGCTCTTCGCCGTCCCGACGTATGCGAGCGGTGCGCGCGCGAGCCGCGCCAGCGCGCACGCATACGTGTCGCCGACGGCGACGACGGCGGCGTAGCGCCCGCGCGCGGCGCGCAAAAAGCGGATCTGCGCCGCGAACAGGCCGGCGAAACCCGCGCAGAGATCGCTCGCGAACGCGCGCACGTTGCCCATCGCGACCAGCCCGCCCGACGGCATCGCGCGCTGCGGGCCGACATCGGGGAAGTCCCCGCCGCCCAGCCGTTCGCCGACCAGCGCGAAGTGCTCCGTGCGAACGTTCGCGAGCGCGCGCGCTTCCTGCGCGATGCGCGCCGCGATCGCGGCTTCACCATGCCCGTTGGTGACGAAGAGAACCGACGCCGCGCCGGGCGCCGTCACGTCAACGGCTCGAGCGCGAAATCCGTGATGTGCGCGCGGCCGTCCGCATCTTTTGCGAGCTCCGTGCGCGACGCGAACGCGCCGTACGGGCCCGCGTGCACGATCGGCACGCCCGCGACGATCTCCGGCTGCTGGAGCGTGTCGTGGCTGTGGCCGCCCAGGATCAGGTCGAGCCGCGGGACGCGCTGCGCGAGCAGCCGGTCGTGGTGCAAGCCGAGGTGCGACAGCGCGATCAGCGTCGTCCCCGCCGGCGTCGTGTCGGCGAAGCGCTGCGCGACCGCGATCGGATCGAGAAACCGCCAGCCGAAGATGCGCTCGAAGAACGAGCCTTCCGGATACTGCACGACCAGCAGGCCGAAGAAGCGCAGCGTCCACGGCGCGCCCCCGTCGTCGCGCTGCAGCGTCACGTCCGCGGCGAAGGGCAGCGCGCGGCCCTGCGTGTCGACGAGGTTCGCGCACACGAACGGATGCCGCATCTGTGCGGCGCGCGCGCGCACCGCGCCGAAGACGTAGTGGAACTCGCGGTTGCCCATCGCTTGCACGTCGACGTGCGCCGCGTCGAGCTCCGCGACGATCGGCTCGCGGCGGTGGTACACGGTCTGCGAGCCGCGCAGCGAGTCGCCGCAGTCCACGTACAACCCCGGCCGCGCGGTGCGCAGCGCGTTGATGGGCGCCGCGATGTGCCGGCGATCGTGCAGATCGCTGGTATGATAGATGCGCATCAGCGGGTTTCCGCGACCAATGCCAGCACCCAGTCGGCGTTGCGCTGCAGCGCGTCCGGTGGGCCGAGCGCGGCGCGCACGCGCGCGTAGCCGTCGCGCTGCTGCTGCGGGTCGGCCAGCAGCGTGAGGATGGCGTCGGCCAGCGCGGCCGGCGTCGCGGCGCCTTGCAGCAGCTCCGGGACGACCGGCGCGCCGACGACGAGGTTCGGCAGCGTGACGTACGTCCCGCGGTACACGCGGCGCGCGATCTTCGCCTGCGCTTCGGACAGCACGTAGAGCGCCACCGCCGGCGTCTCGAGCAGCGCGGCTTCGAGCACGGCCGTCCCTGACGCGATCGCGGCTGCGTCCGCTTCGCGCAGCGCGCTGCGCGCGTCCCGCACGATCTCGACCGGCAGCGGTGAGCGAAACGACAGCAGGTGCGCGACGTGCGCGTGCGCGTCGTCGTCCGCGGCGACGAGCATCGCGCGCACGTTCGGCCGCACCTCGCGAACGCGCGCGAGCGCGTCGAGCAGCCGCGGGGTGTGGCGCGCGATCTCGCCCGCGCGGCTGCCGGGCAGCAGCGCGACGACGCCGCCGTCCGGCGCCGGCGCGGGGCGCGGCGCGCGCGCGGCGACCGCGGACACCAGCGGGTGCCCCACGTAGCCGATCGGAAGGCCCAGCGAACGGTAGAAGTCCGCTTGGTGCCGGAAGATCGTCAGCGGATCGCACAGCGTCGCGACGGCGCGCGCGCGCTTGCGGCTGTCGAGCCACGCCGACGGCGGCGCATAGTACACGATCGGCTTCGGGAAGCCGAGCGCGCGCAAGATGCGCGCGAGCCGCAGGTTGAACGCGCCGAAGTCGACGAGCACGACGAGATCCGGCGGCTTGCGCCGCAGCGCCCACGCGACGCGCAAGCCGGCGCCGGCGGTGCGCGGCAGCCGGCGCAGCGCTTCGAACACGCCCAGCGACGCCCAGCCGCGGTTGCGCTGGACGATGCGCACGCCGGCACGCTCGAGCCGCACGTCGCCGATCCCCTCGGCTTCGACCGGGACGCGCGCGCGCATCGCGCCCACGAGATCCGCCGCGAGCAGCTCGCCCGACGCCTCACCCGTCGAAAAGAAGACGCGCATGGTGGGGGGCGGCGCGATCTTTATTTCAGGATCCCGCGCTCGGAGCCGGCTTCCAAAAACGCGAGCAGGTTGCGGCCTTCATCGGTCTTAACCGTGTCGCGCAGCGCAGCGATCGCCTGCGAGACGTTCTTCTCGGAGCGGTAGATCGTCTTGTACGCGTCTTTGAGCTCGGTGAGCGCCTCGCGCGAGAAGCCCGCGCGCCGCAGGCCCACCGCGTTGAGGCCGTAGACGACGGGCGGGTCGCCGTCGCACAGAAAGTACGGCGGAAGGTCGCGCCCGAGCTTCGCGTAGCCGCCGACCATCGAATAGCTCCCGATCCGCACGAACTGGTGCACGCCCGCCATCGCGCCGATCAGCGCGTGGTCTTCGACGACGACGTGCCCTGCGAGCTGCGCGAGGTTGGACATCGTGACGTGGTTGCCGACGCGGCAGTTGTGCGCGACGTGCGTGTACGCGAGCAGCAAGCAGTCGTCACCGACCGACGTGACGCCGCCGGCGTTGGCGCTGCCGCGGTGGATCGACGCGTACTCGCGTATCACCGTGCGCGCGCCGATCGTCGTGTACGAAACCTCGCCTTCCTCGGCCTTGCGGTCCTGCGACGGCGCGCCGATGGTGGCGAAGGGATGGATCGTCGCGTCCTCGCCGATCGTCGTGCGGCCCGTGACGACGACGTGCGCGAGCAGGTTCGCGCGCGCGCCGATGGTCACGTGCTCGCCGACGACGCAGTACGGACCGATGTCGACCGTCTTGCTGAGGTTGGCACTCGGATGGACGATCGCGCTGGGATGGATCACAGATGCAGCACCGAGGAGTCGTAGGCGAACGCCGACGGATCCACGGAGATCGAGAACGTCAGCTCCGCGCTGACGACGCGTTTCCCGTCGACGCTCGCTTCGACCGCGACCCACCCGATGTTGAGCTTGTGCTTGATGACGCGCGCTTCCATGTCGAGGCGGTCGCCCGGTACGACGGGGCGCCGGAACTTCGCCTTGTCGATCCCGGCGAGATACGGTACCTTGCGCGCCATGTCGCCGGGTTCGAGGATCGTCGTGCCGCCGAGCTGCGCCAGGGCCTCGATCATGTACACGCCCGGGAACAGCGGATTGCCCGGGAAATGCCCGGTGAACATCGGCTCGTTCGCGGTGACGTTCTTGTAGCCGCGCGCGCGCACCATCGGCTCGAGCTCGGTGATGCGGTCGATCAGCAGCATCGGGTAACGGTGCGGCAAGATCTTCATGATCTCGCGCACGTCGAGGATCGGCAAGGAGTGCGCCTTTCCTAACTGGTCGCGGAGACCGCGGGCGATCCGCCGGCGGCGTCGCCGAGGAGCTCCCGCACCGCCATGCAGTGCAGCTTGTGACCGCTCTTGACCGCGATCACCTCGCACTGCGGGTACGCCCCGAGCAGCGCGAAGTCACCGACGAGATCGAGGATCTTGTGACGCGCCGGCTCCGTCGGCGACCGCAGCGGCGCGAGCGGCCCGTCGGGGCCGAACACGACCGCGTTCTCCAGCGTCCCGCCTTGCGCGAGACCGCGCTTGACCAGCGCCTCGACCTCGTGGAGAAACCCGAACGTCCGGTTCGGCGCGACGTCGCTGCGGTACGTCTCGGGCGTGATCTCGGTGTCGACGTACTGCGTGCCGATCGGCGGCGGGTAGTCCACGAGCATGCGCACCCGGAACGACGACGCAGGTGCGACCACGAGCAGCTTGTCGCCGTCGCGAAACACGCGCGTCCCCGTGGGGATCCAGCGCACGCGCGCGTCGTGCAGCGTCGCCAGGCCGACCGCTTCGATCGCGTCGGCGAACACTTTCGCGCTGCCGTCCGCGACGGGGATCTCGCCGCCGTCGACGTCGATCAGCGCGTTGTCGACGCCGCAGCCCAGCAGCGCCGAGAGCAAGTGCTCGACCGTGGAGACACGGTGCTCGCCGACGCCGACGACCGTCGCGCGCACCGTATCGACCACGTAGTCCGCGCGCGCGGGAAACTCCACCGCATCGTTCACCCGGAAGCGGAGGCCGTGACCGGCGGGGGCGGGGAGGACGCGGACCCGCGCGGGAGCCCCGGTGTGGAGGCCGGCGCCCTCGAACGCGATCGCGTCGCGCAACGTCGTTTGGTACTGCACTTCAGCTCTGCTCGGGGTCTTCGCCCCGCTTGGGTTCGCGCTTTTCCAAGGCGTCGACCCGAGCGTACAATTTCGGCAGCTTGCGCAGATACGCCTGGAGCCGCACGTGGTCGCGGTGGTTCTGCGCGGGCTGCCCGGTCACGAACGCGCCGTCGGGGACGTCGCCCCACACGTGCGATCCGCCGCCGATCGTGACGCGGTCGCCGACCGTGATGTGCCCCGCGAACATCGACTGGCCGGCGATCCGCACGTAGTCGCCGATCGTGGTGGTGCCCGCCATCCCGGCGAACGCCGCGATCGCGGTGTGCTTGCCGATCCGGGCGTTGTGGCCGATCTGGCAGAGGTTGTCGATCTTCGTCCCGGTCCCGATCGAGGTCACGCCGGTCTGCGCGCGGTCGACGCACGTGTTGGCGCCGATCTCCACGTCGTCGCCGAGCGTCACGGTGCCGATCTGCGGGATCTTCACCAGCCGCCCGTCGAGGAACGCCCAGCCGAAGCCGTCGCTGCCGACCACCGCGCCGGCCTGGAGCACGACCCGGTCGCCGGCAACGCACTTGTCGGCCAGGTACGACCGCGGGTGGAACAGGCAGTCGGCGCCCACGGCGGCGCCCGTACCGATCACGACGCCCGGCATCAGCACGGTGCGGTCGCCGATCCGCGCATGCGCTCCGACGGCGACGTGCGGGCCGATCCACACCGCCTCGCCCACCTGCGCGGTGGGATCGACCGCCGCCGTCGGGTGCGTGAACGGCCCCTGCGGGCGCGGCGGCTCCAGCGCCGCGAGCAGCGCGGCCAGCGCGACCCGCGCGGAGGGCACGGCGAGGATCGGTTTGGGATAGGTCTCGCCGGGCGCGAGCAGCGCCTCGTCGGTGAGCACCGCGGCCGCGCGCGAGGCGAGCGCGGAGCGCAGGTAACGCTCGTCGACCGCGAAGGTCAGCATCGCCGGGCCGGCGTCGTCGACCGCCGCGATCCGCTCGATCGCAACGGTCGCGTCCCCCACGACGCGCCCGCCGGTCCGCTCGGCAAGCTCTCCGAGCGTCCCGAGTAGGTTCACGGAGCGGGGGTGCTCTTGTCCTCGATCTTGAGGATCTTCTCGACGTCCGCGGTGATGTCGACGCCGCCGAAGCCGACGTACTGCCGGGTGAACACGTAGGTCAAGTGCTTGTCCGCGGCGACCTGTTTCGCGGCCGCGGTGACGTCGACGCTGAGCTCCGTCTGCGCCTGCGCGAAGCGCGCCTGCAGCTGCGCGCGCGCCTGCGCCTTGTCGCGGTCGGACTTGCGCGAGCGGTCGATGGTCTGCGCGTCGTTCGCGAGCTGGTTCTGATAGTTCTGGAATTTCGGCCAGTTCTGCGAGATGCGCTGCACGTCGACCAACCCGATGTCGGTCTTGGACGCGTTGTTGCCGCACGCGCAGAGCGACGCGAGTGCGGCCGTGGCGACGAGCGCGCGCCGCGCCAGATCTTTGATCATCATTCGTGCAGGCTTTCGATGTCCTTGAGAGCGTCCGGCGTGAGATCGACGCCGCCGGCGGGGGCGATGATGTTCGTCAGCACGACGGAGATGCCGCGCTGCTGCGCGATCAACCGGACCTCGCGGTCGATCTGCGCGATGATCTCGCCGTACAAGTCCTCGCGCTTCTTGCGCAGCGACATGATCTGCGCTTGCGCGCCCTGCTGCGACGCACCGTCGATACCGTGCAGCTGCGCGAAGCGCTTGCCGAGATCGCGGCGGGTCTTCTCGAAGTCGGCGATCGTGGTTTTCGCGTCGGCCGCGAAGCGCTTCTGGTAGTCGGTGTGCAATTGCTCGATGCGCCCGCGGAGCGCCGGCGGCAAGTTCGAGCTGACCTGCTGCTGCACGCGGCCGTTCACGACGTTGGTCTTCACGACCGGACCGCCGAGGTTCGAGACTTGGCGCGAGAGCGTCTGCTGGCGCTGCGCGAGCGAGCCCTCCGAGCGCTTGCGGATGGCGGCGACCTGCGCGGTCAGCTCCGACTGCACTTGGTCTTTGAGCTGAGCCTGCAGCGCCACGAGCGTCTGCTGATCGCGGTTGCGCAACGCGGCGAGCGCGTCGGCCTCCTTGCGGTCGATCGCGGTGAGCTGTTTCTGCGCGTCCTCGCGGGCGGCGTCATCCAGCGCGAGCGACGTGAGCTTCGTGCGCAGCGCGAGCCGCTGCGGCGCGTCCTCGCTCGCCATCTTGAGCGACAGCGCGGACTCCTTGGACTGCAATTCGTCGGCCTTCGCCCGATAGGTGCGGTCGGCGCGGTCGCTCAGCGCCTTCTGCGCGGCGGCGACCTGCGCGCCGTCCTGCTTCTGCAGCGTCGAGCGGTAGGCATTGAGATCGCGCTGCGCCTGCACCGCCACGCCGCGCTGCTGCTGCTGCGCGGTCGCGTTGACGGAACCGGCGATCTGCGCCGCGCTGGGACCGCCCGCGCCGGCGCCGCGCATCGCGGCCGCGATCGCGGCGGACTCTTGCGCCTGGTACTGCTTCTGCTTCTCGTCGATCAGCTTGCGCGTGCGGTCCGCCGCCTCGTTGAGCTGTTTTTGGAGCTCGCGCTCGCGGTCGGCGAGGTGCGGGTCCGACGCCGCGACTTGCGGTGCCGTCGACGTGAGGTCGAACGCCTCGATGCTGCGGTCGTAGCGTGCGAGCTGCTCGTAGAGCGGGTGCTTCTTGACGAGGTCGTCCATGACGACATACCCGACGGCGCCTTTCGGTGCGGGCGCCGGCTTCGTCGCCCCATGCGAACATCCGGAAAGCACAAGAAAAGCCAGCGCGCTTACGGTGAGCGCAAGAGCACCCAGGCCAGCGGCCAAGGCGCGCTGCGTTCCGCCGCAGGCGGAATGTATCATTTCAGCTTGTCGGTGACGTCTTTGGTGATGTCGACGCCGCCGAAGACGATGTTGCCCTTGTCGACCACGAGGATGAGGCCTTTGGCTTTCGCGACCTCGCCGATCGCGCTGCGCGTCGAGTCCACCATGGGCTTGAGCGTTTTGTTCTGCTGATCGTCGAGCGTCTTGCGATAGTCCTTGAGCACGTTGTCACGGTCGGCGGCCGTTTTCGCGCCCTTCAGCTTGTCGGCCGCGGCCTTGTCCTGCTCTTGCTTGAACTTCAAGAAGTCGTCGGTGACCGACTTCACCTTCGGCGTCTGGTCGATCGCGGACTGATCGACGTAGCCTACCTTGGACGGCGGCGGCGTGCTGACCGGCGGCACCGGATCGCCGACGCCGGTCAGCAGGTCTTTGACGCTGTTGGTGATGTCCTGGCCGCCGAACACGACGATGCGCTTGTCGACGACGACCGTGAGGTTCTTCGAAGACGCGACCGACGCGATGGCGACCTGCGCGCGGCCGAACAGCGGGCCGAACAGCTGGCGCTGCTTTTCCGCCATCTTGCCCTGGAACTCGCCCGCCAGCCGCTGCTGGTCGCTCTGCGACGCGTGCTGCGCCCGTCCGACGTACTGCTTCTGCAAGCCGGCGCCGTACGCGTTGAGCTGTTTGTTCGCGGCCTGGAACTGCGGCAGCGCCGCCAATGCCTGCTGGTCGAGCGAGCCGATGTCGGTGACGTCGTTGGCGCCGATCGCGGGCGTCGCGACGATCGCGGCGCCGAGTGCGAAGGCGAGCGCGGCGGCGCGGCCGCGCGTGAAGAGTTGGTTCATTCCTAGAAGCTCTGTCCGATTCCGAACGAGGTGTGCGTCCCGTTGCTGCCCTTCGCGAAGTCGAGCCGGATCGTGTGCAGCCCGAGCTGCGGAACGTCGAACCGGAGACCGAGCCCGATGTCGCTGTGGAAGGTGTAGCGGTTGAGGTCGAAGGTGGTGGTGGTCAGGCCGCTGACGTCGGTCGTGATCGACTTGCCGCCGCGGATGCGGGTGCCGCCGCTTTCGACGAACCCGACGACCGCGAACTTACGGTCCTGCGTGAGCGGGACGCGGAGCTCGGCCTGCCCCAGCAGGATGTCGGTTCCGTAGAACGGGTCCGAATACCCGCGCAGATCCTGGTCGGAGAAGATGAAGAGCTTGTTCGTCGGGATCGCGCCCGTCGAGATCCCGGCGCGGCCATGGAGCCCCAGCGTGGCATTCTTGATGACCGGGAAGAACTTCGCGCCGTCGATCGTGATGAGCTGGTAGGTGAAGTCGGAGCCGAACGAGTGGCTGCTGAACTCGTCGTTGAAGCTCAGATTGATCCCGCGGCGCGGGTTGAAGATGTCGTCGCGCGAGTCGGCGCGGGCGCCGAACAGCAGGCTGCGGACGTTGTACGGCCGCGTCGAGTTGATCTGCGCGAGCGACGGCGCGATGATGCCGACCGCCGAGCTGGGGCTGTTCGGATCGTTGGCGCTGAACGGCGACGTCGTCGCGCTCGGGAGCGGGTTGACCACCGGCGCGACCGGGAAAATGTAGCCGCTCGGCAGGTCGGCCGACGCGGCGACCTTCTGCACGTTGAAGCCGCCGCTGACGGTGTACACGTCGGTCAGCCGGCGCCCGAGGTTCGCCGAGATGCCGGTCGCGCGCGACTTGTACGTCGAGACGACGCCGTTGACGACCTGGAAGTTCGTCTGGTCCGTCGGGACGATCGTGACCGGGATCGATCCGCTCGCCGGGCAGTCGGTGCTCGGGGCCGCGGTCGGGGCCGCCGTGGCCTGCGGGAGACGCACGCCGCCCTGGACGGTCGTCGTCGACCCCGCTGCCGTCGAGGTGCACGCGAGATAGACGGGATAGAAGTTGGTTTGCTGCTGGGTGAACAGCGTCGCGCCGAAGCTGTACTTCTGCGACTTCTCGGACTTGCCGACGTACGGGATCGTGATCGAGACCGAGGCGTCGCTCACGCGCGAGCCGCGCTCGAGCCGGATCGACGCTCCGTTGCCGGTGCCGTTGATGTTGTTCTGCTGGTAGGAGAGCGTGCCGGTCAGGCCGGTGCCCGTGAGGCCGCCGGAGTAGCCGGCGCCCAGGGTCGCTGTGCCCGTCCGCTGCTCCTTGACCTGCCAGTTCACGGTGATGAGCCCCGGCCGCTTGGGATCGGGTCCGGGCTTGCCCTGGAAGTCGATCTTTTCGAAGAAGCCGAGGTTGTTGAGGCGGTCGTAGTCGCGGCGCAAGCCGCTGTCGGTGACCACCATGCCCGGGCGCAGGCGCAGCTCGCGGCGGATGACGTCGTCGTGGGTGACCGTGTTGCCGGTGATCTCGACGGCGCCGACCCGCAGCACGGACAGCGTGTAGCGCACGTCCGCGGTGCCGGCTTTCTGGTCGACCGTGGTGGGGTCGACGCCGGCCTCGACGTCGCCCAGCTTGAGGTCGTACTTCTCGTAGAGGGCCTTGAGCGCGTCGTAGTCCTTGTCGCGCTGCGCCTCGGAGTACGGGCTGCCGGGCTTCGTGACGAGCGCCGCCTTGATGAGGTCGGGGCGAAGCAGCGGGTCCGCCTCGGGCGGGCCGGTCACGATGATGTTGCGGACCGTCAGGCCCTCTTGCATCTTGAGCGTGAGGACGCCGTCGGGCGCGATGTTGACGTCGGTGACGTGCGAGGGGAGCTGTCCGCCGAAGCCGATCTTGTCGTAGTAGCTGTTCAGCTTCAACACGTCTTGCTGGTAGGTCTTGATGTTGAAGACCTGGCCCGGCGCGGTGTCCATGAGCGCCAGCAGCGTGTCGGCCGAGACGCTCTTGTTGCCCTCGAACCGGATCGACGTGACGACCGGGTTCTCGATGACGCGGTACGTGACCGCGACGCCGTCCGGGCGCTGTTTGATGATCGGCGGAGCCTGATCGGCGAAGAACCCGAGGTCCGCGATCGCGCGCAGGTCCTGCTGCACGACGGCGGGGTCGAAAGGATCGCCGACCTTCGTCTTGGTGACGGAGAGGATGCGGTCGGTTGGGATGTGCGCGTTTCCGGTGACCGCGACCGACACGACGGTCGGGGCGGGCGAAGCGGCCGGCGCCGAAAACGCCGGCGGCATCACGAGACCGAAAAGCGCGAGCACGGCGAGCGCGGTGCGCGGCGTGCGGCGAAACCGTTCGAACAAGGGGAAGACGTCCTTCGTACGATGTGGTTGGACCCGGGCGCGTGGGCGACCGACGGGTTACTAGTGGGAGTGTAACGCGAGCCGGACCATGCGCGTTCCCGGTCCCCTGGGTACGACGCGCCGCCGTCAGTGCCTTTCCGGCGCGGTCCCGCGGCGGTCGCGCGTCAGTATTTGCGAACGATCGAGAAGGTGAACCCTTTGCGGTTGGAGACGGGCCGGATACCCTTCAAGCGCTGCGTGCTGGAGACCGACTGCGTGCCGTTGCCGTTGTTGGTGAACGCCGGGTCGCCGTTCTGCTGGAAGTAGTTGAACTGCACCGACGTCGTCGCGTTGGGCCGCGCGGTGAAGCCCAGCGTCGTGCGCACCGGGCTCGACAGCGTCTGGCCGAAGCTCGCGTACACGTCGCGGTGCCCGATCTGCTTGAGGGCGTTGTAGCCGATCCCGCCGCCATAGTCGACGGTGAGCTCGAAATCCGTCAGCCCGAAGCGCCCGGTGAAGAGCCGCTCGATCGGCCCGAAGATGCGGTGCGTGAACTGGCCGTTGAGGATGGAGAACGCCTCTTGGTTGAAGTTGATCACGCCGGTCTGGTACGGCGTCACGCCCGGCGGCAGCAGCGGGTTCGATTCGCCGGGCGCGCCGCGCAGCGTCGTCCCGTTCTGCTGCTGGCCGAAGTTCACCGCGCCGAACAGCGACGCGTCGAGCAATAAGCCGATGATCTGCTCTTGCGAGTACGGCGGGTTGGACGCGTAGGTGATGCCGCTGCCGCGGCCGGCGGCGAGCTCGTCCGCGGGGCCGTTGACCGTCACGGTGATGTCGGCGCTGCCGACGGCGTTGCGCGTCGGATCGGGGTCCGGGTTCGTCACGTGCGCGTACGCGCGCAAGTCGACGTACGGCAGCAGCCCGTTGGCGGGATCGAAGCTCACCACCGCCTGCTGCACGCGAAACGCGCGATTGTACGTCGAGAAGATGCCGCCCGGCGTCGCGGTGAGCACGCCGCCGAGCTTCGGCGACGCGAGCGTCCCGGTGAGCGCGAGCCCACCGGTTGCACCCACGTCGATGTACGGCGACGACGCTTGGATGCGCACGTTCTTGCCCGCCTTCGCCGTCAGGTCGAACGCGAGGTTCAGCGGCGGCCCGCCGCCGGCCGCGGCCGCGCCGCCCGCGGCGCCGCCGGTGTTGCGGTAGATCGACAGGATCGGGATCGACGCGTTGGTCAGCGTCAGGTTGCCGGAGAGCACGGGTAGCGGCTTCGCGTTGCGCAGCGCCATCGTGCCGTCGACGGTACCGGTGCCGAACTGCGGCGAATCGACGCGCGCGCCGTGCGCCGTGAGCGAGATCGCGTAGTTGCCGGCGTGCACTTCGGGGAACGGCAAATCGAGCTGTCCGCTGCCGTCGAGCGTCCCGCCGCCGACGTTCGCGTGCAGCGCCTGCAGCGCGACGCTCGTGCCGGCGAACGCGAGCTGCGCGTTCGCGTTGGTGATGGCGGCGCGGTCGAGGTCCGACACGTACATCCCGTTCGCGAGCGCCACGCTGCCGATCACGCGCGGCGCGCGCAGCGTCCCTTCGATCGCGACGCGGCCGTTGACCGTGCCGCCCAGCTTCGTCTTGGGCCCGGGCACGAACGGTGCGAACGGCGCGAGGTCGACGCCGCCCAGCGCGAGCGTGAACGACATCGGCGCGGCCGGGTTCACGCCGAGCGGCTGCAGGGAGAACGGCAGCGAGCCCGCGACGAGCGCGCTGCCTTTGGCGAACGTCGCCTGCGCTTCGTTGATCAGCAGGTTGCGGCCGTCGTAGGTGACGTTGCCCAGCACGCGCGGGATCGCGAGCGTCGTGTAGCGCGCGTTCGTCAGCTCGAAGCCGGCGGTCGCGCGTGGCTTGGCGAAGCTGCCGCCGATGCTCGCGGTGGCTTGCAGCGCGCCGCCGACGTCGTAGCGCGGGCCTTTCGGAAATAGCGTCGCGAGCGCTTTGGCGACGTCCGCCGTCTGGCCGTGGATCGCGAGGGCGAGCGGGTCGGACGACGTGTACCCCAGCGAACCGCTCGCGTCGAAACGCGCGAAGCCCAGATCGAGCACGGTGTTCGTGAGCGCGACGCGCGCGCCGTCGCTGGCGGCGTGCAGGTGACCGTCGCGCACCGCGTAGCCGAACACGGAGCCGTTCGCAAGCGACGCGTCGCCGTTCACGCCCAGCCGCGGCCACCGCCCCGCGACGGAGCCGCGCGCGTCGGCTTGGCCGAGCAGCGGCGCGGTGATGCCGAACGGCGGCAGCCACGTCGCGAGATCGACGCGCTGCGCCTGCACCGTCGCGCGATAGGTCGCGCGCTCCAGCGCGTGGAGCGGGGTGCCCGCCGCCGCGACCATCGTGCCGTTCGCGCGCAGCGAGCCGTGCGCGCCGCGCACGTTGAGCGCGGCGTCGACCGTGCCGCCGCGCTGCGACCACGTCGCGGCCGTCGCGCCGAACGCGAAGCGCCGGTAGCGCAAGCCCGTCACGTCGACGTTGCCGGTGGTGCGCGTGGTGCGCCCGTCGTTGGCGAACGCGAGCGCGACGCGCCCGCGGCCGTCGAGCGTCTCGGCCTCGTCGAAGTAGTCGTTGAAGTCGGCGAGCTGCGCGTCGGCGCTGCGCACGTCGACGGAGAACGCGCGGCTCGCGACCGAGAACGCCGCCGCCACCTGCGCGTGGGTCGAGCCGACGGTGACGACGCCGTCCTGCGCGGACAGCGACGTTCGCGTGACCGCGACGGCGGCGCGCGCGGCGTGGAACGCCAGCCCGTTGTACGAGCCTTCGGGCAC
>DASWRD010000123.1:0-71769 GCA_036403315.1 Candidatus Elarobacter sp.
GCTCATCGGCGAGCGCTGGCGCGTCGGCTCCGCCGTCGTGCAGGTGACTTCGCCGCGCGTGCCGTGCTACAAGCTCGCGATGAAGATGGACGACCCGCAGTTCGTGAAGCGGTTCGCGAAGGCGCTGCGCCCCGGCGCGTACCTGTCGATCGTGCAAGAAGGCGATGTCGCGGCGGGCGACCGTGCGGAAATTCTGCACCGGCCGTCGCACGCGCTGACGCTCGCCGAGATGACGCGCATCTATTTCTTCGAGCGGCACCGCATCGGCGAGCTACTGCAAGCCGAGGACTTGCCTGCGGCGTGGCGCGACTGGGCGCGCGAGCACGCCGCCCCGCGAAACCCGTAGCGGTGCGTCAGACCGGGGACAGGACGTGGATCGCGCGGGTCGCGATCAGCTCCTTCGTCTTCGCCGCGTAAGCAGCCATGTGCGGCGATGCAGCGTGCGATTTGAGCGCCTCGCCGCTCGCCCACTTCTCGATCACGACGACGCTGTCGGGACCGAGCATGGCTTGAAAGCGGCCGAGCACGTCGACGTCGGCGGCGGCGCCGTACTCGATGCACCCTTCCTCGGCCCGAACGGCGGGGACGTTGGCGTTGAACGCTTCCAGCAGCGCAGCGCGCTGCCCGGGCTTCGCGGTGACCATCGCAAGAACGTGGATCATGCGGGCGTGCATGCGCGATGCGCGCGGTTTGGCCTTCTTGCGGACTCAGCGAACGATTCGACGCGGCGAGGTCAGCGAACGCGCCGTCTTGCGCTCAGCACGCCCGTGTTCATCCCTGCGATGGCGAGGCCGCCGTCGAAGCGGGCCGACTCCACCTTGATGCAGCGGTCGACCACCACGTCCAGGCCCGCTTCGTCGGCGAGCCGGATCGCTTCGTCGTTGATCACGCCGTACTGGAACCAGATCGCCTTTGCGGCCACCGCGATCGCTTCGCGCACGACTTGCGGCGTTTCTTCCGGTTTGCGAAACACGTCGACGATGTCCGGTGCGCCGCGCGCGACTGCGTATGCGGCCAGCGACGGGTACGCGCGCACGCCGTCGATCGCTTCGATCGTCGGGTTGATCGGCACGACGTCGAACTTCGCGCGCGTGCGCAGGTAGGAGAAGACGAAGTAGCTCGGCCGCGTGTGGTTCGCCGAGGCGCCCACCATCGCCACGGTTCGCGAGCGGTCGAGCAGCGCGCGGCGTTGCGCCGGCGTCTCCAGGATCATGCGCGCACCGTGCCGAGCGCGCGCGCAGCGGCGAGGCCGTGCTCGAGATCCCAGATCAAGTCCTCGACGTCTTCGAGCCCGACCGAAAGCCGCACCATCTCCGGCCCGACGCCCGCCGCCCGCATCTCGTCGTCCGAGAGCTGCTGGTGCGTCGTCGACGCGGGGTGGATCACGAGGCTCTTCGCGTCGCCGAGGTTCGCGAGGTGGCTCCAGATCTCGAGCGCTTCGATGAAGGCGCGGCCCGCTTCGCGGCCGCCGCGCAAGCCGAACGTGAACACCGAACCCGCGCCCAGCGGCAGATAGCGCTGCGCGAGCGCGCGTTCAGGGCTGTCGGGGAGATCCGCGTACGACACCCACGCGACTTCCTCGCGCCCTTGCAAGAACGCCGCGACGGCGCGCGCGTTGGCGACGTGCTGCGGCATGCGCAGCGCCAGCGTCTCGAGCCCTTGCACGAGCAGCCACGCGTTCATCGGCGAAAGCGACGCGCCGACGTCGCGCAGCACTTCGACGCGCGCGCGCTGCAAGAACCCGTACTCGCCGAACGTCTCGGTGAAGTTGAGCCCGTGATATCCCGGGCTCGGCATGTTCAGCAGCGGGTGCTTGCCGGCGCCCCACGGGAACGTGCCGGAGTCGACGATCGCGCCCGCGATCAGCGTGCCGTGGCCGCACAAGAACTTCGTCGCGGAGTGCACGACGATGTCGGCGCCGTGCTCGATCGGGCGGCACAGGTACGGCGTCGCGAACGTGTTGTCGACGATCAGCGGCACGCCGCCGGCGTGCGCGACCTCGGCGAGCGCGGCCAGGTCGGCGACGTTGCCGTTGGGGTTGCCGATCGTCTCGACGAACACCGCGCGCGTGTTCTCGCGCAGCGCGGCGCGCACGCCGTCCGCGTCGCCGCCGGGGACGAAGGTCGTCTCGATACCCATGCGCTTGAGCGTGACGGAGAACTGCGTGACGCTGCCGCCGTACAAGTTGGTGGACGCGACGAGATGATCGCCTTGCTGCGCGAGGCTCAAGATGACGACGAGCTGCGCGGCGAGCCCGCTCGCGGTCGCGACCGCGCCGAGGCCGCCTTCCAGGCTGGCGAGCTTCTCCTCGAACGCCGATACGGTCGGGTTGCTGATGCGCGTGTAGATGTTGCCGTACGTGCGCAGCGAGAACAGCTCGACGGCGTGCTCCGTCGAATCGAACACGAACGCCGACGACATGTGCAGCGGCAGCGCGCGCGCCCCCGTGTCGCCGTCGGGCGGCGTGCCCGCGTGCAGCGCGCGCGTGCGAAAGCCGAAGGTTCGCTCGTCCATCTACGTCAGGTTGGACGTTCGCAGGATGCCGCCCCCCGTCAGCACGCCGAGCGCGTCGAGGATGGCCGCGCGCGTCGCGGTCTTGCCGACCGTGCCTGTGAACGCGATCTCCGCCGGCGAGCCGGCCAGCACGATCACGCGGTCGGCGAGCATGAGCGCGTCGTCGACGTCGTGCGTGACGAGGATCGCCGACGCGCGCGTCAGCGTGAGGATCTCGCGCACGGCGGCGCGCAGCTCGATCCGCCGCAGCGCGTCGAGCGCCGCGAACGGCTCGTCGAGCAGCAGCAGGTGCGGGTCGCGAACGAGCGCGCGCGCCAGTGCCGCGCGCTGCGCCATGCCGCCCGAAAGCTGCTTCGGCAGCCGCCGTACCGCGTGCGCGAGCCCGACGAGCGCGAGCACGTTGGACACGCGCGCGCGTTCTTCGTCGTTGCGCGCCGGGAACGCGACGTTGCGCTCGACGTTCAACCACGGGAACAGGCGCGGCTCCTGAAACACCACGCCGATGTCGCCGGCGGTCGCGATCGTGCCGGCGTCGCTGTGCTCCAGCCCCGCGATGCAGCGCAGCAGCGTCGACTTGCCGCAGCCGCTGGCGCCCAGCACCGCGACGCGCTCGCCGCGCGCCACGTCGAGGTCGAGCCCGTCGAACACGAGGTGCGTGCCGTACGCTTTGCGCAGCCCGCGAATGCGTGCGGCGTTCACGCGGGCACCGTGTCCGTCCAGCCGACGAGCCGTTTCTCGAGCGCGCGCATCGCGCTCTCCGACAGCTTGCCGCACGCCGCGAACAGCAGGATCGCGACGAGGATCTCGTCGGTGCGCGCCGTCTGCTGGCCGTCGGTGAGCAGAAAGCCGAGCCCGTTCGTCGCCGCAAGCAGCTCCGCGGCGACCAAGAACAGCCACGCCTGCGTAAGCCCGATGCGCGCGCCGACTATCAGCTGCGGGAGCGTCGCGGGCACGAGCACGCGCGCGATCAGCGCGAGCCGCGACAGCCCGAACATCGTCCCGACTTCGACGAGCTTGCGATCGACGCCATGGATCCCGCTGACCAGCGCGACGTAGATCGGAAAGAACGCGCCGATCGCGACGAGCGTGATCTTCGCCGTCTCGCCGATGCCCAGCCACAGCAGGATGAGCGGCACCCACGCGAGCGACGGCACCGCGCGAATCGCTTGCAGCGTCGGGTCGAGTGCGCGCTCGGCGACGCGCGAGCCGCCGACGAGCGAACCGAGCACGAGCGCGAGCAAGAGCGCGATCGCGAAGCCGAGCGCCACGCGCTCAGCGCTCGCGCCGAGGTCGCGCCACAGCAGGCCACTCTGCGCGAGGTCGGCCAGCTCGCGCACGACGTCGCGCGGTGACGCGAGCTGGTACGACTTGATCCAGCCGCTCGCGGTCGCCGCCCACCAGGCGGCGAACAGCGCGAGCGGGACCGCGAACCTAGCCACGCAGCGCGAGCGCCGCGGTGGCGGGACGCGCGTCGATCAGCGACGCGACCGCGCCGTCGAGGTCGGCGTCGGGTTTGGCGAGCTTGTCGGTGCGGATCAGCGGCACGACCGCCGCGACCGCGTCGCGGTACTCGGCGCCCGGCGTGCCGTTGCCCGGATACGTCGTGCGCTCGCGCAGCTGCAAGTCGGCGACGCGGCGCTCGGTGTGCGATGCGTCGGACAGCAGCGCGGCGGTCTCTTCGACGTGCGCGGTGGCGTACTGGCGCGCGCGCTCGTACTGGTGCAGCACGATCGCCGCGAGGTCGGCATGCTGCGCGAGGAAATCCTCGCGCGCGTTGAGGGCGCCCCACGTGTTGAACGCGACGTTGCGGTAGAGCAGCCGCGAACCGGCATCGAGCTGCGACGCGGCCATGTGCGGATCGAGCCCCGCCCACGCGTCCACTTGCCCGCGCTCGAGCGCCGTGCGCCCGTCGGGGTGCTGCAGATCGACGAGCTGAACGTCGGCCGGCTGAAGCCCCGCGGCTTGCAGCGACCTCAGCAGGAAGAACCACGGATCGGTGCCGCGCGTCGCCGCGACTTTCTTGCCCTTCAGATCGCGCACGTTCTTGAGCGGCGAGTCCTTGGGCACGACGATCGCGGTCCACTCCGGCCGCGAGTACAGGAACACCGTCTTGATGGGCGAGCCGTTGGCGCGCGCGAGCAGCGCGGCGCTGCCGGCCGTCGAACCGAACTGCACGGCGTTCGCCGCGAGAAAGCCGTTCGCTTTGTTCGAGCCGAGCGAGAGCACCCACTCGACCGACGTGCCGCGCTTTGCCAGCGCTTCGTCGAGCCAGCCCTTCGCCTTGAGCACGAGGCTGGGCGGGTTGTAGTATGCGTAGTCGACGCCGATCTTGTCGGCTGCGCGCAAACGCAACGGGACAGCCGCGGCGAGCCCGGCGGCGCCGGCCGCGGTGAGGAATCGGGAGCGCGAGAGAGATTTCATTGGAACGCCTCCTGGTGCGAGGGGAAAGCGCGAGAAACAAAAGAGCCCCCGCCGAGATCGGCGGGGGCTCTGCACGAGTGCTGTGCGCGGTGCGCGCTAGCTCATGCCGAGGCTCGCCGATCTCCGCCCGGGAGACAGCAAATGCACATCGACATGAGACAGGACGTCGCCTTGATCACGATTCGGGCACTTTAGCACGCTATCGCCCCAGCGTCAAGGCGGGTGTCGGTACTTCTACGGACGCGGCCTCGCAGCCGCAGGCGGTATTCTGCCGACATGAACTGCATGGATGGCACCCCCGGCTCGGAACTCGTCGCGACGATCGGCTTCTTCGTCGTGACGGCCGGCCTCGTTTTGGCCCTACTTGGTACGATCTTCTGGATTCGGAAGCGGTGGACAGCCAGGGAGGCCGCCGGCTTCGTCGCGGTCGCATACTGGTGGGAAGCAATCGTTCACGCGCTCGCGGTGTGCGCCGTGATCGGGGTCGGGCTGGTGTTAGCGCTGGGGTTTCTTACGCGTAACGGTCTCTAGCCCGAACTCCCGGGCCGTCGCCTCGTCGAGCGCAGAGACGGAGTATGGTCCCAGCGTCAGGCACAGCGGTTTTAGGGCTGGAACGGGTCGTCAGCACCGTCGCACTCGTCAGTACAGCAGGTACTTCGAGCGCAGCGCTCTGAACGCGCGCAGGCCCGGCTGCCACGACGCGACGATCGCGTCGGGCGACGTGCCCGCGTCGAGCGCGAGGCGCACGGCGTCGGTGCCCCAGTTGCGGTCCATGATCTGCTCGTGTGCGACGTGGTATTTGCCTTGCGCGCGCGCGGCGGCGAGGATCTCGATCGCGGTGCGCACGTTCGGGAACGCGTGCGCGTCCGTCACGTTGATCGATACGCCGTGCAGCGTCTTGCCGGCCCAGAAGCCGCGCACCGGCGCCCAGTCCGCGGGCTCGAACTCCACGCCGGGGATCTTGCGCGCGGCGAGCGCGTCGCGAAACGCGGCGGGATCGAAAGCGTAGCCGCCCGCGTACTCGAACGGACGGTTCGTGCCGATGCCGTTGTTCACGCCGCCTTCATCGACGAGCCCGGTAGCGAGGTAGACCAGCGTCGTGCGCGCGTAGGGTATGTTCGGCGACGTCGGCACCCACGTCAGCCCGGTCTCGGACCACAGCATCTCGCGCGTCCAGCCGTGCATCGGGATGACGCGCAGCTTGCAGCCGATCGCGAAGTGCTCGTTGTACATGCGCGCGAGCTCGCCGACGGTCATCCCGTGCCGCTCGGGGATCGGGTAGAGCCCGATGAACGACTTGAATTTCGGGTCTAGGACGGGGCCGTCGAGCAGGACGCCGCCGATCGGGTTGGGGCGGTCGAGCACCCACACTTCCTTGCCGTACTGCGCAGCGGACTCCATCACGTACGCCATCGTCGACACGTACGTGTACGGGCGCGCGCCCACGTCTTGGATGTCGAACAGCAGCACGTCGATCCCGTCCAGCATCTCCTTGGACGGATGGCGCGTCTTGCCGTACAGGCTGTGCACCGGCAAGCCGGTCTTCTCGTCGACCGACGACCCGACGGTCTCCCCGGCGAGCACGACACCGCGGATCCCGTGCTCCGGGCCGAACAGCGCCTTCACCGCGATCTGCGCGTTGCGGTGCACGGCGTCGACGAGCGGCTCGCCCGACGACAGCACGCCGCTCTGATTCGTCACGATCCCGACCGTGCGCCCGCGCAGCTCGCGCCAGGCGTCGCGCACGAACACGTCGTCGCCAAGAGCGATGCGGTTCTTCTCGCCCAACTGCTGCGACGTGGCGCGCGCCGCGGACGGCGGGATCAACACGGCCGCACCGGCCGCGGCAAGGAACGAACGGCGCTGCATTTTTAGACGAACTCCGGGTGGGTGCCGGTGGGGATGAGGTGCGCCTGCGCGGCGCGCGCGAAGAGATCGCCGACGGCGGCGATGCCGGCCTCGCCGAGGTCGTCGCTGTAGGCGTTGACGTAGAGCCCGATGTGCGCGCGCATCACGTCGTCGTCCATCTCGAACGCGTGCTCGCGCACGTAGCCGATGATCTCCGGCTCCCGCTCGCGCGCGAAGCGCAGGCTCCGCCGGATCGCGTCGTCCAGCGCGCGCGCTTCGGCGTCGGGCACGTCGCGCCGCACCAGGATCGCGCCGAGCGGGATGGCGTTGCCGGTGGTCGCCTCCCACCAGTCGCCTAGATCGATCGCCGACACGAGCCCGGCGTGCTGATACGTGAACCGCGACTCGTGGATGATCAGCCCGCCGGCGACGTCGCCGTTCTTCACCGCGTCGACGATGCGGTCGAAGCGCATCTCCGCGACGCGCGGCTCGCGGCCGAGCGCGAGCCGCAGGAGCGCGTACGCCGTCGTGAAGCGGCCGGGGATCGCGAACACCGCGTCGTCGCCGAAATCCGTGATGAGCGGCGCCTTGCCGTCGACGCCGGGCCGCGCGATCACCAGCGGGCCGCAGCCGCGCCCGAGCGCGCCGCCGGCGCGCAATATCCGATATTTGTCGAGCAAGTACGGGATCGCGCCGTAGCTCACTTTCGTGAGCTCGTAGCGCCCGGCGCGCGCTGCGCGGTTTAGCGCCTCGACGTCGTCGAGCACCACGTCGACGCGCGGCGCGCCGTCGAGGAGGCCGTTCGCGAGCGCGGCGAAGATGTACGTGTCGTTCGGGCAGGGCGAATACGCGAGCGAGTAGCGCCGCGCGCCGGCGTCGGATTGCGTCATGCTGAGCGCAGAACGTCCAGCAGGGCGTCAGTCGTCGCAACGGCGGCAGCCGCGCCCGCGCGAAAGTCCCATTCGTTGGACGCGCGCTCGCCGACGAGGTTCGACACGCCGCGTATCTCGATCGCCGGGATGCCCGCGGCCTGCGCGGCGCGCAGCACGGCGAAGCCTTCCATCGACTCGACGTCGGAGCGGAAGCGGTACGCGAGCGCGAGCGCACGTGCCGTCGTGCTGGTCACCGTCGCCGACGTCACGCCGCGCCCGACGATCACGGGGATGAGCCCGGCGAGAAACGGCTGCAGCAGCGTCGCATCGGCATCCACGTGGCGCACGAGCTCCAGCCCGCCCGGCAGCGGGAACGCGCTGCCGTCCTCGAGCCCGAGATCGGCGAAGTCCTCGCGCGCGCAGACGACGACGTCGCCCACGGTGCAGCGGTCGCGAAAACCGCCGCCGATCCCGGCGTTGATCACGGCGCCGTACGGCTTCGCGGCCACCGCACGCGCCGTGCCGAACGCTGCTTCGACGGGTCCGACACCCACCGCGACGACGTCGACGCCGTCACGCGCGCGCAGCGCTTCGAGCTCCTGCGCTACCGCGCAGACGACGAGGATGCTGACGTGGGCACCAGATGGCTCGCGACCCACAGCGGGCCGACGAGCAGATGCAGCAGGTTGGTGAGAAACGCGGGCGCTTTGCCTTCGTACGCGTGGCCGATGAACTGGAACACCCAGCCCACGGCGAAGATCCCGACCGCGAACGGCCACGTCACGTTCGCGTACGCGGCGAGCAGGTAGAGCGCGATCATGCCGGCGATCGCGATGCACGCGGCCGTGCGCACCTCGCGCCCGAGCGACAGATAGTACACGGACGTCGCCAGCACGGCGAGCGCCGCGAGGTTGAGGTGGACGCTCGAACCGCTGAGCACGATGAGCCGCAGCAGCGCGATGATGCCGAGCACGATCAGCGGGATGCCGATCTCGTGGCAGATCAAATTACGCCGGTCGCGGTGGTACGCGCCGTATTCGGCAAACAGCCGGCTCCCTGACGTCATTGGAAGATCTACCTCACGCCGATGAACTTGTGGGTCTGCAGCGAGAGCCGCAGCCGGCCAGGATCGCGTTTGGCGGCGTCGACCGCCAGCGCCACGTTCGACGGCTTGTTGCCTTCCGGCTGCAAGAACAGGGGTGTCGCGGGCGGGAAGTGGGCGATCCACTCGTCGGGCACGCGCCCGTCGACGATGAGCTTGGCCTCGTTCGCGCGGCGCGCCATTGCGGGCGCGAGCCGCTCTTTGGGCGAGACCGTCAGCCACACGTCGTCGGGCAATTCGGTAGGCACCGTGCCGTTCGACTCGATGTGGACGCGCCGGCCGTCGGCGCGCAGAGCGTCGACGAGCGCGCGCGTCTCGCGCTGCGCGAGCGGCTCGCCGCCGGTGAGGATGACCATCGGGCACGCGCCGCCTTCGGCGCGCACGCGCGCGACCACGTCGCCGGCGGACGCGATGAACTTGAGCGCGTAGTCGGTGTCGCAGAACGCGCAGCTGAGATTACAGCCGGCGAGGCGGACGAAGACCGCGGGTGTCCCGGTCCACGTCCCCTCGCCTTGCACGCTGTAGAAGATCTCAGCGAGTTGGAGCAATCCGTTCCTCTAGTAGCTGCGCGACGTGGTGCCCTGGCGGCGCGCGGTGACGACTTGCACGGTCACGACGGAGTTCGCCGGGATCGTCACGTTCTGCTTCGCGTTCTTCGCGTACACGTAACCGCCGGCCGCGCCGATCAGGCCGCCCATGTTCGTGCCGAGCTTCTTGCCCAGGATGTTGCCGACGATCATGCCGGCGACGGCGCCGCCCGCTTCGTTGACGGCGTTGCTCTTCGTGTTTTCCGTGATGCCGGTCGTGCGGCCCGTGAGCGCGTAGGTGTTGCCCGAGCGCGTCTTGAGCGAGTCGAACGCGATCGAGACCTTGCCGGGCCGGCCTTGGCCGGCGCTCTGCACGTCGTCGACGTGGCCGTAGATCGTGCCGCCGACGATGTTGTTGTCCTGCGAGTGCACGTTGGAGATCGTGACGCGCTGTCCGACGACGGCGTCCTTGGAGCTGATGTTCTGATCGATCGTGCCGACCAGCTCGGTGCCGGGCGTGACGGCAGCGGACGCTGCAAGCGGGACGAACGCGACGGCGGCGGCGGTGAGCGCGAGGGCGAGTTTGCGAATCATAGGTGGTGGGGCCTCTCTTGGTTGGCTGGGGTCCTGTCGAGCCGTTTACCCGGACCGGCTCAGCGGATCGCCCTTTTTCATAACGACGCACGCCCTCGGAGTCTCCCACAGCGTCAGCTCAGTGAGCTGCGGCAGCTCGCTTGCGAGGCGGCCCCAGATCCACACCACGGTGTTCTCCGCGGTCGGGTTGTCCATCAGCTCGTTGAGCGACCGGTGATCGAGCGCGTCGATGACGCTTGCCTTCACGACGCGAGACACCACCTCGAAGTCCTCCACCATCCCCGCCGCGGGCCCGGTTGCTTGAAGCGGTCCGTCGAGCGCCACGTCGAGCCGGTACGAGTGCCCGTGGAGCCGCGCGCACTTCCCGGGATGGTGCGGGAGCACGTGCGCGGCCTCGAACGTGAAGGACTTGCGAATTTGCACGGCCCAGGGACTTCGCCGTGGCGATGAACGATCCGCGCGTCGATCCGATCTCAGCCGAGCAGCGCGCCGAGCCCGTCGTCGTCGTGCCCTACGATCCCGCGTGGCCGGCGGCGTTCACGCTGCTGCGCGACCGCCTCGCGCCCGCGCTCGGCGAGCTCGCCGCGGGCATCGAGCACGTCGGCAGCACCGCGGTGCCGGGGCTCGACGCGAAGCCGATCGTCGACATCGACGTGGTGATTCGCCACGCCGAGGACCTGCCCGACGTCATCGCGCGCCTCGCGACGCTCGGCTACGTGCATCTCGGCGATCTCGGCATCGTCGGCCGCGAGGCGTTTCGTTCGGCGCCCGGTCTGCCGCGGCATCATCTCTATGTGTGCGCGTCGGGCGCTGCCACGCTGCAGGAGCATCTCACGCTGCGCGACGCGCTGCGCGCCGATCCCGAGCTCGCCGCGGCCTACGCCGCGCTCAAACGCGATCTCGCCGAGATCTATCGGGACGACCGCGACTCATATGCGGAAGGGAAGACCGCATTCATCACCTCGGTGCTGCTCGACGAGCGAAGCGGCGACCGGAGATCGCACCGCAAGAAGTAGTCCATCTCGGACGGGCGCTGGTCGCGTCCATCGCCGCCGTCCCTGCTGCGAGAGCGGGACAGCGGCGAAGAGCGTGCGCCACGGCGCTGAGGCGTTACACGGCTAGTACAGCGTGTCGAAAGCAACGATCTCGTTCTGATTTCGATCGGCGTACCAGAGCTGATTGTCGGGTCCCATGACCACCCCGGTAGGGCTGACCCACGGATTCGGGTCAGGAACCGCGTACCTCGTCTGGGTGGTGCCGGTGAAGATGGTTATACCGGAATCGAGCAGCCAGAAGGCATTGGGGTTAGGTCCCGACCCAGACCCGTACGCGAACGATATCCAGGGTGTCACGCCCCCATACGGTACACTGAAAACCCCCATCGACTGTCCGCTCGTGCTCATCCTGGCGAGCACGCCGGTGGACTGTCCGGAGTTCACGGCTGTGAAGTAGACGCTCGTGCGATCGGCGAGCAGCGTATAGGGGACGTAACCCGACGGCAAGTTCGTCGGGTATTCGTGCAGCGTTCCGCTCGTGGTGACCGTCCCGATCGCGTTCCCGTTGTGCTCGACGAACCACAGGTTGTGGTTCGGCCCGACGATGATCATCCGCGGCTCCGAGTTCGGAGAAACCGGGATATTCTGCAAGACGACGCCGGTCGTCGAGAGCTTGAGAACGCCGGCGGCCGTGGACGAGCCGAAATTCGTATACGAATACGTCGCCCACATATTGCCGTCCGGCCCTGCCGTGATCCCGTTTATGAATCCGTACTGGGTATAGCCGAAAAAGTTATTGCTTCCATAGGTGGTAATCGTCGAACCGTCCGTCGAGATCGAACTGATCGACGAATCCCCGTTGCCGCCGCCCAAATCCCCGACGCCGATGAACCACAACTTTCCATCACCAGGTCCGGGCGTGACGAGGGCTGGACGAAGAATACCCGGTCCGCCTCGCGTGATCGTGGTGGGCATCTGGTATTCGGTGATCGTTCCCGCGGTGGTGATCTTCCCGATCTTACCGGAAACCCCCGAAGAGTTTGCTTCCGCGAACCAGATGTTGCCGTCGGGGCCGACGGTCATGCCGCCCAGGACGGAGTTCGCCGTTGGAATCGGGAAGACGCGTGTATCGCCGATATACTTCGGATGTCGTACCGCCGAACCGGACTGTTTTGTCGGGACCACGGTTGACGATTGGTGGCCTCCTGAACACGAGGCCAATAACAAAGAAGCGCAAGCGACTACGCTTGCATACATAAAGCTCTTCACCGCCGTTCCTTTCTAGGGACGCGGCGATGATACCATACGTCTCGCATTGTTCCGCGAAGGTACGGCTCGATTCACCAAGTGTGACGTGGGTCCGAGCGGAGCCCGCGTCAGCGCTTCGCGCGGCGCAAGTGCACTACGTAAGCGCGGTAGTCGAACCACAGCTCGTACGAGCGCAGCAAGTCGGTACCGACCACGCCGTCGACGTCTTCGGTGCCGAGGTCCACGTTGGACACGTCCGCGGTCGCGTCGCGCGTCCAGATGCCGCCCAATTCGAAGGCCGGCACGCGCGTCGTCTCGGCGTTGGCGAAGCCGCCCATCCCGCGCACGTGCAGCGTGCTCGCGACGCGGTCGGGCGTGAAGTCGCCGCGCTCGGCGAACACGGTCTCGAACACCGTGCGGTTCGCGCCGGTGTCGAGCACCACGCGGCCCGCCGCGTTGCCCGCGTGCACGTGCACCGCCGGCGTCTTGTCGTCGAGCGCGAGCGTCACGACGGTGGTGTCGGCGGGCGCGCGAAAGCGGTCGGGCACCGTCGCCTCCGCGACGTTCTTGTGCAGGTCGACGTGCACGACCGTGTCGGCGAAAAAGTCGAAGCCCAGCAGTCCGGCGAGCCGCGTGTGGTTGTCGATGTGAAACGGAATCTGCACCACGCGCGACACCACGTTGCGCATGCGCAAGCCGCCGATCGTCATCTGCGGCACGATCGTGGTCGTCTCCGGGAAGGTCCCCAGCGTCGCGCCGATCCGCCGCCCGTACGATTCGAGGTTCTGCTGCTCCACGACGAACGGGTCGACCACGATCCCCGCGGCGCCGGTGTCCAGCAAGAAGTCGTACGCGCCGCGGCCGACGATCACGCGCACGACCGCGAGCCCGTTGACGAAGCGCACCGGTAGCCGCACCGTGGTTTCGCGCGCCGGAAACTCCACGACGCGGCGTGACGCGGGCATGTCGACGTCGTGCAGGTCGGGCGTGGTGTCCAGCGAGCGGCTCGCGAGGATCTGCTCGCGCTCGTTGCCAAGCGAGTCGGTCGTGCGCACGCGCGACGGCTCCGGGACGCCGTCGACGGCACGGTAATCGTCGTACGTGCTCGTGTAGCGGCGGCGGCGCTCGACGTACTCGCGGCGCGTGATGTTGCCGGAACGCTTGTCGATATAGAGCCACTCGTGCCGCCCCGCGGGCGGGTTGATCTCCACCACGTAGGCGTTCAGCGCGAGCGAGTCGCCGATCACGTGGACGGTGCGGTCCTCGCCGGTCTCGCGAAACGCGCGGTCGCTGACCGCGTCGCGCTGCTCGTGGATCCCCGCGTACGTGAACGTGATGCCGTTGCGGTTCTGCTCCCAGCGCACGCCGCGGTACACGCCGCGCTCGTACGACAGCGGCCCGAGCGACGTCGTCTCGCGCACGTCCTTGCCGAGCCGGTTGACCTTGTACGAGCCGACCGTGCCGTCTTGGAACAGCCGCCAGTCTTCCTTGATCGTCACGCTGCGGCCGTGGTCGTGCCGCGTGCGGTCGTAGAGCGCGCGCACGCGAGCAAGGGTCGCGCTCGACGGGATCAGTCCGGCGGGCTGATCGTCGATCGCGGCGCACACGGGCGCCGCGGTGACGACGAACGCGGCGAGGAGCATCGCTCCCCGCCGCGCCAGGCTTTTCAGAGGGCTCCCGCCGGCCCCATCGCTTCGAGCCGCTTCTTGAGATCGCTCAAGAAACCGCTCGCGACGGCTCCGTCGACCACCCGATGATCGAGCGACATGCACACGTTCATCATCGACCGGATCGCGATCGAGTCGTCGTCGCGCACGACGGCGCGCTTCACGACCGCTTCGGTCGTGACGATCCCGGTTTGGCCCGGCACCAGGATCGGTGCGGACAAGATCGAGCCGTTCGCGCCGGTGTTGTTCACGGTGAACGTGCCGCCCGCGAGGTCGTCGGCGCCCAGCTTGTTGCGGCGCGCTTTGTCGATCAGCTCCCCCGCCGCGAGCGCGATGCCCTTGATCGAGAGCTGGTCGGCATGGCGGATCACCGGCACGACGAGGTTGCCGCCGGCGGCGATCGCGAGCCCGACGTTGACGTCGCGATGAACGCGGATGCCCTCGTCGGTGAACGATGCGTTCATCAGCGGGAACGCGGCGAGCGACTCCACCGCGGCGCGCACGAAGAAAGGAAGGAGAGTCAGCTTCACGCCGTACGCCTTCTCGAACGCGTCTTTCTCGCGCACGCGCCACTTCCACACGTTCGTGACGTCAACTTCGGTCATCGTCCACGCGTGCGGCGCGGTGCGCTTCGAATCGACCATCCGCTGCGCGATGATCTTGCGCACCGGCGTGAGCGGGATGAGATCGCCCGGCTTCGCGCCCGCATACGACGGCTTCGCGATCCCGGGCGCCTTCGGCGGCGCTGTTGCGATTGCGCCTGCCGCGTTTAGCGGCGGCGCGACGGCTCCCGCAGCGGCGGGAGCCATGTATTCCGGATTGTCCGCCGTTATCGTCGCCGCCACGCCCGCGCTCGGGCCCGCCTGCGCGGCCGCTATGATGTCGTTCGCGGTGATGCGCCCGTTGGTGCCCGTGCCACGCACGCTCGCGAGGTTTACTTGGTGCTCGCGCGCCAGGCGCCGTACCGCGGGCGACGTGCGCACGCCGTTCGGAGCCGCCGGCGCACCGTTCGACGCCCCGTTGCTCGCGGGCGCGCTGAACGACAGCCCGCCGAGGCCGACGTTGCCGCCGGGCACGGGCTCGTCGCTCGCCTGATGGTTCGCTTCAGCGGTGGACGAACCGGCACTCGCCGCGACTTGCTCCGCCGGGGACGCGCTGCCGTTCGGCTGCGGCGTCGTTTCCGCTACGACGTCGTCGATGATCGCGATCGGCGCGCCGGTCGGTACCGTCTCGCCTTCCTTGACGATCAGCTCGCGGATGACGCCGGTGACCGGCGACGGGACTTCCGCGTTGACCTTGTCGGTCGACACCTCGACGAACGCTTCGTACTTCTCGACGCTGTCGCCGGGCTTCTTGAGCCACTGCGCGACGGTGCCTTCGGTGACCGTCTCGCCCAGCTGCGGCATCGTGATCGTGGTCGCCACTAGAACTTGGCCAGCTCTCTCATCGCGTCGACCATCTCATCGGTCGAGGTCATGAACTCTTCCTCCAGCGGCGCCGCGTAGCCCATCGCCGGGACGTCGGGGCCCGCGAGCCGCCGGATCGGCGCGTCGAGGTCGAAGAACGCTTCTTCGGCGACCATCGCGCTGATCTCGGCGCCGATCCCGCCGAACTTATTGTCTTCGTGGATGATCAGCAGCTTGCGCGTCTTGCGCACGGACCCCAGGATCGTGCCTTTGTCCATCGGCCGGATCGAGCGCAGGTCGATCACCTCGACGGAGATGCCCTCGCCTTCGAGTCTGTTCGCCGCGTCCAGCGCTTGGTGCAGGTTGTAGCCGTAGCTCACGACGCTGACCTGGGTGCCCACTTTCTTCACGTCGGCCTTGCCGATCGGGATCGTGTAGTAGCCGGCGGGGACTTCGCCCTTGACGCTGCGGTACGTCTTCTTGTGCTCGAGGAACAGCACCGGATCGGGACACTCGATCGCGGCGTTCAGCAGGCCTTTGATGTCGGCCGGCGTCGACGGCGCGAGGATCGTCAGCCCCGGCACGTGGTAGAACAGCGCCTCGATCGAGACGGAGTGCGACAGCGCGCCGCGCACCCCGCCGCCGTACGGCGTGCGGATCACGAGCGGGCACGTATAGTCGCCGTTGCTGCGATAGCGCGTCTTCGCGGCTTCGCCGACGATCTGGTTGAACGCCGGATAGATGAAGTCGGCGAACTGGATCTCGGCGATCGGCCGCAGCCCTTCCATCGCCATCCCGATCGCGACGCCTACGATCGACGCCTCCGCGAGCGGCGTGTCGATGATGCGCTGCTCGCCGAACTCTTCGAGAAAGCCTTTGGTGATGAGGAAGACGTTGCCGCGCGCGCCGACGTCCTCGCCCATGATGAGCACGCGGTCGTCGCGCACGAGCGCGTCGTGCAGCGTCGTGCGCACCGCCTCGACGTTGGTCATCGTCACGCCGGCCTGCTGCTGCGCGGTGGCGGTCATGCTACTCGAACTCCTGCGTTGTTGATTGCGCAAGCGCAATCAACGTGGATGTTGCGCCACGCGTGGCGCCTGACGTGATGGGCGTCATGTGGGTGAATCCCCGTCGAATGTCTGCCAAGGTTCGTAATCCCCGGCGACGACGTTGGTGTAGAGCGATTCCGGCGTCGGGTACGGCTGCGCTTCGGCGGCGTCCGTCGCCTCGTTGGTCTCGCGCAGCACGTCCTGCTTGAGCGTCTTGGCGCGGGGCTCGTCGATCACGCCCGCCTCGACGAGCACCTGCTCGAAGCGCGGCACCGGATCGAGCTTGCGGCGCTCTTCGATGATCTCGCGCGAGCGATATGTGCGGTCGTCGTCATCCGTGGAGTGCGACAGGAAGCGGTAGCACTTCGCCTCGACGATCGTGGGGCCGTTGCCCCCGCGCGCGCGCTCGAGCGCTTCGTGCATCGCCTTGTACGTGGCGATCGGGCTGAAGCCGTCGCACACCACGCCGGGCAGGCCGTAGCCCGGCGCTTTGTCGGCGACGTTGGCGACTTTCATCTGGCGGTCTTGCGGCGTCGAGATCGCCCACTCGTTGTTCTGGACGAGGAACACGATCGGCAGGCAATGGACGGCCGCGTAGTTGACGGACTCGTGCCACTCGCCTTGCGACGTCGCGCCTTCGCCGGTCGTGCAGATCACCGCGCGCCGCGCCTCGCCGCGGTACTTGAACGCGGCTGCGACGCCCACGGCGTGCGTGCAGTGCCCGGCGATGATCGAGGAGATCGACAGCACGCCGAGATCGTGGTTCGTGTAATGATTGGGGAACTGGCGCCCCATCGAACGATCGGTCTGGCGCGCGAACAGCGACGAGAGGATCTCGAACGGCGTCATCCCGACGCCCAGCGCCAGCCCGAGGTCGCGATAGTAGGGCACCAGGACGTCCCGCCCGCGCGTGAACGCCATCGCGGCCCCGGCCTGGACCGCTTCATGGCCTTCGGAGCCCAGCGCGAACGGGATCTTCCCCTGGCGGTTGAGCTGAAAGCCGCGGTTGTCGAGCTGCCGCTGGAGCAGCATGTTTCGCAGCATCGCGACGAGCTGTTCGTCGCTCAGCCCTGCCCGGTCGAGCTCTCGCCCGTGCGCGGCCGTCGTTTTCGCCATCGAGTCGATCCCCTGGGACCTGAGAAGTGAGAACCGCGGATACTCGCGCGCGGGTCGCGGCGACTCCTGCGGCGAGCGCCGGCCCCCGCGTTCGCGTGCGGGTCGCCGCCCTGGTCAAGCGAGCAAATCTGGGCGGTCGAAGACCCAGGAGATGCTCGGCACCGTACCATAATGCAGACGAGCGACCGTTGACCGAATCTTTCGGATGACGCGTCGCTAGCCGTGCATCCCGGGTGGTCACGCACGACCTTCGCACGCAACTATAGAGAGGTTCGCGTATGGGCGTTCTGCCCTTTAACCGTCCTCGAGCATCGCGTCCAGCGCTGCGCCTCACGGGCGCGGTTCTCATCGCCGTCCTCGCCGCCGGATGCTCGGGCGGCGGAGGCGCGAAATCGGTCACGCCGCCTACCGGATCACAGCCCAGCAAAGGCACGGCGAGCGTCACGTTCACCATGCACTGGGGAACCGGCACGTCCATGATGCGCCGCGGCCCGCGCTACGTCCCGGCGACGGCGCGCAGCGTGTCGGTGACGGTGAACGGCGGCACGCCGCAATACCTCAACGCGCCGGCCAGCACGATCGTGATCGACGCGCCGGTCGGCACCGACACGTTCGACTTTGCGACGTACGACGATCAGAACGGTCAGGGCAACGTCCTCAGCCGCGCGTCGGTGACGCAGAGCATCGTCCTGGGCGGCGCGAACACCGTCACGGCGGTGCTCAACGGCGTCATCGTGTCGCTCAGGATCACGCTCAGCAATCCGGCGCCGAACGCCGGCGTTCCGGCGACCGTCAACGTGAACGTTTCCGGGCGTGACGCCGACGGCAACACCATCGTGGGACCGGGCGACTACAGCACGCCGATCCGGCTGTCGATCAGCGACGACACCAACAGCGGTACGCTATCGCTGTCGACCACGACGCTGCCGAATCCCGCGACGACGGCGACGCTGACATACAACGGCGGGACGCTGAACAGCGGGCTGCCCGACGGTCCCGTCGCGTTCGTCGTCGCCCGCGCGACCGGCGTCGCGACCCAGGCCGCCGCCTTCACGCCGACGCCGACGTTCTACCAGTTCTCGATCCCCGTGGCCGCCAACCGGCCGCAGTGGATCGCGGCGGGTTCCGACGGCAACATGTGGTTCACCGAATTTCCCGGCAACACGGTCGCGAAGATCACGCCGGCCGGTGTGGTCACCGAGTGCCCCGCAATCCCGACGGCGGCTTCGAACCCTCAGGGGATCATCGGCGCGTCCGACGGCAACCTCTGGTTCACCGAGTTCGCCGGCAGCAAGATCACCCGTGTGACGACGGCGTGCGCCTACACCGAGTTCAGCACGCTCTTCGCATCCGACGGGCCGAAGCTGCTGACCGATCGCGGCGACGGCAACCTGTGGTTCGCGGGCTTCACCGGCAACCACGTGGGCTTCCAAGGCATCACGTCGGGCGTGTCGGGCGAGACCACCGTTCCAACGCCGAACTCGCATCCGTTCGGGATCGCGCCGGCGCCGGACCTCAATCTGTACTTCACCGAGAACGCCGTCGACCAGCTCGGCCGCATCCCGATGCTGTTCGGAGCGATCACCGAAGTGCCGCTCCAGACGGGGAGCGCGCCCGAACAGATCGTGCGCGGGCCCGCGACGGAGACGAGCTGCGGCGGTGGACCGTGCATGTGGTTCACAGAGTTCGGTACCAGCCGCGTCGCGCGGTTGAATCCGGCCGGCTGGCCGGCGCCGACGATCGATGAGTTTCCGACGGTCACGGCGAGCAGTAACCCCGTCGGGATCATCGCCGGGAAAGACGGCGCGCTGTGGTTCACCGAGAGCGGCCTCGACCGTATAGGCCGCGTCTCGATCAACGGGACCGTGTCGGAGTACACGTCGCCGGTCACCGGCCTCGGGCTCCAGGGCATCGGTGTCGCGCCGGACGGATCGATCTGGTTCGCCGAGTCCGGTACCGGGCTCAACCCGGGCCGCGTCGGAAAGCTGGTGTACTGATGCGCAAGCACATAGAGGGATCACGCATGCACGTCCGCACCGGCCTCGGCGTCGTCGTCGTGCTCGCCGCCGCGCTCATCACGGGCTGCACCGAAGGCGGCACGTCCAACCCCGCGCCGGTCGTCAACGTGTCGGTTCCGACGCCGGTGCCGACGGCGGTTCCGACGGCCACGCCGGTTCCGACGGCGACGCCGGCGCCGACGGCGACTCCGGTGCCGACACCGGTTCCGCCGAACGCGTTGACGGCCCCCGGCGGCAGCGCCGTCTCGATGACGAGGGCCGGTCAAACGGCCACCTTCACGGTCACGGAAAACGGCTACTCCGGCACGCTGACGGCCTCCAACGGATCGCCGTCGTGCAGCGGTATCGCGACCGTTTCACCGGCATCCGGCAGCGGTCCCAGCATGACGTTCACCGTGACGTCCGTCGCCGCCGGTATTTGCCAGATCAAGGTTCAAGACACGAACGCGCAGACCGTCGCGGTAAGCGTCACCGTGACCACGACCACCGGAAACGTCAGCAGCAAAAGGCGCCAGTAAGGCGTCGCCGCTGAGAAAAGAAGCCCGTCGCGACACCGTCGCGGCGGGCTTCTTTGTTTGCGCGCAACACAGCGAGGGAACGTCTATCGGTAAATCGACCCGATCGCAACGATCAGGAGGGATTCGACACGATGGCAGCATCGAAGGGCGGCCGTAAAAAGGCCGGGGGCTCACGCAAAGGCGGCGCAAAAAAGGGTGGCGCGAAAAAGGGCGGCGCGAAGAAAGGCGGCGCCAAAAAGGGCGGCGCAAAGAAGACCGCGCGCAAGAAGAGCGTCGTCGGCAAGGCGACAGCCGGCGCAAAATCGGTCGCGAGGCGCGCGAAGAAAGCCGCCGGCGCGACGCGCAAAGCGGCGACGGGCGCCGCGAAGAAGACCGCCGGGACCGTGAAGAAAGCGACGCGCGGCGCGCGCAAAGTCGGCGAGGTGCTGAAACAGGCCGGCGACGTGTTCGAAGCCGGCGCGGCGGTCGTGGAGACCGTCGCCGCGAAAGTCGGCGAGGTCGCGAAAAAGGGGACGCGCGCGGTCGCGAAGCGGCCGAGGCGCAAGGCGAAGGCGAACGCGTCCTCCGGTTGACGAACGATGCGGCGGACCGCCGGCGAGCACCTCGCCGGCGGTCCTTCCGCCTTACGCCGTGACGATCTTGGCCGCGTTCTCCAGGCCGAGCTTCTCGATCGACGTCTCGCGCATCTTGTACTTCTGAACCTTGCCGCTGACCGTCATCGGCCAGCCGTCGACGAACATCACGTAGCGCGGGATCTTGTAGTGCGCGATCTGGCCCTTGCAGTAGTCCTTGATCTGCTGCTCGTCGGCCTCGGCGCCGTCGTTGACGATCACCCACGCGCACAGCTCCTCGCCGTAGCGCTCGTCGGGGACGCCGATCACCTGCACGTCCTTGACCGCCGGGTGCGTGTACAAGAACTCCTCGATCTCGCGCGGGTACACGTTCTCGCCGCCGCGGATCACCATGTCCTTGATGCGCCCGCTGATGTTGACGTAGCCGTCGGCGTCCATCACGGCGATGTCGCCGGTGTGCATGTAGCGCGCCGCGTCGATCGCGCCGGCCGTCGCTTCGGCGTTCTCCCAGTACCCGAGCATCACCGAGTAGCCGCGCGTGCACAGCTCGCCCGGCGTGTCGCGCGGCAGGATGCCGCCGTCGCCGTCGACGATCTTGACCTCGATGTGCGGGTGCACGCGGCCGACCGTGCCGGTGCGCTTTTCCAGCGGGTCGTCGGTCATCGTCTGCGTCGACACGGGCGACGTCTCGGTCATCCCGTAGCAGATCGTCACCTCGGGCATGTGCATCTCGCTCTGCACGCGCTTCATCACCTCGACGGGGCACGGCGAACCCGCCATGATCCCTGTGCGCAGCGTGCCGAGGTCGTACTCCTTGAAGTTCGGCAGCGCGAGCTCCGCGATGAACATCGTCGGCACGCCGTACAGTGACGTGCACGTTTCCTTCGCGACGGCTTCCAGCGTGAGCTCCGGGTCGAACGTCCAGTTCGGGATGACGATCGCGGCGCCGTGCGTGGTGCACGCGAGGTTGCCCAGCACCATCCCGAAGCAGTGGTAGAACGGGACCGGGATGCACACGCGGTCGATCTCGCTGTAGCGGCAGCCTTCGCCGATGAAGAAGCCGTTGTTGAGGATGTTGTGGTGCGACAGCGTCGCGCCTTTGGGGAATCCGGTCGTCCCCGACGTGTACTGGATGTTGATCGGCTCGTCGAACTGGCACCGTGCCTTGCGCTCCGCGAGCGTGGCGTCGTCGCACGAGCCGGCGCGCGCGACGTAGTCGTCCCAGCTCGTCTCGCCTGATTCCGGCGGCGTCTCGCCGGCGATCACCACCTCGCGCAACGCCGGCAGCGAGCCGCGCACCTCGCGGACCATCGCGAGGTACTCGCTCGTCTTGTAGCGGTCGAGCGTGATCAGCGTGCTCACGCCGCTCTGGCGGAGCGCGTACTCCAGCTCCGACAGGCGGTACGCCGGATTCACGTTCACCAGGATCGCGCCGGCCTTCGCGGTCGCGTACTGCGCGAGGATCCACTCCAGCGAATTCGGCGACCAGATCCCGACGCGTTCGCCGTGCTCGACGCCGGCCGCGATGAATGCTTTCGCCAGCCGGTCGGTCTCCGCGGCAAACTCCGCATACGTCAGCCGTCGCCCTTGGTGAACCGAGACGACGGCATCGTTGCCGGGGAAGCGCCGCGCGACCCGGTCGAGGTTGTCGCCGATGGTCTCGCCGAGGAGCGGCACGGGGCTCGCCCCGTGAGCATAGGACGAAAGCGCCATTATGGGTTCGTCCTTCGACAGGCTCAGGATGAACCCGGCAGGCTTTTGCGGCGGGGGGCGAAGGGACGTGGCATGACCACGATCGCGATTCCGCAGGACGACCTCGTTGCGACCCGGCGGCGGCTGCATGCTGCGCCCGAGCTTTCGATGGTCGAGCACGAGACCGCGGCATTCGTCGCTTCGGAGCTCGGCAAGCTCGGGCTCGACGAGGTGCGGACCGCGATCGGCATCACCGGCGTGCTCGGCACGCTGAAGGGCGGCAAGCCCGGGCCGGTCACGCTGCTGCGCGCGGACATGGATGCGCTGCCGATGACCGAGCTCAACGACGTGCCGTACAAATCGACGCGGGCCGGCGCGATGCACGCGTGCGGCCACGACGGGCACGTGTCCATCCTGCTCGCCGCGGCACGCACGCTCGCGGACCGGCGCGCCGACGTGCCGGGCACGCTGGTGTTCTGCTTCCAGCCCGGTGAAGAAGGCTACGCCGGGGCGAAGAAGATGATCGACGACGGCGCGCTCGAGAACCCGCACGTCGACCGCACGTT
The DNA here is from genome assembly GCA_036403315.1 of Candidatus Elarobacter sp. Lineage (GTDB taxonomy): Bacteria > Vulcanimicrobiota > Vulcanimicrobiia > Vulcanimicrobiales > Vulcanimicrobiaceae > Vulcanimicrobium. The sequence goes on from DASWRD010000123.1 coordinate 22,726, forward strand.
CGCGCTGCACCTGTACAGCGGGCTGGACGCCGGCAAGATCGGCGTGCGCGACGGCGCCTTCTTCGCGTCCGCCGATGAGTTCGATCTCACCATCCGCGGCAAAGGCGGCCATGGCGCGATGCCGCAGCTCGCCGTCGACCCGATCGCCGCCGGCGCGTACGTCGTGACGCTGCTGCAGAGCATCGTCGCGCGCGAGGTCGCGCCGAAGGACCCGGCGGTCGTCACCGTCGGCCAATTCGTCAGCGGCACGACGTTCAACGTGATCCCCGACGAAGCGAAGATGAAAGGCACCGTGCGCGCGTTCGACGCGGACGTGCGCAAGTCGATGCCCGAGCGCATGGAGCGCATCATCAGAGGGCTGGGCGAAGCGCTGCGGTTCGAGTACGAGTTCGACTACCACTGGTCGTACCCGCCGACCGTGAATGCGCGCGAGGTCAACGACGTCGTGCGCGACGTCGGGCGGCGCGAGCTCGGCGCCGACAACGTCGTGGAGCACGACATCGTGATGTGGGCCGAGGACATGTCGTTCATGCAGCAAGAGCGGCCCGGCGCATACTTCATCGTCGGCGCGCGCGGCGGGCCGCAGAGCGCCTTCCCGCACCACAACGCGCGCTTCGACATCGACGAGAGCGCGCTCGGGGTGGGGTACCGCATGATGGTCGCTCTCGGGCTCCAGGGTTGAGCGCTAGCTCTCTCTGCGAATTCTCATCGGGGACTCATCCCAGGCTCAAACTGTTCTCATGAAGCGAGCGTACTTTCGGTGAACACTGCTTTACCGAGGAGCGATCGTGTACGCACCCCGCACCCAGCCTGCTTCCGCACCCGTCGCCTTCCGCCTCATCGGCGTGCTCGACGCGGACCTCGTCACGGCGTTCACCGCGCTCGTGCGCGGGATGGTCGGGTTCGAGAACGCGACCGTGATCGTGGACGTCCGCGATCTGGAGCTCTTCAGCGAGACCGACCTCGCAGCGTTCGTCGCCGCCGTACGGCGGGCTCGCTGTGATGGCCGCGACGTGCGGCTCGATGCGCGCAGCCTCACGTGGCGCCGCATCGCGAAGAACGAGCTGCCGGCGATGCCCGCCGTGGATGGCGACGTCCGGTGCGACATTCGTCGTACGGTGATCCTCGCGCACAGCGCGCGCAAGCGGCGCCGTTAGCTCGCGCCAGGAGGAGCGGCGTCCCCGCGGCTGACCATCGTCGCGCCGGATCGTCCGACGGTGCGACGTTTGCACAATGACAGCCGCCCGGCGATGGCCGTATGGTGGAGTATGCGTCTCGAAGAGCACGATGCGTGCGGGGTCGGGTTCCTCGTCGACCTCGCCCAGCGCGCTTCCCACGACGTCGTCCGGCTCGCGCTCGAAGCGGTCGGCGCGATGGAGCACCGCGGCGCGCGCGCGGCCGACGGGCGCACGGGCGACGGCGCCGGGATCCTGATCGAGACGCCGCGCGCGCTGCTGCAGCGCGAGCTCGCGGCCGTGCACGTGCGCGTCCCCGAGCAGCACCTCGCCGCCGTATGCGTGTACTTGCCGCGCGCCGAAGAGCTCGCCGCGGCGATGCGCGGCCGCATCGAGCACGCGATCCGCAGCGAAGGCGTCAAGCCGATGCGCTGGCGCGTGCCGCCGGTCGATCCCTCCGTGCTCGGCGCGCAAGCCGCCGCGACCGCGCCGTCGTACGAGCAGCTGATCGTCGACGTCGGCCCCGGCAACGCGCGCGAACGGATGCGCGCGCTGCGGCGCACGGTGATCAAGACGCTGCGCGAGGAGAACGACGTCGCGACGCTGGTCAGCGCGTCCACGACGAAGGTCGTCTACAAAGGCTTGCTGTCTTCGAGCGAGCTCGGCGCGTACTTCGCCGACTTGCGCGATCCGCTGTGCATGTCGCGCTACGCGACGTTCCACCAGCGCTTCAGCACGAACACCGCGCCGAGCTGGCGGCTCGTGCAGCCGTTCGGCACCATCGCGCACAACGGCGAGATTGACACGATCACCGGCAACCGCGCGTGGATGCGCGCCCGCGGCATCGTGTCGCCGCGCGGCGCGAGCGACTCGCTCGAGTTCGACGTCGCCGTCGACGCGATGATCGGCGCGGGGTACCGCGTCGACGAAGCCGTCGACTTCATGCTGTCGCCCGCGATCGACGACGACGATCGTTTGCGCGCGTACTACGACGCGCACGTGCCGACGGTCGAGCCGTGGGACGGGCCCGCCGCGATCGTGTTCGCCGAAGGCGACCGCGTCGGCGCGGCGCTCGACCGCAGCGGCTTCCGCCCGCTGCGCTGGTGCCGCACGGAATCCGGCAAAGTGCTTGCCGCGTCGGAAGCGGGCGTCGTCGATTTCGGCGCCGACGCGATCGTCGAGCGCGGCCGCCTCGGCCCCGGCGAGCGCATCACGGTACGCTTCGCGACCGGCGAGCTGATCCGGCCCGAGGCGTTTCGCGCGTTCCGCCGCCAAGGCGCCGACTTCCGTGCCACCGTGCAGTCCTGGCGTTTCGAGCCGCCGGCCGATATCACGTCGCTGCCGTCGCAGCCCGACGCGCTGCGCCGCGATCTCGTACGGTTCGGCTACACCAAGGACGAGGTCGTCGGCGTCGTCGGCCCGCTCGCCGACGGCACCGAAGCCGTGTCGTCGATGGGCGACGACGCGGCGCTGCCGTTCCTGGAACGGCGCATGCCCGTCACGGAATACTTGCGCCAGCGTTTCGCGCAAGTGACGAACCCGCCGATCGACGCGCTGCGCGAAGGGTTCGTGTTCGACATGCGCGCGTGGGTCGGCAGCGGCGACACCAACGGCGACGTCCCCGCGCCGGGCAGCATCGTGATCGTCGAGTCGGCGCTGCTCGAAGAAGGCGCGTTCGACGCGCTCGCGTACGACACGCGGCTCGTCACGCACCGCATCGCGCTGGACTGCGGGCAAACGGGCTTGCGCGCACGCATCGCGCAGATCGCCGCCGAGGCCGAGCGCGCCGTCGGCGAGGGCGCGAGCTATCTCGTGCTCGACGACCGGCATGCGGCGCTGCCCGTGCCCGCGATTCTCGCCGCCGGCGCGATCCACCAGCGGCTCACCGACAAAGGCTTGCGGATGCAGGCGTCGATCGCGGCGTGCGACGGCGCGGCGCGCGACGCGCACGCGTGCGCCGCGGTGATCGCGGCCGGCGCGAACGTCGTCACGCCGTGGCTCGCGGCGCGCGCGGCCACCGCGCAAACCGGCTCGGCCGCGGCCTTCGTCGCCGCGCTGCGCACCGGCCTGGTGAAGGTGCTCGCAAAGCTCGGCATCTGCACGCTGCGCTCGTACGTCGGCGCGCAGACGTTCGAAGCGCTGGGCCTCAAGCGCGAGATCGTCGCGACGTGCTTCCCCGGCGTCGCCGTGCACGTGCAGTCGCTCGGCTTCGACGAGCTCGAAGAAGACTTGCGCGCGTGGGACGCGCTCGCGCGCGACGCGACGGAGCTGCCGCAGCGCGGGCTTTTCCGCTACCGTCGCGACGGCGTGCGCCACTCGTTCGACCCGCCGCTGCTCAAGAATCTGCGCAAGACGATCGTCGCCCGCGACGAGGCGGCGTTCCTCGCGCTGTCCGACGCGCTCGAAGAGCGCCCCGCGATCAACCTGCGCGATCTCGTCGAGCCGGTCGCGCTCGGCGATCCGATCGCGCTCGACGACGTCGAGCCGGAAGAAGCGATTCTGAAGCGCTTCGTGACCGCCGCGATGTCGCTCGGCGCGCTCGGGCCCGAGGCGCACGAAGCGGTCGCGCTCGGTGCGAAGACCGCAGGCGCGCGCAGCAACGGCGGCGAGGGCGGCGAAGATCCGTCGCGCACGCTCAACGCGATCAAGCAAGTCGCGTCGGCGCGCTTCGGCGTGTCGGAGAGCTATCTGGCGACCGCGGACGAGCTGGAAATCAAGATCGCGCAGGGCGCGAAGCCCGGCGAAGGCGGCCAGATCCCGGGCTTCAAAGTCACCGCGGAGATCGCCGCGCTGCGCGGCGCCGCGCCCGGCCAGTCGCTCGTGTCGCCGCCGCCGCACCACGACATCTATTCGATCGAAGATCTCGCGCAGCTGATCTACGACTTGCGCCGCGCGAACCCGAAGGCGAAGATCGCGGTGAAGCTCGTCGCGCAGTCGGGGATCGGCTTCGTCGCGAGCGGCGTCGCGAAGGCGTGGGCGGACGTCGTGCACGTCGCGGGCCACGACGGCGGCACCGGCGCGTCACCGCTGGGCTCGATCAAGCACGCGGGCCTGCCGTGGGAGCTCGGCCTCGTCGAGACGCACCACACGCTCGTCGCCAACGGTTTGCGCGGCCGCGTGAAGCTGCGCGTCGACGGCGGGTTCAAGACGGGCCGCGACGTGGTGCTCGCGTCGATGCTGGGCGCCGACATGTTCGGCTTCGGCAGCGCGCTGCTCGTCGCGCTCGGCTGCATCTACGCGCGCCAGTGCCATCAGAACACGTGCCCGGTGGGCATCGCGACGCAGGATGCGGTGCTGCGCGGCAAGTTTCCCGGCACCGCCGAGGACGCGGAGACGTTCCTGCGCTTCGTCGCGCGCGACGTGCGGCGGCGCCTCGCGGCGCTCGGCGCGCGGTCGCTCGACGAGGTGTACGGCCGCAGCGATCTGGTGCGCCCGCGCTACGACCGCGCGCGCGGCGTCGATCTCGACGAAGTGCTGCGCCTGCCGGAGACGCGCGCGCCGCTGGACTTCGCGCGCGTCGACGACGCGCACTTGGACGACGAAGCGATCCCCGGCGGCACGCAGCGCATCGCGCCCGCCGACCGTGCCGTCGGCGCGCGTATGGCGTACGACGCCGTCGTGCGAAAAGCGCGCGGCGAGCACGTCGCCGCGGCGACCTACCGCTACCGCGGCAGCGCGGGCCAGAGCTTCGGCGCGTTCCTCGCCGCGCCGCTGGCGCTGGAGCTCGACGGCGAGGCGAACGACGGCGTGGGCAAAGGGATGAGCGGCGGCACGCTGATCGTGCGCGGCGCGGGCAGCGCGGACGAGCCGGCCATCGGCAACGCGTGCTTCTACGGCGCGCGCGGCGGCGACGCGTTCGTGCGCGGCACGGCCGGCGAACGGCTCGCGGTGCGCAACAGCGGCGCAACGGTCGTCGTCGAGGGCGCGGGCGACCACGCGTGCGAGTACATGACGAAGGGCACCGTCGCGATCCTGGGCGCGACGGGGCGCAACCTCGCCAGCGGGATGACCGGCGGCGAGCTGTTCGTCCTGCGCGCGCACGCGACGCGGCTGGGGCCGACGCCGCTGGTGCCGCACGATCTCGACCCGAGCTCGCGCGAGCGTTTGCGCGCGCTGCTCGAGCAGCACTTCGCCGCGACGCAGTCCGAACGCGCGCGCGCCTATCTCGACGGCGGCGCCGACGAGCTGGCCGCGTTCGTACGGTTTGCCGTCGCCGTCGCCGTCGCGGCGCCGGTTACGGTTGCGGAGGCGGGTTCGGCGGCGGTGCGCTAGACGGGCCCGGCGCCGCGGCGCCCGACGCGTCAGGCTCCTTGGGCGCCGTGGCGGAATGCACGGCACTGCGGGCTGCGTCGGCCGCTTTGGCCGCCTGATCGGCGAAGGTGCTGAGGTGCTGCTGCGCCTGCGCGGCGCCCGCTTCGAGCACGGTCTTGCCGGTCGCGATGAACGTCCCCGCGTGCTGCATCGCGGCGTTGTACTGCTCTTGCGCGGCGGCGGTGACGTGCGGCGCCTGCTCGATGAGCGTCTTCTGCAGTTCCTGCGCCTTGGCGACGGCGTCTTTGACCAGCGGCTGCGCCTGCTCGACGCCTTTCTGCAGCGCTTCGGCCGCAAGCTGCTGCATGTGCTTCGCCTGCTCGAGCGCCTTGTTGAAGAAATCCATGAGCCCTAGTTGTCTCCTACGGCGCGGCATCCCCACCGTGGACGGTGAGAACCCAGCGAAGCGCGCGTGCGTATTGGTCGAGCTCCCGGACCGTCCGGCGCAGCCAGCGGAACGCGGGGTCGCTCCGTTCCTCCGCAGGCCAGCTCGATTCCACCTTTCGCACGTAGGCGACGATCGCGCCAAGCTGCGCCTCGATCCCGTCCCAGCGCTCGCGCAGCGCCGCCTCCGAAGCATCGGGCAGCCGCTCCAGCAGCGGCGGCGCCGGCCGTCCACCGAACCGCATGCTGAACTCCAGCCGCGCGAGCGCGTAGTCGCCGCTCCCGCGAAGAAAGCTCGCAAGCAAATTGACGATTCGGGGATTCATGGCGTGCGGGCTCTAATCTGAGGCTCCGTGGCTGATCGTCGGTATGTCATTGTCGGAAATGGGTTTGCCGGGACGACGTGCGCGGAGCAGTTGCGCAAGGCCGATCCCGCGTGCTCGATCGTGCTGTTCGCCGACGAGCCGTACTGTCTCTATAACCGGATCGCGCTGCCGCCGCTGCTGCGCCTGCAGGTGGCCGAGCAGAAAGTGATCATGCGCGACGTCGCGTGGCACGAGAAGCTGCGCATCGACCTGCGCCTTTCCACGCGCGTCGACCGGCTCAACGCCGAAGAGAAGACGGTCGTCGCCGGCGGCCGCGAGGAGCCGTACGACGCGCTCTTGCTCGCTACGGGGGGGCGCCCCAACCTAGCGACGGCTCCGGGCGCGGCCGGCGCGCAGAACGTCTACAATTTCCAGTACATGGACGACACCAAGGCGATCTCCCACGCGCTGGAGACGGCGAAGGTGGCGGTCGCGGTCGGCGGCTCCTTCATCGCGTACGAGCTGGCGGAGGCGTTCATCGCGCGCGGCGTCGAGACGCACTGGCTCATCCGCGGGCCGCGCTTCCTGCGGCGCATGCTCGACGAGGCGGCGGGAGAGCTGCTCCACGACGCGGCGCGCGCCGACGGCGTCCACCTCCACTTCGGCGAGGAAGTGCGCGAGTTCGTGCGGTCCAACGGCGCGGTCGCCAAGGTCGTCACGACGAGCGGCGACACGATCGACACCGATCTCGTCGGCGTCGGGCTGGGGCTGACGATCAACACGGAGCTCTGCGACGGCACGGCGATCCGCACCAAGACGGGCATCCTCACCGACCAGCATCTGGAGACGGACGTGCCGGGGATCTTCTCCGCGGGCGACTGCGCCGAGTTCTACGACCCGATCGCCGAGCAGCATTACCGCATGGGCACCTGGAACAGCGCCGGCGCGCACGGCAAGCTGGCCGCGCACAACATGGCCGCGTTCGGCACGGGCGTCGACCGCAAGCAGTTCGACACCGTCCCGGAGTACTCGTCGCTGGTGTTCAGCGGCCAGACGATCACGCAGTTCGGCCTGTCGCCGGAATACCGCGACGACATCGAGACGGAGATGGAGATCGACCGCGACAAGGGCTGGTACCGCGCGCTCTACTTCCTCGACGACCGCTTCGTGGGTGCCGTGCTGATCGGCAAGGGCAACCGGGCGGGCAAGCGCCGGTACCTCGATGCGATCAAGACGAAGGCGCGCTTTCCGAAACCGGCGCGGCGCGAGCTCTTCGCCTGGACCGCCGAATAGCCGGTTCTCGCTCTTGACCATCGAACATATGTTCGATAGGGTGATGATCCCATGCATCGCCCGAGCCCGGGGTCGGGATGGTGGACCATCGGCGTCCGGCTGCCCAGCTTTCGGCTCGCAGCTGCGCTGCGGCACACCGTCTCGCCCGACGCGACCGCGTTCCTGATCGAGCGCCACCGGCGGCGCGTCCTTGAAGCGAGCGACGCCGCGGCGCGCGGCGGCGTACGGCCGGGGATGCCGCTTCGCGCCGCGACGCGCCTGCTGCCGCGAGCGGCGGTCGTCATCGACGATGCGCCCCGCATCGCCCGAACGTGGCGCCGCGTGCTGGATCTGCTGGCGCGATTGCCCGTGCAGGTCGACGACGGCGGCCCAGGGGTGGCATACCTAGCGGTGCCGCGCGGCGACCGGCCGGAACGGTGGTTCGCGCGGGTCCGCGGGCGGCTGGAGCCGCTCGGGCTCACGGTCCGCTGCGGCGCGGGCGCGACCCGCTTCGTCGCAATCGTCGCGACCCATCGCGTGACCGACACCGTCTGCCCGCTGGGGCGGGAAGCTGCGTTCGTCGCCGACGCGCCGCTGGAGTTGCTGTGTCTCGACGATGAGGTCGCGCTGCGGCTGCGGCTGCTCGGGGCCCGCACCGTCGGCGATTTCGCGGCCCTGCCGCCCGCGTATTTTTACCGGTTCGGCGGCGATGCGAGGCGCTTGCACGAGCTCGCGTACGGCGGCTGCGAAACGACGACCGTTCGTTACAGGTGAGCGCTCGCCGGTTTTCGCCGATTGCGCGGTACGAACGTTGTTCCGAGTAGTCCGCGTGGTCTATGACGAAATGTGAGGCATGACGTCCCGCGGTTTTTGTGTTCTCTTTGCTCTTGCTTTGGCCCTCGGCGGGTGCGGTGGTGGCGGCGGCGGCGCGACGGTACCGTCGCAACCGCCGCTGCAGCAGACGGGGCTCGAGCGCTTGACGATCACCATTCCGGCGCGGTCGTCGTCGCTCGTCGCGCGCACGCCGCGGTACATCTCGTCGCTGACGCAGTCGGTAACGGTGACGATACCGGGCGGTACCAGCACCACGTTCACGCTGACGACGAGCTCCCCCAATTGCACGCCGGGCAGCGCGGGCCTCACCTGCGTCATCACGTTCCCCGTGCCGGTCGGCACGACGTCGGTGCAGTTCGCGACCTTCGCGAGCACGGACGGGAGCGGGACGCCGCTGTCGGTCGCAACGGTTCCGGTGACCGTTACCGCAGGCCAAACCAACGACGTGACGGTGACGCTGAACGGCGTCGTGAAAAGCATCGCGCTTTCCGTCGCGCCGGCGACCGTCACGATCGGTACGGCATCGATCGTCAACGTCTCCGTCAGCGCGCTCGATGCGGGCGGCGCCGTGATCGCAGGGCCGGGCAACTACGTCGACGCGCAAGGGAACACGCTGACGCTGACGCTGACCGATTCGGACGGCAGCGGCGCGACGCACCTCTCGCAGACGACGTTCACCGCGCCGCCGTCCGCGGCGGTGACGCTGTCGTACAACGGCGCGGCGATCCCCGACGTGACGCTGACGCTGTCCGCCCCCGGCGTTCAGAGCGCGACCGCGACGGTCCACCCCAATCCGACGGCGACGCAGCAGCTCTACGCCGCGACGCGCAGCAACCACTGCAGTCCGCCGGGACCCGAGAACGCGTTCGTGTACACGTATGCGACGCTTTCATCGAACGGCGGCGGCGTCGGACCGCTCGCGAAGCGCCAGGTCATCAACATGGTCGACCCCGTCGGCTTCACCGTCGACCGCAGCGGCTTCGAGGACGTGCTCCAAGTCAACGACGGGTCGTTCAACGCGCGCGACGGGTTCGCGCGGTACTCGCTGGCAGCGACCGGAACGCCGGCCCCCGTCGGCGACGTGCAGGGCTCGAACACGCTGATCTCCGGCGCGGCGGCCATCGCCGCCGACTCGACGGGCGCGGTCTGGATCGCGCAACCGGCGACGAACGTGCGACCGGCGATGCTCATGCAGTTCGCGCCCAACGCCGACGGTAACGTTGCGCCGGTGCGCACGATCACGTCGATCGTCGGACAGGATCCGAACCTGGTGTTCAAAGGCAACATGGTCGCGGTTGACTCGCACGACCGGATCTACACCTTCGCGACCGACCCGGCGACGTTTGGCGGGCGCATCTACGAGTTGCCGGCGAACTCGAGCGGCGCCGCGACGCCCATCGCGAGCTATCCGGTCCCCGTGCAGCCGGCGATCAACGGCGTCGTGCCGCAACACATCTCGGTCGACCAGCATACGGACGCCGTGTGGGTCTACCCCGTCAACCCGCAGCCTTTCCAGGTCGGCATGATCCGTTTCTCGCAAGGCAATCCGACCTCGGACCGTGCGATCTACGGCCAGACGGCGTTCGACGCGCTGGTCGGCGTCCAGACGCATCAGCCCAATCTGTGGTCGCTCGCGTTCGACGACCGCGGCGACGTCTACGTGGAATACAGCTACGGAACGCGATCGAACGACGGCTGTCCGATCACCCACGTCGCGACGTTCTCGCCCACGCAGCAAGGCAACGTCGCGCCGGTCGACAACACGGCGATCGGCGGCGGTGAAGTGTCGGTCGGGATCGCGATCCCGTACAGTACGCCGCCCACGTCATCGGCGTCGCTGTCCGGACACCCGAGCAATGCCGTGATCACGTCACCGACGTCCATGTCGTTCATCGCGACGGGGCCGCAGTACGGGCAGACGCTGACCGCCGTTGAAACCGGTTATACCGGCGCGTTCACGGCGACGAGCGGCAACACGGCGATCGCGACGGTCCAGCCTTCGTCATCGTCGTCGGGATCGTTCACGGTCGTGGCGGTCGGCGCGGGGAACACGACGATCACCGTCATGGACGCTTCCGGCAACACCGCGACGGTCCCGGTCGTCTCATCCATCACGGCCTTCCACTTGCAGGGTCACCGCTGACGGCAGTCGATGCCGCGACGGGGCGATGCGCTACGGCTGGTAGAGCGACGCCAGCGCGCTGTGGTCGAGCTCGCCGCCGCCGCGCTCGATGAGCGCGTCGAAGCGTTCGCGCACGAGCTTCGCCGCGCCGAGGTCGAGGCCGCGCTCGTCGCCGGCGTTCGCGGCGATGTTCATGTCCTTGCGGTGCAGCTTGGCTTTGAAACCGGGGGTGAAGGCGCGATCGATCATGCGCTGGCCGTGCACCTCGAGGATTTTGCTCTGCGCGAAACCGCCGAGCAGCGCCGCGCGGACCTTCGCCGGATCGACGCCTGAGGCGCGGGCGAGCGCGAGCGCTTCGGCGACCGCTTCGATCGTCACGCCCACGACGATCTGGTTGCACGCCTTCGTCACCTGACCGGCGCCGAGCTCGCCGACGTGCACGATGTTCTTGCCGAGCACGTCGAAGATCGGCTTCGCGCGCTCGAACGCGGCGTCGCTCCCGCCGGCCATGATCGACAGCGTCGCGTCGATCGCGCCTTTCTCGCCGCCGCTCACCGGCGCGTCGAGGGACGTCGCGCCGCGCGCTGCGAGCTGCTCGGCGACGCGCTTCGTCGTCGCCGGTGCGATCGTGCTCATGTCGATCCACAGCGCACCCGGGCGGATTCCCGCGACGATTCCGTCATCGCCGAGCGAGACCGATTCGACGTCGGGCGAATCAGGCAGCATCGTGATGACGACCTCCGTTTGCGCGGCGACCTCGCGCGGCGTCGCCGCGGTGCTCGCGCCGAACGCGACGAGCTCGTCGACGGGGCCCTTCGAGCGGTTCAGCGCAACGACCCGATAGCCCGCGCCCACGAGGTTGCGAGCCATCGGCTTGCCCATGATGCCCAGGCCGACGAACCCGATCGCCGGCTTGTCGTGCTGCTCCATCATGATGCGGCTCTTTCAGGCGTGCGAAATGCGTCGACCCAGGCAAACGTGTCGGGAACCGGACGGGACGGCCGGTATTCGAGACCGATCCAGCCGTCGTACCCGGTCTCTTCCAACACGGGGAGGATGCGCTCGTAGGCGAGCTCGCCCGTGCCCGGTTCGTTGCGTCCGGGGCTGTCGGCGATCTGGACGTGACCGAAGCGGGCCGCGTGCGCGCGGATCGTCGCGATGATGTTGCCTTCCGTGCGCTGCGCGTGATAGACGTCGTACTGCACCTTGAAATTCGGCGCAGCGGCCTCGTCGATGAGCGCCAGCGCTTCCGCAGTCGTGCCGATCACGAAGCCGGGCGTTTCGATGCGATTGAGCGGCTCGACAACTAACGTCGCGCCGATCGCGTCGAGCGCCTGCGCGGCGTAGCGCACGTTGTCGACGAGCGTCGCGCGAGCTTCCGCCGGATCGAGCCCGGGGATCGCGATGCCGGTCAGGCAGTTCACGCGCTTGCAATCGAGCTCGCGCGCGATCGACACCGCCGCCGCCACGCCCGCGCGAAACTCGTCACGGCGTCGCGGATCGGTGGCAAACCCGCGTTCCCCTTTCGCGAAATCGCCGGCGGGAAGGTTGAACAGCACTTGCGTGACCCCGTGCTCGCGCAGCCTGCGCTTGATCTCCGCCACGTCGTAGTCGTACGGAGACATGTACTCGACGCCGCGGAAGCCGTGCGCGGCCGCTGCGTCGATGCGGTCGTAAAAGGGCAGCTCTTGGAACAGGAACGAGAGGTTGGCGGAGAAGCGGAACATCAGTACACCTCGTTGATCGCGGCGATCGAGGTCCCCATCGCGGCATCCTCTTTGTGCTCGGTGAGGATCTCGATCAGGACGGGGACGCTGCGTTCGTTCGACGTGCGCGTCGCCCAGGCGAGCGCGCCTGCGATGTCGTCGGGCCGTCGTACGCGCATGCCGGCGGCGCCCATCGCCTCCATCGCTTTGACGTGATCCATCCCGTATCCGTCGTCGCCGTAGGAGATCGACACCTCGTAATCCGCGTCGAACCTGAAGCCGGTGCGCTCCGCCTGGCGGATCAATCCGAGGTGCGCGTTGTTCAGCATCACGATCACGAACGGGATGCGGTACTGCACCGCGACCGCGATCTCTTCCATCAGAAACTCGAACGAGTAGTCGCCCACGACGGCGACGACCTCACGCTCGGGCTGACCGAGCTTGATCCCCGTGCAGGCGCTGATCTCCCAGCCCAGCGGTCCCGCTTGCCCGCACACGAAATAGCGCAGCGGTTTGTGGGTGGTCTGAAATTGCCCCGACCAGATCTGATACAGGCCGATCGCGGTGACGAACGTCGTGTCCGGCCCGTAATAGGCGTTGAGCTCGCCGAACACGCGCGGCCCCTTCACCGGGACGTGATCGAAGTCGGTGCGGCGAACCAGCGTGCGGCGCGCTTCCGTGATGCGCTCCGTCCAAGCCGCGCGCCGTACGCCGGCCGGATAGAGACGGCGCGCCTCCGCCAGCATCGCGTCGAGCGTGAGCTTGGCGTCGGCGACGATGCCGAGATCGGGCTCGAAGATGCGGCCGATCTGCGTCGCTTCGACGTCGGCGTGGATGAAGCGCCGGTTGCCGCGATACGTCGGCAGATCGCCGGTGTGCCGGCTTGCGAAGCGCGCGCCCACGGCGCACACCACGTCGCTTTCGAGGAACAGCGCGTTCGCGAACGGCTGGCTCGTCTGGATGCCGACGATGCCGGCGTACAGCGGGTGGTCTTCGTCGATCGCGCCCTTGCCCATCAGCGTCGGCGACACGGCGACCTGCAGATGCTCGGCGAGCGCGACGAGCGGTTCCCACGCTTGGGCGATCATCACGCCGCCTCCGGGCATGAGCACGGGGCGTTCGGCGTTCGCGAGCCATTCGACGGCGCGGCGAATCTTCGCGGGCGACGGCGGCGACTTGAACACGGGCAGCGGCTCGTCGATGCTCGCGTCGTACGAGATGCGCTGCTGCTGCACGTCTTGCGGCAGATCGATGTGCACCGGGCCAGGGCGGCCGTCGCGCGCGATGCGGAACGCTTCGCGGAACACCCACGGGATCTGCGCGGCCTCCTTGCACAAGAACGTCTTCTTGACGACCGGCTTGACGATCTCGCAGATGTCGACGGCCTGGAAACCTTCGCGGTGAAGCTGGCCCACCGGAACTTGCCCGGTGATGGTGACGATGGGGATCGAGTCCGCCATCGCGGTGTAGAGGCCGGTCACGAAGTTCGTCCCGCCCGGACCGGACGTCGCGATGGCGACGCCCACCTTGCCGGTCGCGCGGGCGTACCCGTCGGCCGCGTGGGTCGCGCCCTCTTCGTGACGCGCGACGATGTGGCGGATCGACGAGCCGCGCAAGGCGTCGTACAGCGGGAGAATCGACGCGCCCGGGATGCCGAACGCGAGCTCGACCCCTTCGCTTTCCATGACGCGGACGGCGGCCTCGGCGGCGGTGATGGTGCGGGGCGGGGCGCTCGGCGCGGCGATCATGGTACATCCTCCGGCGGCTTGTTTGGGATACCGTATCCCGTGATGGTTCGGGTACGATAGCGCGTCTTGCCGGGGCTTGTCAATGGATACGGTATCCCAAATGTTGACGCCGGTGACCGATCCGGGTACGGTGGTTCCATGCACGCCAAGTCGTTGCAGCCGCTTCGCCGGGGGCAGCCGCTGCGAGACCGCATCCACGGCCGCCTCCGGGCCGCCATCCTCTCCGGGGAGCTCTCGCCGGGCACGCCCGTGATCGAGGCCGAGGTGGCCACGCGACTGGGGGCCAGCCGCACGCCGGTGCGCGAAGCGCTCCGGCGGCTCGAGGCTGAGGGGCTGCTCGACTCGCGCGGCCTGCGCGGCAGCGTGGTGCGCGCGCTCAAGAGCGACGAAGTGGAGTGCGTGTTCGAGATTCGCGAGGCACTGGAATCCCTCGCGGCGCGCCGCGCGGCGCGCACGCTGCGCGAACCCGAGCTGCGCAAGCTGGAGCATCACGTCGAGAGCATGCGAACGAGCGTCGACGATGCGGACGAGCTGCAGCGGCACGACACGGCGTTCCACGACACGATCCTGGCGGCGGCGAACGGCGAACGCCTCAAGAAGATGCTGACCGATCTGCGCGAGGAGCTCATCGCGTCCCGCTATCTCTCCCTCTCCGATCCCGACCGCCGGCGCGCGACGATCGCCGAGCACGACGGAATTCTGGCCGCGCTCCGCGCCCGCGATGAGGACGCCGCCGCGACGCGAACCGCGACGCACATCGCCAACGCGCGAGCGGCCGTATTGCGCCTGACGGCCGCAGCGGCGAAGGCGGGGCCGCAGGCGCCCGCATCGTGACGAGCACCGCGCACGCGCCCGTTCCGGCGGTCCCTGTCGATGCGCTGCACGCGCGCTTCGCGGCGATCGTCGGCGTGAAGAACGCGATCGTGTCGGGCGCTCAGCTGCGCACGTACGAGTGCGACGGGCTGCTCGGGTATCGCGTGCGGCCGGAGATCGTCGTGCTGCCGGGTTCCACCGCCGAAGTCGCCGCGTGCGTGAAGCTCGCGCGCGAGCTCGGGATGCCCGTGGTGCCCCGCGGCGCCGGAACCGGTCTCTCCGGCGGCGCGCTGCCGAGCCAAGGCTGCATCGTGATCGGCCTGTCGCGGATGAAGAAGATCCTCGAGGTCGATCTGGCCAATCGCGTCGCGCGCGTCCAGCCCGGCGTGATCAACCTCGACATCACGCGCGCGCTCGCGGCGGACGGCTATTATTACGCACCGGATCCGAGCTCGCAGAGCGTGTGCACGATCGGCGGCAACGTCGCGGAGAACTCCGGGGGCGCGCACTGTCTGAAGTACGGGTTCACCGTGAACCACGTGCTCGGACTCACGATCGTGCTGCCCGACGGCGAGATCGTCGAGCTCGGCTCGCTCGGCGGCGAGCCCGACGCGCTCGGCTACGACCTCGTCGGCGTCGTCGTCGGCAGCGAAGGGATGACCGGCATCATCACCGAGGCGCTGGTGCGCGTGCTGCGCGCGCCGGAGCGTACGCAGACGCTGTTCGCGACGTTCCCGTCCACCGACGAAGCCGGCGACGCCGTGTCGCGCATCATCGGTTCGGGCATCGTCCCCGCCGCGATCGAGATGTGCGACCAGCTCGCGATCGAAGCGATCGTCGCCGCAACGGGCATCGACTGGCCGCTCGACGCCGGCGCGCTGCTGCTGATGGACGTCGACGGCGTCGACGCCGAAGTGGACGATACCGCGGCGCGCGCGCGGGAGCATTTGCACGCCGCGGGCGCGATCGACGTTCGCGCGCCCAAAGACGAAGCCGAACGGCTGCTGGCATGGAAAGGCCGCAAGGCCGCGTTCGCCGCGATGGGCCGCATCTCGCCGAACTATCACGTGCAAGACGGCGTCATCCCACGCAAGGAGATCGCGAAGGTGCTGCGCGAGATCGGCTTGCTCGCCGCGGAGGAAGGCCTGCGCGTCGCCAACGTGTTTCACGCGGGCGACGGCAACCTGCACCCGCTGGTGCTGTACGACGCGCGGATCGAGGGCCAGGAGCACAAGGCCGAACAGGTCGCCGGCGAGATCCTCCGCATCTGCTTGCGCTACGGCGGCTCGGTGACCGGCGAGCACGGCGTGGGCTTCGACAAGCTGTGCTATCTGGGCGAGCAGTTCAGCCCCGACGACCTCGACACGATGCAGTCGATCCGCACGGCGTTCGATCCGGAACGGCGCTTCAACCCGGACAAAGTCTTCCCGACGCCGCGGCTGTGCGGCGACAAGCCGGGAGCCTACGTCGCGCACGCGACCGAGACGACCGGCGAAGCGGGCCGCGGATGACGACGATCGCCGTCGCCGGCGTCGTGCCGCGCGACGTCGTGACACCGCTCAGCGTCGGCGAGCTCGCCATCGCGGTGCGCGGGCTGCACGACGCACGCAAGCCGTTCGCGTTCGTCGGCGGCGGCACGCACCTCGAGCTGGGCAACGCGCCGCGGGCGCTCGACACCGTGATCCGCATGACCGCGCTCGACGCTGTCGTCGACTACACGCCCGAAGACCAAACGATCACCGTCGAAGCGGGGATCACGCTCGCGGAGCTCGACCGCGTGCTCGAACAGCACGGCCAGATGCTCCCGCTCGACGTCGCGGACCGCGCGCGCTCCACGGTGGGCGGCCTCGTCGCCACGAACGCGTACGGCCGGCGCCGCCAGCGCTACGGCACCGCGAAGGATCTCATCGTCGGCGTGGGCATCGTGCGGCCCGACGGCATACGCGCGCGCGGCGGCGGCAAAGTGGTGAAGAACGTCGCGGGCTTCGACCTGCCCAAGCTGATGGTCGGATCGCTCGGCACGCTGGGCGCGATCGCGACGGTGACGTTCCGGCTGTACCCGATCGCGCAGACGACGCGCGCGGCGGCGCTGACGTTCGAGCACGCGGACGACGCCGTCGCAACGGCGCGCGCGCTGATCCATCGTCGGCTCGAGCCGGAGTCGGTCGCATTGTACAACCAGACCACGCTCGTCGTCACCATCGCGGGGACGCAGCGCGGCGTCGACGCGCAGATGGCGACGCTGCTCGACGAGATCGTGCCGGTGACGCCCGCGCGCGCGCGCGAGCTGAGCGAGCTGGAACGCGAGTCGTACGAACAGCGCGAGCGCGCGGTACGCCGCGACGGCGCGTGGCGCTATCGCATCGTAGCGCCGCCGGCGACGTCGGTCGCGACGCTCGGCGCGTTCGGCGGCGCGCAACCGCTGGCCGTACCGGTCGCATACCCACTGCTCGGCGTGGCGCTGCACGCGTACGCCGATGCGCCGGCCGCGCCGTCCGGTGTGCGCGAACGCGTCGTCGCGCGAACGCGCGGCGCGTCCACCGTCGTGATCGCCGCGATGCCGGACGCGGCGCGCGGCACCGTGGACGCGTGGGGCCCACCGCCGCCGTCGTTCGCGCTGATGCGCGCGATGAAGAACAACTTCGACCCGCACGGCCTGTGCAACCCCGGGCGCTTCGTGGGAGGCCTCTAGTGTCCGTCCCAGTCACCGATCCGCTCGCGCACGATCCCGAAGCGCCGAAGCGCGGTTACCGCGACCTGGTCGCGGACTGCGTGCACTGCGGGTTTTGCTTGCCGGCGTGTCCCACGTACAACTCGTGGGGTGAGGAGATGGACTCGCCGCGCGGGCGCATCGACCTGATGAAGGGCGTCGACGACGGGATCATCCCGCTCGACGACCTCGTTGCCGGGCACATCGATGCGTGCCTGGGCTGCATGGCGTGCGTCACCGCGTGCCCGTCGGGCGTGCGCTACGATCTGCTGATCGAAGCAACTCGCGCGAAAGTCGAAGCGGCGATCGAACGTCCGCCCGGCGACCGTGCGTTTCGCGAGCTCGTGTTCGCGCTGTTCCCGTATCCGAACCGCTTGCGCGCGATGATCCCGGGACTCTGGCTCGGCGCGAAGCTCGGTTTGACGCGGGCTGCCGCCGGGCCGCTCGGCAAGCTGCTGCCGGCGCGGCTGCGCCAGCTCGTGACCATGGCGCCGCCCATCAAGCTGCGCGATGCGTTCGGCTCTCTGCCGTACTTCACGCGCGCGAAGGGCGCACGGCGCGCGCGCGTCGCGCTCGTCGCCGGCTGCGTGCAGCGCGCGCTGTTTCCGAACGTCAACGCCGCGACGATCCGCGTGCTCAGCGCCGAAGGCTGCGACGTCGTCGTGCCGCGCGGCCAGGGCTGCTGCGGCGCGCTGTCGCTGCACAGCGGCCGGCCCGAAGAGGCCAAAGCGTTCGCGCGCCGGCTGATCGAGCGCTTCGAGAAGGAGCAGCTCGACGCGATCCTCATCAACGCCGCGGGCTGCGGCTCGACGCTCAAAGAGTACGGCGACGTGCTCGCCGAGGACGGCCTGTACCGCGATCGCGCGCAGGCGTTCGCCGCGAAGGTGCGCGACATCAACGAGTACCTCGCGACGCTCGCGCCGCGCGCGCCGCGTCATCCGCTTCCGCTGCGCGTCGCGTACCACGACGCGTGTCATCTCGCGCACGCGCAGCGCGTCCGCACGCAGCCGCGCGATCTTCTGCGAAGCATCCCCGGGCTCGAGCTGCTCGAGATCCCGGACGGCGACCAGTGCTGCGGCAGCGCCGGCACGTACAATTTGTTCGAGCCGGAGTCGGCGCACGAGATCGGCGTGCGCAAAGTCGACAACGTCCAGAGCGTCGCGCCCGACCTCGTCGCGAGCGCGAACCCGGGCTGCACGCTGCAGATGCAGTCGATCATGCGCGAGCGCGGCGTCACGCTGCGCGCCGCGCACCCGATCGAGCTGCTCGACGCCGCGATCAGCGGCAAGCCGCTGGACTAGATCGATGTGACGACCGGCGCGCCGCCGTACGCCGAGCTCGCGGCGGCGTGGCGCGACCTCCGTGCGCGCGGGCTCCGCGTTCGTGAGATCGCGTGCGTCAACGCGCCGCGCACGCTGCTCGTCGCCGAGCTGGGCGATGCGAGCGCGCCGACGATCTCGCTGACCGCGGGCGTCCACGGCGACGAGCCGGCCGCGCCGTGGGCGCTGCTCGCGCTCGTGCGCGACGGGCTGCTCGACAGCCGCTTCGCCTACCGCATCTGGCCGTGCGTGAACCCCAGCGGCTACGCCGCGGCGACGCGTGTCAACGCCGAGGGCAACGACGTCAACCGCAGCTTCTCGCGCGGCGGAACCACGCCCGAAGCACGCGCCGTTCTCACCGCCAACCGCGACCGCCGGTTCGCGTTCGCGATGGACCTGCACGAAGATTTTGAAGCGGACGGCTGCTACGTCTACGAACCGCTGCGGTCCGGATTCGGCCCGCTCTTCGCGCCGCGCATCGTGCGCGCACTCGATGACGCCGGCCTGCCCGTGCAGACGCTCACGAACGAGTTCGACCTGGGCGCGCCGCCGGGCTTCGACCTCGCGACGATGTACCGGACGGAGCGCGGCACCGTGCTGGTGAACTACGACGTCGAGATCGTCGCGTTCGAGGGCTTGCCGAGCAGCCTGGCGCTGATGTACCGCGGCACGCCTGCCGCGCTCACGTTCGAGACGCCGCGGCCGCGTCCGTGGGACGAGCGCATCGCCGCCCACCGCGTCGCGGTGACGACCGCGCTGTCGATGCTGTAGCCGGCGAAACCGCGGGGAGCCGCAAAGCGCGTCCGCGAACGCGTGCGGGTCATGCCACAGCGCGATTCCCTCGAAGTCGACGTCCTGTTCGTCGGCGCGGGCCCGGCGTCGCTCGCCGGCGCGATCCGCCTGCGCCAGCTCGCCGCGGCCGCCGGCGCCGAGATCGCCGTGATGGTGATCGAGAAAGGCGGCGAGATCGGCAACCACGGTTTCTCGGGCGCCGTCGTCGATCCGAAGGCGCTCGCCGAATTGTTTCCCGGCGAGGACATCACCGGCGGGCTCGACACGCCGGTCACCAGCGACGCGATGTGGTTTCTCACCAACAGCGGCAAGATCAAAGCGCCGTTCGTGCCGCCGGTGCTGAACAACCACGGCAAGCACGTCGCGTCGCTGTCGAACCTCACGAAGTGGCTCGCCGCGAAAGCGGAAGAAGCCGGCGTCGACGTGTTCCCGGCGTTTCCGGGACAAGAGCTGCTGTGGGACGGCGACCGCGTCACCGGCGTGCGCGTCGGCGACAAAGGCGTCGCGAGCGACGGCAAGCACAAGTCGAACTACGAGCCCGGCCCCGATCTGATGGCGAAAGTCGTCGTGCTCGGCGAAGGCCCGCGCGGCACGCTCACCAAGACCGCGATCGCGCGCTTGGAGCTGGACAAAGACCGCGATCCGCAAGTGTACGCGGTCGGCATCAAAGAGCTGTGGAAAGTGCCGGGCCGGCTCGCCGCCGGCAGCGTGATCCACACGCTCGGCGCGCCGCTGTGGAACACGTTCGGCGGCGGCTGGATCTACGCGATGAGCGACGACATCATCGACATCGGCTTGGTCACCGGCCTCGACTACGCCGATCCGACGACCGATCCGCACGACAACTTTCAGCGCTACAAGCTGCACCCCGCGATTCGCCCGCTGCTCGAAGGCGGCGAGATGATCCGCTACGGCGCGAAGGCGATCCCCGAAGGCGGCTTGCACGCGATGCCGCGGTTCTACGCCGACGGATTGTGCATCGTCGGCGACAGCGCCGGTTTTCTCAACGGGCTGCGCCTCAAAGGCATCCACCTCGCGATGAAGTCCGGCATGATGGCGGCCGAAGCGATCTTCGACGCGGTGCAAAAGAACGATACGTCGGCGAACGAGCTCAGTGCGTACGAGACGAAATTCGCCGGCTCGTGGGCGCGCACCGAGCTGCACGCGGCGCGCAATTTCCACCAAGGTTTCAGCAGCGGGATGTGGGGCGGGCTGATGAACGCGCAGCTCAGCCTGATGAGCGGCGGCCGCGGCTTCGGCATCAAGGACAAGCTCGCGGGCGAGCACGGCTACGCGCGCATGAAGAAGCTGTCCGAGCTGACGCCGGTCCAGGTCACCAAACGCGTGGTGCCCGACGGCAAGCTCACGTTCGACAAAGTCACGGACGTGTTCAAGAGCGGCTCGATGCACGACGAGGACCAGCCCGCGCACCTCCACGTGTCCGACACGAACATCTGCGCGGAGAAGTGCACCGTCGAGTACGGCAATCCGTGCCAGTACTTCTGCCCCGCACAAGTCTACGAACCGCACTTCAGCAAGAAGGGCAGCGCACCGGCGGAAGGCCGCCTGCAGATCAATTTCTCGAACTGCGTGCACTGCAAAACGTGCGACATCATGGACCCGTATCAAATTATCACCTGGGTGCCGCCGCAGGGCGGAGAGGGCCCGGTGTACACCGGCATGTGAGGCCCGCCGCGGGCAGGCGGCCTACGGCATGACTGTTTCATGAGCAGCGCGAAAAAACGCACGGTTACATTGCTTACCGATGCTTGCTCATGGAGGCTTTCATGCCAAAGCGACCGACCGCCCCGCGACGTCGCCCGTCCCGCCCGCCGCCGAAGAAGCCGCCGGGCAAAGGTGGCCCCGCAAACGCCGGCGCGATCATCCTGACGTGGGAAGACGACCCGGCTTCGAAAACGCCGCCGACCCCGGTGCAGCGCCCCGCGCCCGACCTGCGGGCGACCGCACTTCCCTTCGCGCTCGACGGCGCTGCGCCGGTGCCGCAGATCTATCAAACCGGGACCCCGGAGTTCCGCTACTGGGCGATGGCCGAGGCGCTGCGGCGCGCCGCCGACTTCTGGGGTGCGATCGTTCCGAAGGGCACCAAGTGGCAAGTGGGGGCGACGCTCCCCGTCCGCCGCGACGCCGGTCGAGAGCTCAACGCGTTCTACACCCGCGGCGGCGGCCGCGACGCCGCGGGCTTGAACTTCTTCCACGACACCGTCGACGGCGTGACGTATTTCTCGGGCGAGAGCCCGGAGGTGGCTTGCCACGAGTTCGGGCATGCGGTGCTCGACGCGGTTCGCCCCGAGCTTTTCCATGCGGCGTTCGTCGAGGTGGCGGCGTTCCACGAGTCGTTCGGCGACATGAGCGCGATCATGACGGTGCTGCAGCTGCAGTCGGTGCGAACCGACCTCATCACGTCGATTGGAACGAACATCTACCGCAACTCGCGCCTCTCGCGGCTCGCGGAACAGCTCGGCAACGCGATCCGCGCGGGCCATCCCGATTTGGTCGAAAGCGACTCGCTGCGCAACGCCGTCAACAGTTTCTTCTACCGCGATCCGCAACTGCTTCCGCCCAACGCACCGGCGTCCGTCCTCTCGTCGGAGCCGCATTCGTTTTCGCGGGTGTTCACGTCGGCGTTCTTCGAAATTCTCGCCGGCATCTTCCTCGCGCAGGGCGGTGCGGGAACCGAGCAGCAGCTGCTCGCCGCGACGGTGATCGCCGGCGACATTCTGATGCGCGCGTCGGTCGGAGCGTCGATCGTCCCCGCGTACTTCACCCAGGTTGCAGCTCACTTCGTCAGCGTCGACGCCGCGCAGTACAACAAGAAATACCGCGACATCATCAAGTCCGCGTTCGTGAAACGCGGCATTCTGTCCATGGAGTCGGCGTCGTCCGGCGTCACGGTGACCGTGGACCGCAAACAGGTTCGCGCGTTCGCGCAAACGGCCGCGACCGCACGCGAGACGCCCATCGCGACGATGGCGATGGGCGCGCACCAATTCGGAATTCAAATGCCGCTCTACGTCGAGGCGCCGGGCGGCGCGCCGCATTTTTCGGTCGCGCCGGCATCGCCGAAGACCGGGTCGCTCGAGCCGGTCAGCCGCGAAGTCGCGACAGCGTCGTTCGTCGAGGATCTGTTCCGGCGGGGGCGCGTCGACGTCGCGGAGCACGCCGACGCGGAGATGCGAATCATGCACCCGTTCCGGCGAAAGTCGCACGAGCTCATTGAGTACCAAGCCGGCGTGAAGCTCGTTCGGCGCTTCTTCGACTGCGGAATTGACGTCACGTAGTGCACGAGATAGAGTTGCGGGTAGGACACTTTCGACGATGAACGACGACGACAACGCGCAGACCGCGCCGCCTTCGGCGGATGAGAAAGCAGCCCAGGACGCGTTCGAGCGCGGTCTGCTCGAGCGCGGCGAGGCTGCTCCACTCGATAAGGACGGCAGGCTTCCACCCGACGCGACGCACGAGATCGTCCCCGACGACGAGGGCGGCGAGTCTCGTATCGAGCGGCGCCGCTTCAAGCTCTTCTGACCGAATCCGCGATCGTGCTCGGCGCCGGGCTCATCGGGCTCGGCGTCGCGTACGAGTTGGCGAAGCGCGGCGCGCCCGTCACGGTCTACGACCGCGCGGAGCCCGCGCGCGCCGCGTCCTGGGCCGGTGCGGGGATGCTCGCGCCGTTCAGCGAGGAGATGCCGGATGCGGCGATGCTCGCGCTCTGCCGCGACTCGCTGGCGCTCTATCCTGAGTTCGTCGCCGAATTGCGCGAGCGCACCGGGGTCGACGCGCGCTACCGTTGCGACGGCACGCTGCACGTCGCATTGGACGAGACACGGCTCGCCGAGCTCGCGGCGCACGCGCAGACGTTTCGCGCGAACGGCGGCGACGTCGCGATGCTCGACCGCGGCGACGTCCTCGCGCGGGAGCCGCTGCTCGCGAAAGATCTCGCCGGCGCGCTCTTCGTAGCAAACGAAGCGCAGGTCGACAACCGGCGTCTGGGACGCGCGTTGCTCGCGGCGTGCGAGGCGCTGGGCGTGCGCTTCGAACGCGTGGATGACGTCGCGCTCGAATGCGACGCGCGGCGCGTCCGCGGCGTGCGCACGGCGTACGGCTTCGCGACGGCCGCGACGGTGATCAACGCGGCCGGTGCGTGGGCGGGCGAGCTCGCCGGCGTGCCGGACCGCGCGCGCGTGCCGGTGCGCCCGGTCGCCGGCGAGATGCTCGCGCTCGCGGTACCGCGCGACGCCGTGCGCGCGCTGGTGTGGCTCGGGCACCGCTATCTCGTGCCGCGCGGCGACGGCCGGCTGCTGATCGGCGCGACGGTGGAGTCACGCGGCTTCGACGCGCGCGTCACCGCCGCCGGGATGCACGATTTGCTCGACGCGGCGCTCGCGGTGGCGCCCGCGCTGGCGACCTTCGCGGTGGTCGAGACGTGGGCGGGGCTTCGGCCCGCCTCGCACGACGGGCGGCCGTACCTCGGCGCGACGGCGCTCGACGGCTACGTCGTCGCGAGCGGGCACTTTCGCAACGGCATCCTGCTGACGCCGATCACCGGGCGGCTGATCGCGGACCTCATCATGGGCGGCGAGGCGAGCGCGCTCGCACCGTTCGCGCCGTCGCGCGCGGGGACGGAGGCCGCGGCCGCCGCCGCGAACGGAACGTCGTGACGATCACGGTCAACGGCGAGCTTCGCGAGCTGGCGCAAGGCGCGACGCTCGACGCGCTTCTCGAAACGCTCGGCGTGCGGCGCGACGGTACGGCCGTCGCGCTCAACGACGACGTCGTCCCGCGCACGCACCATGCCACGACGGTGCTGCGCGGCGGCGACCGCCTCGAGATCATCGTCGCCGTCGCGGGAGGCTGACGTGCAGACGCAAACCGACACGCTCAAGATCGGCCAGTACGAGTTTGCCTCGCGCTTGTTCGTCGGCACGGGGAAGTACCCGTCGCTCGAGATCATGCAGCAAGCGCACGTTGCGAGCGGCGCCGAAGTCGTCACCGTCGCGATCCGGCGCATGCACCTCGACGACAAAAGCGGCAAGACGCTGGTCGACTACATCGACCGCACGCGCATGACGCTATTGCCGAACACCGCCGGCTGTTACACCGCGAAGGACGCGGTGCTCACGGCCAAGCTCGCGCGCGAGGCGCTCGGCACCGAGCTCATCAAGCTCGAGGTGATCGGCGATCCGCAGACGCTCTATCCCGACACGCGCGAGACGATCCTCGCGGCGGAAGAGCTGGTGCGTGAAGGCTTCACCGTGCTGCCGTACATCGTCGACGATCCCGTCGCGTGCAAGCGCCTCGAAGACGCCGGGTGCGCCGCCGTGATGCCGCTCGCGGCGCCGATCGGCAGCGGCCTGGGCGTGTGCAACCCGTACTCGATTCGCATCATCAAGGAGCGCGCGAACGTGCCGGTGATCGTCGATGCCGGCGTCGGCACCGCGTCGGACGCGGCGCTCGCGATGGAGCTGGGCGTCGATGCGCTGCTGATGAACACCGGCATCGCGGCGGCGCGCGACCCGGTGCGCATGGCGCGCGCGATGCGGCTCGCGGTCGAAGCCGGCCGCGATGCGTTCCTCGCCGGGCGCATGGAGAAACGGCTGTACGCGAACGCGTCCAGCCCGATGCAGGATCTCATCGCGACGAAGCCCGTCGAACGCGGGTGATCGACGAGATCTCCGTCGACGAGCTCGAGCGCCGGCGCGCGGCCGAGGAAACGTTCGTCCTGCTCGACGTTCGCGAGCCGGACGAGCTCGCCACGGCGTCGATCCCGTGGGCGACCGCGATCCCGATGCGCGAGATCCCCGTGCGCATGAGCGAGCTGCCGCGCGACGAGCCGATCGTCGTCATGTGCCACCATGGCGGTCGCAGCGAGCGCGTCGCGGAGTTTCTGGCGGCGAACGGCTACGCCGCCGTCAACCTCACGGGCGGGATCGACGCCTGGTCGCGCGCGATCGACTCGGACGTCCCGCGCTACTGATTCGCGTGCCAGCGCGTGTAGAGCACGTCGCCGGCGTGGCAGTTCGCGACGTGCAGGCGGAACGCGTCCTGCGCGGTCCATTCGATCACCGCGCCGTGCCAGCCGCGCGCGTCGGCGTCGGTGCATCTCGCGAGCACGACGACCGGCTTGACGTCGACGCGACCCGTGAAGGCCACCGCACCGGTGGGCAGCACCCCGTCGCCGTCGACGGTATTCCCGACGATGCTGGTGCCGCGCCGTTCGACGTACACCCGCAGCGGCTTTCCGGGATAGGCCGCAGACCAGAGCCCGCCGTACGGTTCGCCGCCGGAGGGAACATAGCCGCGGGGTGCCGCCGTCGCCGCGGGAGCCGGCGCGACGGCCGGTGGAGCCGGCGCTGCGGTCGCGGGAGCGGCAGAGCTCGCGCCGAGCTCGGTGACGGTGACGTCGTCAACGGCCGGACCGAACCACGCCGATGCGCCGCCGTCCAGCCGCGCGAAGGCGATGACCGTCGTGCCGCCCGCCGCCGTGAAATCGACCGTCTCCGTCGTCCACCCCATCGCGCTGCGGGACCGACCCGCGACGTCGAACGTGAAGCGCCGGCTCACTGCGCCCGCCGTCACCACCAGCGTTTTCACGCGCGGCGGTCCGTCGGGATTGCCGGCGAGCGCGAACGTGAGCCGGTAGCTGCGTCGCGGAACGGTCGCGATCGTCTGCGCGACGGTCCCCGCACCCGGGCTGCCCACTTCCAAACTGTTCGTCCCGGAGTTCGCGCGCCAGAAGCTGCCGACGAGGGCGCCGGTCCCCGACGTTACCCGCCAATTGGAAACGGACGATCCCGCGCTCAGCGAACGCCACGCGGCGATCGGTCCGCTCGCCTCGAAGCCGCCGTTGACGACGAGGTTTCCGCCGGTGGCGGCTGCCGCGCCGGTCGCGGCGGCGGCGACGGCGAGGACGAGGCGGAGCCGGGGCGGGCGCATGCGCACCCCATACCCTACCGGCGCCGGCCGGCCACGAACCAATGCACCCGGCCGGACACGTCGTCGTCCGGTCCGTGCGCCCAGCGCCCGACGATGTCGTCGACCACGACTTCATCCATCGCGTCGATCGTGAACCCGAACAGCAGCTCGATCACGCCGTCGCGGTCGAAGTACGCGTGCGGGATGCCGAGCTCCGGACCTTCCCCCGGCGCGAAGCTCCGCTCGTCGAAGGGGACGCCCAGCCCGTAGCGGGCGTCCTTGAACGAACCGAGCGTGATGAAGTAGGGCGCGTTCGGCCGCAGCACGCGCCGAAGCTCCGCGATTCCGGCGCGCAGCTTCGCGCTGGTTCCGTGCAAGTACGCGTGGGTCGAGAGCGCGGCGCCGTACGTGTCGCGGCTGCCGGGAAGTTGCGTGTACGGCGTGTCGTCCGCGACGCTTTGCACGGGGATGCTCGCGTCCACCAGCGCGCGTGTGTTGCGACCAGATCCGGTGCCGATCTCGATGACGGGTCCCTCGAGCGGGTGCTCGCGGGCACGGGCGATGAGACGCGCGGCGAGCGGGTGCGCGGACTGTCCGGACGCGGAAGACATGTGCGAGGCTGCTTCTCGCAGTGCAAAGGCGTCCTCCCGCAGAACGGGGGCTCATGCTCGAAGCGGGTGCGCAGGTTCCGGACGTCGGCGCGCAAGATCAGGACGGCCGCAGCGTGAGGCTGCGAGATTTCAACGGGCGCAAGCTCGTCGTCTATTTCTATCCGAAAGCCGACACGCCGGGCTGCACGGCGGAGTCGCAGACGTTCCGGGACCTGAAGGACGATTTGAACGCGGCGGGCGCCGATATCGTCGGTGTGAGCCGTGACACAGTCGACGCGCAGAAGAAGTTCGCGCAGAAATACGCGCTCAACTTTTCGCTGCTGGCGGACACCACGTCGGCCATTTGCGACGCGTTCGGCGTGATCGTCGAGAAGAACATGTACGGCAAGAAGAGCATCGGCATCCAGCGCTCGACGTTCCTGATCGGTTCGGACGGAACCATCGCGAAGGCGTGGCCGCGCGTCTCCGTCGAGGGTCACGGCGCCGCCGTTCTCGAGGCAGTCCGATCGCTCTGACCGCTACGGCACGGCTGACGATCGCGGGATCGAGCTCCTCGATCCCGCGACCGGACCGCGCGTGCAGCTCGTACCTCGTCGACGACGGCGAGACGCCGATCGTGATGGATCTCGGGACGGGTGCGTTCGCGAACCTCCGGCGCTACGCGGACTACGACCGGCTCGGCGCGGTGGTGATCAGCCATATGCACGCGGACCACTTCATCGACGTGATCCCGCTGCGCTACGCGCTCAAGTACGGCCCGCGCCGCCGCGCGGCGAAGCTCCCCGTGTACCTGCCGCCGGGCGGCCTCGCGATGCTGCGCGCGTTCGTGTCGGCGTTCCCGCGCGAGCCCGGCGCGTTTCTGGACGACGTGTTCGCGCTGCACGAGTACGACCCGTCGCAGCCGCTTGCGATCGAGGGGGCTACGATTCGATTCGCGCACACCGCGCACTACATCCCCGCGTTCGCGATGCGCTGGCAGCGTGACGGTGCGAGCGTGACGTACTCCGCCGACACCGCGCCGGACGAACGCGTCGTCGCGCTGGCGCGCGAGTCCGACGTGTTCGTATGCGAAGCGACGCTGCTCCACGGCGCGGTGGAGCAAGGCGTGCGCGGCCATTCCACCGCCGCGGACGCCGCCGGGATGGCGCGCGACGCCGGCGTGCGGCGGCTCGTGCTGTCGCACTACGGCGCGGAGTCCACGTCGCGCGATCTCGACGAGGCCGCGCGCGAGATCTTTCGCGGCGAGATCCTCGTCGCGGACGACCACCACACGTTCGACCTCGCATAGCGTGTTCGGCCGCAGCCGAGTCCGGCTCGGTCCGCAGGACCGAACGGACACTAATTCTGGCGCGGGCCGCCTTCGCCGCGCGGCAGCGAGAACTGGATCAGCGAGGCGACCGGCGCCAGGCCGCGCGACACCACGGCGTGCGGCGTGACCTTGAGATGTAACTCCTCCAGCCGCCGCTGCGCGGCGAGCAGCTCGCGCCCGCTCGTGACGACGTCCTCCAGCAGCAGCACGTGCTGCCCGCGCAGGAACGGTCCTTCGACGTACTCCTCCGCGAACGCGCCGTACTGTTTGGGCTGCTTGCGCACGACGATCATCGGGAGCGAGGTCATCTGCGACACCGCCGTCGCGATGATCACGCCGCCGAGCTCGGTGCCGCCGATTACGTCGGGGTTGATCTCCGAGATGATCGGCGCGAACATGCGCGCGATCCGGCGCAGCACGTGCGGGTCCGCGAACAGCTTGAACTTGTCGATGTAGTAGTCGCTGCGCGCGCCGCCGGAGAGGAGGTAGTCGCCGCGCGTCAGCGCCTTCTCCATGATGACGCTGCGGAGCCAGCGCAACTCCGGGATGCGCGCGATCGGGCTGGACGACGGCTCGTCGAACACTATGCCGAGCCTCCCATCAAATCTCCCATTCGTGCGCGTTCCACGACTCGTTGACCGGGTTGGGGGTGAAGTTCTTGAAGTTGACGCTGATCGGCTGCGCCTGGCGCGGATACCAGATGTAGATGATCGGCAGATCGCGCGCCAGCAGCTGCTGGATCTTGGCGTAGGCGGGCTTGCGCTTCGCCTGGTCGTAGCTCGCGAGCGCGGCTTTTTGCGCGTCGTCCATCTCCTTGTTCTGGTAGCGCGTGTAGTTCACGCCGTCCGGGTGCGACGGCTTCGGGATCTGGTCGCTTTGGAACTCCGAATGATCGTCCGGGTCCTGCCCCGCGATCCAGCCGGAGATGTTGAGATCGTACTTGCCGTTCGTCAAAACGCCGCCTTGGCCGTACGTCGCGAAGAGAAGGTTGGCCGGATAGGTCTTGATCTGCGCGTCGATCCCCGCCGCCTTGAGCATCGACTGCACCTGCACGGCGACGAGCCGGCGGGTCGCGTTCTCTTGGTTGTAGCTGAGCGTGAACGACAGCGGCTTGCCGTTCTTGCGCATGATGCCGTCCGGCCCCGGCGTGTAGCCCGCTTCGGCCAGCAGCGCGCGCGCCTTCGCGGCGTCCGCCGGATATTTCATGACGTCGTCGGTATACGACCACTGGAACGGCGGCTGATCGGCCCACGCGACGACCGCGCTGCCGCCCGTGTTCTTGTTCACGAGCGCCTGTTTGTCGACGGCGTACGAGATGGCGCGCCGAACTCGAATGTCGTCGAGCGGTGGACGCGACGTGTTCACGAGCATCTGCAGCGTCTGCGGCTGATTGTTGAGGAAGAGGTTGACACCCTCGGCCGGGCTTGCCTTCAGCGTCTTGTACACTTGCGGCGACGCTTCGAAGATCCAGTCGACGTCGTGCGAGCGCAGCGCGTTGATCGACGTGTTCTCGTCGGGGATCTCGCGCACGATGATGCGGCGCAGCTTCGGCTTGCCGCGGAAATAGTCGTCGTTCGCGACGAACTCGATGTGGTCGCCGCGCACCCAGCGTGCCACCTTGAACGGTCCCGTTCCGACCGGCTGCTGGTTGAACGGGATACGGTTGAGGTCGTGAAGCTTGCCGAGGAGGTGCTCCGGGATGACGCACACCGGGCTGTCGCTCTCGGCGAATACGGTGTCGACGAACGGTGCGAACTTGCGCTTGAGGTGGAACACCACGGTGTTGGCGTCCGGCGTGTCGACGGACGTCACTTCATCGTAGCCGACCCGCTCGTTGACGTTGTTCGCCGGGTTCATCATGGCTTGCCATGAGAACTTGACGTCCTTGCTGCTGAACGGAACGCCGTCGTGCCACTTGACGCCCGAGTGCAGGTGGTACGTGATCGTCAGGCCGTCCTTGCTGATCCCGCCGTTCGCTTCGGTGGGGACCTCGGTCGCGAGGATGGGCACCGTGTTCTTGCCGGAGCCGTCGACGCTCACCAGCGTGTCGAACGACAGCCGGTTGATGAAGCCTTCGGTCGTGAACCCCGACAGAATCGGGTTGAGCGTGTTGGGGGAGCGCTGGCTGGCGACACGCAGCTCGCCGGGGATGGTCCCCGCGGCGCGCGCCGTTCCGCCGGCGTTCGTCTGATTGCCGACGACCTTCGAGCACGCGCTCACGGACAGCGCGCATGCGAGCGCACCGAGCACGAGTGTACGCAAGTGCATCCCTCCTAGCGACGCTTCGTCGCCGTCTTTTTCGCGGTCTTCTTGGCGGCCGCTTTGCGCGCCGGCGCTTTGCGCGGGGGCGCTTTCTTCGCGGCCGCCTTCTTCGGCGCGGCCTTCTTCGCGGCCGGGCGCGCCGGCGTCGCCTTCTTGGGCGGCGCTTTCTTCGCGGCCGCCTTCTTCGCAGGCGCCGCTTTCTTGGCCCCGCTTCGCGCGGGCGCCGCCTTCTTCGCGGACGCCTTGACCGGGGCGGGTTTCTTCGGGCCGGCCTTCGCCGGCGCGGCCTTCGCCGGCGCGGTCCGCGCGGGCGCAGTCTTCGCGCTCGCGGCCGCGGGCTTGGCCGTTCGGGCGTTCGCCGGTGCCGGGGCGGTCCGGCCTTTCGGCGCGGCCGGCTTGGCCGGCGGCGATTTTGGCGCCGGCTTCGCGGCGGTCGGTGTCGCCGCCGCCGGCTTCGTGGCGACCGGCTTCGGTGCGACGTGCTTCGCAGCGACCGGCTGTCTTGGGGCAGGGGGCTTCGGCGGGGGCGGTGCCGGCGGCGGCGGGGACGGTAGTTCCGCGGCGGGCGGCTTCGGTGCCGGCGCTTCGGCGACCGTCACGGGATCGGCCGTCGCCGGCTCCGGAGTGGGCGGGGTCGACGGTGCGGGCGTCGCCGGCTCCGACACGGGCGTGGCGTCCGCGGCCGCCTCGGCGGCCTTCGGCTTCGCGCGGCTCTTGCGGGCGCGCGGCGGGCGGGGGGCGCCGTTTGCCGACGCCGGCGCTTCGGCACGGTTCTCGTCCGCAGGCGCCGCGCCTTCCGCCGCGGGCTCCTCTGGTGCGGCGGGGGCGGCATGTCCGTCGTCGGCCAAGTCCGCGGGCGCGCTCGCCGGTTCGGCCGGCGACTGCGGTTCCGCAGTCGCGACCGATGTCTCGGGCCGCTCGCGCGGGCGTTCGGGCGACGTCTCGGGCGGGCGCGTGGCCTTGGCGCTGGGACGGGCCTTGCGCACGGGCTTCGCCGCCTCGGCGGCCGCGGCGTCGTCGGCGGGGACGGCGCGCTCGTGGGCGCGCTGGGGCTCCGGCGCCGGTTCGGGGACGGGCGCGGGCTCCGGCTCGGGCTCGCGCACCACGCGCAGCGCGACGCGCCGCAGCGTGCCCGCGAGCGGGAACACGATCTCGTTGATGTCGAGCTCGTCGAGGACGTCGAGCACGGTCGAGAACGCACCGCCCTGGTCCTTGGGCGAGTGCGCGTCGGACCCGATGGCGATCATCACGCCGCGGTCTTTGGCCTTGCGCAGAAACCGCTTGTTGGCGTCGAGGTAGCGCTGCCGCTCGGCGTCGGTGTGGTCCCGGTAGAGGAAGCGCGTATTGAACTCGACCGCCATGCCGCGCGCGGCCGCCGCGTCGAGGATCCGGTCTTCGTACTGATCGAGCTTCGCGTCGTCGGGCCAGTGACCAAACACGGCGGGGACGAAGAAGTGGCCGACGATGTGGCCGGGCAGCCGTTCGACGGCGTCGACGAGCGTCGCCACGTACGTCTCCCACGTCTGCTCGGTCCCGACGACCTCGAAGAGATCCTTGAACTCGGGGTTGTCGAACGGCCACGGCCAGTTCTCGCCGAGCACCGGATGCGTGATCGGGATGAAGTGGACGGAGCGAATGATGGCGTCGGGGCGCATCGCGTCGACGATGTTCTGCGCGTCCGGGCGCGAGCGCGGGTCGTTGTCGACCTCGGCGCCGATCGAGTAGCGCATCCCGCGCCGCAGGCCTTCGCTGACGACCGCGGCATGGCCGACCTCGACGGTGGCCGTCTCCGCGGCGCCGTAGAGGTCGCCGGCTTGCGCGAGCTTGAGCGCGCGGCGCACGAGATTCACGGCCGCGGGGTCCTCGAACGTGAGGTAGTTCATGTGGTCCGCGACCATCAGGAAGCGCGGGTACCCGCGCCGGCACGCGTGATAGAACCACAGGAAAAGCATCCGTGCGGTGAGCGGGAGCGGGCGTTCCTCCGCGTACGGTTTGTGCTCGCCCTTCGCATGCCCGTGGGTATCGGGGATCGCGAGGACGCGCGGATCGCGCTCGGTGTTATCGTTCAAGCAATTGGCCGCCGGGACACGAACCCGAGGTTTTCTCTGAGAAAGGCAAGGAACCTGTAGTGTGCGCGATGCGGGGCGAGGACAAAAAAAGCCGCCCCCGATGGGGCGGCGGACAAGGTTGGTTCGTTCGCGGAGGCCGGACTAGGTCCGGAGCCCTCCGATCATCGTGAGACACTGTTTAGGACCGTCTGTAGTAACGATGACCACCTCCTCTTGTCCGCCTGTTAACCTTCATTGATATGTGTCTGAAGGGGCCGCGGACGTATCGTGAGGCCCGCCTTTCGCGAACTGTTCGCGGCTTTTCCTGCGAGGCGCGAAGCGAGATTGTACGGTCAGCGGCGGACGGGGACCCGGTAGCCTTCCAGCGCCAGCAAACGCGCCTTGAGCTCCACGCCGTAGGCGTATTGGTGGAGGGCGCCGGTCGCGTCGACGACGCGGTGGCACGGGTAGAGCAGCGCGACCGGGTTGCGCGCCATCGCGCGGCCGACCGCGCGAGCAGCAGCGGGCTGGCCGATCGACTCGGCGATCCAGCGGTAGGAGCGCACCTCGCCGGGCGGGATGGTGGCGGCGGCGCGCAGCGCCGACTGGTCGAACGGGCTGAGCTCGCTGATGTCGACCTTCTCGAGGTCCGGCTGGTGCGTGCGGAAGAAGCTCGCGACGGTGTCGCTGACCCACTGCGGCGTCTGCGACCGGATCAGGCCGCGCGCGAGACGGCGCTGGAGCTTGGCGAACACCGCTTCCTCGCCTTCGCCGCGGTCGAGCGCGACGGCGGTGATGCCGCTGTGGCGGAAGGCGACGTAGAGCCGGCCGATCGGCGACTCCACCGTGGTGATGGAATCAGGCGCGACGATCTTCACGGTGAGCTTGATGTGGTCCAGGATCTTCGGCACGAGGCTCTGCGGCGGATCGACCGGCGGGAGGCAGGTGAGGCAGTACGCGATGCCCTCGTTCTCGCGGTAGATCTCTTGGCACTCGGGACAGGCGTGGAGGTGGGCGAGCACGTGCTCGCGCTGCGGCTCGACCCCCTCGCGCATCTCGTCCCAAAGCCGTTCGACGTCGGCGCAGCGCATAGTGATCACTCCTCTTCCTCGGTGGCGGCGGGACGGTCGTGAACGATGCGCCCGACTTGGGGTCCGAGGATACGGCGAAGGATGCGCACGGCGCGGTGGACGTGCGACTTCACCGTGCCGATCGGCTGGTTCAGGATCTCGGCGATCTCGGGGTGGCTTCGGCCCTCGATGAAGCGCAGCGTCGCGGCGGCGCGCAGGTGCATCGGGAGCTGCAGCAACGCCTGCTCCACGAGTACCATATCGGCCGCGCGGGTGACGATCTGCTCCGGCTGGTCGGGGCCTTCTTGGGTTTCGTTGAGGAGTGCGTCCGGATCGGCGAGCGCGTCGAGCGCCACGTTGGTGGGCCGCTTCGAACGCAGCCGATTGCGCGTGACGTTGAGCGTGATCGTGTAGAGCCACGGCTGCAGGCGCAGCTCGGAGCGCTGCTGCGGGTCCATCTTGGCGAGCGCCCGGTAGGCGCGCACGAAGGCGTCCTGCACGATCTCTTCGGCATCTTCGCGATTGCCGGTCATGCGCAACGCGAAGCCGTAGAGCCGGCGCTGGAAGTCGTCGACGATCGTCTCGAAGGTCTCGGGGCCCGGGATGGGCTGAGAAACCGTCGCCGGTGCGGTCACGCGGTAGTGATCTCCGAAGATCGGTGCTGCGAGCGCACTCATCAGGGTCCTCAACCGGACCAGGACGAGCGCCGGTTGCGGCTGTTCCCTTCTTCGGGCTGTTCGCCCTCGGGCAGCGCTCGCCGCCACCACGCCGCGTTCGGTTGGGCTAGGTCCGGCGGGGGGCGGGGGCGATGCGGGCGGACTGCTCGCGCGCGGCGGAACGGATCGAGCGCGCGTAGACGATGGAGACCGGTGCGCGGCGCGCGCTGTCGTCGAGGTTGCCGTCGATCGCCAGCGTGGCGTCGAGCGCGACCAGCAGCGCGGTGGCGTAGTCGTAGTACGCGGTGCCTTTCATCGTGATCGTGCCGGCCAGCGCCATCGCGGGACGGTCCGGCAGTGCCCCGTGAAGCGGTCCCTTCGCCTCGAAGGCGATGCCCATCGCGCGCGCTCCGCCCACGAGCGCATCGGGCAGCCGGCGCAGCGTGCCGCGCAGCTTCGCGGCCGTCATCGGCGACGGAAAGTCGAAGGGCACCGGCCGCGTGACGTGACCCAGATCACGCATCGTCGCCGCATCGAGCTGCACCGCGAACGGCTGGTTGAGCACCGTCAAGTAATCCGGATCCGACGACGGACCGTCTTTTTGCTGACCCGAGGGGAGGAGGGTGGATGTGAACGAAGCGCGCTGGTGTTGCCTCCCGCCGTCGCCGTTCTTGTCGTATTCGACGCGCGCCACATATGTCGTCGCGCCGTTCGCGCGCCGCGAAACGGTCAGATGCTGAACGCCGTGGTAGCTGGTCGTGCTCTGCGAGTCCCCGTTGCCGAGGCGAAAGACGTCGCGTCCTTCCACCGCATAGGCCTGATCCGCAAAGGCGGCCACGGCGGTGGCCGCGACTGCGGTGAGGAGCGCGAACGTGGCGGCGACCACGGCGCGGCGGCTGATCATTCAGGGCCTCGGACGGACGGTGGGGTGTGTACGTTCCCGGATTATGGTACTACGGAAACGTGCCGATACGTATGGTGAGTTGCTGAATCGCGTCGTCGGCCGGTTCCTCGCACTGGTACTCGCGTTGTCCGTTATCGGCACGGGTGTTCCCGTGCGTGCCGCGGACGGCCTGACGCTCAGCCCGTCGCTCAACGCGAAGCTCGATCGGCTGTACCTCACCGCGTTCGACGAAACCATCCAGCGGCACGCGCTCGCCCAGCGCGACGGTACGACCTATGTGTCGACCGGCGACATCAACGCCGAGTGGCTGCGCGACGCCAGCGCGACCGTGCGGCCGTACATCGGGCTGTCGCAGCGCGACGGCGACGTCCGGCGGACGCTGCGCGGCGTGGTCGCGCGGCAGGCGAAGTACATCCTGCTCGACCCCTACGCGAACGCCTTTTCGCCGAACTATCGCGTGGTGGAGCACAAGTTCGAGGTCGATTCGCTGCTCTACCCGATCTGGTTCGCCTACGACTACTACAAGCAGACCGGCGACCGCAGCATCTTCACGCCGGAGGTGCGGCGCGCGTTCGACCGCGTCCTCGCGACGATGCGCGACGAGCAGCACCACGCGCAGCGCTCGCACTACCGCCATCCGCAGCTCGCGAACAACGGCCACGGCAGCGCCGTGAAGTACACCGGCATGGTGTGGACGGGCTTCCGGCCGTCCGACGATCCGGTTCGCTACCACTACAACATCCCGGTCAACATGTTCGCGTCGGTGGTGATGAAGAACCTCACCACGCTCGCGCGCGAGGTGTGGCGCGACGACCGCATGGCCCGCAACGCGTGGGGGATGTCGGTCGAGATCCAGCGCGGCATCGAGCAGTACGGCACGCTCGAGCTCAAGCCGTTCGGCCGCATCTACGCCTACGAAGTCGACGGCCGCGGCCACACCAACGTGATGGACGACGCGAACATCCCGTCGCTGCTGTCGATCCCGTACTTCGGCTATCTCCCCAAGACGAACTCGCTGTACCTCGCGACGCGCCGCTTCGCGCTGTCCGACCGCAACCCGTACTTCTTCCGCGGCAAGTACGCCGAAGGGATCGGCAGCCCGCACACGCCGCACGGCTACGTGTGGCCGCTCGCGCTGTGCGTTCAGGCGCTGACGGCGACCGACCAGAAGGAAATCGATCAGCTCTTCGGCTGGATCGCCGTGTCCGACGTGGGCGACCACCGCCTGCACGAGTCGTTCAACGCCGAGTGGCCCGAGGCGTACACGCGCGAAGACTTCGCGTGGCCGAACGCACTGTACGCCGAGCTGATCATGACGCGGCGCGGTCAGGCCTACGCCGAGCGCTGATCCCCGGCGCGGCGCGCGAAGTCGAGCGCGAACGCGGTCTGCACCGCGGCGAGCGGGCCGATGGTCAGAACGTCGATCGGCGCCTCGGACCAAAAGATCGGGCGGGACACGTGGCCCGCGACGAGCGTGTGGAACGCGATCTGCTGGAGCACGGCGGGCAATACCGTGATGACGGCGAGCACCGCCAGCCGCAGAACGTTCGCGCGGCGCAGCGACGTCGTGAACGCGTGCACGAACCCGGCAATGACGGAGAACGGCCGGCGGTTCGGGGCCAGTGCGACGAACGGCCCGGTAAGGCCGAGGATGCCCCACACGATCCAGACGAACGGCGCGGTGATCAACTGCAAGACGCGCGGTTCGGAGGGCGGTCCAAAGCCGCTCGAGATCGCGGTCGCGAGCACGACCGCTTGCGCGAGAAGGCTTACCGCGATCACCGGTAGCCAGCGGTCGATGGCGACGCCGACGAGCGCGCGCGGGGACGCGACGGCGCCGGCGCTGCGCGCGGCGATCCCCATCGCAACCGCTGCGATGACGAGCGCGTCGGCGAACAACCCGGTGAACAACAGGACCCATTCCTTGAACTGACCTTGCGGCGACGACGCGACGGCCGCGGGCACGACGGTTTCGGCGAGCGAGTACGCCGCGAACACGCCGAGCTGCAGCGCGAGGTACAGCGGCGCGTTGGCCGCCCAGCCGCGCAGGGCGAAACCGATCAGCCCCCCGATCGACGGCGGGAGGCGCTCGCCTTCGCCGGCGCCGTTCACGCCGCGTGCAACGCGCGAAGGAAGAAGCGCAGCGTCGCGGTGCCCGAGCACACCGTGACGCCGTCGGGGTCGGTGTACACGCGGCCGTCGATCTCGACGACGTACGTGCCGTTCAGCAATCCCGCCAGCGTCGAGCCGATCACGCGCTCGCGCTTGTCTTGCGGCGCGCGCGGACCGAGCGCTTCGATGACGGCGGCAGTCAGCAGATCGCGGACGCGCAGCGGCGTAGCGAGCGCGAAGGCGGTCGAAGCGGTGCGAGAGACCGCGGAGACGTCGATCGGGACGGCGACCCGGAGCATACCGACGACGCTCTTTCCCCCAAGGGCGGGGGGGCTCCCGGTACGCGCGGAACGTCCTTCGCGATGTCCGATCCGCCCCGCCGTCGTCGCTCCACGCCGCCGCCGTCGCGGCGCCCGTCCGAATCCTCGAGCCTGCTTCCGACGGTCGCGCTCGGCGTCGGCGTCGTCGTCGCTGGACTCGGGATCGGCGCGTTTCTGTCCGCAGTGCAGCACCGCGGCGCGAACACGACCACGACATCCGCGACTGCAACGCAGGGTGCGCCTGTTGTGACACCAGTCCCGCGACCGCCGCGCGGGCGCGTCGCGATCGCAACGGTCGTTCCGCACGCGACCGCAACGCCGGCGCCGACCCCGTCGCCGGCAGCGACGCCGTCGCCGACGCCGTCGCCGGCGCCGAAAGCAACGGCGACGACGAACGCAACGCCGACGACGCAGCCGACCGGGACCGCGACGCCGCGACCGACGGCGACCCCGACGTCCGCGGCGACACCGAAACCGACGCCGCGCGCGTCGACGACGCCGGTCGTGACGCCGCGTCCCGCGACGCCGCGGCCGGCCACACCGCATCCGGCGACGCCGCGTGCGACGCTGACGCCGACCGCCGCGCCCGCCGCGCGCGCGACGCCGCTGACGTTCGCCGGTATCGCGCAGAACACGGTGCGCCGGTATCTGAGCGATTTGATCGCGGGCAACGAGAACGCCGCGTACGCCGAGCTCGGGAGACCGCCCGGCTCGGGCGGGCTTTCCGAAGAGGCGTTCATCGACCGCGGGACCCGCATCACGTCGATGCGCACGACGAGCAGCGACGCGAACGGCGCGACCGTCGAGGTGGAGCTGACGTCGTCGCGCGGCTCTTACTTCGCGACGTATCACGTGACGAACGGGCCGAGCGGTCCGATCATCGACCAGCACGACTACATCAAAGTTTGATTCGCAAAGGGACGGCTTCCGTGGACACGACCTCGCACATCGAAGGCTTGCTGTCGACCGGCGAGGTGATCCCGCCCCCGCCGAGCGCGTCCACGTGGTTTCCGATCGCGGATCAAGATGCGTACGTCGCCGAAGCGCTGCGCGATTCGATGGCGTTCTGGCGCGAGCGTGCGCGGCGTATCGCGTGGCAGACCGAGCCGAAGACGGTGTTCAGCGGCGCGCTCGACGACCCGCACTGGTTTCCGGACGGGCGGCTCAACGCGACGGTGTCGTGCCTGGACCGGCACATCGCAAATCACGGCGACGCGGCGGCGTATCACTACGTGTGCGAGAACGGCAACGAGCGCACGATCACGTACGCCGAGCTGCTCGCGCGCGTGAGCCAGCTCGCGAACGCGCTGCGGCTCGACGGCGTGCGAGCCGGCGACCGCGTGTGCATCTACATGCCGCTGACGATCGAAGGGATCGTCGCGATGCTCGCGTGCGCGCGCATCGGCGCGATCCATTCCGTCGTGTACGCCGGCCTCGGCGCGACGGCGCTGCGCGATCGCATCGCGGACGCGGGCGCGCAAGTGCTCATCATCAGCGACGTGACGTACCGCAAGGGCCGGGCCGTCGATCTGAAGGGTATCGTCGATGACGCGGTGCGCGGCCTGGAGGCGGTGCGGCGCATCGTCGTGCACCGCCGCGAAGCGAGCGCGCCGCCGGCCGACGCGCGCGAGGTGAGCTTCGAGGCGTACTGCGATAACCAGCCCACGGAGTGCGAGCCGGAGATCGTGGGCTCCGAGCACCCGCTGTTCATCCTGTACACGAGCGGCACGACGGGCAAGCCGAAGGGCGTCGTGATGACGCACGGCGGCTATCTCGTCGGCTCGGCGGCGATGCTGGCGGAGACGACGGGCATCACGCCCGACGACGTGTACTGGTGCACGAGCGACATCGGCTGGATCGTGGGCCACACGATGATGGTGTACGGCGCGCTCGCCAACCGCTATCGCTGCATCCTGCGCGAGGGTGCGCCGGATTTTCCGACGCCGGATGCGATCTATGCGGCGCTGGCGCGGCTGAAGGTGACGAAGTTCTACACCGCGCCGACGCTCGCGCGCATGCTCCTGAGGCTCGGCAAAGAGCTCGCTGCGAAGCACGACTTTTCGGCGCTGCAAGCCGTGTATTGCGCCGGCGAGCCGTTGAACCCGGAGGCGTGGCGGTTCTTGTACGAGGTAATCGGCCGCGGCGGCGAGGTCGCGGTGTGCAATCAGTGGTGGCAAACGGAACTCGCGGCGCCGACGCTCGGCGTGTTTCCGACGTCGCCGGTGCATCCGGATCGCAGCGGGAAAGCGCTGGGGCCGGTGGTGTTCTCGGTGCGCGATGCGAACGGCGCCGTGCTGCCGGCGAATCACGGCGGGCTGCTGGTGGTGGAGACGCCGCTGCCGTACATGTTCGCGACGGTGTGGAACGACCCGGACCGTTTCAAGCAGTACTTTCGCTGGGGCGTGTACGTGGCCGGCGACGTCGCGACGATCGACGAAGACGGCTATGTCACAGTGCGCGGCCGCGCGGACGACGTGCTCAGCGTGGCGGGCCACCGCATCGCGACTGCCGACGTGGAGAGCGCGCTGGTGTCGCACAAAGCATGCGGCGAAGCGGGCGTATGCGGCGTGCCCGACGAGATCAAAGGCGAGGCGATCGTGGCGTACGTCGTGCTGCGCAGCGGCTTTCAGGAGTCGGAAGAGCTTGCAGCTCGATTGGTGGCCCACGTCCGCCGCGAGCTCGGCCCAATCGCAACACCGTCGGCGATCCGCTTCACGGCAAAGCTGCCGAAGACGCGCTCGGGGAAGATCATGCGGCGACTGCTGAAAGCACAAGAGACGGGGCAAGAGCTGGGCGACGTCACAACGCTGGAGGAGTAGCTTGCATTTACCATAGTAAACGCTTCGACACGGGCGGAATGAGATGGTCGCGGTCGGCGCGCGCAATGGTGTTCTTTGCAGCGATGCGTTTGAGTGGGTTCTAGACTTCGCCTGACGATGGATTTGAATTTAGCGCCGAGGAAGATTATCCGCGCCATCGGAGATGGCGCAATTCCTTCGCTGCGAGGTAACCGGCGCGATGAAGTCAGCTCAACGATTGACGGATCAATAGGGTCTTCAAAAATCCGAGTACGGCCGCGAGCGGAGAAAATGCGCTCAAGAAATATAGACGGATGTGCGCGGGATACGGGTAATTCCGTATTGTCATAAGGTAGTTGCGCAGCACTAGAAAATCGCTCGAGAATCTGCCATTGTTATGCCACGATTCAACGTCCAAACGAAGTTGTGCCGTAGTGATTTCGAGTTTTTCACGCTTCGACCTATCAACGGACCGAGCTATTGATCCAAGTGCGAACCAGCTATGAGCGAAACCTGACACGAAGCATAGTGCAAGTGCCGCGAACATAAGCGGATATAATTTCGTGTGTGTTAGAGCGTCCGCGAGGGACACAATGGAGAATACAGCATAAATAGTGAGGGCAATGAGGTTGATGTTGCCAAATCGAGACAAGCCGCCACAGTGATCGGCATCAAATAAGTCGATTCTTAGGGCATCCTTGCTGTCGATGAAACCAAAGATGAAGTACATAGATGTCGCAACACTAACGACCGTGAAGACCGCGGACGAATACACGAACACCATGACGAAAAAGAGATACAGTTTTGCAGAATAAAACCCATTTGAAAATGGTAGTGAGTCGAACACGTAGTTGCCGAATTGTTCGTTTGCTAGCTGTGACGAGCTCGTCTGTTCGTAGTTAAATAACCAGCTGGCCAAGAAGACTACTATGACGAGCGATCTAGGCCAATACCCTCGGAACTCAAGGCGCTGAAGATGCTTTCGCACCAGTTCGCGAACATCTGATTCGTGACGATCAATACAATATGAACGCGTGTTCTTAATCGCGCTGGTATACTCATCGGCAAGCCAGCCGGTAAGTAAAATAATTCCGGGGGTTAATAGAAACATGGCATAGTAGCCCCAGTGTGTGGAAAGCCCTACGAATTTCGTCGAAGAGTTTAGCGTTCCGTCCATCCAGCAGCCGACGACAACGACCGCTGCGAGGATGACGCTTACGGCTGTGAGGCGCGCTGGTGTTCCACGCAGATGCGAGGCAGGTCCAAGTAATCGTTTCGCAAGTCTAACGCCCATCGACATGCTTTCCTAACGCTATTCTGGGGCCAGGATTGGCCATCGGCCCAGGCTATCCCTATGCCGCGGCGTATGGCCCGGAAGACGTTATTTTTTTTCTGAACCACACCTTGCATTCGACCTCACGGCCGGCGCAGATTAAGGAGAAGTCCGTAATAAGACACAACGATCGTTGAAGCGAGTAATGTGAGCTGCGCGACATCGAAACTCGTGCCAGAAAGTGTATCGGTGCCCGCCGCAACTCGGAAACCGTCTCTTACCAAGAATAACCCTAGCCAAAGTCGGAAAAACGACACGTGAATCAGGGTTGCTATGCG
This sequence comes from Candidatus Elarobacter sp., assembly GCA_036403315.1. Classification (GTDB taxonomy): domain Bacteria; phylum Vulcanimicrobiota; class Vulcanimicrobiia; order Vulcanimicrobiales; family Vulcanimicrobiaceae; genus Vulcanimicrobium. Next base: position 64,851 of record DASWRD010000123.1, read on the forward strand.
GGCGCTCATTGCTCCTCCGAGCCAATCCGTCCTTGAGATGCGGATTGCGTAAACGCCCATTTCGCGGAAGATGATGAGCCAGACGAGCACCGGATTAATGCCGTAGCGCGTCATGAAGGCAAGCAGCAATGCGAGGTGCATCGCTCGATCACCGAGACCATCCAGCACATATCCGAATGCGCTCGCCACTTTCCATCGACGTGCAAGATGGCCGTCGAGGAAATCAGTTAGTAACGCTACAGAAACGACGCAAATCGTCGCAATGTAGGTCTGAAACGTAAGCTGTAAAGATAAAACGAGCGCAATGGGGGCGAGCACAATTCGTGATATCGAGAGAGCATTCGGCACGCGCTGCAGCATTTAAATCTCAGGTCCTTACGTTCTTGGTAAAGCAGCGCGAGTGTCTGACAGGCCGGCGACTATCTCCATTGTCGTTTTCGATACGCCAAGAATGGGGCGAAACCGTTTGCGATGAGATTGGCTATGGTCGTACGCGTGCCTTGCGTTGCTGGTCTGCAGACGATCAGGTGGCAACATCGATCCGTCCGTCCTGCTCAGCCGCCGCTGAAGCCCAGGCCGTTTTTCTTGCAGTTCGTCAGCAGCTCGCCGAGGTGCGCGGCGTTGAGCAGGACGTAGCCTTCGGCGACGATCTTCTCGGCTACCGTTGGTTCTTGCCGCTGGACCAGCTTGCGCATCTCCGGCGTCACGGGCAGTCCCGCCAGCCGCAGCGTGGTATCGTTTTCGCGGTAGTATCCCGTGGCTTCACCGAAGCCGCGGCCCACCTCGGCTCCTTGCGCGTTGAGGAGGATCGTCGCGCCTTCCATGTACTCCTGGCCGGCGCCGAACGGGCCCGTTTGGGCCGGGACGATCGGGACCATCGCTAGGCTGCGATGTTCGGGCGGTAGCGCAGCACTGTCGAGCGTGAACTCCCAGCGGTTCGGATACCACACTCCCGACGCGGGATAGTCCGGATCGCTCGAATGCTCGGCCTTCACCCACTCGGTCACGCGCAGCTCGCCCTTGAAGATGCTTTGATTTCCCTGCGGGTCCATTACCGTGCCGCCGAGGACCGACGTCTTCACGCCGGGCGGCGTCGGCCCGCGCTGGTTGAGATACGGCAGCGCATCCTTCGAGTGCAGGCCTGACCACGTGATCGCCCAGCCGTCGGACAAGTTGATCGCGCTGAAGTCCCAGCCGCCGACTCCCGGCTCTCCGACGACGGACGCGGCGCGCAGCACTTCGACGAACGGAGAACCGCTCGGCATGAAGCCGGTGCCCCACTGGTGATCCATCCACATCACGCCGTGGGTGATCGGGATGTCGCGGCCCTCATAGCGCACGGTGCTGCCGGCGGCGACCTGCAGGTGGGGAACCGAATAGTACAGCGTGCCGATCTTGCCGCAGCACGGCGCGCAGCCGTGCGCGTATTGGAGCAGCACGGGGCGGTCCGACGTGATGCGCAGGTCGTATCCGATCTCGACCCCCGGCGAGGATCCCCGGTCCCAGTTACGCGCCTGCAAGCGAAGCGGGAAGATGTCGGCGGACGACTCCGACACGAGGCTGTTACGTCCGCACGCCATCGAGATCGGGTTCGTCTTGAAGTCGAGCAGTCCGGTGGTTCCCGCGACGACGAACGGAGCGCCGCGGTACGCGTTGCCGCCGCGGCGCGTTACGGCGATGTGCAGGTCCGTGACCTGATTCTCGATGGTCGACAAGCCGAGCCGCGCGGCCGTCAGCGGCGGCAGCATGGCGTACTGCCACCACATCATCTCGAGGCCGTACTCGTTGCCGTCCTCGCCCCACACGCTGCCGACCAGGAAGTGCCAGCCGACTTGGTATTCGAGCTGCGCGGCATGCGACGCGGGGAACGGAAGGTCGACGCCGTCGGGCAGCGATTGATATCCCACCGAGCTGTCGAGACCGAGCAGCGTCGTCATCGCGTACGCGGCGCGAGCGTCGAGCGATGCCGCGGCGTCGGTGAACGCACCGTAGCGCGCCGAATAATCGGGGACGAACGACGGCTTCGTGTCCAGCATGTATTGCAGCCGCTCGCGCATGCGCTCCCCGAATGCATCGGCGCTGTTGTTCGCGGACGCGAGGGCGGCCGCGACGTTCGGGGGCAGGGTGGACGGATCGAACTCCGTCTCCCACAGGGCACGCGCCACCGCGTCTTTGGTGACCGCGTCCAGCTCTGCGGGTGTCGTGGAAATCATCAACTCACCCCTCGACCGAAGTCATTACCATTTAAACGTGCAAATACCGGCGCCGCAGGTCCTCGTCGGTGCGAACCTGGTTCGGGGTGCCTTCGAACTTGATCTCGCCCTGGTCGATGATGTAGCACCGGTCCGCCACGGCGAGGGCGGAGTACAGGTTCTGCTCCACCAGCAGCGTCGTGATGCCGGCCGCCTTGATCTCGCGGATCACGTTCTCCACCTCGCGCACGATCAGGGGCGCCAGTCCTTCCGTGGGCTCGTCCAGCAGCAGTACTTTCACGTCTTGCAGCAAGGCGCGGGCGATCGCGAGCATCTGCTTCTCGCCGCCGCTGATCTCGTCGCCCTTGTGGGTGAGGCGCTCGCGCAGGCGCGGGAACTTCTCGTAGACGTGATCCAGCGTCCAGCCCGGCTTGCGCGCCGTGACCTGCGCCAGCTTCAGATTCTCCGCCACCGTGAGGTTGGTGAAGATCCGCCGCTCCTCGGGCACCAGCGAGACGCCCCGGCGGGCGATCGTCATCATGTCGCAGCCTACGAGTTCGTTGTCGTCCAGCGTGATGCTCCCCGTGCGGGGCTTTTGCCAGCCCACGATGCTTTTGAGCGTCGTGGTCTTGCCGACGCCGTTGCGGCCAAGGAGTGCGACGGTTTCGCCCGCGCCGATGTGCAGCGACACGTCGCGCAGCACGTGGCTGTCGCCGTAGTAGGTGTTGATCTTGTCGACCCGCAGCCGCGCTTGCATCACCGGGGCTGGCGCGGGCGCGGGTGCGCTCGTGTTCGAAGCGCTCATCCGTGCGCGAGCTCCGCTTCGGAGTGGCCGCCGAGGTAGGCTTCCTGCACGCGCGGATTCGCCTGAATCTCGGACGGCGTCCCCGTCGCGAGGACGGTCCCCTGGTGCAGCACGGTGATCGAGTCCGAGATTCCCATCACCATCTCCATGTCGTGCTCGATGACCAGCACCGTCATCTCCGTCGAAAGCTTGCGGATCAGCGCTTCGGTCTTCCGTGCCTCGTCCTTGGACATGCCGGCGACGGGCTCGTCGAGCAGCAGGATCTGCGGCTGCGTCGCGAGCGCGATCGCGATGTCGAGCCGCTTCTTGTCGCCGTGCGACAGGTCGCCCGCGCGCACGTCGGCGACACCGATCAGGTCGAGGCGCGTCATCGCGCGCTCGGCGAGCGCGTCGACGTCGTCCAGGCGTGTCGAGCGGCGGAACACTTGCAGCTTGAACGGTCCTTGCACGCGCGCGAGCGCGGCGAGCCGGCAGTTCTGGCGCACGGTCTGATCGGAGTAGAGGCTCGCCGTTTGGAACGCCTTCGCAATTCCGAGGTGGACGCGCGACGTGCCGCTCGACCGGCTCACCTCGCGGCCCTTGTAGTTGACCGTCCCCGACGACGGCGCGATCGTCCCGGACAGCAGGTTGAAGAACGTCGTCTTGCCGGCGCCGTTGGGCCCGATCACCGCGCGCAACTCGCCCGGATTGACGCGAAAATCCACGTCCCGGACCGCCGCGAAATGACCGAACAGCTTGCCGAGCTTGAACGTCTCGATGATGCTCATCGGCCCGCCGCGATGTCCTTCGGCTGCCGGTTTGAGCAGCGGATCGGGCTCCTCAGTCGAGGGTCGCAGCGAACGGACGAAAAGCCCGCGCGGATTCTTGTCGCGCTGCTGTTTGAGGACCGTCGACAGACCGCGCGGCAAGAAGACGATGACGCCGACGAAGATTAGCCCTTCGATCAGCCGCCAAGCCGGGGTCCTGGCGGACAGCACGTTCTCGAGGAACATGATCACCGCCGTGCCGGCGACCGGTCCGAAGAGCGTCTGCACGCCGCCGACGACGGTGTAGATCACGAACGACCCGCTGCGGTCGATGCCGACGGCGTCGATCGGGATGCTGCCATCGAACAGGCCGCGCAGCGCTCCCGAAAACCCGGTCAGCGCGCCCGAGATCGTAAATGCGGCGAGACGGTACGCCGCTGCGTTGAAGCCGATCAGGCTGCTGCGCTGCTCGTTTTCCCGGATCGCTCCGAGCACCTCGCCGAACTGCGAGCGCGTGAGTGTGCGCGACAGCAGCAGCACGAGAATGAGACATATCCCGGCGAAGATGTACCATAGCCGCAGTTCGCCCAGGTTCCCGAACGGGCCAAGATCGACCGAAGGCAGGTGCGCCGTGAGATCGATGTTCCACGAACCGAGTGGAAGGAGTGCATTCGGCAGCGACTGCAGCCCATCGTCCCCGTTCGTCCAGTCCTTCGCTTGTTCGACGATGAAGAAGACCATCTGCGCGAACGCGAGCGTGAGCAGCGCGAAGTAGATTCCGTATAGCCGCACCGTGACGGCGCCGACGAGCAGCGCCAAGAACGCCGTCGCGAGCGTCGCGCCGATGACGCACAGCCACACATTCGGGTGCTGCGGGTTGACCCGCAACAGCAGGATCGCGGCGATGTACCCGCCGCCTCCGTAGAACATCGCGTGTCCGTACGAAAGCGAACCCGCATAGCCGAGCAGCAGGTTGAACCCGATCGAGGCGATGCTCACGATCGCGATCTGCGTCGCGAGGGTCGAATACCCGCCGAGCGGGTGCAGCAGGAACGGAAACAGCGCGATCCCGACCGCACACAGGAGTGCGAACCGTAAGTCCGCCGCGAGCAGGCTGCGCGGAAGAGCCGGCTGCGCGGCGGTGTTGTCGGCGGCGCTCACTGCCGGATGACCTCGCTCTCGCCGAGCAGCCCTTGTGGCCGCAGCAACAGGACCAGCGCCATGCAGAGGTAGATCACGACGCTCGACGCCGGCGCGTACACCAAGTTGGTGAGGCTCTGCAGCTCACCGATCAGCAGCCCGCCGAGCACGGCGCCCCAGAAGCTCCCCAAGCCGCCGACGACCACCACGACGAACGACGGGACGAGGAACGCGAACCCCGTCGCGGGATCGATGCTGTAGATCGGCGTCGCGGCCGCGCCGACCAAGCCCGCGATCGCTGCACCGAGCGCGAACACGATCGTGGACGCTTGGCGGATGTTCCCGCCGAGCAGCTGTACCATGATCCGGTCGCGGATCCCGGCGCGGACGATCAATCCGTATGTCGTGCGTTCGATGAATAGCCACACGAGCGCGAGCATGACGATCACGCCGCCGGCGAACAGCAGCCGGTACGCCGGATACGTGATCGGCCCGAGCGTGAACGACCCTTGCAGCGCTTCCGGCATCTTGTACTGCTGCGTGGTCGCGCCGAAGATGAGGCGCAGGCTCTCCTCGACCACCAGCGCGATGCCGAAGGTGACGAGCAGCTGCGCGGTCGGCTCTTTCTCGTAGAATGGGCGCAAGACGACCCGATCGAGCAGGATCGCGAACAGTGCCACCACGATCGGCGCGGCGATGAACGCCCAGCCGACACCGATGTGCTGCGCGACCACCAAACCGACATACGCGCCGATCGCATAGAACGCGCCGTGGGCGAAGTTGACCAGCCGCAGCGTTCCGAAGATGATCGTGAGGCCTACCGCAATCGCGACGTAGATCAGGCCGAGAACGAGTCCGCCCAACAAGGCTTGGAAGAACGCTTCCACGTGACTCCTTGCAGAGATAAGGAAACGGGCCGGCGCGCGCTACCGCGCCCGGCCCGCATCAGGTTCTAAGGCAGTTCGGCTTACGCCGGCTCCATCTTGCAGACGAGGCTCGCAACCGGCGCGACGCAGGACGGGCCGTTATGAACTTCGAGCACCTTCGCGAAGCCGAACCCGCCGGGGCCGCGCTGGCTCTCCGGGATCCCCTCGAGGACCAGGCACGAGTTCACGCCCTGGTGATCCTCTTTGCGGTACCATTCCTCTTCCTTGGTGAACTGGAATTTCGTACCCTCGAGCACCGCGATCACTTTGGACGGTTCGATCGAACCGGCTTTCTCCACCGCCATCTTGTAGATGTAGATGTCGGCGTAGGCGGTCTCGGCGCCGTTCGAGGGCGGGAAGCCGTACCTCTTCTGGAACGCGTCGACGAACTTCTTGGCGCCGGGGAACTTGGCCGCGTTGTCCACGCCGTGATACTTCCAGTACCAGGGCGCCGTCGAAACGACGTTGTCGAAGTTGTCCTTCGTGCCCTTGGCCATGTACTCATCGACCAGCGGCACGAGGATCTTCGTCGACTTGGTCAGGCCGAACTGCGCCGCCTGGTTCAGGCAGGTCACCATGTCGGCGCCGAACTCGGTGAGCACCAGCACGTCGGGCTTCGCGGCCTGCGCCTGCTGGAGCATCGGCGAGAAGTCCTTGGTTCCGGGGAACGGCGTCCACACGTTCTTGATGGTTTTCGCGCCCTTCGGCTCGACGACTGCGGTGATGTTCTCGTACACCGAATGGCCCCACGCGTAATCGGCGCTGATGTGGAACCACTTGCCGGTGCCGTACTTGCTGACCAGCGTCTTGGCCAGCGACTGTGCGCTCATGTACGCGTCGTTGTAGCGGCGGAACGTATGCTTGTGGCAGTTCTGGTTCGTCGTCTCGTCGCCGTGCGTGAGCGCCGCCATGAAGATGACGCCCTTTTGCTGGCACAGGCCGGACACGGCGACCGCGGTTCCCGTCGACGAGCCGCCGGTGATCATGATCGCGCCGTCGCGCTCGATCATGCGCTGCGCGTTTTCCGTGGCGACGCCGGCCTTGGTCTGGTCGTCACCTTCCGTTGTCTTGATCTTCATGCCCATGATGCCGCCCTTGGCGTTGATCTCG
>DASWRD010000124.1:0-109853 GCA_036403315.1 Candidatus Elarobacter sp.
CTCGCGGTACCACGTCACGATGTCGCCGATGTCACCTGACGCGACATAGCTGAGCTGGGTACCGAAGAGCCCGAAAACGTGTCCGCCCGGATACGCCGGAAACCCAAGGGCGTCGATCGTCGGCTGGCGCTCCTGGGCGCCGCCGGCTGCCGGCACGATCAAGAGAACCGCGAGGAGCGCCCGCGCGATGGTCCGCCGGAACAGGCCGAGCCTGATGCGCACGCTGCCTGCCTTGGGCGGCTGGCGGGCGGCCTCCTCGCCTTGACCCGGGCCCCGGCGCCGTGATACAGTACGCGAGCCGAAGCAGGGCCGGAAGGCCCTCACCGGATGCCTGCGGGCGATCCGGTTTTCTCGAACAGCGGGGACTGCTTCGGCGTCTTCGCTTTTTTCACGTTCTTTCCGGAGATTTTGTCATAGCACGACCGCTTCGCGTCAACGAGCAGATCAGAATACGCCAAGTCCGCGTCATCGACGATGCGGCCCAGCAGCTCGGTGTCATGCCGACTGAAGAGGCCCTCAACATGGCCCGGAGCAAGGGGCTCGACCTCATCGAGGTCTCGCCCACGGCAATACCTCCGGTCTGCCGGATCGGGGATTACGGTCGCCTCAAGTACGAGCAGTCGAAGAAAGACAAAGAGGCGCGGAAGAAGCAGCGCAACTGGGAGTTGCGCGAGGTCAAGCTGCGTCCCAAGATCGACGTCCACGATTACGAAGTCAAGGCGAAGATGGCGGAACGTCTTCTCCTCGACGGCGGCAAAGTCAAGGTCACGATCATGTTCCGCGGACGCGAGATCACGTACACCGCGTTCGGGAAACGACTGCTCGACCGCGTCGCCAAAGACCTCGAGAACAGCGCCATCGTGGAACGCGAGGCCAAGCTCGAAGGCAAGAACATGTTTCTCATCATGGCTCCGCGAGCCACCCCGCTCGGTCCGCCGCGTTTCGTCCATCTCAAGACGGACACGGCGCACCACGAAGCCGACACGGTCGTGCACGCCGAAGAAGCGCACCACGACGATGTCGCCGACGTAGCCGAGAGCACGGACACAACGGACGCGGTCGCCAACATCGGGGGAGCCAGTGCCTAAGATCAAGACGCACCGCAGCACCGCGAAGCGCGTGAAGGTGACCGGCAACGGTAAGGTCCTTCACCGCCACCAGTTCGACGGCTGCGGTCACATCCTCAGCAAGAAGACGCGCAAGCGCAAGCGGAACTTCCGCCGCGACCAACCGACGTTCAAAGGCGATCTGAAGCGTTTCGCGCCGCAGATCCCGTACTTGCTCTAGGAGACTGACACATGGCTCGAATCAAACGCGGTCTCAACAAGATCAAGAACCGCCGCAAGGTGATGAAGCTCGTCAAGGGCTTCCGCGCCGCGCGCAGCCGCAACTACCGCGTCGCGAACGAAGCGCTGCTGCACTCGCTCAAGTACGCGTTCCGCGACCGCCGCGTGCGCAAGCGCGACTTCCGCGCGCTCTGGATCGCCCGCATCAACGCGGCCGCGCGCCGCGAGGGCCTCTCCTACTCGAAGCTGATGGCGGGCCTGAAGAAGTCGGGCGTGGTCGTGAACCGCAAGGCCCTCGCCGACCTGGCCGTCCACGACGCGCCGGCCTTCGGCCGCCTGACGGCCCTGGCAAAAGACGCCGTCGGAGCCGCCACGACCGCGGCGTAGGCGCCGCAGCACCACCGCAGCATCGCTTTCGAAGGCGCCTCGCACGAGGCGCCTTTCTCTTTGCCCGGACTTCGACGGAAGGGCTCAAGAAGCGGGCGAGCGTGCCGATACCTCACGAGTATGGATCAGATGAAGCCGGGTGAACTGATCACTGCGCTGGTTGACAGCGCGACGCAGAAGACGGCGCTGCGGCCACGAGACCTCATCATTCGCGGTGCGCTCGCAGGCGCGCTGCTCGGCGTGTCGAGCGCGTTCGCGACGTACGCCACGGTACAAACCGGATTGCCCATCGTCGGAGCATTGCTGTTCCCGGTCGGTTTGGCGATCATCGTCCTGCTCGGGCTCGAGCTGGTCACCGGCGCGTTCGGCATCATGCCGGTCGGCGTTCACGCCCGCCGCGTGAAGCCGTCGGCGCTGGTTGGAAACTGGAGCTGGATCTTCGTCGGCAACCTGTTCGGCTCGCTCGTGTTCGGCATGCTGCTCGCGGTCGCGCTGACGACGGCGCTGCAGGCGCCCGACAAAACCGGCCTCGCGAACAAGCTCATCCTCGCGGCGACGGCGAAAACCGTCGGCTACCAGCACATGGGCGCGGCCGGCATGTTCACGGCGTTCGTCAAGGCGATGCTGTGCAACTGGCTCGTGTGCCTGGGCGTCGTCCTCGCGATGGGGTCGCGATCCACGATCGGCAAGATCGCGGCGTCGTGGCTGCCCGTCGCCATCTTCTACGCGCTCGGCTTCGAGCACGCCGTCGTGAACATGTTCCTCATCCCCACCGCGATGCTGATGGGCGCGAAGATCTCGTTCTTCCAGTGGCTGGTGTGGAACCAGATCCCGGTGACGATCGGCAACCTCGTCGGCGGCTATCTCTTCACCGGCGCCGCGCTGTACCTCGCGCACGCGAAGAGCGCGCCCGCCGCAAGCGCCAACCCGGTGATCGGACCGGTCCACGAAAACGGTTTGGTCCCGGTAGCCGCCTCCGTCTAACGCTCCCTCACCGCAAATTCTCCTCAGGGCAATGGAGGAGGGTGCCGCCAGGCACCCTCCTCCATTCGCAAGGCGCGGTGTTTTCGTGTGCGAAGACCACGCGCATGACGAAGTCGTGGCCGTCCGCACTCGGTGCCGCACTGCTGACCGCCGCGCTGCTGTGCGCGTGCGGGCGCGGCGGCGGCGAGCACCGTGAGGCGCAACCGCCCCGGGCAGTGAAGAACCCGAGCGACTTTCCGCTGTATCCGCGCAGCGAGGTGGTCAGCGTCGTCGCCGTCGACTCCACGCAGATGTTCGCGGTGATGCGCGCGAACGATCCGAGCGCACAGGTGCCCCGGAACTACCGCGGTCACGTGATCATCGCGGAGACGGGCGCGACGCTCGCGCAGCTGCAGGGCTGGGTCACCACGCTGCAGTCGTCGCCGCCGCGTGGCTTCCACGATACGACGTCGCACATGTCGCGCTCGTCACGCGACAAGAACCGCTTCGACGTCAACGGCGACGGTACGGCGCAGTTCGAGACCGCGGATGCGTCGCGCTGGGTGTGGCTCATCGCGGCCGACCCGCGGAAGATCAACGAGCAGGCGGGTGCGCTGTTCACGCTGATCGATGCGTATTCGGCGACGCCGGATTTTCTGCGCGCGCCGATCGACGACGAAGCGAAGAAACAGACGGGCTACACGGTCACGCAGATGCTCGACCCGAAGAGCCCCGCCGGCGCGGTCATCGCCGAGCTGAAGCGGCTGAGGTCCGCCGACCGCCGCGCGATCCTGCTCATCGACGAGGCGAAGGCGAAGTAGCCGCGAGCGCCAGCGCGACGTGCGCGGCGATCCCGGTCGCCATCGCGTTCTCGTCGATGTCGAACGCGGGATGGTGGTTCGGGAACGTGTGCGCCGCGTCGCCCGCGCCCAGAAAGTAGAAGCACGCCGGGACGGCCTGCGCGAAGTACGAGAAGTCCTCGCTCCCCATGATGGGCGGGATCTCAAGCACGCGCGCGGCGCCGAACTCCGCGGCGAGCGTCGCCGTCACGAACGCCGCTTCGGCGGGGTCGTTCTCGGTGACGGGATACGACGGGTGCCACTGCAGCGTGCACGCCGCGTTCGCGCCTGCGCACACGTGCTCGGCGATGCGGCGTACGCGCGCTTCCATCGTGTCGCGCGTCGCGGTGGTGAACGTGCGGACCGTTCCCTTGAGCGCGACGCGCGGCGGGATGACGTTGTACGTCGTGCCGCCGTTGATCGCGGCGATCGTGACGACGGCCGGTTCGATGGGATCCATCTCGCGGCTGACGATCCGCTGCAGCGCGCCGACGACGTCCGCCGCGACCACGACGGGATCCACCGAGCGGTGCGGCATGGCGCCGTGTCCGCCGACGCCTTCGACGACGAGGTCGAACGAGTCGACGGCGGCCATGAGCGGGCCGGGCCGCAGGCCCAGCACGCCGCTGGGCAAGATGTTCGCGATGTGCAGCCCGTAGGCGCGCTCGATCGCGAAGCGCGCGATGAGGCCGTCGTCGAGCATCGCGCGCGCGCCGCCGCCGCCTTCTTCCGCCGGCTGGAACACGAACGCGATGCGGCCGTGCACCTCGCTCGCGCGGTCGCGCAAGATCGCCGCCGCCCCGAGCAGCATGGCGACGTGCGCGTCGTGCCCGCACGCGTGCGTGACGCCCGGGTTGCGCGACACGTACGCGACGTCGTTCTCCTCGGGCATCGGCAGCGCGTCCATGTCGGCGCGCAGCATGATCGTCGGGCCCGGCTGCGCGCCGGCCAGCACGCCGACGACGCCGGTGCCGCCGATCGCGGTGTGCACGTCGAGCCCCAGTGCACGCAGCCGCTCGGCGACGATCCCCGCGGTGCGGATCTCTTCGAACGCGAGCTCGGGGTACGCGTGCAGATCGCGCCGCAGCGCGACGGTCTCGTCGAAGAGCTCGGGCGAAACCGCGACGGTGGTCATGCGGTGCGCGTTCGGCGGCGAGGGTCGGCCCGCCCCGGGCCGGGAACGCTGCGCGCGAAGGAGGAGCCATGCACCATTCGCGGTCCGGTTTCCTGACGGGCGCCTCGGCACTGCTGTTCGCGGCGCCCGCCGCGAAGGCGGCGGCGCCGCCGCCGATCCCGACGCTGGAGAAGACGGCGGACCCGCCGGTGTGCCCCGCGGCCGGCGCCGTGGACGCGATGGCGCGGCTCGTCGCGGGCAACGACCGCTTCGCCAACGGAAAGATGAAGCACGGCGGCCAGTCGCCGGCGCGGCGCATCCAGGTCGCGCCGCACCAGTGCCCCTTCGCGACCGTCGTCGACTGCGCGGACTCGCGCGTCCCACCCGAGATCGTGTTCGACCAGGGACTCGGCGATCTGTTCGTCTGCCGCGTCGCGGGCAACATCGCGGACACCGCCGTCACCGGCTCGGTCGAGTACGCGATCGCGCACTTTCATACGCCGCTGGTGGTCGTGCTGGGCCACGAGCGCTGCGGGGCGGTCGGCGCGGCGCTCGACGCGCTGCGCGACGGCGTGCTGCCGCCCGCGAGCATCGGCGGGCTGGTCCGCCAGATCATCCCGAACGTCCGCGGCGTCGCCTCCGGCCCCGATCAGTGGGCGCAAGCCGTGGCGGCGAATGCCGCGGCGGTCGCGGCGGCGCTGCGGCTCAGCCCGGTCCTCGCGCCGGGGATCAAGGCGGGGAAGCTGCGCGTCGTGTCGGCGACGTACGGGCTGGAATCGGGGCGGGTCGCGTTCGCGTGACAACCGACCCCGCCCGCGTCGTGTTGCACCGGCGAGAAGGACGATGACGGCGACGACTCCCCCCTCGACGGTCCCCGGCGACAAGTCGATCGCGCACCGCGCGCTGATTCTGGCTGCGCTCGCGCAGGGCGAGTCGCGGCTTCGCAACGTGCCCGCCGGCCTGGACGTGCGCTCGACGCAGCGCGCGCTGCGCGCGCTCGGCGTGACGATCCGCGAAGACGGCGACGCGCTCGTCGTGACCGGCAGCGGAGGCGCGCTCGTCGACCCGGGGGAGCCGGTCGACTGCGGCAACAGCGGCACCTCGATCCGGCTGCTCGCGGGCGTGCTCGCGACGCGCGCGCTCACGGTGACGCTGGACGGCGACGCGTCGCTGCGCGCGCGCCCGATGCGGCGCGTGGCGGAACCGCTGGCGGCGTTCGGCGCGCGGATCGAGCTCGCACCGGGCGGCACCGCGCCTGTCGTGGTGCACGGTAATGGCGCCGCACGCGGTGCGGACGTCGAGATCACCGTCGCGAGCGCGCAAATCAAATCGGCCGTACTGCTGGCAGCGCTCGCCGCGCACGGACCGACGCGCTTGACCGGCGCGCTCGCGACGCGCGATCACACGGAACGGCTGTTCGCCGCGTTCGGCATCGCGTGCGCGCACGACGGCGACGCGCTGATCGTGGCGGGCCCGCAGACGCCGCGCGCGACGGATGTGGACGTTCCCGGCGACGTGTCGAGCGCGGCGTTCTTGCTCGCGGCGGCTGCGGCGGTCCCCGGGGCGCGCGCCGTCGTCGCGGGCGTGGGATTGAACCCGACGCGCACGGCATTCTTCGGCGTGCTGCGCCGGTTCGGCGCGGAGGTCGACGTCGTCGCGAACGCCGGCGGCGCGGAGCCGAGCGGAATCGTCAGCGTGCGCGGCGCCGCGCTGCGCGCGATCACGATCGAGCCGCACGAGGTGCCGGGCTTGATCGACGAGCTGCCGCTGGTCGGGGTGCTCGGAGGCTTCGCGCACGGAACCACCGTCGTCTCGGGCGCAGCGGAGCTGCGCGTGAAGGAGTCCGATCGGATCGAGACGTTCGCGGCGGCTGCGCGCGCGCTCGGCGTCGATGTCGAGACGTTCGCCGACGGCTTCGCGGTGCGCGGCCCTGCGCGCTGGCGCGACGGCGCGATCGTGACCGCAAGCGACCACCGCATCGCGATGGCGTTTGCCGTCGCCGCGCGCGCGGCCGGCGTGCGGGTGACGCTCGACGATCCCGATTGCGTCGCGGTGTCGTTCCCCGGGTTCGCGGGCGCGCTCGAGGCGCTGCGTTGAGCGATCCGCGCGGCGACGAAGCGAGCGATGTGCGTGGCACTGCCTTGAGCGGTCTGCGGCGGGCGGCCGTGATCGGGCATCCGGTCGCGCACAGCCGGTCGCCCGCGCTGTTCGCGCGGTTCGCGGCCGCGAGCGGGATCGCGCTCACGTACGAAGCCATCGACGTCCATCCCGACGATCTGGCCGCGACGCTCGCACGCTGGTGCACGCTGCCCGAGTTCGTCGGCTGCAACGTGACGCTGCCGCACAAAGAACGCGCGCTGGCGCTCGCCGGCCGCGCCGAACCGGCCGCGCGCGCATGCGGCGCGGCGAACGTGCTGACGCGCGACGGCGATATGCTGATCGCGGACAACACCGACGTCGCCGGCATCGAAGCGGCGCTCGCGGAGCACGGCGTCGCGTTGCGCGGCGCGCGGGTGGCGATCCTCGGCGCCGGCGGCGCGGCGCGCGCGGTCGCGGAGGCCGCGCGGCGCGGCGGCGCCGCGCGCACTATGCTCGCGGCGCGCGATCCACAACGTGCAGCCGCGGTCGCCGCGGAGTTCGGCGCGTTCGCGTGCGCGCTCGATGACGTGCCGGAGGCGGATCTCTACGTCAACGCGACGCCGGTCGGGATGCAGGGCCAGCTGCAGCATTCGGTGTTGCCGCCGAACGCACCACGCGACGCCGCGGCGTTCGACCTCGTCTACGTACCCGAAGAAACACCGTTCCTGATCGACGCGCGCTCGCGCGGCATGCGCACGATCACCGGCACGGCGATGTTCGTCGCGCAAGCCGCCGCTACGTTCGAACGGTGGTTCGGATTCGCGCCGGTGCTCACCGTCACGGACAAACCCGCATGAGCCTGCGCTTTCTCACCGCCGGTGAGTCGCACGGGCCCGCGCTCGTCGGCATCATCGAAGGGATTCCCAGCGGGCTCGCGCTCGATGCGGCGACGCTGCTCGCGCAGGCGCGGCGGCGCAAGCTCGGGTTCGGCCGCGGAAACCGCCAGAACATCGAGACGGACGAGATCCGCATCGTCGGCGGCGTGCGCCGCGGCGTCACGATCGGGAGCCCGATCGCGCTGTATCTTGAGAACAAAGATCACGTGCGCTGGGCGGAGATCATGCGCGTCGACGCGCCCGGTGACGACGCGCCCGCCGCGCGCCAAGTCCACGTGCCGCGACCGGGTCATGCCGACCGCGTCGGTGGGATCAAATACGCGCGCGAAGATCTGCGCGACGTGCTGGAGCGCGCGAGCGCGCGCGAGACCGCGATGCGCGTGGCGCTCGGGACGGTCGCACGCACGCTGCTCGCCGAGCTCGGCGTCACGCTGAGCAGCCGCGTCGTGCGGATCGGGCGCGCCGTCGACGCGACGCCGTGGCGCGACGTCACGCCGGACGAGATCGACGCGTCGCCCGTGCGCGCGCTCGATGCGGACGCGGCGGCGGCGATGGTGCGCGAAGTCGAGCATGCCAAAGCCGCGGGCGACTCGCTCGGCGGCGTGTTCGAGGTCGTCGCGCGCGGCGTGCCGCTCGCGCTCGGCTCCTACGCGCAGTGGGATCGCCGGCTCGAAGGCGAGGTCGCGAAGACGTTCATGGCGCTCAACGCGATCAAGGGCGTCGAGATCGGGCTCGGCTTCGGCGCGGCCGCGGTGCGCGGCTCCGAAGCGCACGACGAGTACGAACCGGGCGGCGACACGCCGACGCGTTATCGCAGCAACCGCGCCGGCGGGATCGAAGGCGGGATGACGACGGGCCAGCCGATCGTCGTGCGCGCGGCGATGAAACCGATCGCGACGCTGATGCAGCCGCTGGAGTCGGTCGACCTGCGCACGGGCGAGGCGACGCGCGCGCACGTCGAGCGCAGCGACACCTGCGCCGTCCCGGCGGCCGCGGTGATCGGTGAGTCGCTGCTGGCGCTCGTGCTTGCGAGCGCGGTGCTGGACAAGTTCGGCGGCGACTCGCTCGGCGAGCTGCACGAGCGCGTCACCGCATGGGAGCAGACGGCGCGTGCGCGCTAACGTCTACTTGTGCGGCCCGCCGGGGGCCGGCAAATCGACGGTGGCTCCGCTGCTCGCGGCGCTTCGCGGCGCCGATGCGTTCGACGTCGATGCGATCGTCGAAGCGAAGGACGGCCGCCCGATCGCGCGCATCGTCGCCGACGACGGCGAGCCGGCGTTTCGCGCGCTCGAGCGCGAGACGATCGGCGCGCTCGCGGCGCGCGGCGACGCGGTGGTCGCGCTCGGCGCGGGTGCGCTGGAAGACGCGGTGAACCGCCGCGCGGTCACGTCGAGCGGTACGCTCGTGTTCCTCGATGCCGCGCTGGACACGTGCGCGGAGCGCACCGAGCACGCCGCGGGCAGGCGGCCCCTGCTGCGCGAGGCGGGCGCACTCGGGCGTTTGCACGCCGAGCGGCGGCAGCGCTATCTGGAATCCGCGGTGTGCGTCGCCGTCGACGGAATGTCAGCCGGCGACGTGGCGCGCGCCGTCGACGCCGCGCTTCGCGACGAACGCGTCGTGCGCGTGGAAACCGCGCGGCCGTACGACGTCGTGATCGGCGCGCGCGTGCTCGACGACCTGCCGGAACGCGTCGCACCGCTGGCGGGCGGTCGCGTCGTCGTCGTCGTCGACCGGCGCGTCGAAGCGGTGGGCGAGCGCATCGCGCACGCGTACCAAGCCGCGCACGTGCACGCGACGCTCATCTGTGTCGATGCCGACGAGTCGCTCAAGTCGCTGGCGTCGCTCGGCGACCTGTATGCGCGCTTCGTCGATGCACAGCTCGACCGGCGCGGGCTCGTCGTCGGCGTCGGCGGGGGCACCATCGGCGACGCCGTCGGCTTCGCGGCGGCGACGTTCCAGCGCGGCGTGCCGTACGCCGCCGTTCCGACGACGCTGCTCGCGGCGGTCGACGCCGCCATCGGCGGCAAGACCGCGATCAACCTGCCCAGCGGAAAAAATGCCGTCGGCACGGTGACGCAGCCGGCGCTCGTCGCGATCGCACCGCACGCGCTGCGCTCGCTGCCCCGGCGCGACGTGCTGTCGGGCTACGGCGAGATGCTCAAGTACGGGCTCGCGCTCGACGCGACGCTGTACGCCGCGCTGCGCACGAGCGAAGCCGCGCTGCTCGACGATCCCGCCACCGCCCTGCATGCCATCGCGCGCTGCGTGGCGCTCAAGGCCGAGATCGTCGCGCGCGACGAGGACGATCGCACGGGCACGCGCGCGCTCCTCAACTTCGGCCACACGGTGGGCCACGCCATCGAGAAGGTCGCGGGCTACGGCACGCTGCGCCACGGCGAGGCCGTGATCGTGGGTATGCGCGCGGCGCTCGCGCTGTCCGTCGCGCGCGGCGTCCTCGACGACGCGGCGCGCAGCGATGCCGATGCGCATCTCGCCGCGCTGCCCATCCCCGCCGCGTGGCGCGCGCTCGACGCGAGCGCGGTGATCGACGCCACGCGCGGCGACAAGAAGCGCCACGCCGGCGGTACGCAGTACGTGCTGCTCGACGCGATCGGCCGCGCGCGCCTCGATGACGGCGTGCGCACGGAAGACGTTCGCGAAGCGCTCGCCGGGCTGGGTCTGCGATGAAGATGAACGTGCTCGTGGTGAACGGGCCGAACCTGAACCTGCTCGGCGAGCGCGAGCCTGATATCTACGGCCGCAAGACGCTGCGCGACCTCGAGCGCGAGGTGCGCGCGCACGCGCACAAGGTGGGTGCCCGCGTGCACTTCTTCCAGTCCAACCACGAAGGCGCGATCGTGGACGAGCTGCACCGGCTGCGCAAATGGGCACACGCCGTCATCATCAACCCCGCGGCATTCACGCACTACTCGTATGCGATCCGCGACGCTCTGCTGGCGATCGCGCTTCCCGCCGCCGAAGTGCACCTTTCGGACGTGGACAAGCGCGAGGGCGACTTCCGCAAGATCTCCGTCGTGCGCGACGTCTGCGCGCACCGCTTCGCCGGCTTCGGCTTCGCGTCGTACACCAAAGCGCTCGACGCGCTCGCCGGCGACCGCGCGGCACGCAAGAAACCTCGATGATCCGGCCCGGCGCCGCGGCAGGCGGGCGCTTGCGCAATGCGAGCCGCGTCCGGACCTGACGCGCCGTCAGAGTTCCTTCAGCTTCTTCGGGTATACCGAGGAGATGCTGCGCTCTCGAACGATCCGGATCTGCACGCTGGCGGCCGCGATCGCCGGTTGGGCCGTGCCGGCTCGTGCGGGCGTCGCGTGGTCGGTGGATCCGGCGGGTTCCAGCGTGACGCTGTCCGCCAAGGAGCTGATCGTCTCGAAGGTCGGCGGCACGATCCCGATCGTTTCGGGCAACGTGGTGACCGCCGGCGGCCTGACGGCTCCGAGCCGGGTCGACGTGGTGCTTGAGGCGGCCGCGCTCACGACCCGGGACGCCAAACGCGACGCGGATCTGCGCAGCGACCATTTCTTCGACGTCGCGCGGTATCCGCAGATCACGTTCGACAGCGATCGCGTTCGCACGACGGGTCCGCAAACGTTCTCCATCGACGGCCGCCTGACGATGCACGGCGTGACGCGGCCCATCACGTTCGACGCGCACGCGACGAACGTCCGCGGCGATGCGCGCGGCAAGCGGCGCGTGCACTACGACGCGGTCGGAAGCTTTCGCCGCTCGGACTACGGGATGACGTACGCGCGCGGCGTGGTCGGCAACGTCGTGAAGCTCAACGTCACGATCGAAGCCGTGGAATAGGCCGCGCACCGCACTTTTTAAGCAGAGTCACAGCGTGCGCGTGCCCGCGCTCGGCAAAGAAGTCGCGGCGTGCTACGCTACCGTGATGAGCGGCGATGACGACGCGTCCGGGCCAGCGCCCAAGTTCTCTCCGGGCGCGCGGATCCTCGCGTTTTCGTCGTTCGTGATGCGCGTCGACGTGCGCGTGCGCGAGATTCTCGGCGCCGAGCAGAGCGCGCCGATCCGGCTCGTGCTCGAAGCGGACCGTGCGCTGTGGTACGCCGGCGCCGATCCGACGGACGGCGCGGCCCGGGTCGAGATGCAGCCGGTGCACGACGACGTCCGGTTCACGCGGCACGCGGAAGCCGGCAGCCCGCAGGGCGGCGTGACGAGCGTGCGCCGTGACGACGGCAACGTCGAGTTCACGGCCGGCGCCGTCGCCTGGCTCGCCACGTTCACCTGACGTCGATCACCTGATCCGTTTCGGGCGGCGCCTCATCGAGCAGCGCGTGCAGGACCGGCAGAAAGCGTGCCGCCGGGGGGTGCCGGCGCTCGGGCTCGACGACGTCGTGCGAGCGGCCGAGGCCGACGACGGTGTGCACGCGCACGCGCTCGCCGCCGACCTGGCGCCAGCGCGCCACCAGATCCGCCATCGCGCCGTTGCTCACGGACGTCTCGCCGGCGTTGCGCACGAGCTCGATGTGGCGCGCGCGCGGCGGCCCCGCGCGCGCGTCCTCGCGCAGCGCGTCCGCGAGCGCGAGCCCCGCGGCCAGCGAGCGGGTGGTGTAGCGATGGTAGCCATGCTCGGGGACGCCGCGGCCTTTGTCGATCGGGTTCCAGTACAGAAAGCGGTTCGGCGTGCGCTCGAGCACCGCGCGCGCCCACGCGTGCCAGTCGGGCGGGAGCCGCTTGATGCCCAGAAACGGCGCGACGGCGACCGCGCGGTGCACGCGCGCGTCGCGGTGCGCGAGGTGCAGCGCGAGCGCGCCGCCCAGCGAGTGCCCGACCAGCACGATCTCGTCGCCGAGCGCCGCGGCCGCGTCGAGGATGCGACGGCCTTGCGCGGTGAGCTCCGCGCTGGTGAGACCCGCGAGCGCTTCCGACATGCGGTCGGCGTGGCCGTGGCGCGGCAGCCGCGGGATCAGCACGTTCTCGCCGCGCGCGTGGCGCACGCGCGCGAACTCGCGCCAGGTGCGCGGGCTCGCGGTGAGGCCGTGCAGCAGCACCATGACGCAGCCGGTGCGCCTGCCGTGGTCGAGCACCGCGGAGTGCATCTCGTCGCCGAGCAAGTGGGCCTCGTCCGCGTCGAGCGACGCGACGATGGCGCCCGCATCGATCGCCGTCACGCGGTCGCCACGGCGGTCACGCGTTCGCGAGCGCGATCACCGCGAAGGTGCGCTCGTCGCTCGCCAGCGCTTCCTCGCGCAGCACGGTGCGCAGCGGCGCCGCCGTCTCGCGCGCGAACGCGATCGCCGCGGGCCCGCCGCTTTCGGCGATGGTCGTCGCGCTGGCGATCAGGTCGTCGACGGCGCGCGTGATGCCTTCGTGAATCGCCCGCTCCGCGTCGCGTTCGGGGATGCGCACGCCGGCCGTTCCCGTCGCGAGCATCAGCACGTAGTCCAGCGCCGCCGCGGTCGCGAGTACGCGCGGGTGATGCGGCGCAAACCATTCTTCGTCGCCGAACTCCGCGGCGGCGCGCAGCAGCGCCCCCTGCAGCGCGACGACTAGCCGCGACCGCTCAGCGCCCACAGCACCGCAATCTGCGTCTTGCTGTCCGGTAGCTCGTCCGCGCGAATCTGCCGCCACAGCTCTTCGATGGCGAAGATGCCGAGCTGCATGTCCTCTTCGCCCTCGCCGCGCTCCGGCTCCCCGATGTCGTAGCCGTCGACCACGCAGAAATGCAGCAGCTCGTCGGAGAAGCCGGGCGCCGAAAACGCGGACCACAACCGCGTCACGCGGTGCGCGACGTAGCCCGTTTCCTCGCGCAGCTCGCGCGCCGCCGCGTCTTCGGGCGACTCGCCCGGATTCATCACGCCCGCGACGACTTCCCAGTGCTCGCGCGCGAGCGGATGGCGGTACTGCCGCACGAGCAGCATCTCGCCCGGCCGCGGCCGGACGATGACGACGACGGCCTGCGCGTGCTCGACGACCTCGACGTCGTGCGATTTTCCTTCGCCGTTGCGCAGCGTGTCCACCCGGAGGTTGACGACCTTGCCGTCGTAGATGCGCCGCGACCCGAGAAGCTCCATTCCTACACCACCGTCGTGTTCGAGAGCTCTTCGAGCAGCGTCGGGCGGTGCGGCTCCCAGCCCAGCTCGCGCGTCGCTTTGCTGCTGTCGATCTGCAAGTCGCACGCCAGCGCGTCGGCGTACGGGCCCATCTGCGCGCGCGCGTCTTCGAGCGTGATGTGCGCGATGCGGCCGTCGCCGCCGGCGGCGCGCGACGCCGCGTGCGCGACCTCGAGGTACGGCACGGCTGCGCCGCGCGCCGCGTTGTAGACGCCCTGCGCGGCGCGCGTGTCGACCACCGCGCCGTACAGTTCCCCGAGCGCGTCGTGGCGGATCGTCGGCCAGCGGTTCGCGCCGTCGCCGACGACGCGCAGCGCGCCCTTCGCCGCATCGGTCACGAGGCCGCCGGGGATCCCGCCGCCGTCGCCGTACACGATGCCGGGCCGGATGACGAGCGCGCGCAAACGCCCGGCTTGCGACAGCACCAGCTCTTCGTGCGCCGGCCGCCACGCGACGAGCTCCAGCGGCGCGAGGGGCGCGTCTTCCGCCACCTGCGCGTCGGCACGTGAGCCGTAGACCCAGCAGCCGCTGGTGTAGACGAAGGCGCGCCCGGGCCGCAGCCCGTCGATCAGCGCTTCGAGCGAGCGGCGCTCGACCGCAACGCCTTCGCCGGAGTATTCGACCGCGCAGTGCACGACGGCATCCGCGTTCGCCGCTTCGGCGCGCAGCGTGTCGAGGTCGCGCATCTCGCCGCGCACAGGCTCGGCGCCAAGCGCGCGCAGCTTCTGCGCCGACGCGTCGCTGCGCGCGAGCGCGCGCACGGCGTGCGTGCGTTTGAGCAGCTCGCGCACGACGCTCGTGCCGACGTAACCTGTACCGCCCGTGACGAAGACCGGCATTGTCGTTAAATCTCTTCTCCCGGCATGGTGCGCAGCGCATCGGTGCGCGCCCGCGCAACGATGCTGACGATGTCGAATACGAGCGCCGCTTCCGTCGCGGCGATGCACGCGCCGATGGCCCAGTGCACGTGCAGACCGATCGCGACGAACGCGAGGATAGCCGCGACCAAGTACGCCGCAGCCTTGGTGACGTCCGCGCGCGCCGTCGGCGCGTTCACGGCGACCGCGCGCCGCAGCCCCAAGAAGGCCGCGATCGCGACCACCAGCAGCAGCACGCCGGCGAACGTGCGGTGCTGCGCGAGCAGGCCGAGCACGATGTTGCCGCCGAGCGCGACGAGGATCGCGATCAGCGCCAGCCACACGACCTCGGCGTAGCGGGTGTCCTTCACGGCCTTCGACGGTTCCACGGGCCGGGCCGGACTCCGCCGTGGAGCCCGCCGCGAGGCTGTCGAAGAGCCTGCCCTGAGCCTGCCGAAGGGGCGTCCCGTGCCCACCGAGCTCAGCCCGCACAATCCCCGCATCGAAGCCGTCCGCGACCTGCGGACGCCGCGCGGGCGCCGCGCGGCCGGCCGCTTCGCCGCCGAAGGCCCGACCCTGCTCGAGGAAGCGGGGCGCACGGGGATGCGCCCGCACGAGATCTACGCGACCGTCGCGGGCCTGGGCAAGTTCGATCCCGGCCGCTTCGAGACCGACGGGACCGGCGTCTACCTCGTCTCCGACCGCGTGTTCGCGCGGCTGTCGGACGTGGAGACGCCGACCGGGATCCTCGCGATCTTCGACCTGCCGGACCGCACGGCGGCGGCCGTGCTCGCCGGAAGAGGCCCGGTGCTGCTGCTGGCCGGGGTGTCCGATCCCGGCAACGCCGGGACGCTGGTGCGCTCGGCCGAGGCGTTCGGCGCTGCGGGCGTGCTGTTCGGCCGCGGCGGCGCCGACCCGTTCGCACCGAAGGTCATCCGGGCTGCGATGGGTTCGCTGTTCCGGCTGCCCGTCGCGTCGGTCGAGCCGGAGGAGCTGCTGGCCGCCGCCGCCGCCGCGGGACGCCCGGTCGTGGCGGCCGACGTGGACGGCGAGGACCTCTCGGCGGCCGCCATCCCGCCCAACGCCGTGCTCGCGATCGGCAACGAACGGCGGGGCGTTCGGGACTGGCTGCCCCGCTGGGACCGGGCCGTTCGGATACCCCAGCGCGACGCTGCGGAGAGCCTGAACGCCGCGGTGGCCGGCAGCATCGTTTTGTACCAGGCGGCGCGCTGTCAAGAGGCTTGTCAAGTCGCCGAAAAAGCCTGATCTGTCAAGACTTGGCGGCCACATAGGGTGGTGCTATACTCGCCCTTGCCGACCCCGCGACACTCGCGCACCGAACGACAGGAGAGGGACCGCCGACGCACATGCGCACCTCCGAAGTTTTCTGGAAATTGTTTAGCACCACGGGCTCGATCAGCGCATACCTGATGTACCGGCACTTGCATCCCTCGCCCGCGAACTGACGCGGGCGCCCTTCGACAGGCTCAGGATGACCTGGGCTTAGAGCGAACGGGGAAACACGAGAAAGAAGTTGCAGAACGCCCGGTCCTCCAGGACTGGGCGTTCGCATTTGCATATGACGACGACCGGCATGAGTTCACTCGAAGAAAATCTTGCGTCGCTGACCGCGCGTTTCGACCAAGCGGTCGCGCACGCGCCCGACGCGCACGCCCTCGACGAGGTGCGCGTCGCGTTTCTCGGGCGCAGCGGCGAGGTGACGACGGTGCGGCGCGGCATCGGCGCGCTGCCGCCCGCCGAGCGCCCCACCGCGGGCAAGGTGATCAACGCGGCCGTCGAGGCGCTGGAGGCGAAGCTCGCGGCGGCGCTGACACGCGTCGAGAGCGCGGCGCTGGAGCGCTCGCTCGACGACACGATCGACGTGACGTTCCCGGGCCCGCCGGCGAACCTCGGCGCGATCCATCCGGTGCGCCGCGTGATCGTCGACGTCGCGCGCTACTTCACGCGCCACGGCTTCGCGGTAGTCCTCGGGCCCGAAATCGAGACCGACGCGAACAACTTCGACGCGCTCAACATCCCGCCGGATCATCCCGCGCGCGAAGGGCTCGACTCGTTCTACCTGCGGCCCGATCTCGTGCTGCGCACGCACACGTCGCCGATGCAGGTCCGCGCGATGCGCAAGCACGGTCCCCCGATCGCGATCATCGTACCCGGCAAAGCATACCGCCGCGATGCGATCGACGCGCGCCATCTCTACATGTTCCACCAGATCGAAGGGCTGATGGTGGGACGCGGCATCCACTTCGGGCACCTCAAGGGGATGCTGCTCGGCATGTGCCGCGAGCTGTTCGGCCCGTCGGCGGACGTGCGATTCCGGCCGTCGTTCTTCCCGTTCACCGAACCATCCGCGGAGATCGACGTGAAGTGCCCGGCGTGCGACGGCACGGGCAATCAGGGTGAGATCAATTGCCGGACGTGCGGCGGCAGCGGATGGATCGAGATCGGCGGGAGCGGGATGGTGCATCCCAACGTGCTGCGCGCCGTCGGCTACGATCCCGACGAGGTGACGGGCTGGGCGTTCGGCTGCGGCCCCGAGCGCATCGCGATGAAGCGCCACGACATCAACGACATCCGAGCGTTCGTCGAGAACGTGCCGGGCTTCGCGCAGGGGCTGGCGTAATGCGCGTGCCGATCGCGTGGCTGCGCGACTACGCCGACTTTCCGGCGAACGCGGACGAGATCGTCGCGCGGCTCGCGACGCTGGGATTCCCGGTCGACGACGTCGAGACGCGCCCGAAGCTCACGAACGTCGTCGCGGGACGCATCACCAAGCTCGAACGGCACCCGAACGCCGATCGCCTGCAGCTCTGCACGATCGACGTCGGCAGCGAGAAGACGCTCCTGATCGCGACCGCGGCAACGAACGTGGCCGAGGATCAGACCGTGCCCGTGGCGCGGATCGGCGCGGAGCTGGCCGGCGGTTTGACGATCGCGCCGCGCAAGATGCGCGGTGTCGATTCCGAGGGGATGCTGATCTCCGCCGAAGAGATCGGCCTGCCGGCCGAGTGGTTCGAGGACGGCATCATGCAGCTCGAACCGACGATCCCGCTCGGCACCGATCTGATCGCGTACTTCCGGCTCACGGATCCCGTGCTGGAAGTGGACGTCACGCCGAACCGCCCCGACGCGCTCTCCATCGTGGGGCTCGCACGCGAGCTGGCGGCGTCGTTCGGCGTCGCGCTGCGCGAGCCGCCGTCCGACGTGCAATACGATGTCGAGGCGGGCGACGACGCGCGCGTGACGATCGAGACCGTCGACTGCAAGCGCTTCGTGTTCCAGCGCGCGAGCGGCGTGCGCGTGCGGCCGGCGAAGGCATCGATGCGCATCCGCCTGGCGCTCGCGGGGCAGCGGCCGCTGAACAACGTCGTCGACATCTCGAACTTCGTGATGCTCGAATTGGGCCAGCCGCTGCACTTCTTCGACTGGGACCGCGTCGCCGGCAAGCACCTCGTCGTGCGCGACGCGCTCGACGGCGAGCGCTTCACCACGCTCGACGGCCAAGAGCGCACGCTCGACGCGCGCGCGATCGTCATCTGCGACGACGAGGGGCCGACCTCGATCGCCGGCATCATGGGCGGTCAGCGCAGCGAGGTCGAGCCCGCGACGACCGAAGTGCTGATCGAAGCCGCAGCGTGGACGGGCCCGCGCATCCGCCGCGCGTCCGGCGCGCTCAAGCTGCGCACCGAGGCGTCGAGCCGGTTCGAGAAGTCGCTACCGCTCGCGCTCGCCGATCTCGGCGCGGCGCGCGCGGCGCATCTGCTGGAACAAGAAGGCGGCAGCGTGGCGATGCCGCAGGCGGCGGGCAAGCCCGCGGTCGCGCCGTCGGCGGTCACGCTGCGCGCGGGCGAGGTCGAACGGCTGCTCGGGTTCACGCTGACGGACGCCGAGAGCGAACGCGCGCTGGAATCTCTGGGGTTTGCGGTCGCACGCTCCGGTGCTGATTTCGTCGTGACGCCGCCGTACTGGCGTGGGGACGTCGTGATCCCCGCCGATCTGGTCGAAGAAGTCGCGCGCGTCGTCGGCTACGATCACGTGCGCGCGGAAGTCCCGCCGGTCGCGCCGCAGGACGTCGACTCGAACGAGTTCGACCGCGAGACCGAGCTCGCGACGACGCTCGCTGGGCTCGGATATACCGAAGCGATCTCGCTCTCGCTGCAACCGGCCGCCGTCGCGGAGACGTGGCGCGCGAACGGCATCACGGTCGACGAGCCGGTACAGATCACGAATCCGCTCAGCGAAGACCAGCGTTTCATGCGGTTCTCGATCGCCCCCGCGCTCCTCGGCTTCGCCGCGCGCGACCGCGCCGTGCGGCCGTACCGCGTGTTCGAGCTGGGCCACGTCTTCCACAACGGCCAAGCGGAACCGTCGGAGACCGTGCACCTCACGGCGCTGCACGCGGGCGGTGAGAGCGCGTTCGGAAGGCTGAAGTCCGACGTGCTCGCGCTGCTGCGGCGAATCACGGGCGCCGAGGCGCGCGTGGAGCGCGGCACGTTCCCTTCGCTGCACCCGGGCAAGACCGCGGCGCTGCGGTGCGGTGATGCGGTCGTCGGTTACGTCGGCGTCGTCGACCCGCGCCTGGCGCGCGCGTACGACGTCACGGACACGGCCGCGCTCGCGACGCTGTTCGTCGAGCGGCTGCCCGCGCACGTCACGCCGAAGTACGTTGCGCCGTCGAAGTTCCCCGCGGTCGACCGCGATCTCGCCGTCGCCGTGCCGCTCGACGTCCTCGCGGGCGACCTCGTGGACGCGGTCCGCGCGGAGCCGCTGGTGCGCAGCGCGACGGTGTTCGACGAGTACCGCGGCCCGCAGGTCGGTGAGGGAAAGAAATCACTCGCGCTGCGGATCGCGCTGCAGAGCGACGCAAAGACGCTGACCGACGAAGACGCCGACGCCGCGCTGGCGCGGATCGTCGCGGCGCTGCGCGAGCGCTTCGGCGCGGTGCCGCGGGGATGACGTGGCCCGATCTCGTGATCGGCTTCATCGCGCTGCTCTTCGCGCTGAAGGGGTGGAAGCGCGGCTTCGTCGCGGAGATCGGCGGTTTCATCGCGCTGGCCGCGTCGATCTGGGCGGCGATCCACTATCCGGGCACGTTCGATGCGCTGATGCGCGACTACGTCCACCTCGGCGGAGGCTCGGCGCACCTCGTGGGCATGGTGGTCTTCGCGCTGGTCGTCTACGTCGCGCTGATGGTGATCTCGTCGATACTGTCGCGCATCGCGAAGCTGCCGGTGATCGGTCTCGGCAACGGCCTGGGCGGCGCGCTCGTGGGCATCGCGAAGTCCCTGGTGGGCGTATGGGTCGTGCTCTACGTGATGCTGTTCTTCCCACTCTCGCGCGACATCCGCGCCGACCTGCACAACTCGATGCTGGTCGCGTTCGTCACCCAAGAGAACCCGCAGATCGATGACTTCGTCCGCGGCACGATGCCGTGGTTCGTGCGCCCGCTGGTAGCGCCGCTGTTCGCGCGACACCGCGTGTAGCCGAGGAGCACAACATGGATCCTTTCAAATCCGTCGCCGGAGCTCTTCTCGGCGTGGGCGCGGTCGGTTTTATCGGCGGATTCTTCACGCTTGCCGCGTACTACAAATCCATCCCGCGCAGCGCAGCGCTGATGACACGTGCATCGTATTGCCTGATCGCAGCCGTCTTGTGCTTCACCGCCTTCCTCGCGTTCGGCGGCGGTTCGGGTTCAGACCGTCTGCTCAGCGTCGTTCTCCTCTGCAGTACGCTGCTGAATCTGGCCGTAATCGGGCGGGAGCGCTTCGTTGCCCAGCGCGCTCAGCGCAGCGCGAAGGCGCGAAACTAAACGCGCACATGCGTCATGCTGAGCCTGTCGAAGCATGGGCCATGATCGTGGCGCACCCTTCGACAGGCTCAGGGTGACGTGGGCTTGGGTGACATGATCAGAGGTCGTCGCCGGGCGACAAGAGGGGCGGCTGCGGATACGGCACGTCCGGATATTTCAGGCCGCTGCCCGTGTTGATCAGCAGCACGCGTTCACCGGCGCTGATCCAGCCGCGTTCGCGCAGTGCGATCGCCGCCGCCAACGTTGCGCCGCCTTCGGGGCACACGAACACGCCGTCGTCGCTCGCGATCTCGCGCTGGCCGGCCAGGATCGCTTCGTCGTCCACCGCGATCGCCGTCCCGTTCGTCGCGTAGAGCGACTCCAGCACCAGCGCGTCACCCAACGGCTTCGGGACCGTGATCCCGAATGCGACCGTGCTCGCATTCTCCCAGAACTGCGTCTCCTTTGCGCCGGCTTCGAACGCGCGTACCACCGGCGCGCAGCCCGTCGACTGCACCGCGACCATGCGCGGCATGCGCGCGTCCGCGATCAGCCCGATCGCGTGCAGCTCGCGCAGCGCTTTGTCGATGCCGATCAGCCCGACGCCGCCGCCCGTCGGGTAGACGATCACGTCGGGGACGGTCCAGCCGAACTGCTCCGCGAGCTCGAAACCCATCGTCTTCTTGCCTTCGATGCGGTACGGCTCTTTGAGCGTGGACGCGTCGAACACGCCGCCGCGCGCCACCGCGCGCGCGACGATCTTGCCTGCGTCGCTGATGAGGCCGTCGACCAAGTGCACGTCGGCGCCGGTCATCACCGTTTCGAGCCGGTTCACGTCCGGCGCGTTTTTCGGCATCACGATGTGCGCTTTCATCCCGGCGCGCGCGGCGTACGCCGACCATGCGCCGCCCGCGTTGCCGTTGGTCGGCATCGCGAATGCCGTGATGCCGAGCTCCTTCGCGCGCGACACGCCGACTGCGGCACCGCGCGCCTTGAAGCTGGCGGTCGGCAACAGCCCTTCGTCTTTGACGTACAGGTCCAGGCCGTGGCGCGTCCCGGTGCGCGGCAGCGCCAGCAGCGGCGTCATCGTCTCGCCGAGGCTCACGCGGTTTGCCTGGTCGCGCAGCGGCAATAGCTCGGCGTAGCGCCACAGGCTCGGCTCGCGATCGCGCAGCGCGCCGGCCGTCAGCGTGCGCGCCGCTGCCGCGAGGTCGTAGCGCGCGAGCAGCGGCTTTCCGTCGCGGCACAGGTTCTGCGGCACGTCGGCGTCGTACCGCTCGCCGCACGCGGAGCATTCGAGGTGCGTGAGCGCACTGACCATCGCGGCGCCGCATTGCACGACCGCCCAGGCGCGGCCTCCCCACCCCCGCGGGCGCGGCATGCCGAGCGCCCGGGACGTCGCGCGCGGAGGCCGAACCTCGCTTGCATGGTGACGAGGAGCTCTGGGGCTGACGCGGGGCCGGGCCGCGTGTACGCCGGGCGCTCGGCGGATGAACGCCGCGCCGAGCGCCGCGAGCGCCTCCTCGACGCCGGGCTCGAGCTGTTCGGCACCGTGGGTTTCCACAAGACCACGATCCCGATGCTGTGCACGGCGTCCGGCGTGACGGCGCGGCACTTCTACGACGAGTTCGCGTCGCGCGAGGCGCTGCTGCGCGCGGTGTACGACCGCATCGCGACGGCTGTGTTCGAACGCGTCATCGAAGCGCTGCGCGTGCGCGACAAGGACGTGCGCGAGCGCATCCGCGACAGCAACGACGCGTACTTCCGCTATCTCACCAGCGATCCGCGGCTCGCGCGCATCTACACGATCGAAGCCGTCGGGATGCACGCCGAGCTGGAGCAGCACAGGCGAACGAAGCGCGAAGCGTTCGTGAAGAAGCTCACCAAGGCCACCCAGCGGCTCGACGACCGCGGGATCGACAGCCGGCTGCTCAGCGCGGCGCTCGCCGGCGCCGCGCACGATCTCTTGCTGGAATGGGTGCTCGCGACACGCCGCCCGACGATCGAGCGGATGGTGGAAACCGTTACGACGCTCTGGATCCGGACGCTCCAACTGGATCGCGATCCGGGGCCGCCGTAGCGGCCGCCCCGCGCGACGCGATGTAACGCGTGAGGTGGTAGTCGGCATCGCCCAGCAGCCGTTCGACCATCGTCATGCGCTTGAAGTAGTGGCCGACTTTGTACTCCTCGCTCATCCCGATGCCGCCGTGAAGCTGGATCGCGTTCTGCCCGACGAAGCGGCCCGACTTCGCGATCTGCACCTTCGCGGCGGAGATCCCGCGCCGGCGCGCGACCGGATCACCGGCCTGCTCGTCGAGCGTCATCGCGGCCATGTACGCGACCGAGCGCGCGAGCTCGACCTCGATGAACATCTCCGCCATGCGGTGCTGCAGCGCTTGGAAGGAACCGATCGGCACGCCGAACTGCTGGCGCTGCTTCGTGTACTCCACCGTCGCTTCGAGCATCAGGCTCATCAGGCCGAGCCCTTCGGCGCACAGCGCGGCGGTCGCGTGATCGAGCGCGCGCTCCAGCAGTGCGACGCCACCGCCGAGCGGCCCGATGATCTGCGTCGCGTCGACGCGCACGCCGTCGAGGCGCACGTTCGCGACGTCGTAGCCGTCTTCCGACGGGTACTTCTCGCGCGTGACGTTCGCCGCATCGGCGGGCACGGCGAACAGCGAGACCTCGTCGCCCGTGCGCGCCGACACGATGAGCGTGCTCGCGGTCGACGCGTCGAGCACGCGCGCTTTGCTGCCGCGCAGCACGTACGCGTCTCCGTCACGCACGGCGGACGTTTCCACCGACGCCGGATCGTAGCGCGCGTGCGGCTCCTCGTACGCCACCGCGAAGCGCTCCGTGCCTTCGACCAATCGTTCCAGCAGCTCGGTGCGCTCCGCACCGCGCAGGATCGTCCCGGCGAGCACGACTTGCGCGACGTACGGCGACACGACGAGGCCGCGGCCGAACTGTTCCATCAGGAGCAGCGTCTCGATGGGGCCGCCGAAGCCGCCGAGGTCGTCGGGCGCGCCGATCGCGAGCCAGCCCAGCTCGGCGAACTGCGGCCACTTCTCGGTGTTCGCGTGGTCGCCCGCCGCGAAGCGCGCGACGCTGTCCTTGATGAGCAGCTGCTCGGGTGAGAGCGTGAAATCCACGATAATTCGTCCCTAAAGCTTTAGGATGCGCTTGGCGATGATGTTCTTCTGGATCTCGTTGGAGCCGGCGTAGATCGACGTCTTGCGGTAGTTGAAATATTTGGGCGCGAGATGCGATTCGGCGTACGGGCCGAGCGCGTCGAGGGCGAGCTCGCTCAGCGCCTGCTGGATCTCGGTGCCCTTGATCTTGAGGATCGACGATTCCGGACCGGGACGTTTGCCGGCCGACTCCGCGGCGAGCGTGCGCAGCTCCGTGAACGCGAGCGCTTCGAGCTCGATCTCCACCTGCGCGATGCGTTCGTTCAAGCGCCGGTCGTCGAGGTTTTCGTGCACGAGCAGCTCGTGCAGCGTTTCGAGCTGCTGGCGGCAGCCGGCGATGCCCGCGGTGCCCGTGCGCTCGTGCTCCAGCAAGAACTTCGCGCACGTCCAGCCCTCGTTTTCCTTGCCGACGAGGTTCTCGACCGGGACCACCACGTTCTCGAGGTGGACCTCGTTGATCTCCTTGCCGCCGTCGATCGTCTCGATGGGTCGCACCGTCACGCCGGGCGTTCTCATGTCGACGAGGATGAACGAGATGCCCTCTTGTTTCTTCGCGTTCGGATCGGTACGCGCCAGCACGAAGATCCAGTCGGCCCACTGTGCGGCCGTGATCCACGTCTTCGTGCCGTTGATGAGGTAGGTGTCGCCTTGGCGCTCGGCGCGCGTCGCGAGCGCTGCGAGATCGGAACCGGCACCGGGCTCGGAATAACCCTGGCACCAGAACTCCTCACCGCTCGCGATCTTGGGCAGGTAGCGCGCGCGCTGCGCGTCGTTGCCGAACTCGATGATCACCGGCGCGACCATGTGCAGTCCGAACGGCAGCAGCCGCGGCGCCCAGCCGTACGCGATCTCTTCGTAGAAAATGTGGCGCTGGATCGGTCCCCAGCCCGTGCCGCCGAGTTCTTTGGGCCAGCCGGACGCAACCCACCCGCGCTCGAAGAGAATCCGCTGCCAGCGGGCGTAGTCGTCTTTGACGAGGTGGTCGCCGGCCTGGATCTTGCGGCGGATGTCGGCCGGCAGATGCGTCGCGATGAAGTCGCGAACCTCGTCACGGAAGGCGCGGTCTTCGGGGCTGAACGCTAGATCCACGGCAGCAAACCTCTAGACGGATTGGGAGCAGGACACGTGTTGTTCGACATGACCGGAAAAGTCGCTTTGATCACGGGCTCGTCGCGCGGGATCGGCCGCGCGATCGCCGAGCGCATGGCGGAGCTGGGGGCGAAGGTCGTGATCTCCAGCCGCAAGGCCGACGCGTGCGCGGAGGTTGCGAACATGATCACGGCGCGCGGCGGGGCGGCGATCGCGCAAGCCGCGAGCATCTCTGACAAAGCGCAGCTGCAAGCGCTCGTCGACCGCACGCTCGCGGAGTGGGGCCGCATCGACGTGCTCGTGTGCAACGCGGCGGTGAACCCGTACTACGGCCCGCTGCTCGACATCACCGACGAAGCCTTCGACAAGATCATGGCGAGCAACGTGCGCAGCAACGTCTGGCTCGGCAAGATGGTGATCCCTGGCATGGCCGAGCGCGGCGACGGCTCGGTGATCGTGATCTCCAGCATCGCCGGCCTCAAAGGCAACACGATGCTCGGTGCCTACGGTATCTCCAAGGCCGCCGATTTCCAGCTCGTGCGCAACCTCGCGGTGGAGTGGGGCCCGAAGAACGTGCGCGTCAACGCGATCGCGCCGGCGATCATCCGCACCGACTTCGCGCGCAAGCTGTGGGAAGATCCCAAGATCTACGCCCAAGCGGTGTCCGGCTACCCGCTCCGCCGCATCGGCGAGCCCGACGAAGTCGCCGGCGCGGCGATCTTCCTCGCGTCGCGCGCGGGCGCGTTCTGCACCGGCCAAGTGATCACCGTAGACGGCGGCATGACGATCGGCGGCGAAGGATAATTTATGATTATTCATCACGTGAAATGACCATTGGCGACTTGCGTTCGAGGTTTAATATGGGGAAACAAAGCCATATTCTACCAAATCGCTCTTTAACATTTCGGCGATACCCATTGCGTCAATATCCAACAATGGGGTAATGCGCTGAAGCATATCTAGCGCGCGCTCTACCGACGCGCCCTGAGCGGCACAAACTCCTATGATCAGCGCACTCACCCGTACTCGTTCAGTTTCGTTCGGGGCTGTTGCAATAGACTCCATGACGGATTGGGTATCAGCCATTACATCGACCAAGGCATGTACACACTGACCCAGAGAGCCTCTCTCGATGCCGTTTTCATCGATGACAGACAGCATTGTGAGTGCGTCGCGACGGTCAAAGCGTTCGCGCATGAGCCGTCGCGCTCTCGCGCGAACGCCCGGATCGATAATATTGCCTTTTCCCCAAAAGATATCGCCGTGACCGGGAATGTGGCATAACCCAACAATGAGCTGTCGCAAGATTGCATGTTTGCGATAGTTCGACAAAGATGAAATCATGTAATACCACGCGGCTAGCTGGTTCCGATGATAAGAAAACAGAGCGCGAAGGCCGTCGAAGCACCGTTCCTCATCCTCTCGGAGCGAAAAGTTTTCGAGTGCCCGTCCGAAGTTCGCTTCGCGACTATACTGATCCCGATAGCGAAGACAGTACTGTCGGAATTCCTCGAACGAATTATCGGACAGGACCTGGTCGCCGGGAAATTCGATCGAATAGGGCCCATTACTAACTGTTGATGGGCGCGATCTAAGATAGTCGGTAATGTCTACCCATAGGGCTTTGTTTCCGACAGGGTCAAAGACAATTCCGAACACCGGGAGCGTATGAGATGCCCAATACTCAAAGTGATCTCTGTCGGAACTAAATGCAAACCTTCCAGATGGAGCTTGGTATGAGCGTCCAGACTTGATTTGGGCCGCAATGCAGCAACCAGTCGCATTTTCCTCCACGACGAACTCGATGTAAGCATCGTTGCCGAGGTCGTTGCTTAGATCAATTTCCTGAAAAGTTGCGTTGTGACGCTCGACTAGAGCGCGTACAAAATTTACTCCCTCTCGGCTCGTAGCGGTCGAACTCTTTCGCTTTGTTGTCATCACGGCCGAGGACGGACTGCGCCGCGGCCATTCGTTACAACCGAACTCATCTAGGCGATCTCGAACAGCGCCGCGGCGCCTTGGCCGCCGCCGATGCACATCGTGACGACGACGCGCTTCGCGCCGCGCCGTTTGCCTTCGATCAGCGCGTGGCCCGTCATGCGCGCGCCGCTCATCCCGTACGGGTGACCGATGGAGATCGCGCCGCCGTCGACGTTGAACTTCTCCAGCGGGATACCGAGCCGCTCGCGGCAGTACAGCGCCTGCACCGCGAACGCTTCGTTCAGTTCCCACAAGTCGACGTCGTCGATCGTCAGGCCTTGGCGTTCCAGCAGCCGCGGGATCGCGTAGATCGGGCCGATCCCCATCTCGTCGGGCTCGAGACCGCTCACCGCCATGCCGCGGAAGAACCCAAGCACCTCGATGTTGCGCTGCTCGGCGAGCTTCGCGTCCATCACCACGCACGCCGACGCGCCGTCGGAGAGCTGGCTCGCGTTGCCGGCGGTGATGTACTGGTCCTCGCCGCGCACCGGCTTGAGCTTCGCGAGACCTTTGAGCGTCGTGTCGGGGCGGTTGCCCTCGTCTTTGGTCAGCGTCACGTCCTCGTGCGTGATCTCGCCGGTCTCTTTGTTCTGCACTGCCTTACGCGTCGGGAGCGGCACGATCTCCGCGTCGAAGCGTCCCGCCTGCTGCCCCGCGGCGGTGCGCTGCTGGCTGATCAGCGAGTACTCGTCCTGCCGCTCGCGGCTGACGCCGTAGCGCTTCGCGACGACGTCCGCCGTCTCGATCATCGACATCCACAAGTCGGGCTTGTGCTCGGCGAGGTACTCTTCGCGCAGGTACGTGCGGTTCGCGTTAGGTTGCACGAGGCTGATCGATTCGAGCCCGCCCGCGACCATCGCGGGGACGCCGTCGACGACGACGCGCTGCGCGGCGAACGCGATCGCCTGCAAGCCGGAGCTGCAGAAGCGGTTGATCGTGGTGCCCGCGGTCGTGACCGGCAAACCCGCGCGGATCGCCGCGAGCCGCGCGATGTTGTGGCCCGTCGCGCCTTCGGGCTCGGCGCAGCCCAGGATGACGTCCTCGATCTCGGCGGGATCGAGACCGCTGCGCCGCACGGCGTGCTCGATGACGTGGCCCGCCATCGTCGCGCCGTGCGTGTCGTTGAACGCGCCGCGAAACGCCTTGCCGATCGGCGTGCGCGCGGTGGAGACGATCGCCGCTTCACGCATGCGCCGCCACCGTCTGTCCTTCGCTCGCCGAAGCGCGCTTCCACGAACCGAACGTGCCGCCGCTCGCGGCAAGCTCGCGCAGCAGCGGCGCGGGCGCCCAGTACTCGCCGTGCGCGCGCTCGAACGCGACCATGTCGTCGACGATGCTCTGCAACCCGACGGAGTCGGCCCACCGCAGCGGCCCGCCGCGAAACGCCGGGAACGCGTACCCGTACACCCACACGACGTCGACGTCGCCCGGCCGCGCGGCGATGCCTTCGGCGAGGATCTTCGCCGCTTCGTTCACCAGCAAGTACATGCAGCGCTTGAGGATCTCGGCGTCGGAGATCTCGCGCCGCTCGATGCCGGCTTCGCGCGCGTTGCGCACGATCACGTCGTCGACGAATGGGTCGGGGATCGGCGTGCGATTACCGGCTTCGTAGCGGTAATAGCCCGCGCCCGTCTTCTGACCGAAGCGCCCCGCCTCGCACAGCTCGTCGGCGATCTTCGAATAACGGCCGACCGGCGGCGCGATCGCGTTGCGGCCCTTGCGGATGCGCCACCCGACGTCGAGCCCCGCGAGGTCGCCCATCGCGAACGGTCCCATCGGAAAGCCGAAGTCGCGGATAATGCGGTCGACGCGTTCCGGCGTCGCGCCTTCTTCCAGCAAGAACGCCGCCTCGCGACCGTAGGGGTGCAGCATGCGGTTGCCGATGAAGCCGTCGCAATTCCCCGCGACGACGCCGACTTTCTTGATCTGCTTCGCGAAGGCGAGCGCCTTCGCGATCGTCGCGGGCGACGTCTTCGCACCGCGCACGATCTCCAGCAATTTCATCACGTTCGCCGGGCTGAAGAAATGCATGCCGACGACGTCTTGCGGGCTCGCCGTCACGCCCGCGATCGCATCGATGTCGAGCGTCGAGGTGTTCGTCGCGAGGATGGTGCCGGGATGCGCGATCGCGTCGAGCTTGCGGAACACGTCCTGCTTGACGCCCATCTCCTCGAACACCGCTTCGATCACGAGATCGACGTTTGCCGCGGCGTCGAGGGACATCGCGAACGTGATGCGCCCGAGGCGCGCGTCCATGTCTTCCTGCGACAGCTTGCCTTTGCGCTGCGTCGCCGCGTAGTTGCCGGCGATGATGCCGCGCGCCCGCTCGATCACGTCCGGGGCGAGGTCGACGAGCGTCACCTGCACGCCCGCGTTCGCGCACGCCATCGCGATGCCGGTGCCCATCGTGCCGCCGCCGATGACGGTGGCGGTGCGCACGGCGAACGGCGGCGGCGCGCTGCCGTCCGGCAATTTCGCCGCCTCGCGCTCGGCGAAGAACAGATGCAGCCGCGCCTTGGACTGCTCCGACGCGATCAATTCCATGAAGCGCTCGCGTTCGCGCACCAAGCCTTCGGCGAACGGAATCGTAAGCGCATCGGCGACGCAGTCGATGGCGCGGTGCTCCGCCAGCCCGCCGCGCGCCTCAGGTTGCGCGCGCTTGCGCGCCGCTTCGATAACGCCGGCGTCGTCGGGGGCCGCCGCGATCTCGCTCGCGCGCTTGCGCGGCGCGCCGGCGAGCGTCTTCGCGAACTCGACCGCCGCGTTGAGGTAATCCCCGTCCTCGGCGAGCACGTCCACGAGACCGAGCGCGGTCGCGCGCGCGCCGTCGATCGGATCGCCGGAAAGGATCAGCTCCAGTGCCGCCTGCGCGCCCGCCAGCCGTGGCGCACGCTGCGTGCCGCCAGCGCCCGGCAGCAGCCCGCGCTTGATCTCCGGGAAGCCGAGGCGCGCGGTGGGAGCGGCGATCCGGTAATCGCAGCCGAGCGCGGCCTCGAACCCGCCGCCCAGCACGTGCCCGTCGAGCGCGGCCACCACCGGCTTCGCCGACTTCTCCAGCGCGTCGATCAGGTCGCGCACGTTGGGCCGAGGCGGGGGGTCCTGGCCGAAGCCCTTCATGTCCGCGCCGCCGCTGAAGTTCCCGCGCGCGCCGGTCAAGACGACGGCGGTGACGGCGGGATCGCGCTGCACTGCCTCGAGCGCCTCGATCACGGGCGCGATCGACTGCGGCCCCAGCGCATTGACCGGCGGGCTGTCGATCTCCAGCACGGCAACCCAATCGCGGACGGCTATCGGCACATCGGTCCTCCTTCGAGCCGCGCGGGCTTCGAGCGCACCGCAACCCGTCCCTGGTAATCCGACAAAGATAAGTTCCTGATGGTGGAGCAACCATCGCGAGGCACGATCGTGGCGCACCCTTCGACAGGCTCAGGGTGACACTGAGGGTCACGCCGTCAGGCCGACCTCAGTAACCCAGGTACGATCTTCGGACGCGGTCGTCTTTGAGCAGCTCGGCGCTGCTGCCCGATACCGCGACGCGGCCGGTCTCCAGCACGTAGGCGTGGTGCGCGGTTGCGAGCGCGATGGTCGCGTTCTGCTCCGCCACGAGGATGCTCACGCCGTCCTGCTCGTTGATCGTGCGCAGCAGCGTGAAGATCTCGCGCACGATCAGCGGCGCGAGGCCCAGCGACGGCTCGTCGAGCAGCAGCACCTGCGGCTCCAGCATCAGTGCGCGCGCGATCGCGAGCATCTGCTGCTCGCCGCCGCTGAGCGTGCCCGCGACTTGGTTCTTGCGCTCGGTCAGCCACGGAAAGTATCCGCTGACGCGGTCGATGCGCTTGCGCACGCGCGCGCGGTTGCCCTCGACGTACGCGCCGAGCATCAGGTTGTCCCACACCGTGAGCGTGCTGAGCGTGCCGCGGCCTTCGGGGACGTGCGCGATGCCGTTGCGCGCCGCGTCTTCGGGGCGGCGCGCCAGCGGTTTGCCCGCGAACATCACCGTGCCCGTCGTTTTGATCGCGCCCGTGAGCGCGCGCAGCGTGCTGGTCTTGCCGGCGCCGTTCGCGCCGAGCAGCGCGACGATCGAGCCTTTCGGCACGGCGAGGTCGACGCCGTGCACCGCTTCGATCTGCCCGTAGCGCCCACGAAGATCGCGCGCTTCGAGCAGCACGCCGTTAGACGGTTCCAAGATAGGCCTCGATCACCGCGGGATTTTGCCGCACCGCTTCGGGCGCGCCGTCGGCGAGCTTGCGGCCCGACGCCAGCACCACGATGTGATCGGAGACGCTCATCACGAGCGCCATGTGGTGCTCCACCATCAGGATCGTCGTGTCGAACTGCACGGCGACGCGTTTGATCTGCGCGCCGAGCTCCGCCACTTCCTCATGACCCAGCCCCGCGGCGGGTTCGTCGAGCAGCAGCAGCTCGGGTTTTGCCATCAGCGCGCGCGCGAGCTCGACGGCTTTGCGCGTGCCGAACGGCAGCCCCAGCACCGGCCGCGCGGCAAACTGCGCCAAGCCGAGCCGGTCGAGGATCTCGAGCGCCTCGGCTCGTGCCCGCGCTTCGAAGCGCCGGCCCGCGAGCCCGCCGGGAAAGCGCGCGTGCGCGCCGACGAGCACGTTGTCGAGCGTCGACATGTGGTCGAACAGCGCGACGTTCTGAAACGTGCGCGCGATCCGCTTGCCGGCGATCTGCTGCGGCGAGCACCGCAGCAGATCGTCGTCGCGAAACAGCACCTGCCCGCCGTCGGACTGGTACAGTCGCGTGATGCAGTTGAAGCACGTGGTCTTGCCGGCGCCGTTCGGCCCGATCAGCCCGACGATGTGGCCTTCCTCGACGTCGAACGACACGTCGCTCAACGCCGTGATGCCGCCGAATCGGATGGTCAGGTCGCGGACCGCCAGCAAGGACCCCACGCGGTTACTTCGAGGCCGTCGCCGAGGAGCGCGTGTCCACGAGGATGCCGCTGGGCGACCAGTCGGTGCCCAGCCACTTGGCCGTGATCATCTGCGTGATCGGGAACCGGAAGTTCGGTGCCGTGCGGATGATGACGCCCGGGTACACGAGCGGGTTGTCCTTCTCGGTGAAGTTGGACGCGACTTCCATCACGCGCTTGCGGGTGAGGTCCTTGCCGGCGCGCTTAAGCACGTCGACCATCGTGTACGCGATGGCGACGCCGTACAGGAAGTTACCGTCTTCCTTGTCGGCGCTCGGGAGATACTTGGTCATGATGTCGTTGTAGAGCTTCATGCCGGCATCGCCGCCGTAGCGCGCTTTGTTCGCCGGATCCTTGAGATAGTACGTCGTGATGATCCCCTGAACCGCGCCCGGACCGCCGGCCTTCATCGCCGCGCGCATGTACGGGATCGCGTTCGCGACGTTGTTGAGATAGGTCACGGGGTGCCACGACTGCTGCGCGGCCAGCACCATTGCCTGGATCGCGAACTTGGGCGTCGCGAAGATCATGAACGTGTCGCAGCCCGCGGCCTTGAGCGACGCGATCTGCGAGCCGACGCTCGGGTCCGACGTCTCGTACGACGCCATCTTGCAGATGAGGTCCTGGTGTTTGCCGAGGCCTTTTTTGAGGCCCGCGTTCATGTCTTCGCCGTAGTCGTCGTTCTGGTAGAGCACGCCGATCTTCGCCTTGGGGTGCTCGCGCAGAACGTCTTGCGCGTACAAGATCCCTTCGGATTGGTAGTCGGGCTGCCAGCCGATCGTCCACGGGAACTTGCTCGCGTCCTTGCCCCACGTCGTCGCGCCCGTCGCAACGAACATGTGCGGAACGCCTTGCTGGTTGACGTACGGGCGGATCGCGGTGTTGACCGCGGTGCCGAGCGTGTCGAAGATCGCGAATACCTTGTCCTGCTCGACGAGCTGGTGGACGATCTGAACCGCTTGCGGCGGGCTGTAGCCGTCGTCTTTGTCGATGTACTTGATCTTGCGGCCGTGCACGCCGCCCGCGTCGTTCACGTAGCTGAAGTACGCGGCGATGCCTTTGCCGATGTTGCCGTACGCCGACGCGGGACCGCTGTACGGGTGGGTACCGCCCAGCAGGATCTCGGTGTCGGTCACGCCGGTTTCCGCCGCGAACGCCGGCGCGATCGTGCTGCCGGTCATGGCGAGCGCGAACACCGCTGCGAACATGCCGGTCCCGGCTTTTCTGACGAATGGTTTCACGAAGTTGCTCCTCGACTGCGCCGAGCCGGCGCCGGGCTTGCGCTACTCGCGCGAGGGTTGATCGGCCGCTTTCATTGCGGCGCTTGGGCTGAACGGTTCGAGCTCGGGTTTCGTTCGGTGCGCGGGCGCGAACCGCCGAACTGCACGCTGCAATCCGCCGACGATTCCGTCGGGGACGAACAGCATCATGAGGATCAGGGTGACGCCGTACACCACGCTCGGTGCGGCGGCATTGACCTGCTGCGCGAGCAATGGTAAGAACTCGATGACGAGCGCGCCGATGAGCGCGCCCCAGAACGTCAAGATTCCGCCGAGCACCGCGCCGATCAGCAGCGTGATGGACAGCGCGAAGCTGAACGTGTCCGGGCTGACGAACGCCGTAGCGATCGCGAGGAACGCGCCGGCGACACCCGCCAGCGCCGCGCTCCAGCCGAACGCAAGCGTCTTGTAGTAATACGGGTTGATTCCGAACGACACGGCGGCGACGGGATTGTCGCGCAGCGCGCGCAGCGCGCGCCCGAACGTGCCGCGCACGAGCAGCGCCGAGAGCAGGAAACAGATGCCGGCGACGGCCCACGCGACGTAGTACAGCCAGTGCTGCGCGTCGAGCGGGAACCACGCGGGCGCTTTGACCGCCTCCAGCGACATCCCGCCGAAGCCGCCGGTGATGCTCTTGTAGTGCTTGAGGAACGACGGCGTCGCGACCGCGAGCGAGAACGTCGCGAGCGCGAGGTACACGCCGGCGAGCCGCAGCGCGATCAGCCCGATGAACAGCCCGAACGCGCCGCACGCGACCGCGGCGAGCGGGACGCCGATCCAGTACGGCCAGCCCGCATTGTGCGCGAGCACCGCCGCGACGTAGCCGCCCAGCGCCATGAACGCGCCGTGGCCGAGCGAGATCTGACCGTTCATCCCGGTGAGCACGACGAGGCCCAGCACCGCGATCGCGTACGCGGCGACGAAGATCAGATCGAACACGATGAACGACGGCACGACCGCGGGCAGCACGGCGATCACCACGGCGGCAATCGCGATGGGAACCCATTGCGCGGTGTTCAGACGCATCGCCGGCTCACCACTAGACGCGCTGCACCGTCGTGCGGCCGAACAAACCGGACGGTTTCACCATGAGCACCACGACGATGATCGCGAGCGCGGCCGCGAGCCGCAGCTCGTTGCCGATCGCTTCGACGTACGTGCCCAGCAGGTTGAGCGCGACGCCGAGCACGAGCCCGCCGACCACCGCGCCGATCGGGCTTTCGATACCGCCGAGCACCGCCGCGGCGAACGCGTACACGATGACGCTCTGCATCATGTTCGGATCGAGGAAAAGCGCGGGCGCGACCATGATCCCCGAGATGGCGCCGACGGCCGACGCGAGCCCCCAGCCCAGCGCGAGCATCCACCCGACGTGGATCCCCAGCACGCGGCTCTGCTCGGGATACAGCGCCGCGGCCCGCATCGCCAGCCCGATCTTCGTCTTCTGGAAGAAGAGCGAGATCAGACCCAGCGTGATGAGCGAGACGACGATCACCCCGACGTCCTGCGCGGAGAACGCGACGCCCGCGATATTCAGCGGCGCGGTGGGGAACGGCGTCGGAAACGACTTCACGACGTAGCCCCAGAACCAGCCCGCCAGCCCGTTGAACACCGTGAACAGCCCGAGCGTCACGATGACGACGGTGAGCTGCGGCGCGCGCTCCACCGGCCGCACGACGATGCGTTCCAGCGCCACCCCGCCGACGAACGCGATGAGGACCGCGAGGACGAAGGCGAGCAGGATCGGCATCCCCGTCTGCGTGAGCTGCCATGCGATGTACGTGGTGAACATCGCCAGCTCGCCTTGCGCGAAGTTGATGATCCCCATCGCCCGGTAGATGAGCACCAGCGCGAGCGCCATGCTCGCGAAGATCGAACCGGTCGCCAAACCGCTGACGATTTGCTGAGCCAGGTCGTGCAATACGCTCGGCCTCTTTCCTTATCGTTCCGCGGTGGCCCGCGTCCGGAAAAGTGCTTCGTCGGTCTGGAGCTTTCCTTCGCTCCGCCTGTTCGGTTCCGGCAAAGGTTTCCGGGTGGCTGCCGTTGTCCGGCCGCTACACCGCCGCGGGCGCTTCCGCCTCCAGAAACACTTTCAGCGCGGCTTGCACGCCCGTTCCGAGCTGGATCGGCGCGCCGGCTTCGAGCAGCGCGATCTCGAGCGCGCCGAGCGCGCCCAGCACGTCGGTCTGCGTGAGGTCGCCCATCGTGCCGATCCGCACGATCTTCCCTTTGAGCTGCCGCTGGCCGCCGCCGACGATCACGCCACGCGACTCCCGCAGGCTCGTGCGGATCGCGTCGCCGTCGATCCCCGCCGGGAGCTCGATCGCCACGACGGTCGGCGAGTGCGCGCCCTCGTCGGAGTAGAGCGACAGGCCGAGCGCGAGCGCGGCGGCGCGGATCGCGCGCGCGTAGCGCGCGTGGCGCTCGTGCACCGCGGCCGGCCCGGTACGCTCGAACTCGTCGAGCGCGGCGTCGAGCGCGAACACGATCGACACGGGCGGCGTCCACGGCGTCTGGCCGATCTTCGCGAACTCGCGCGCTTTGCGCAGATCGAAATAAAAGCGCTGCGCGCTCAGGTTCGCGTCCATGCGTTCCCACACGCGCGGCGCGACCGCCACCATCGCGACGCCGGGCGGCGCCGCGAGCGCTTTCTGCGACGCGGTGACGACGACGTCGAAGCCCCACGCGTCCATCGCGAAGTCGCTCGCCGCCATCCCGCTGACCGAGTCGACGACGACGTACGCGCCGTAGCCGCGCAGCGCGTCGGCGAGCGGCGCCATGTCGTTCTGCACGCCGGTCGACGTCTCGTTGTGCGTGAGCAGCACGCCGTCGTAGCGGTGCTCGCCGCGGTTCGCGTCGAGGCGCGCGCGCAGCGCATGGGGGTCGACGCCGGTGCCCCACGGCGTTTCGAGCACGTCGACCTCGCAGCCGAACGTGCGCGCGATGGCGACGAGCCGTTCGCCGAACACGCCGATCGGGCACGCGAGGACGCGGTCGCCGGGCCCGAACAGGCTTCCGACCGCGGCTTCGAGGCCGCCGGTCCCCGAGGCCCCGAGCAGCAGCACCTCGGCATTCTCGGTGCCGAAGATCGGTTTCATGCGTGTCGTGATGCGGTCGAGGAGCGCTTTGAACGCGGGGCCGCGGTGGTCGATCATCGGCTGCGCGGACGCGGTGAGCACGGATTCGGCAACGGTGACCGGACCCGGGATGAAGAGCAGGTTCTTCGACAACGGCTTCTCCGGCGGACGTTCGGCGTTGCGCGGTGTATTCGCCATCCGATGAAGTCCCCCGGTCGCAAGATCCGGCTTACGGCGTACTCGGCCTGCGCGGGTTGAGCGAGTAAAGTCGGCTCTGCCGACCTGGCGCAGGTCCTGCGCCGCTTGCCGCCCGTAACGGACCCGAACGTGCTCGTCGGACACGCGACGAGCGACGACGCCGGAGTCTACCGCCTGAGCCCCGGTCTCGCGCTCGTCCAGACCGTCGACTTCTTCACGCCCGTCGTCGACGACGCGTTCGACTTCGGCCGCATCGCCGCGGCCAACGCGCTCAGCGACGTGTACGCGATGGGCGGCACGCCGCTGACCGCGCTCAACATCGTGGCGTTCCCGGTCGAGGAGCTGGGCACCGAGGTGCTCGGCGAGATCCTCGCCGGCGGCGCGGCCGTCGCCGCCGAGGCGGGGGTCGTCATCCTGGGCGGTCACACGATCAAGGACGCCGAGCCGAAGTACGGGCTGGCCATCACCGGAACCATCGACCCCGAGCGCGTCGTGAGAAACGGCGGAGCCCGTCCCGGCGACACGCTAATTCTCTCCAAACCGCTCGGGACGGGCATCCTCACCACCGCGCGCAAGCGCGACCTGATCTCCGACGCCGACCTCGCGCCGGCGATCGCGCAGATGGTGCGGCTGAACGACCGCGCATCGCGCGCGATGCTCGCCCACGGCGCCCACGGCGCCACCGACGTCACCGGCTACGGGCTCGTCGGGCACGCGGGCGAGATCGCGCGCGCGTCCGGCGTCGCGCTCGCGTTCGACGCGCGCCGCGTGCCGCTGTTCGCGGGCGTGCTCGACTTGATCGCGCGCGGCGCGGTACCCGGCGGAACGCACGACAACCTCGCCGACCACGCGCGCTTTACGACGTACGCGGACGGCGTCGGCGACGACTATCGCATCGCGCTGTCCGACGCGCAGACGTCGGGCGGGCTGCTCATCGCGATCCCGCGCGACGGCGCGGAGCGCGTGCTCGCCGAGCTGAGCGATCTCGGCACCGTCGCGATCGTCGGCGAGGTGCTCGACGGTCCGGCGGGCACCGTTCTCGTGCGGTAGTTTTCGTGCGCTACGACGCGGTCGTGCTCGGCCTCGGCGGGATGGGGAGCGCCGTCGCGGCGCACGCCGCGGCGCGCGGGCTGCGCGTGCTCGGCATCGAGCGCTTCGGCCCGGCGCACGCGCGCGGCTCGTCGCACGGCGACACGCGCATCATTCGCCAGGCGTACTTCGAGTCGCCGGACTACGTGCCGCTGCTGCGCCGTGCGTACGCGTTGTGGGATGCGCTCGCGGTGCGCACCGGCACGACGCTGCGCGCGCAGACCGGCGGCCTGTTCGTCGGCCGTCCCGAGACGCCGGTCGTGGCGGGCACGCTCGCGAGCGCGCGACGGTGGGACCTCGCGCACGACGTGCTCGATGCGAACGAGCTGCGCCGGCGTTATCCGATGCTGACGCCGCACGACGACGAGATCGGCGTGTTCGAAGCGGTCGCCGGCGCGGTATTTCCCGAGGAAGGCGTGCACGC
The DNA here is from genome assembly GCA_036403315.1 of Candidatus Elarobacter sp. Taxonomy (GTDB): domain Bacteria; phylum Vulcanimicrobiota; class Vulcanimicrobiia; order Vulcanimicrobiales; family Vulcanimicrobiaceae; genus Vulcanimicrobium. The sequence continues at coordinate 37,581 of DASWRD010000124.1, forward strand.
GCATTTGCTGGACGCCGCGGCGGCGGGCGCGGAGCTGCGTTTCGGCCTCGAAGCGACCGGCTGGGACGCGGGCGAGCGCGGCGTGCGCGTCGCGCTCGCGGACGGCACGCACGCGGATGCCGAGCGGCTCGCGATCTGCGCGGGACCGTGGTTCGCGCGCGCCGCGCCCGATGCCGGCATCCCGCTGCGCATCGAGCGCAACGTGCAGTTCTGGTTCGCGCCGAACGACCGCGCCGCGGTATCGCCGGAGCGGCTGCCGATCTGGTGCTGCGAGCGCGCCGGGCAGCGCATGTTCTACGGCTTCCCCGATTTCGGCGGCGGCGCCAAGGTGGCACACCACGGCAGCGGCGTCGACGCCGATCCGGACGCGCTCGATCGCACGGTGCGCGACGACGAGATCGCGTTCGCGCGCGCGGCGCTCGCCTCGTTCGTGCCGGCGGCGAACGGCGCGTTCTTGCGCGCGGCCGTCTGCATGTACTCGAACACGCCCGACGAGCACTTCGTCATCGGCGCGCACCCGCAGCAGCCGCGCGTCGTGCTCGCCGGCGGCTTCTCCGGCCACGGCTACAAGTTCACGCCGGTCGTGGGCGAGATCGTCGCCGCCTTGCTGGCGGGCGACGAACCGGGCTTCGCGCTCGAGCTGTTCGCACCGAACCGCTTCGCGCTCTGACGCCGCACCTGCCCACGAGGCGGGCGCTAAGCGGCAGAGAAGGACCGGCTATGGCACAAAGCGTCTTCGGACCGCACGTTACCGGTTATTCCGCGCTGGGCATCAAGATCGGCGCGACGACGCAAGTCTTCTGCGACACGTCGGCGGGGAAGAGCGTGCCGGCGTCGCTGAGCGTCGTCCTGTCGGCGCCGAACGGCGCGAGCTCGACGATCGCGTCCGTCGCGAACGGAGCGAGCACGACGGTCGCGATAACGCCCGGGATCAGCGTCACCGGGACGATCGACAATTGCCGAACGGTACCCGCGAGCGGCCAGACGCCGGAGCTTTTCGAGTTCCAGTTCACGCTGCGCGCGCAAGGCTCCGTGCGCGCCGGGCCGTTTCATATCCCGCTGAGCGCGCAGATCGACTCGTTCGACGTGCGGATCGCGGCCGACCCGGCGACGCACGCGCAAATCGTGCAGAGCCCACCGGGCGGATAACCCCGGCTGACGCACCGCCCTTGCCGCGGCGGACGGTGCGCGTGATCTGACGGGCGCCATGAGAACGTCCGAAGTCAGCTACGGTTCGCTCACGATCCCGCTCGCCGCGAAAGAGCTCGTCGACAGCGCGTTCGCGTACCTGAGCCGCGACGCCGTCGAACGGTCGCTGATCCGCCGCGTCGAGCAGAGCCCGGTGCGGCACCGCATGCTCATCAACCACCGCGGCGACGATTCGTACGATTCCGCGACGCACGTCATCCGCTGGGACCCCACCAGCGCGATGCGCACGACCCACGGCGGCCGCCAATCACCGTCGCTCGGGCTCGCGCACGAGCTCGATCATGCCGCGGCGGGCGACCTCGCGTTCGGTCTGCTCGCGAGCATCCCGGACCGGCGCTTCGACAACGTCGAAGAGCGGCGCGTCATCCTGGGCTCGGAACGCCACGCCGCCCGCACCTTGCACGAGAGCACGCGCGACAACCACCGCGGCCGCGTGTACCGCGTCGACAGCCCGGTCGACCGCTGATGCGGCCGGCCGGGTGCCGTTCGGGCTAGCGGCCGCGCTTCGGCGCGGCGCCGCGCGCAGTGCGCGGCGTGCGCTGGGCGCCGTTGCGCTTCGCGCTGGGCCGCAGCGCGACGACGTTGTTGCGGCGCGCGCTCGCCGACGGCGTTTCGATCGCGCCCAGCAGCACCGGCGTGATCACTCGCTTGCCGAGCGCGTTCTCGAACACTTCGCTCAGCTCGTCGACCGGGATGAATTGGATCGCGTCGCGCACTTCCTTGGGCACGTCGTCGAGATCGATCTCGTTGCGGCGCGGGATGAGGACCTTTTTGATCCCGGCCCGCTTCGCGCCGAGCACTTTCTCCTTGAGCCCGCCGATCGGCAGCACCTGACCGGTCAGCGTGATCTCGCCGGTCATCGCGACTTCCGGATCGACCTTCAAGCCTGTCAGCAGCGACGCGATCGACGTCGCCATCGCGATGCCCGCGGACGGGCCGTCCTTGGGGATCGCGCCGGCCGGGATGTGGATGTGCAAGTCGTGCTTGCCGAACCAGTCGTCGGGGAGCCCGAGCTCCGCGGAGCGCGAGCGCAGGAACGAGATCGCCGCCGTCGCCGACTCTTTCATCACGTCGCCGAGCTGGCCGGTCAGCGTGAACTTGCCGGTACCGGGCATGGCGCTGGTCTCGATGAACAGGATGTCGCCGCCTACCGGCGTGTAGAACATCCCGGTCGCGACGCCGACCGACGCGGTGCGGCGTTTGACCTCGTTGTAGAAACGCGGCTTCGACAAGAACTCGACGAGGTTCTCAGGCTTCACCCGCAGCTTGTACTTCGCGTCCTCGGCCACCTTACGCGCGACTTTTCTGAACGTCGTACCGATCTCGCGCTCGAGGTTGCGAACGCCGGCCTCGCGCGTGTAGTCGACGATGATCTGCTTGAGCGCGCCGTCGCTGATCGCGACCTGCGCTTCCTTGAGCCCGTTGGCTTTCTTCTGCTTGGGCACGAGGTAGCGCTTCGCGATCTGGAGCTTCTCCAGCTCGGTGTAGCCCGAGAGGTTGATGATCTCCATGCGGTCGCGCAGCGCGCTGCTGATGGAGTCCAGCGTGTTCGCCGTGCAGATGAACAGCACGCGCGACAGGTCGAACGGCAGGTCGAGGTAGTGGTCGCGGAACGTGTTGTTCTGCTCGGGGTCGAGCACTTCGAGCAGCGCGCTCTGCGGGTCGCCGCGGAAGTCGCCGCCGACTTTGTCGATCTCGTCGATCATCATCACCGGGTTGTTGGTCCCGGCGTCGCGCAGCGCGCGCACGATCGTGCCCGGCATCGCGCCGATGTACGTGCGGCGGTGGCCGCGGATCTCGGCTTCGTCGCGCACGCCGCCGACCGACAGGCGCACGAACTTGCGGCCCATCGCCTTCGCGATCGACTGCCCGAGCGAGGTCTTGCCGACGCCGGGCGGCCCCACGAAGCAGAGGATCGGGCCGGTCAGCTTGTTCTTGAGCTTGCCGACGGCGAGATACTCGACGATGCGGTCTTTGACTTTCTCGAGGTCGTAGTGATCCTCGTCGAGGATCGCGCGCGCCTTCGCGATGTCGATCTGATCCGACGTCGACGCGCCCCACGGCAGCTGCGTGAGCCAGTCGAGGTACGTGCGAATGACGCTGTACTCCGGGCTCGCCGTCGGAACTTTCGTGATGCGGTCGAGCTCGCGGTCGGCCGCCTTCTTCACGTCCTCCGGCATCTTCGCTTCTTCGATCTTCTTGCGCAGCTCGTTGGCTTCCGCGACCTGCGGATCGCCTTCACCGAGCTCTTCCTGGATCGCGCGCATCTGCTGGCGCAGGTAGAACTCGCGCTGGTTCTTCTCCATCTCGCGCTGGATGTCGGACTGGATCTTGTGGCCGAGCTCGACCACTTCCAGCTCTTTGGTGATGAGCATCGTGAGCTTGCGCAGCCGCTTCGCGGTGTCGCGCTCTTCGAGGATCGCTTGGCGGTCGGCGGTCTCCAGCCGCATCGTGGACGCGACGAAGTAGCCCAGCAAGTTGGGATCGGAGATGTTGTTGACCTCCATCTCCATCTCGCGCGGCGCCTGCGGCAGATAGCCGAGCAGCTTCTGGAACAGCGAGCCCAGGTTGCGCTGCATCGCGACGAGCTGATCGCCGTCTTTGGTGATGTCGGGGAGCTCGGTGAACGTCGACGCGAGGTACGGTTCGGTCGCGACGAACTGGTCGATGCGGAACACGGGGCCGCCGGCGACGATGCAGCGCAGCGTGCCGTCCGGAACCTTGAGCATCTTCTGGATCGTGCCGATCGTGCCGATGCGGCGCAGATCGTCGGGACCCGGATCCTCCGTCTCTTTGTCCTTGAGCGCGACGAGCCCGATCTGCTTGCCTTCGCGCAGCGCCTCTTCGACGAGCTGGATGCCCGGCCGCTTCACGACTGCGAGCGGGATGACGGTGTTCGGGAACAGCACCGCGTCTTGCAACGGGAGGATGCCGAGGATCTCGGGGGCTTTGTCGGGTTTCGCCATTACGCGGGGGTCCTTCTGACCGTCATGCGGATCTCGGTCCGCACGATCGGGAACTGCTGGGATTGAGCGAGCGGAAGCCGGATGGATAAAATGCCGTCGCGGTAGAACGCCGTCGCGCCGTCTTCGAGGACGGGCGCCGGGAGGCGAATCTGTTTGAGGAACTCGCCGTACTGGATCTCCTTGCGCAGCAGCGAGCTGTTGCGCGAGACGTCGCGCAACGCGCGCCGGCCGGCGATCGTGAGATACGCGTCGTCAACGGAGACGAGCAGCGAATCGGCGTCCGCGCCGGCGAGCTCGACGTGGACGACGATCGTCCGGTCGTTCTCGTCCACGTGGACGTCGGTATTGGGCTCGAACCGGCCGTGCGCCCCGCGGGGTGCAAAAAGCCGTTCGAACTCGAGCAACTCGTCGTGATTACGCACGCGCGAGGTTCCTTTCGGGTCGCATTAGCACTCTCTAAAACACACTGCCAGGAACCGGAGTTGCCGGGGTCCGGCCCCTGGATGCTGTACCCGTCCGGCCTGTCCACACCGTCCACAGCGGCGTGTGTAAAGTAATACGCCGTTAAGGCGACGAAAGTCGTCGGACCTCACCGGACGCCGACACTTACGAGCCTGCCGATGGACATCACGCTGCCGACGCCTCCCGCGGCGAGCGCGGGCGCCGACCTCTTCCGGACGGCGCTGATCGAACGCGTCCGGGCGGCCGGGCCGGCGATCGTCGCGCTGGTCGCTCCGGCCGGCTTCGGAAAGTCGACGTTCGTCCGCCAGCTACTCGAGGGCTCGCCGTTCACGGTGTGCGACTGCCGCGGCGTCACTTCCGACGTCGACCTGGCTCGCCGCGTGATCCCGTCGCTGGCCGACGAGAACCCCGACCGCAGCGCCAACCTGTCCCAGAGCGAAGCGATGCTCGGCGACGGGCACGCCGCGGCCGCCGACCGGACCGGCGTGGTCCTGGCCGCCTGGCGCGTGCGCCCGCCGAGCGCGTCGGCGTTCGTGTTCGAGAACGCCGAGAACGTGGTCGCCGATCCCGCTGCGCGCGAGCTGCTCGCGAAGCTGCTCGCGAGCCGCACCGACGGGCGTACGATCGTGATCTGCTCGCGCGAGCCGCTGCGCATGCACTTGTCGCGGTTCGCGCCGCCGCACCAAATCCTGAGCCTGCGCGCGTCGGACCTCGCGTTCGGGGCGGACGAGATGCGCGCGATCTTCCGCCCGACGGGCGCGAGCGCGCAAAGCGTGGAGCGCGTCGCGTCGATCGCCGCGGGCTGGCCCATCGCGGTGCTGCTGCTCGCGCGGTTCGCGCACGAAGGGCGGCTCGACGCGCTGCTCGACAAGCTCGACGACGTCGCGTACGAAGAGCTGCACGAGTACCTCGCCGATCAGGTGCTGGGCGACGCATCGCCTGCCGTGACGGACGGGCTGCTCGCGTGCTCCGCGATCCCGCAAGCGGCGGAACGCGACCTGCGCCTGGCGCTCGGCGACGACGCGGCGTTCGACACGTTCCTCGCGTTCACCAAGACGTCGCCGTTCGTCACGCGCGATGCGGACGGTACGTTCGCGGTGCATCCGCTCGTCGCGTCGACGCTGCTCGAACGCCATCCCGCACGCGTCGACACGCTGCTCGCGCCCGCGGCCGCGGCGTACGGAAGCGCCGAGGAGTACCAGCGCGCGGCGGAGATCCACATCGGCCGCGGCGACCAGCGCGCGGCCGCCGGCGCGCTCGAGCACATCGAGGTGATCGACGAAGGCCCGTCGATCGCGTATGCGCGCGTGCTGGCCTCGCTCGACCGCGCGATCGTGCTGCGGCACTCGCGGCTGTGGTCGGTCACCGCGCTGGCGCGCACGTTCGCCGTCGATTCGCGCGTGCTGTACGACGAAGTCGAGTCGATCTGGGCGAAGCTGCCGCCCGACGCTCCCGCGACGGAGCGCATCTATCTGTACGTGTTCCGCGTGCTGATGCTCAGCTACACGGGCGAGTACCAAGCCGCGCTCACGCTGGTCGACGACTTCCGCGCGCAGATCGCCGCGCCCGACGTGCCGGCGACGCGCATGCACGCGTGGCTGCTGTACCTGCGCTCGCTGATGACGGCGCGGCTGGGCCGCACGAAGGAAGCGGAGTTCGACCTGGAAGCGGCGTGGCCGTTCGTCAACCAGATGCCGCTGATGGCGGGCGGCACGCTGGTCACGCTGGGGGCCGACATCGCGCGCGTGCGCGGCGACCGCGCGAGCGAGCGCGAGCGCTTGGAGCGCGCGATCGAGCTCGCGCGCGGCACGGGGTTCGGGAACTTCGTCGCGTTCTACGAAGCCGAAGCGACGTTCGGCGCGTGGTTCGCCGGCGACGACGCCGAGTTCGTGCAGCACGCGTTCGCGCTCGAAGCGGTCGTGGAACGCGACGGCGTGCGCGGCTTCGCGTACTTCACCGCGTGCGCGCGCGGCCACGCGGGCGAGCCGCAGCAGGCCGATCAGCCGAAGTGGGTCGCGCTGGGCTCGTTGATCGCGGCGGGCAGCGCGGACGACGCCGCGAGCGCGCTGCGCCACGCCGACGTCGCGCGCGAAACCGCCGCCGCCAGCCGCTCACCGTTTTATCAAGTGCTCACCGCGCTCGCGGTCGCCGAGTTGAATCCCACCCGGCGCCGCGCGCTGCGCGCCGAGGCGGCCGCGCTCGCGGCGCAGATCGACTCGAGCGAGCTGCACGCGGCGATCGACGCGATCGCGCGCGGCGAGCACGGCGGTTTTCTCGAGCCGTTCGTGCGGCGGTATCGCGCCGGTGCCGCGGCGGAGACGCCGCGCGGCGGGCTCTGCGTCGAGCTCGTCACCGGCCGCGTCGTGCGCGACGGCCAGGCGATCGTGCTCGCCGAGCGCGAGCACGCGCTGCTGGCCGCCGTCGCGATGCGCGCCGAGCCGCTGTCGCGCGACCGGCTGACCGACCTGCTGTGGCCCGACCTTGCGGAGAGCGCCGCCCGCAACGCGTTCCACGTCTGCCTGCACCGGCTCAAGTCGCGGCTCGGCGACGACAACGTCATCGTTCGCACGCAAGACGGCTACCGGCTCGGCAGCGACGTGCGCGTCGACTTGTGGGAGATCGATCGCGCGCTCGGCACGCTGCGCACCGACGGCGCGCTCGACGCGCGCCAGGTCGCGGGACTGCGCGAGCTGTACGACCGCCTGCGCGCGACGCGCCCACCCAAGTTCGAAGAATGGGAATGGTTCGAGCAGACGGAGCGTCATCTGCGCGAGCTGCGGTGCGAGGTCGCGCAAGCGCTCGCGAAGCACGCCCTCGCGGAGCACCGCACGCAAGACGCGCTCGCGCTCTGCCACGAGATGATCGCCTACGACCCGTGCGACGAGCCCGCGCGCGAGATCGCGATCCGCGCGTATCTCGAAAGCGGTGACCGCGCCGCAGCGCTGCGCCATTTCCGGCAGTACCGCGACGTGCTGGCGGCCGAGCTGCAGTGCGAGCCGTCGCAAGCGCTCGCGAAGCTGGTCGGCGCGACGACGTAAATTCGCTCGCGGCGCGCGGCTAGCGGTTGTGGTCGACGAACTCCTGCCAGCCCGCCGGCGCGATGGAAAGCTCGCCGCGGAACGGGTAGTCGAGCTCGAAGATCAGCACGAACACGGCCGCGATCATCGCCGCGACGGCACCGGTCATGAGCAATTGCGTGCGCAAGCTGGACAAGCCGACCAGATAACAAATTCCAATGACGACGAGCGCGCCGATCAGCAAGATCGTCCACTCGAACGGCGTGACGCCGCTGCTGTTGTCGTCGAGGCGGTGATGGCGCGCGTCGTGCAGTGCGCCGAGGTACTGCAGCGACGCGGACTGCGCGTTCGCCGCGCCGGCGTTCGCGGGCCGAAACTGCGCGACGTCCTCGAACGTGCGCGTAAGCACGTCCTCGGCGTGTTTGCTGCTGCCGCCCGTGCGCATCGCCGGCCACTCCGCCTTCACCATCGCCGACGCGTACTCGACGAGGCTTGCGCGGACCGCGGGACCCAGCGGCGCCGGCAGCCCGCGCGCGGTGTGCCAGAGATCGGTCGCCGCGGCTTCTTCGACGGCGACCCGCTGCGTCGCCGCGTCGAACTCTTGCCACACGATCGCGACGATGAACGCCAGCATCACCGCGAAGAGCCCGCCGGTGACGCCGAGCACGATGCCGCCGACGTCGTTGTGCGCGCGAAAGTCGATCTGCGGGAACGCGCGCCGTACGGCGACGTGCCCGCCGCACGCCACGGCTACCGCGAGCACGACGGCACCGAGCAGCACGAGCCACGGCGGAACGGCGTAGAGCGCGGTCACGTCACGCGCCGCGCACGGTCACTGCGCACTGAATTCGACGGCGAAGGTGTATTGGCTCGGCGCCGGCTTGCAGTCGTGAAGCGCCGGGACGTACGTCGAATTCCGCGCCGACGCGATCGACGGCGCGTTCAGCACAGCGTAGTCGCTGTGCTTGATCGTCGCGTCGACGACACGGCCCTGCGCGTCGAGCGAGACGAGCACGTCGACGCGTCCCCGAAGGCCCTTGGCCTGCGCCTCAGGGGGCGTGTCCGGCATCGAGGCTCGTACGACACCCGCCGGGATGTCGGCCACGGCGCAAAGCGCCGGATCGGGCGGAACGTCCCCCTTCGCGCACACTTCACCGGCGTACGGCGCGCGATCCGACATGGTGAACGTGCGCCGCAGCGTACGGTCGTCGATGCGTTCGTACAGAATCTTGCTGCCGTGCTTCTGCGAGTCCGCGATCACCCACGGGCCCGTCGTCCACGCGGGTCCGTACCCGGTGAACGTCCCGTACTTCATCGTCCGGTCGACGTGCCAGCCGCCGGACGGATCCGGCCTAAAAACATCGGTCGCGATCGAATCCGACGCGCTCGTCTCCGTGACCGCGATGCGGCCGCTCTCCGCGCGGTACACGGCGGTCGACAGAATACCCGCGGGATTGCGGCACGTCCACGTTCCGACGAGCTCGGCGACGCGATCGCCGGCCGACGGGCCGGACGACGGGATCGGTGCCGGCGACGCGCCGAGCAGCGCGACGACGAGCATGCATGCAGGCAAACGCGTCATGGTCAGTCCACCTCGCGGGCGTTGAGATCGACGAGCGAACCGTTTACGCCGCTGCCGCGGTCGCTCGCGAGAAACGCAAGCGCGTCGGCGACTTCCTGCGGCCTCGCCGCGGCGGCGAAATCTTCGGCGTCCAGGTATCCGCGCGCCGCGTCGGTCGCGACCCCGCCGAGCACCAGCGCGTTCGCGACGATGCCGTCGGATTTATGCTCGCGCGCGATCGCCTGCATCAGCACGTTGACGCCGGCCTTCGCGATGCCGAACAATCCGCGGCCGGGCGCGGGCTGCTTCGACGAGCCGGCGGTGACGACGACGAACCGGCCGCGCGAGCGCGCGCCGTCGCGGTACGACTGCGCGAGCATCGCGCGCAGCGCCGGCACCGCGAGGTTGTACGCGGTCTCGACGAACGCGGTATAGTTCGCGCGGAGATCGTCGAGCGAGGAGTCGACGAGCCGCGCGACGCGCCCGTCGCCGGCGAGGCTGACGACGGCGTCGACGCGGCCGAACCGTTCGACGCATGCATCGACCGCCGCGGCCGCTTGCGCCGGATCGCCCAGATCGGCGGCGAACGGCGTCGCGGCGGCGCGCTCGGCGTCGTCGAGAAGGCCGTCGATCGCCTCTTGCGCGCGCTCGCGCGAACGCGAGATGACGAGCACGCGCGCACCTTCGTGCACCAGCGTCGCGAGCGTCGCGCCGCCGACGCGCCCGGTCGCCCCGGCGAGAACGATCGCGTCGCCTTCGAGCAGCAGCATCAGCGCACGGATACGCCGGAGCGGCGGCGCTTCCCCGGTGCGGGCGGCGCGCGAAAACAGCTCGCGGCGTGGTCGTTCACGACCCCGACGGCCTGCATGAACGCATAGCAGATCGTGGATCCGACGAAGCCGAAGCCGCGCGTGCGCAAGTCCTTGCTGAGCGCGTCGGAAAGCTCGGTGCGCGCGGGCACGCCGGCCAGCGAGGAAGGCCGGTTGACGAGCGGCGCGCCGCCGGCGAACTTCCAGAGATACGCGTCGAACGAGCGGTGCTCGCGCTGGACTTCGAGAAACGCCTGCGCGTTGCGCACCGACCACGCGATCTTCGCGCGGTTGCGGATGATGCGCTCGTCGGCGAGCAGCCGCGCGGCGTCGCGCTCGCCGAAGCGCGCAACCTTCGCGGGATCGAACTCGCGGTACGCGCGCCGGTACCCGTCGCGCCGGTGTAAGATCGTCGACCACGACAACCCGGCCTGCGCACCTTCGAGGATGATGAACTCGAACAGCACGCGGTCGTCGTGCTGCGGCGTGCCCCACTCACGATCGTGGTACTCGATCATCGCGGGATCGGTGCCCGCCCAGGAGCATCGCACGCGACCGTCATCGCTCGCCATCCGGTGTTCGTTTGCCTTACGCGGGCGGCACACCCGCGCGCCCAAACACCGCGCTCGCGCCGGAATTGCATTCGGCGAGCTAGGAGGTGCTGCTCCCTCTCTTGGCAACACGACACCCACGGGGGAGGCATCCACCGGCGAATTACGTCAGCGAAAGGGGTGCTCGAATGGGCTTCACACGATCAGCTTTTATCGGCGGCGTTTCGGCCTTGCTCGCGGTGCCCGCGGTTGCGGGTGCGGCGGAGATTCCGCAGCTCTCGACCGCGGACCCGATCGGATCGTCGCGCGGAACGCCTGCGGAAGCATTGGCGTTCTTGGACGCCGGTAACAAACGCTTTAGAGGCGGCGGCACGCGCACGCGGCCGCGTCCGTCGGCCGCTACGCCGCAGCGGCCGTGGGCGGCGCTGCTCACCTGCGCGGATACGCGCGTAGCGCCGGAGATCGTCTTCGATTCCGGCTTCGGCGATCTGTTCGTGTGCCGGACCGCGGGAAACATAACGAACAGCGACGTCACCGGCTCGATCGAGTACGCGGTCGCGGAGTTTCACGCGCCGCTGGTCGTCGTCGTCGCGCACAGCGGCTGCGGCGCGTGCGACGCGGCGATCAAGACGTTCGACGGCTACCCGAATCCGATCCCGCCGGCCAGCATCGTCTCGGTCGTGGCAAAGATCATGCCAGCCGTGAGCCGCGTGCCGCGCGACGGCGAAGACCGGCTGCGACGCGTCGCGGAAGTCAACGCGCGCCTCACCACCGTCGCGCTCGCCTCAGGACCGATCCTCGCGCCCGCGATCGCGAGCGGAAAGCTGCGCGTGACGTGGGCGTACCACAACCTCGCCGACGGCGTGGTGACGATCCACTGACGCCCGCATCGATACGATGAAAAACGGCCCCGGAGATCGCTCTCCGAGGCCGTTTCGATTTCATCTTCGCTTGTGGGCGAAGACTACATCATGTCGTAGCCGCCCATGCCGCCGCCGCCACCGCCGCCGCCGGAGTCCTTCTTGGGTTCCGGCTTGTCGGCGATCAGCGTTTCGGTCGTCAGGACCAGCGCGCCGATCGAGGCCGCGTTTTGCAGCGCCGAGCGCGTGACCTTGAACGGCTCCACGATGCCGGCCTTGACCATGTCGACGAGGTCGCCCGTCATCGCGTCGAAGCCCATGCCGGGTTGCGCGGTCTTCACGCGGTTCACTTCGACGCTGCCTTCGAAGCCGGCGTTCTCCGCGATCTGGCGGAGCGGCTCCTCGAGCGCGCGGGTGATGATGCCGACGCCGATCTTCTCGTCGGCGTTCTCGGTCTTGCCCTGAAGCTCGATGAGCGCCTTGACCGCGTGCACCAGCGAGCTGCCGCCGCCCGGGATCATGCCCTCTTGCACGGCAGCGCGGGTCGCGGAAAGCGCGTCCTCGATGCGGTGCTTCTTCTCTTTGAGCTCGGTCTCGGTGGCCGCGCCGACCTGGATCACCGCGACGCCGCCCGACAGCTTCGCAAGGCGCTCTTGGAGCTTCTCGCGATCGAAGTCGCTGTCGGTGTCTTCGATCTGCCGCTTGATCTGTTCGATGCGGCCCTTGATGGCTTCGGGCGAACCCTTGCCGTCGACGATCGTCGTCTCTTCCTTGGTGACCTTGACGGTCTTGGCCTGACCCAGCAGGTCCGGCGTGATCTTGTCGAGCTTGAGGCCGAGCTCTTCGGAGATGACCGTCGCGCCCGTGAGGGTGGCGATGTCCTTGAGCATCTCCTTGCGGCGGTCACCGAAGCCCGGCGCCTTGACGGCGACGGTGGTGAACGTGCCGCGCAGCTTGTTCACGACGAGCGTCGCGAGCGCTTCGCCCTCGACGTCCTCGGCGACGATCAGCAGCGGCTTCTGCATCTGCACGATCTTCTCGAGCAGCGGCAGGATGTCGGCGATCGCCGAGATCTTGCGCTCCGTGACGAGGATGTACGTGTCGGTGAGCTCGGCGATCATGCGCTCCGAGTCGGTGACCATGTACGGCGAGATGTAGCCCTTGTCGAAGAGCATGCCGTCTTTGGTCTCGACTTCGGTCTTCATCGACTTCGACTCTTCGACCGTGATGACGCCGTCTTTGCCGACGGCTTCCATCGCCTCGGAGATGAGCGAGCCGATCGTCTTGTCGTTGGCGGAGATCGACGCGACCTGCGCGATCTTCTCGGCGGTGTCGACGGTCTGAACCATCTTCTGCATCTCGGCGACGGCCGTCTCGACCGCTTCTTCGATGCCGCGCTTGATCAGCAGCGGGTTCGAACCCGCCGTGACGTTGCGCAGACCTTCGCGGATGATGGCCTGGGCCAGCACCGTCGCGGTGGTCGTGCCGTCGCCGGCGATGTCGTTGGTCTTGGACGCGACTTCCTTGACGAGCTGCGCGCCCATGTTCTCGAACGTGTCGGGGAGCTCGATCTCTTTGGCGATCGTCACGCCGTCGTTGGTGATCGTCGGCGAACCGAACTTCTTGTCGAGGACGACGTTACGGCCCTTCGGTCCGAGGGTGACCTTCACCGCGTCGGCAAGAATGTTGGCGCCGCGCTCGAGCGCGCGCCGTGCCTGCTCGTCGAATACGAGTTGTTTTGCTGCCATGGTTGTGTCTTAAACTCCGGCCGGAACGCGCTCATCGCTGATGACAGCGAGAACGTCTTTTTCCGAGATGATGAGGTACTCTTTGCCTTCGAGCTTGATTTCCGAGCCCGAGTACTTCGAGTAGATGATGCGGTCGCCAGGCTTGACGTCCATCGGCAGCTTCGTGCCATTGTCGAGCGTGCGGCCGGTGCCGACTGCGAGGACGCGGCCTTCCTGCGGCTTCTCTTTTGCAGTGTCAGGAAGGAAGACGCCGCCGGCGCTCTTCTCGGCCTGCTCCACGTGCTCGACGACCACGCGATCGCCCAGTGGCTTGAGATTCACGAAAATCCATCCTCCGGAAGCGGTTGAAGCTAACGGTTTGGGAGAGGGGGAAATGGGCTTGGCAGTTCTCACACGAGAGTGCCAGCCGGATATAGAGATTAGCAGACTCGGCAGTTGAGTGCAAGCGGGAAAGCCGGCGGCGGCGGCGGCGGGGGCCTGCCCGGCAGACGGGTACACGGGGTCCATCGTGAGTGCGAGTGCCCGCGTCTGCGTCGAGTGCGTCGTGCGCTGCCCGTTTTCGGTCGCGCACGACTATGCCGAGGACTTCTTCGCTGACGCCGCGGCGGGGGTGGAGCTCCACGTGCCCCTGCGTGACCTCGCGCCGACGCGGGGCGGCCAACTGCGCCGGCGGGTCCGCCTGGTGGCCGCGCGCCGGCCCGACGAGCACGAGCGCGGCCGCGCGCACGACGCCCTGGAGATCGACTGGACCGCGGGGACGCGCTTCTTCCCCGACTTCCGAGGGCATCTGCGCTTGCGGATCGCCTCCGTCGAGACGACGCTGCTGTCGCTCGAGGGCTCGTACCAGCCGCCCTTCGGCGCTTTCGGAACGGTGTTCGACCTCGTCATCGGCCGGCGGATCGCCCGGGCGACGCTGCGGGATCTGCTGCGGCGGCTCGGCGACGCGATGGAGCAGCGCTATGCCGAATTCCGCGCCGGCGGCCCGACCGGCGCGACCGGTCCGTCCGGGACGACCGGGTAGCGCTCGCGAAGCCCCGACGCCGTGGAACGGACCGTGGCGCTGCGCGATCAGCTCAAGGCGGGGCTCATCGCGGGCATCGCCGCGGGCGTGGTGATCGAGCTCTTCCTCTTTGCGATGCAGCTCGCGTGGGGCACGCCGCCCGAGAAGCTCGCCGCGGACTTCGTCTTCATCGCCGCCGTGCTGCTCGGGCCGGGCGCGTATGCGAATCCCGCCGCGGTGCCGCTCGGCATCGTGCTGCACTTCTGCGTCGCGGTCGGCTGGGCGCTGGGCTACGTCTACCTCGTGCGCTCGCAGCCGCAGCTGCTGTCGCGGCCGTGGATCTCCGGCGCGGCGTACGGGCTCGTGGTGTACGTCTTCATGGAGATCATCCTGATCACCGCGGGACAGTACCACCGCGTCGCGCCCGGGCTGTTCGCGACGCAGCTCGTCGCGCACGTCTTTTTCTACGGCGTTCCGGTCGCACTGATCGCGTCGCGGCTGCTGCGGACGATGGTGGCGCACCCTTCGACAAGCTCAGGGTGACATTGGGCTTCGACGAGCTCACGGTGGCGAGAGCAGCGTGATTGCCGAGATCTCCGTTGATCTTGGCGCGGTCGTTCGGAATGCTGCCGCGCTCGCGCAGCTCGTTGCGCCTGCGCGGCTTGCTGCCGTCGTCAAGGCGAATGCGTACGGTCATGGGCTCGTCCCGGTCGCGCGCGCGCTTGCGCCGCATGTTGCGCGGCTGTGCGTGTATGCGCTCGACGAAGCGGTCGCGCTGCGCGATGCGGGGATCGATGCGCCGATTCACGTGCTCGGTCCCGTGCCCGCGAGCGAGCTCGAGATCGCGCACGCCGCGGGCGTGCAGCTCACGCTGTGGGACCGCGAGCTCTACGCGCGCCAAGTCGCGAGCGTCGCACGCCGCCGGCGCCGCAGCTTCGCCGTGCACGCGAAGATCGACACGGGCGTCGTGCGCCTCGGCATCCCCGTCGGCGAAGCGCCGGCCGCGCTCGAACGCTACCTCGAAACGCCGGAGCTCGAGCTTGCCGGCGCGTTCACGCACCTTGCCGCGGCGGAAGAGATCGACTCCACCTTCACGCTCGAGCAGCTCGCGCGGTTCGGCGTCGCGACGCAGGCGCTCGATGCGCGCGTCGAGCGGCACGCCGCGGCGACCGCCGCCGCGATCCTGTGGCCCGAGGCGCGCCTCGACGCGGTACGGTGCGGCATCGGCTTATACGGAATCTGGCCGAGCGTCGAGTCGGAGGTGCTGATGCGCGACCGGGGGCTCGTGCTCGAACCCGCGCTGAGCTGGCGCACGCGGATCGTCGCGCTGCACGACGTGGAACCGGGCGCGACCGTCGGCTACGGCCGCACCTGGCGCGCCGAGCGGCCGGCGCGGATCGCGACGCTGCCGATCGGTTACGCCGAAGGCTTGCCGCGCAGCGCGGGCAACGCCGCGCGCGCGCTGGTCCGCGGCGCGCGCGTTCCGGTGGTCGGCCGCATCTGCATGAACATGGCGTTCCTGGACGTGACGGACGTGCGCGATGTGGCGGCGGGCGATGCCGTGACGCTGATCGGCAGCGACGGCGGCGAGCGGATTACGGCCGAGGAGCTGGCGGCGGCTTGCGGCACGATCGGCTACGAGATCGTCGCGCGGCTGCCCGCGGACGTTCCACGCCGTTACGACGTTACCGGGCCGTGATCCACGCGCTGACGTTCGCGACCTACGCGATCACCCTCGACGGGAAGCCGGTGCTGCCGCACGCGCGCGCCGCCCTGGTGGACGGTCGCGTGCTGCTGCCGGTGCGCGCGCTCGGCAACGCGCTCGGCGGGGACGTCGGCTACGACGGCCGCGCGCACACGATCACCGTGCAGCGCGGCGCGCACGTCGCGACGATCTCGACGAACGCGCGGGCCGGCGTGCGCGTCGTTCACGGCACCGCGTATGCACCGCTGCGCGTCGCCGCGAACGCCCTCGGCATGTCGGTCGCGTACGACGCGCC
The DNA here is from genome assembly GCA_036403315.1 of Candidatus Elarobacter sp. Classification (GTDB taxonomy): domain Bacteria; phylum Vulcanimicrobiota; class Vulcanimicrobiia; order Vulcanimicrobiales; family Vulcanimicrobiaceae; genus Vulcanimicrobium. The sequence continues at coordinate 53,764 of DASWRD010000124.1, forward strand.
GGCGCGCACCATCGCCCTCGCGGAGCACGCACCGTCTGGGACCGTCGCCCCACCGACCGTGATCGTCGGAGACGCCATTCTGCCGCCGCTTCGGATCACGGTTGTGCCAGCGGCCAACACGCAGGTGCACGACCCGTACCCGCCGATCTCCGCGCGTTTCGCGGGCGCCGCGTCGATCGATCCGCGCTCGCTGCAAGTGCGCCTCGACGACAACGACGTGAGCGCCGACGCGAACGTGATCGGCGACCAAGTGCTGATCACGCCGCGCAAAGCGCTGATGCCGGGGACGCACGTCGTCGCGATCGCGGGGCGCGACACTACCGGCGCGGCGATCTCGCACCAGTGGTCGTTCGTCGACACGTTCGCGTTCTCGACGGAACCGCCGCCCGCGCGCAACCCCGTCTCAGCGATCTGGATCGACCGCTGGATCACGCCCGGGACGAACGTGTTCGACGTCTTCGTGCAAGGCGCGCCCGGGATCACGGGGTACGTCGGCATCGACGGCGTCGGCAGCTACTTCCCGCTGCAGGTGTATTCCGGGAACCAGTACGTCGCGCACGTCTTCGTGCCGAACGGCGTGAACCAGCCGTTCGCGCGCATCGCCGCGCGCATGACCTTTCCGAACGGCGTGCAGCAGACGATCGTGCTGCCGCAGACGATCAATTTGAGCACGCCGCCGCTCAAGCCCATGTACGTGATCACGCCGACGCCCGCACCGTCGCCGCGGCGTACGGCGCCCGCGCGCCGCTCCGTCGACGTGCCCACCGCGAGCCCGGTGCCGTCGCCGCCTTCGCGCAGCCTGCTCACCATCACGCCCGTTCCGCTGCCCCCGCGAACGCACGCGCCGAGGCCGTCGCCGACGGCGTCACCGGCTCCGACGCCGTCCGCGGCACCGGCGGTCGCGCCGGCCAACGCGCCGAGCGCGACACCCGCGCCGGTTCGCACGCGCCGCCCGCTGATCCGCCGTACGCTGCCGCCCGCACCGTCGCCGACGCCGCAGTAGCCGGCGCGTCAGCGTCCGAGAGCTTCCAAAGCAGCGGCGAGGTCGATCGTTCCTTCGTAGAGCGCGCGGCCGACGATCGCCGCGTCGACGTTGGGCGGCGTGCCGTCGCGCAGCGCGAGCAGGTCGCCGAGCGTGCGCGCGCCGCCGCTCGCGGTGACGTGCACCGGCGCGAGCGATGCGACGTGCGCGAGCGCGGCGACGTCGTACCCGGCGCCCATCCCGTCGCGCGCGATCTCCGTGTAGACCACGCGCGTCACGCCCCACGCCGCGACGTCGCGGACGAGCGCGTCGCGCGACACCGTGGTCTCAGCCAGCCAGCCGCGGGTTGCGACGATGTCGCCGCGCGCGTCGATCCCTGCGACGATGCGCTCGCCCCAGCGGTCGACGATCGCGCGCGCCGCGTCAGGCTGTTCCACCAGCAGCGTGCCGATCACGACCGCGTGCGCGCCCGCGGCGAAGCGCGCTTCGACGTCCTGCGCGGAGCGAATTCCGCCGCCCGTCTGCACCGGAACGCTTGCGGCGGCGCAGATTGCGCGCAGCGCCGTTTGATTCTCGCCGGTCCCGAACGCGCCGTCCAAGTCGACGACGTGCAGCGCCTGCGCGCCCGCCGCGACGAACGTGCGCGCGCGGGCGACCGGGTCGGCGTCGTAGCGCGTCTCGCGCGCCGGATCGCCGCGTTCCAAGCGCACGGCGTGCCCGCCGCGCAAGTCGATGGCGGGATACAGCGTCAGCGCGCGCGTCACGCGGCGGCGATGCGCAGGAAGTTGTCGAGAAGGCGCCCGCCGGTGGTGCGGCTCTTCTCCGGATGGAACTGCGTCGCCATGACGTTGTCGCGCGCGACGATCGCGGCAAAGCGCTCGCCGTATTCGCACGACGCAACGAGCGCATCCGTCGTCTCGACGCGGTACGAATGCAAGAAGTACGCCCACGCGCCGCTCGCGATGCCGTCGACGAACGGGTGCGTGCGCTCCATCACGAGATCGTTCCAGCCCATGTGCGGAACGCGGGGCGCCGCCGTGAAGCGGCGTACGTCGCCGGGTAGGATACGCAGACCGACGGTACCGCCGTACTCGTCGCTGGAGTCGAACAGCACTTGCATACCGACGCAGATCCCGAGGAACGGTCGCCCCGCGGCGATCACCGCCCGTATCGCTCCGTCCAGCCCACGCTCGCGCAGCGCGCCGATCGTCGCGCCGAACGCGCCGTCACCGGGCAAGATGGCGGCCTCGGCGTGCTCGACGACGCTCGCGTCGCCCGTCAGCGTGAAATCCGCGCCGCGGCGCTCGAGCGCCGCGACGAGCGAGCCGACATTGCCGCCGCCGTAGTCGATCACGGCGATCCTCGGAGATTTCACGACTGGCTGCGTTCGCTCGCGGGCGCGGCGTTGCTTGCCGCGGCGCTCGCATCGTGCAGCGGCGGCGGCGGCACCGGCCCAGCGCCGTTTGTACAGCAGCCGCCGAACGGATCGGTGGGCGCACCGGCGACCAACGCGCCGACGAGCCAGCCCACGACTCCGGCGAGCCCCGCGCCACCAGCGGTCACCCCGGTGCCCACGCCGACCCCGGCGCCCGCGCCCGCCGCCGATCCGAGCCTGCACGTGCCGGCCGGTTTCATCGTCAGCACGATCGCGCACGTCGGCGGCGCGCGCCAGCTGGCCGCGCTTCCGAACGGCGATCTCGTCGTCGGTACCGGCGGCTCGACGGTTGCCATCGTTCCGAACGCGGAAAGCGCCGGCGCCGCCGGTGCGGCAGCAACGTTTGCGACGATCGCGGACGCGCCCGCGCAAGGCGTCGCGTACGGCGGCGGCTTCGTGTTCGTCGCGACGCAGCACGGTGTGTATCGCATCCCGTACGCGAACGGCGCGCAGAGCGGTACGCCGGCTCGCATCGCGTCCGTGCGCACGAGCGTGACCGGCGGCCACGACACGAGCTCCGTCGCGGTGAGCGGCACGACGCTGTACGTCGGCGTCGGCTCGTCGTGCAACGCGTGCGCCGAAACCGATCCGACGCGCGCGACGGTGCAGCGCATGGCGACCGACGGCAGCGGCATGAGGACACAAGCGCGTCGTATTCGCAATCCCATCGCGCTCGCGACCGACCCAGCCACCGGCACCGTTTGGGCAGGTGTCGCCGGCCAGGACGGTCTGCCGGCCGGTCATCCGCACGAGTTCATCGATCCGGTTTCGACGCGTTCGGCCCCCGCCGACTACGGCTGGCCGGACTGCGAGGAGAACCAGCACGCGTATACGCCGGGCGCGAACTGCGCGAACACGGTCGTTCCGGCGGTGGAGTTCCCGGCGTACGCCACGCTGATCGGCGCGTCGTTCTATCCCACGGCGCAAACCGGCGCGTATGCGTTTCCCGCCGCGTGGCGCGGCGGTGTGTTCGTCGGCATGCACGGCTCGTGGCACACGGGCGCGAACAACGTCCCGCTCGCGCCGCCGCACGTCGCGTTCGTGCCGTTCAGCGGCGCGTCGCCGGCGCGCGCGGTGAACTGGAACGACCCGACCGCGCAGTGGAACGACTTCTTCACCGGCTTCCAGCGCGCGGACGGCAGCCGCATCGGCCGCCCCACCGGCGTTGCCGTCGGTGCGCAGGGCAGCCTGTTCGTCGCCGACGACCAGAACGGCGTCGTGTACCGCATCCGCCCGGGCTGAAAAAATTCCTCGGCGCGGTGCAATCCGCGCGCGGGAGACTTCCGTTTCCTCCACTGCACAAGGGCAGCGCCCGTTCGAGGCGCGCCCGGTGCCACATCGCTCGCCGGCGCCTATGCGCCGGCTCGATTCACCCATGTCAAATGGAGGATACATCGTGGCTTCTTCGACGATCGCTCCGCGCGCCGGCGCCGCGGGCACCATCTTGGGCGGTTCGCCGCTCAGCTTCTCGGACTTCGAACCCCATCACGGCCAGGTCGGCACGCAGGTGACGATCTACGGCACCGGTCTCAACAGCGTGACGCTCGTGCAGTTCAACGGCTACGACGCGAAGCTCGGCCCCTCGACCGATGCGCAGCTCGTCGTCACCGTGCCCGACCGTGCCCCGAGCGGACCCATCACGATCAGCGACGGCACGACGCGCATCACGAGCAGGGACTCGTTCACGGTCGATCCGCCGGTCTCGGTCGTCGACAGCGTGTCGCCCGTCGCGGGCAGCCCCGGCACGACGCTCACGTTCACGGGCAAGCATCTCGCCAATGTCAGCGCGGTGAGGTTCAACGCGGTGAACGGCCCGTTCGACGCGGTGCCCATGGCGCTGATGCCCAAGTCGTTCAAGGCCGTCGTCCCGTCGGGAGCCGCGGCCGGGCCGGCGCGCATCGTCGTCACGACGCCCCTGAACACCACGGCGATCGGGTTCAAGATCAAGCGCTGATCCGGCGCTGCCGCGGATGGCGAGCGCGCCGCGTGGGGAAACGGTGAATACCATGGGTCCGTACCGTCTCCTCACCATCGCGCTCGCGTGCGCGTGCACCGCAAGCGCTGCGTCGAACGCCGCGCCCGTGCGCGCGGCGGATTCGTCCGCCGGCCTCAAGCTGCCGGCGGGCTTCGCGGCGGAGCGCATCGCGACGGTGGCGCGCGCGCGCGAGCTCGCCGTCGCACCGAACGGCGACCTCTTCGTGGGCACGTACGGCGACGCGATCTACGTCGTGCCCGATGCGCAAGGCGCGGCCGGCGCCGCGCGCCAGTTCGCCGCCGTGGACGACAGCCCGATGGCGGGCGTCTTTCTCGCCGGCGACGCGCTCTACGCCGGCGGCTTGACCGGCGTGTACCGGATCGCATATCGCAGCGGCGACCGCGAAGCGCGCGAGAAGCCGCAGAAGATCGCGAGCGTGCGCACGGGCGGCGGCCGTGGTCATTCCACGACGACGGTCGTCGTCAGCAAAGGCACGCTCTACGCGAGCGTCGGCTCGTCGTGCAACGCGTGCGCGGAAACCGACCCGACGCGCGCGACGATTCAGGCGATGGCGCTCGACGGCAAGAACATGCACGCGCGCGCCGTCGACATCCGCAACGCGATCGCGCTCGCCGTGCAGCCGGCGACGGGCGACGTGTGGGCGGGCGTCGCGGGACGCGACGATCTGGAGCACGGGCACCCGTACGAGATCTTCGACGACGTCACGGTGCACGCCGGGACGCCGGACTACGGCTGGATCAAATGCTACGACGACCGCAAGCCGATCGGCGGCGCGAGCTGCGCGAACGTGGTGGTGCCCAAAGTCGTGTTCCCGGGCTACGACACGCCGATCGGCGCCGCGTTCTATCCCGCCGACCAAAAAGGCGCGCACGCGTTTCCGGCGAGCTATCGCGGCGGCGCGTTCGTGACGCTGCACGGCTCGTGGCACCAGCCGCCGGTGCCGCCGCGCGTCGCGTTCGTCCCGTTCCGCGGCAACGAGCCCGCGAAAGCCGTCGACTGGTCGAACCCCGACACGCAGTGGACGGAGTTCGTGGGCGGCTGTCAGCCGGCCGACGCGGCGCGCGCGTGCCGTCCGACCGGCGTCGCGGTGGGGACGGACGGCTCGCTGTTCGTCGGCGACGACTCGACGGGCGCGATCTGGCGGATCAGGCCGGTCCGGCGCTAGTCCCGGGCCGCCGCATATTCGTGTCGTGAAGGTGGCCTAGCGTACCGACAGCGTGACGCGCCGAGTGGTATGATGGGTTCCCACTTCGCGGGAGGCTTTTCAATGGAAGCCCCGTCCTTCGTCATCACCCTCCGCGGCGAGCTCGATCTGAGCAACGTCGCCGAGATGCGCTCGTCGCTCGCCGACGCGCAAGGGCCGGCCGTGGTCGATCTCTCGGCGGTGACGTACCTCGATTCGACCGCGCTCTACGAGCTGGGCGCGCTGCGCAAACGGGTCGGCAACGTGGTGCTCGTGGGGCCGTCGCCGCAGATTCGCCGCACGCTGGAGATCGTCGGTTATACGAAGATCTTCGACATCGTCGGCAGCCCGGCGGAGATCCGCGACCGCTAAGCCGCCCGGGGCGTCCGCCGGTGAACCGGCAGCGCGACGACGACCCGCGTGCCGTCGCGGTCGGCGCTGGCCGAATCGACCACCACTTCGCCGGCCAAAGCGCGCACGAGCAGCAGGCCGCGGCCTCGCTCGGAGTTTGGATCGGGTGCCGGATAGACGGGGCGCATCCCGCGCCCGCGGTCGACGACGCAGAGCATCGGCGGATCGTCGTGCCAGTCGATGCAAATGCCGAAGGGCGGCGCACCGTGCCGCACCGCGTTGGCGACCAGCTCGCCGACCACCAGCTCGGCCGCGTCGAGATCGGACTGCTCGGCGTCGGCCTGCCTTTCGAGAAAACGCCGAACGTTCGGCCGCACGCGACTCGTCTCTTCGACGCAGTCCCCAACGTACGACCAGTACTGGGAATCGTTCACGCTGCTCGCCGTGCCCATCGCAGGTATGCGAGAAACACGAAATGTCAAACCGTGACATTTCGTGCGGCGGGCGCTCGTCAGCCGGTGAGCGTGCCCTTCGTCGACGGAACCGCGTCGTTCGCGGTCACGATCTTGGCCTGCGCGAACGCGCGGGCGAACGCTTTGAACGCCGCTTCGCACAGGTGGTGGTTGTTCGTGCCGGCCCAGCGCAGCAGGTGCAGGTTGAATTTCCCATGGTCGACGACGCTGCGGAAGAAATGCGGCACCAGTTCCGTCGGTAACGCACCGAGCGCCGGCACGGAGAACGGCACGTCGTAGTTGAGCCACGGCCGCCCGCTCAAGTCGACGGCGCACTGCACGAGCGCGTCGTCGAGCGGCACGGCGATCGAACCGAACCGGGCGATGCCGCGCTTGTCGCCGAGCGCTTCGGCGATCGCGCGCCCGACCGCGATGCCGACGTCCTCGATCAGATGGTGGTGGTCCATGCCGTCGCCGTGCGCGACCAGCTCGAAACCCAGGCCCGCGTGCGTCGCGAGCGCCGTGAGCATGTGATCGAAGAAGTCTACGTCCGTCTCGATCGACACGGGACCGCCGTCGAGCGCGAGGCGCAGGTCGATGCGTGTCTCTTTCGTCTCGCGGCGGACGTGCGCGCTGCGGTCGGTCAGGGTGACACGTCTCCGGCTGCTTTGCCGTTCGTCGTCGTCGTAGGCGTTGCGGCCGCGCGGCGTTCGCCGATCTCCTCGTAGCCGTGGACGTCCGGGCCGACGTACGTTGCTTGCGGGCGGATCAGGCGGTTGTGCGCGAACTGCTCGAGCACGTGCGCGCACCAGCCGGAGATGCGCCCGCATGCGAACATGCACGTGAACTCGTCCGACGGGATGCCGAGGCTCGACAGCGTCGGCGCCGTGTAGAACTCCACGTTCGCGTAGATCCGCTTGCCGGGCTTTTTCTCTTGCAGCACGACGTGCGACGCGTCTTCGAGCGCGCGCGCGATCAGGTACCACTTCGTGTGCGACTTCTCGGTGAGGTTCTTCGCCATCTGCTCGAGCTGCTGCGCGCGCGGGTCGCGAATCTTGTACTCGCGATGGCCCATGCCCATGATCTTCTCGCCGCGGTCGAGCAGGTCGCGCACGTACGGCTCGGCCTTCTCGGGCAGGCCGATCTCTTCAAGCATGGTCATCACCTTGCTCGGCGCACCGCCGTGCAGGTCGCCCGCCAGCGTCGCGACGGCCGCGGTGATCGCGGCGTAGATGTCGGCGCGCGTCGACGCGGTGACGCGCGCGGAGAACGTCGACGCGTTGTACGAGTGGTCCGCGAGCAGGATCAGGTACGTGTCGAGCGCCTTCTCCGCCTCGGGGATCGGCTTCTCGCCGGTGCGCATGTACAGGAAGTTCGCGGCGGTATGCAGCTTCGGGTCGGGCGCGATCGGGTCGAGCCCGCGGCGCATGCGGTCCCACGTCGCGACGATGGTCGGAAACTTCGCGATGAGATCCAGCGCGGTATCGACCGACGTGTCGTGCGAACCATCGGCGCGGTGCGGCACGAAGTGCGCCACGGCGGAGGTCGCGGTCCGAAGCACGTCCATCGGCCACGCCTCGCGCGGGATCGCGTGCAGCATGGCGATGAGGCCGGACGGCAGCGCGCGCCGCGCGGCCAGGCGCGCGTTGAGATCGATGAGCTGCTGGTGCGTCGGGAGGTGCCCGAACAGCAGCAGGTGGACGACCTCCTCGTAGTTCGCGTGCTCCGCGAGGTCGTGGATGTCGTAGCCGCGGTAGGTGAGCCGGCCGACCTCGCCTTCGACGTTGCTCAACACGGTCTCGCCGACGACGATCCCTTCGAGACCCGGATTCACGACGGTGGAGGGCATAACGCCGGAGGATTCTCGACGAATCGCGATTTCTCCCCACGCGGGCGGATTGCGGAGCGCCGAGAGGGCAGACCCGACGAAAGTCTTAATGAGCGTCCACCGGGCGCCGGGGGCTCGGTTCCGCCGCGTGTTCAAGGAGAAACCCATGAATCGACCGCGTCTCTCGCGCCGTTCCTTCGTCACTCTCGCCGGCGCCGGCAGCGCGGCCGCCGTGTTCGGCATTCCTGCGTACATCCCGCGGATCGGCGAAGCCGCCGACAGCATCAAGATCGGATTGCTCGAGCCGTACACCGGCGTGTACGCCGGACCGGCCGAGAACGAGACGCACGGCTTCGAGATGGCCGCCGAAGCCTGGAACAAGCGCGGCGGCATCATGGGCCGCAAGATCGAGCTCGTGAAAGAAGACGAGCAGAACGATGCCGGCGTCGCGGCGCAGAAGGCGCGCAAGCTGGTCAATCAGGACAAGGTCGTCGCGCTGTGCGGTACCGTGTCGAGCGGCGTGTCGCTGTCGGTCGCGGGCGTCGCGAACACGCTCGGCACGCTGTTCATGGACTCCGGCGGGCACAGCGACGACGTGACCGGCAAGAGCTGCCACTGGAACGTGTTCCGCACGTGCCACAGCACGTGGATGGAGACGCACGCGACCGGCTACGCGCTGCAGAAACGCTTCGGCAAGAGGTGGTTCTTCATCACGCCGGATTACGCGTACGGGCACTCGCTCGAGGCCGGTTTCAAGGACGTGCTCGCGCACAACGGCGGCAGCGTCGTCGGCAACGAGCTCACGCCGCTCGGCACGACGGACTTCAGCTCGTACCTCACCAAGATCGATGCGGCGAAACCCGACCTCGTGCTGGTGTTCGTGCAAGGCGACGACTACACCAACTGCCTCAAGCAGATGAACCAGTTCGGACTGCTCAAGAAGTACCCGGTGGGCGGGCCGCAGGTTGAGCTCGAGCCGCTGTACGGCTTGCCGCCCGAAGCGCGCGGCGGGTACTGGGGCATCGAATGGTACTACAAGAGCGAGAAGACGCTGGGCAAGAACAACAAGGTCGCGCAGCAGTTCGTCGCCGACACGATCAAGCGCACCGGCGGCAAGCCGCCGACCGCGCGCAACGCGTTCGGCTACATCACGCTCGACCGGCTCGCGCAAGCGATGAACGACGCGAAGAGCGTCGACCCGGTGAAGGTCGCGCGCGCGATCGAGAACGTGCACTTCACCTCGATCTTCGCCGGCTCGGCGTACTACCGCAAGGAAGATCATCAGCTGATGTGGCCGATGTGGGTCGCGAAGATCCGTCCCAACGGCACGCCGGGCGACAAGTACGACCTGTTCGACGTGACCGACATCAACGCGGCGGAAGCCGTCGAGCAGACGATCGCGCAAAAACAAGCGGTCTGCAAGCTGGGCTACCCCGGCTGATCTCAGCGTGATCGAGCACCTCGGACCCCAGCTCTTCAACGGGCTCGTGCTGGGAGCGTTCTACGCGATCGTGGCGCTCGGTCTCTCCCTGATCATGAACCTCACGGGCACCATCAACATGGCGCACGGGAGCTTCATGACGCTGGCGGGATATCTCGCGTACTCGATGGTGCTCAAGCACGTACCGTTTGGCTGGGCGCTGGTTCTGGCGCCGCTGTTCGCGGTGGTGGTCGGGGTCGTCGTAGAGCGGACGCTGGTGCGCCCGCTCTACAAGCGCGAGCCGTTCTACAGCCTGCTGATGACGTTCGGGCTGTCGCTGATGGCGGAGGAAGCCTTCCGCCTGATCTGGGGCCCGAACGGCGTGCCGTTCTCGCCGCCCGCGTCGCTGGCCGGTGCGGCGAGCCTGGGCTTCATGCAGTTTCCGACGTTTCGTATCTTCATCGTCGGCGTGCTCGTCGTCGCCATCGTCGCGCTCGCGCTGTTCTTGACGCGCACGCGCTTCGGGCTGCGGCTGCGTGCGGCCGTTCAAGACTCCGAGATGATCGCGGCCCTGGGGACGAACACGCAGCTGCTCTACGCGGTCAACTTCAGCCTCGGCATCTTCCTCGCCGGCATCGCGGGTGTGCTCGCGGCCGGCATGCTCGGGCTCTCGCCGACCAGCGGCAACGCGCTGCTGATGCCGGCATTCGTCACCGTCATCATCGGCGGGATGGGGAGCCTGTTCGGCAGCATCGTCGGCGGTTTGCTCGTCGGCATCGCGATCTCGATGACGACGCTGTTCATCCCCGCCGCGAGCGAGGTCGCGATGTACGTGCTCATGGCGATCGTGCTGCTCGTGCGGCCGCGCGGGCTGTTCGGGGAAGAGGGCATCTTCGGGTGAGCGCGCGCAAGGAGCTGCTGATCTCGGCGGCCGTCGTCGTGCTGTTCGCGTTCGGGCCGTGGCTCTCGCCGCTGGTGCACCTCGACGTGTCCATCGTGAGCGAGGTGCTGGTCACCGCGATCGCGGTGATGAGCGTGAACCTGCTGCTGGGCTACACCGGGCTGCCCGCATTCGGAAATGCCGCGTACTTCGGCCTGGGCGCGTACGGTGCGGCGCTGTCGGTCAAATACTGGCAGGTCCACTTCATCGAAGCGGTCCTGATCGGCATGGTGGCGGCACTGCTCGGGGGCCTGATCCTCGCGCCGTTCCTGCTGCGCCGCCGCGGCATCTATTTCGGGCTGCTGTCCATCGCGTTCGGACAGGTGTTCTACTTCATCGCGTACCGGTATACCGACGTCACGGGCGGCGAGGACGGGATGCAGTTCCCGCGGCCCTATGCCGGGCTGCCGTCGGCGCACGTCGCGGTGAGCGAGCTCGGTTTCTACTACACGGCACTGGCGCTGTTCGTCGTCGCGCTGTTCGCGTTCCGCACGATCGTGCGCTCGCCGTTCGGCCGCACGCTGATCGCGATCCGCCAGAACGAGCCGCGCGTGCGGTACCTCGGGCTGAACACCGACCGCTTCATCTTCGTCGCGCTGCTCATCTCCGCGACGCTCGCAGGCTTGAGCGGCGCGCTGTTCGGGCTGCTGATCAACTTTGCGTACCCGCTCGAGCTCGACTGGCACCAGTCCGGATACTTCGTGCTCTCGATGATCCTCGGCGGCGCCGGGACGGTGTGGGGCTCGCTCGTGGGCGCGTTCATCTACGTGATCGGCAAGGACATCATCTCGACGATCACGCCGCTGTGGCAGATCTTCCTGGGCGCGCTGTTCGTCGCGTGCGTGCTCGGGTTCCCGCGCGGGATCCTCGGCTCGCTGCAAGCGCTCGGGCGCCGGCAGCCGCAGACGTTCGGCGACGACGACGTCAACGCCGCGTTCGACGCGAAGGCGCCGGTTGAGGTGGGCCGTGGCGTCTGAGCGGATCCTGCTCGAAGCCACGAACATCTCGAAAGTGTTCGGCGGCGTGCGCGCGGTCGACGACGTGTCGCTGCAGGTCCGCGAAGGCACGATCCACGCGCTCATCGGGCCCAACGGCGCCGGCAAGACGACGTTCTTCAACGCGATCTCGGGCTTCATGTTCCCGGAGCGCGGCAGCGTGAAATTTCTCGGCACCGACGTGACGCGTCTGCAAAACTGGCGCCGCATCGCGATGGGGATGGGGCGCACGTTCCAGACGCCGAGCATCTTCCCGGAGCTCACGGCCGACGAGAACGTCCGTCTGGGCGTCAACGCGCACGCGAAGCAGGCGTTTCGGCTGCGCGCGCCGCGCGGCGATGCGAAGGCTGCGCTCGACAAACGCGTCGACGAGCTGCTGGGGTTCGTGAACCTCACGGCGCAGCGCGACCGGCCGCTGTCCGAGCTCGCGCACGGCTCGCAGCGGTTGTGCGAGATCGCGATGAGCCTGTCGACCGATCCGGTGCTGGTGCTGCTCGACGAGCCGATGGCAGGCCTCGCCGAAGCCGAGACGGAGCGCATCATCGGCGTGATCCGCGATCTGCGCGAACGCCTCGGCCTCACGGTGCTGTTCGTGGAGCACAACATGCGCGTGGTGCTGTCGCTCGCCGACCGCATCACCGTGCTCGACCGCGGCAAGCTGCTCGCCGAAGGGACGCCCGCCGAGATCGCCGCGAACGAGAGCGTGCGCAGTGCGTACCTCGGCGAAGGGGTGCTCGATCATGTCTGATCCGCTGCTGTCGGTCGAGAACCTGTTCACGAACTACGGCAAGATTCGCATCCTGCGCGACGTGTCGCTGACCGTCGGCGAAGGCGAGGTCGTCGCGCTGCTCGGGCTCAACGGCGCGGGCAAGACGACGACGATGCGCAGCATCCTGGGCCTCACGCCGCCGCGCGCCGGCAAGGTGCGCTACGCGGGGCGCGACATTACCGGCTGGCCGGCATATAAGGTCGCGCGCCTCGGCGTCGGCTACGTGCCCGAGGGCCGGCGCATGTTCAAGGATCTGACGACGCTCGAAAACTTGCAGCTCGCGGAGAACGGCCGCGGCGGCGCGTGGACGATCGCGCGCGTGCTCGAGCACCTTCCGAAATTGGCCGAGCTGAGGTCGCGCAAGGCGGGCCGGCTGTCGGGCGGCGAGCAGGAGATGCTCTCGATCGGCCGCGCGCTCGTGTCGAATCCGCGCCTACTGCTGGTCGACGAGCCGTCGCAGGGGCTCGCGCCGCTGGTCGTCGAGGAAGTGTACCGCATCCTGACGGAACTGAAGAAAACCGGCGTTTCCATCCTGCTCGTAGAGCAGAATGCGCTGCTCGCGCTGAAGATCGCCGACCGCGCGTACGTGCTCGACAGCGGCCGCATGGTTCACGAAGGCGCCGCGGCGGAGCTCGCCGCGGATCAAAACCGAATTCGCACGCTGATGGGCCTCGAAGTCACGGCCCGCTAGAAAGAGAGCCGACCATGATCGTCCGTTCGTCGATCGCAGCTTCGCTCGTCCTGTTGTCATGTGGCGCCGCGCTTGCGCTGAACCCGCAGCCCGAACCGCCGGGGATCGTCGCGCACGTGTCCGGCTTCGTCATCGTCGCTCTCAACCCTCAGCCCGAACCGCCGGGCGATCCGCCGCTGAAGTTCCGCGACGTTGTGACGACGAGCGGAACCGTGCTTGCCGCCCGCGGCGAGAAAGTTGCGCTGAACCCGCAACCTGAACCGCCCGAGAGCGCATTCGATGCGCGGCGGCTGCTGCCGCCGGGTCCGTGCCGCAGCATCAAGGTGACCGTCGAGATCGAGGGCGCGCGCGCGCCGTTCACGACGCACGCCGTCGACACGGCCGAAAAAGGCAAATGCGCATTCAACGTCCCCACGCCGGACGCAAAAGCCGGCAGCAGAGCCGCGGTCAAATTCTCGCGAGACCAGCTCCGCTAACACCGGCATGGCGACGCTGGGCTGGATCGGATTGGGCGAGATCGGCCTGCCCATGTCGCTGCGTCTGATCGCCGCGGGTCACGAGGTCGTGGTGTGGGGGCGAACCGCGGCAAATTTGCAGCCCGCGCTCGATGCCGGTGCGACCGCGGCGGCTTCACCGGCCGAGCTCGCCGCGCAGTGCGAGGGTGTGCTGCTGTGCGTCACCGACGGCGACGCCGTCGAAGAGGTCGTCTTCGGCGCGCGCGGCGTTGCCGAAGGCGCGCGGCGCGGGAGCGTGATCGTCGACCATTCGACGATCCATCCCGAAACCGCGCGGCTCGCATCGCGGCGGCTTCGCGGCGCCGGAGTCGGGTGGGTGGACGCGCCCGTATCGGGCGGCGCGGGCGGCGCGCAAGCCGGGACGCTCGCGACGTTTCTTGGCGGTGAAGTCGCCGACGTCGAGCGCGTGAAACCGTGGATCGCAGCGTACGCGAACCACGTCACGCACATGGGACCGGTCGGCAGCGGGCAAGTCGCGAAGTCGTGCAATCAAGCCATCGTCGCTGCGACCGTCGCATTGTGGGCGGAGATCATCGCATACGCGCGCCGGTGCGGGATCGATCCCGATCTGCTCGTCGATGCGGTGCAAGGCGGCTGGGCCGATTCGGAGATCCGCCGCGTGCACGCGCACGACATGGTCGCGGGGCGCTTCCGCCGCGCGCCGGGCTCCATCATCCTCAAAGACCTCGAGATCATCGGCGACATGGCGCGCTCAACGACGTCGCCGATGCCGGTCACGGGCGCGGTCACGTCGCTCTACCGCTTGCTTCTCGCGCAGGGCCACGAAACCGGCGGCGTGACGGCCGTCCTGCAACTCTACGCCGAAAAAGAGCCGTCGAAGACTCCATGACGACGACGACCGCCACGACGCATGCCGGAGCGAAGCCAGGCGAAACGGCGCTGCACGCGGCACCGCTGCACCCGCTCTTCGTGGGCGAGCTGACGGGCGTCGACGTGCGCGCGCTGGACGATCACGGCCTCGACGAGCTGCGCGCGCTGATGGACCGCTTCGCCGTGCTCGTGATCCGCGAGCAGCCGTTCACCGACGAGGAGCAAGCCGCGTTCGCGATGCGGCTCGGCGGCGGCGAGCTCGTCACCAAGGTCGGCCGCAGCGTGATCGATCCGAACAAACGGCTCAAGCACGAAGCGCTGACCGACATCTCCAACCTCGACGAGAACGACCGGATCATGGACCCCGCCGACCGCCGCCGCATGTACTCGCTGGGCAACCGGCTGTGGCACAGCGACTCGTCGTTCCAGAGCCCGTCCGCGCGCTACTCGATGCTGTCGGCGAAAGAAGTCCCGAGCGCGGGCGGCGAGACGGAGTACGCCGACATGCGCGCGGCCTACGACGCGCTCCCCGATCCGCTCAAGGCGCAGATCGAAGATCTGCGCGCGTTCCATTCGATCATCTACTCGCGCTCGACGATCGGCTTCACCGAGTTCAGCGACGCGGAGCGCGCTCAGTTCCCGGGCGCCGAACAGCCGCTCGTGCGCGTGCATCCCGGTTCGCAGCGCAAGAGCGTGTACGTCGCCTCGCACGCGTCGCACATCATCGGCTGGCCGGTGCCGGACGGTCGCATTCTCCTGCGCGAACTGCTCGCGCTCGCCACGCTGCCGCAGTTCGTGTACCGCCACACATGGCGCGTGGGTGACTTCGTGATCTGGGACAACCGCTGCACGATGCACCGCGGCCTCGCGTTCGACGAAACACGCGAACGCCGCGACCTGCGCCGCGTCACCACGATCGACACGCCCTAACCAAGGCGGCTGCCGTCGCAGCCCTAGTCAAGCGTCCATGTCTTTTAGACAAGCTCGCTTGACATCGAGACAAGGATGCTTTACTATTCCGGGCATGACGACTGCTCGTGGCGCCCATCGTCGGCGATTCTGGTTCTGGATGGGCGGCTACATGGTGGCGGTCGGGGTGGGCTCGTTTTTCACGCCCGCACCGCCGCGCCCGGACGCGCCGCATCTCGCGGCGGGGATCGTCCCGCTCGTTCCGATGTTCTTTGCGCTGCGCGAGACCTTCTTGAGCGTTCGCGAGATGGACGAGCTCCAGCGGCGCATTCACATCGAAGGGCTGCTGCTCGCGATGCTCGGCACGATCGCGATCGTCCTCGGCGGCGGCCTGTTGCAGATCAACGCGGGCGTCCCGCCGCTGTTCGGCCTATTCTGGCTCTGGATCCCCATCTGCGTGCTGTATGCGCTCGGCGTGTTTCTCGGGCGGCGGCGGTATTCTTGAAAAACTCGCTGCGCGTCCTGCGCGCCGAGCGCGCGTGGTCGCAGGCGGAGCTCGCGGACCGGCTCGGCGTCAGCCGCCAAACCATCAACGCACTCGAGGTCGAGAAGTACGACCCGTCGCTCGCCCTCGCATTCAAGATCGCGCGCATCTTCGAGCGCCCGATCCACGACATTTTCACCGATGAGGAGAATCCCCGTGCGTAACCGACTCGCCGGCGCGTTCGTCGCCGCAATCTTCAGCGTGGCGCCGCTCGCCGCGCACGCCGCGGCGCTGGCGCCCGATCCGCAACGCGCGGAGAGTTTCGACGTGGGCATGCTGCACGTCGACCGCTACGGCAGCGGCGACCCGATCGTGCTCGTACCCGGACTCGCGTCCGGCGCGTGGGTGTGGAACGCGTTGATCCCGCACCTCGCCGCGAAGCATAGCGTCTATGCGGTGACCATCGCGGGCTTCGCGGGCCGGCCGGCCGCCGGCGTCGCGAGCTTCGCCGCGTTCGACAACGATCTCACCGCGCTGCTCGACCAGCGTCATCTCGTCAAGCCCGTTCTCGTGGGGCACAGCATCGGCGGAACGCTCGCGATCGGCTATGCCGAGACGCATCCCGACCGCATCCGCGCTATCGTCGCCGCGGACGGTTTGCCGATCTTCCCCGGCATGCAGCAGCTCACGCAGCAGCAGCGTGAAGCGACCGGCGCGCAGATGGCCGCTACCGTCAAAGTCCAGACGCACGACCAGCTCCTCGCGTTCGAAAAGGGCTACATGGCATCGGTCGGGGTGAACGACGCCGCGCTTGCCGACCAGCTCGCGACGCTGTCGGCGCAGAGCGATCCGCCGTCGATCGCCGCGTGGCTGCAAGCGGATCTCGCCGCCGACCTGCGGCCCAACCTCGCGAAGATCACCGTGCCCGTGCTGGAGATCGCGCCGTACAGCCCTGCGGAAGGCAACCCCGCGGCGCCGATCCGCTTCACCGAGCCGGAGAAGGCCGCGTACTACCGCACGCTGCTCGCAGGCGTCGCGAAGCTCGACGTCGTCACGATCGCGGGCGCGCGCCACTTCGTGATGCTCGATCAGCCGGAGCGCTTCCAAAAAGCGCTCGACGATTTCCTCGCGCGGGTCTAAGCCTCGTCGTCGACGGCGCTGACGGTCACCACGTGGTCGACGTTGATCTCGACCGCGTGCGTGACCCGCTCGCCGCGCACGGTGTTGAGCGCCACCAGCCGCGCGGCGAGCGTGCTCGCGAAGCCGGTCTTGATGGAGCGGTAGCCGTCTTCGTTGGTGGTGAGCCGGTGGCCGTCGCTCAGGAAGATGTCAAACCGCTTCATCCATACCTCGTGCGCTCGGCGCGACAGTTTCGCTCGCGTACGCTGCGCGCGGCAGCGGACCCCGCTTCAACGGCGCGTGCTTCCCGCACGGTACGAGCTCGCACAGATTCTCTTTCTCGCGCGCGCCGCAGCCGCAGCGCCAGACGTGGTCGCGAAGGTCGGGCGCTGCGCTCGCGGTGTACGAGAACGTGCGCGCCGGCGAACCGAGCGTCGCTCGAAGAAATGCAAAGGTGTGCTCGTACAAAGCCGCCCCTCCATGGCAAATGAACCGGATCGTCTAACCACACCCGCGTCGCCATCCAGGCTACGAGCCATTGTACGCCACGAGCAAGCGCAAGCTCAAGGGCCGAAACCTGCCGCGCCGGTTTTCCACGCGAACTTAACCCGGACCGAACACTGCGTGAACGCGCGCTTTTCGCTCAGCGGTCCGGTTCCACGATGACGCGCAGAAAATGGTCGGCGTCGATACGCCGCAGCGCGTGCTGGAGCTGCGCGGGCGTGGTCCGCAGGAGGGCCGTCCAGAACCACGCTTCGTCCGTGTCGACGTAACCGTCGCTCGCGCCGCGCAAGATGTCGTCGGCGACTCCGAAGTAGCTGTCCAGCGGCAGGACGCGCTCCGCGAGCAGCAGCGCCTTCGCCCGCTGGAGCTCGACCGCCGGCAGCGCGTGGTTCTGCAAGCGCTTGATGATCGCGACGACCGCGGCGTTCGCGCGGCCCACGTTCTTGGGGTCGCTCGCGAACGAAACGCTGAACTCGGCCTCGTTGCGTTCGACGCTGAAGCCGGAGTCGGCCGAGTACACGTAGCCGCGCCGAGTGCGCAGCTCCTCGAACAGCAGCGAGCCGGTGCCCTCGCCCGAGAGGATCGTGTTCGCCAGCAGCAGCGGCACGTAGTCCGCGTCGCTGCGCCGCATCGCGAACACTTGCTTGAGCGTCACCTCGGACTGCACGTTCGTCGCGACCTTGACGGTCACGGTCTCGGACTTCGTCGCGCGGCGCGGGAGCTTGGGATAGCGGAACGTCGGCGGCGCACCCGTCGCGCGCCATTGGCCGAAGTATTTGTCGACCGCGCTCGCGGCGCGCTCCGGCGTGACGTCGCCGACGATCGCGAGCGCCGTCTCGTCGGGTCGGTACGCGAACCGGTAGTAGCGCTTCGCGTCGTCCAGCGTGACGGCCGCGATCGTTCGCGCGGTCACGTTGCGGCGGCGCGGATCGCCCGGCGCGTACAGGGCGAGCCGCTGCGCGAGCTCGGCTTTCGTCTTGGGCAGCTTTTCGCCGAGCGCGACCGTCTGCTTCGCGTTGCCTTGCACGATCGCGAACGCAGCGGGCGCCATCGCGGGATGCAGCAGCGCGTCCGCGAGCAGCTCCATGCCGCGCTCGAAGTCCTTCGACTGCACCCGCATGCTGAAGCCCGTGCCCAGCCGCACGGTCCCCGCGATCGCGTCGATTTGCGCTTCGTATTCCTTGCGGCCGTACGTTGCCGTGCCCCACGGCAGCAGGCCGTCGGCGATGAGGTGCACGCCGTCTTTGTTTTTGGGCTCGTACAGCTCCGGGCTCGTGCGAATCACGCCGCGCACGACGACGGCCGGCGCCGTGGTCTCGCGCCGCGTGACGTAACGCAGACCGTTCGAAAGCCGCCGCGAGCGCGTGCCCACGCTGCCGGAGGGCGCGCGCAGCGGCGCTTTGAGCGCGACCAGCGCCCACGCCGGGAGCGTTTCGTGCAGCGTCGGCGTGAAGCCGACGTGCTCGACCCCCGCGCTCGGGTTCGTCTTGGGCATGGTGCTCGACGGCTTCGGTGTGATGACGATCGAGAGCTGGTGCTCGGGCGTGAAGTAGGTGCGCAGCACGCGGTTGACGTCGTCCGCGGTCACCTTCGCGAGCGCGTCGTGCTGCGCGTCGGGCGTGCTGCGGTGCGCCACGCTCGCGTCGGCCCACGCGAATCCCAGCCCCGAGATGGACGACTGCCGGTACGCCTGTTCGCTGAGCAGCCGCGTCTTCGCCGACTCGATCAAGTCGGCCGGCACGCCGTTCTTGCGATAGTCCTCGAGCGCGGTCGTGACCAGCGCCTGCGCGCTCTGCGGCGTACTGCCGTTGACCGGGATCGCAAGCAGAAAGCTCGCGCCGACTTCGGGAAATGCGTTGCTCAAGCTCAGCACGGCGAGCGTCTTGCCTTCGGCCGTGAGGTTGCCCAGTGCGCCGCGCGCGGTCGCGAACACGCCGCCGAGCACTTGCGACGCCGCGTAGTCCGCGTCGTTCGAGCCCGGCAAACGGTATGCGAGCACGCCGAAGCCAATCGGAAAGTCGATCGTCGTTTCGATGGTGGACGTCACGAGCGGCTGCACGTCGATCGGCTTGCGCACCGGCACCGCGGCGTCGGGGATCCCGTCGAACTGCCGGTGCACGTACGCGAGCGTTTGGATGGGATCGATGTCGCCCGCGACGATCACCGTCGCGTTGCTGGGCCGGTACCACGCGCGGTAGAACGCGCGAATGTCGTCGGCGGTCATCTTCTCGAAGCTGGGGATCGTGCCGCCGGACGCCGTCGCGAACGGCGTGCCCGCGAAGAACGCCTGGCGCAGCTTCAGCCCGACCGCGGCCAGCGGCTGGCTGTCCTGCGCGCGGATCTCCTGCTCGATCGCGCCGCGCTCCGTCGCCCAGTCGGCCGCGCGAATCGACGCGTTGGTCATGCGGTCGGCTTCGATGCGCAGCGCGACGTCGACGTACGGCGACGGCAGCTTGTAGTAGTACATCGTGTACTCGAACGTGGTCGCGGCGTTGTACTCCGCGCCCATGCGCGCGGCGATGTCCGCGAGCTGGCCGCCCGAGAGATTCTTCGTGCCGCGAAAGAGCATGTGCTCGGTCGCGTGCGCGATGCCGGGCATGGTGTCGTCGTCGGAGCCGACGCCGTAGGATACGATCGTCGTCGCGACCGGCGCCAGCTTGTTCGGCAGCAGGATGACGTGCACGCCGTTGGCGAGCGTCGCCCGGACCACGCCGCTCGCTTCGGGCGCCGCCTGCACGGACGGCTCCGGAACGGGCGACGGCTGCGCGAAAGCAGGCTGCGGAACGCACAGCACAGCGGCGAGAACACCCATGACAAGACGCTTCAAAGAATGCTCCGATGTCGCTGTGCGAGGTCGTGCGCGACCTTCCGCCGTGCGATCCCGCACCCCTGGGGAACGACGCTGTCGTTTCGGCCGTCTAGGAGCCGTACAGCGGGCTACCGTAAGGCGCTTCGATGAAGCTCGTCGCCGCCGCTCTCGCCGCCTTGCTCGCGTTCGCACCGTGCGGCGCGCCGGCCGACGACGCCGCTCCGTCCTTCACCGCCGTGATGCAGGCATATCTCGACGACTTCGCGCGCGAGAACCCGGTGTACGCCGACGCGCTCGGCATTCAGACCGGTGCCGACCGGCTCGAAGACGTTTCCGCGGCGGGACACGACCGCGGCATCGCGTCGCAGCGCGCGTGGCGCGCGCGGTTCGCGGCCACGGTCAGGGCCGACGACGGTGCGGGCGTGCGCGCCGACCGCACCGCGATGCTCGACACGCTCGACGCGCAGCTCGTCGAAGACGAGCTGCTCGCGCCGTGGCGCACCGATCCGGGCCAGTACGTCAACCTGATCGGGCAGTCCGTGTTCGTGCAGCTCGTGCGCGAAGGACGTCCCGCCGACGAGCGCTTCGGGCACATCGTCGCGCGCCTGCGCGGTATGCGCGCCGTGACCGATGCCGCAAGCGCGAACCTGCAGCACACCACGCAGCCGGCACAAGGGCTCGCGAGCGTGCAGCTCGCAGGCGTGCTGGAGCTGTTCGCGTCGCTGCCGGCCGTCGCCGCGCAGCAAGGCGCGTCGCAAGCCGTGCGCGCGCGGCTCGGCGCGGCGCTGCCGGACGCGCTCGCCGGGGTGCGCGCATTCAAAGCGTTCGTCGACGGCCCGCTGAAGGCGCGCGCGAACGACGAGCCGCGCATCGGCGCGGCGGCGTACGCGAAGCTGTTCCCGCTACTGACGGGCGTCGACCTCACGCCGGCGGAGCTGGAGCGGCGCGCGCGCGAGCGCATCGCCGCGACGCGCGCCGCGATGCTGCGCATCGCCGAGCCGATGTATCCCGGGATGGTCTCGAGCCAGCCGCCGGCCGCCGCCGGCGACGCGCGCATCAACGCGGTCGTGCGGCCGGTCCTCGACAAGATCGCCGACCAGCACGCGAGCGCGGCGACGATCCTCGATCGGGCGCGCGCCGCCGTCGCCGAAAACGCGGCGTTCCTGCGGCGCACGGGGCTGATCGCGCTGCCGGATCCGGATACGCTGCGCGTGCGCGAGACGCCGTCGATCCAGGGCGGCACCGCCGCGGCGAGCATGGAGACGAGCGGGCCCTTCGACCCGCCGACCGAGCCGTCGTACTTCAACGTCGACCCGATCCCGAAAGACTGGAGTACCGCGCGCGTCGCGTCGTACTTCCGCGAGAACGACGACGCCGGGGTCCGTATGCTGTCGATCCATGAAGCGGTGCCGGGGCATTACGTCCAGCTCCGCGCGAACAACACGAACCCGTCGCTGGTGCGGCGCGTGTTCGGCAACGGCTCGTTCATCGAAGGCTGGGCGTGCTTCACCGAAGGCTTGATGATCGAGCAGGGCTTCCGTCCCGACGATTCCGCACTCAAGCTCACGCAGCTCAAGTGGCGGCTGCGCGAAGCGACGAACGCGCTGCTGGACGCCGAGTACCACGCCGGGTCGTTATCGCACGACGAGGCGATCGCGCTGATGGTCGACGGCGCGTTCCAAGAGAGCTCGGAAGCGGAGAGCAAATGGCACCGTTTGCAGCTCTCGCACGTGCAGCTCGCGACGTACTTCGCGGGGCTCGACGCGATCGAGCGCGCTCGTGCGGCGAGCGGCCTCGACGCCAAGACGTTCGCGGCGCGCCTGCTCGCGATGGGCGCGGTGGAGCCGCGCGCGATCCCGGCGCTGCTCGCCGCGCGCTAGCGGAAGATCACCATCCGGGCGCTGCGCGCGGACAGCTCGGGATGGCTCTCGCACGTGATGAGCGTGTACGCCCCGATCTCGTGCTCGATCGCGCGGCAGCCGCAGCTCCAGCCCAGCGCGGGGGTCAGGCCGCTCACGCGGGCGATCGCGTACGGCTGCGCGGCTCCGAGGAGCCGTTCGAGGGCGGGTTGGTTCAGACGAGCTGCGCCGGCCATGTGCATTTATCGTCGGCACGCGCCCGGATTTGTTTAGCCGAGGTTAAGCGACCCCGGGCAAGCCCGCGCGGTCCCAGACCTTCGCGCCGCCGACGTACGTCGCGCGCACGCCCACCGTGCCGAGCGTGGACGGATCCGCGGTGAGCGGGTCGTCGTCGAGCGCCACGAAGTCGGCGAGATAGCCCGGCGCGAGCCGTCCCTTCACGTGGTCTTCACCCGACGCGCACGCGGCGTTGATCGTGTAGAGCGCGAGCGCCTCGCGCGGCGTGATGCGCTGCGACAGCCCCAGCGGCGTGCCGTCGTAGCCGGTGCGCGTAATGCACGACTGCAGCGCGAGCAGCGGCTGGTACGGGCCGCACGGATAGTCTGACGATCCGGCGACGGTGATGCCGTAGTCGATGAACGAGCGGTGCGCGAACATGCGCTCGATGCGCTCGGGACCGTACCACTCCAGCAGCTTGCCGCCATGGTAGTGCACGTAGCTGCCGAACGGCGCCGCAATCGCGTCGAGCGCCTTCATCCGGCGCAGGATGTCGTCGCTGACGATGCTGCAGTGCTCGATGCGGTGGTGCAGGCCGGACTGCGGGCGTTCGTCGTGCGCGGCTTCGAGCTGGTCCAGCAGCTTGCCGATCGCGCGGTCGCCGTTGGCGTGCACGCAGATGCGGTTGCCGTCGAGGTGCGCCATGCGCACGACGTCGCACAGCTCGGCGTCCGAGAGCGTTTGCATCCCGAAGTCGTCGGTCGTGCCTTCGAACGGCTGTTCCATCAAGCACGTGCGCCCGCCGATCGCGCCGTCGACGAACGTCTTGATGCCGCCCAGCCGCAAGCGGTCGGTGCCGGAACCCGTGGTGATGCCGCGCCGCTTCAAAAGACCGTAGTGCTCGAAATGCAGCAGCATGTTGACGCGCATCGTGAGCTGACCGCGGCGCTGCGACGATTCGAGCAGCGCGATGTCGTCCGGTCCGATCATCGCGTCGGTCACCGACGTGATGCCGGCCGCGTGAAACGCATGCATCGCCAGGCTCAGGCCGCGCAATCGATCCTCCGGCGTGCTCGCCGGTGCGACGGTCTGCGCGAGATGCGTCGCCTGCGGGTACGCGAAGTCGAAGATCGCCATCTCGAACAAGATGCCGTTGAGGCGGCCGCTGCCGTCGCGCCCGAACTTCCCGCCGGGCGGTGGTTCGGATGATTCGTCGATGCCGGCGAGCTCGAGCGCCTTCGAGTTCACGACGCCCCAGTGCCCTGCGACGTGCAGCACCAGGATCGGGTGGTCGCGGCTGATCTCGTCGAGATCCCAGCGCGTCAGCACGCGGCCTTCGGCCATCTTCGCATCGTCGTAGCGGCTGCCGCGCAGCCAGCCGCCGGGCGCCGTGCGCGACAGCTGCTCGCGCAGCTTCGCGGCAATCTCCGCGAGCGACGACACCGCGTCGATGGAGAGATCGAGGTGCAGCATGTCCTCGGCGGCGACGGCGAGATGCGCGTGCCCGTCGTTGAACCCCGGAACGATGACGGCGTCACCGAAGTCGACGACCTCCGCGCCGGCAAAGCGCTCGCGCACCGCGGCAAGCGTCCCCGTCGTGACGATGCGTTCGCCCGCGACCGCGAACGCTTCGGGGGCGTCGTCCGTCATGGTGACGATATGCCGCGCGCGAAAGATCGTCGTCGCCATGCCGCCGCATTCACGGCGTCTGGGGGACGTCCTTTTCGATGTAGACGCCGAAGCAATCGCCCTTGCGCCACGCGCCGACGCAGATGCGTTTCCCGGCTTCGGCGCTGCCGAGGACGAGGCGCCGGCCTTGCACGGCGCGCGGGTCGATCTGAAACGTGTCGGGCGCGACCTCTTTTGCGACATCGGCGAAAGCGACCGGTGCCGAGCGCGAGTTCGCCGCCGCCGACGACGACACGAGGCGCTCGAAGATCGAAGCTGCGTTTGCGGCGTTCGGGATAACGATCGCGGCGGCGGCCATTGCGACCGTTGCGACGCGCAGGTGGTGCGTCATGGCTCATCTCCTGGTTGGAGCGTTGGGTGGAAGACGGTGATTCATTACCGTCGCATGAGCGTAGCCGCCCCGCTTTCAGACCGCTTTCACGGCCGCTCGAATCGGGCCGTGAAATCGGCGTGAAAGCGGCTTCACTACCATCGGACGTGCGGTGACTTCTCGCCGCATCACACCTCCGATGAAAGTGAAGACCACCATGACATCGATTTCGAAATTCGTCGCGCTCGCGGTGTTCGCTGCGGGCGCGGCGACGATCTCCTTCGCACCGCCGTCCCAAGCGCAAGCCGGACGGCCGGCCGTCATCGCGCCGGACGCCGCGGTCCGACCCGACTGCTGCGAGCTCGCGACCAAAGCGTTCTCAACCGGCTCCGCCGGCTGGACGGTGAAGTTCCCGAACGCGCAAGCGACCCCAGCGGCCTTCGTCACTCCGAAACACCAGCTGTGGGACCTGATCCCCGGATCGAAATGGATCGGTCCGTCGGCCACCGCCAGCGCGAGCGCGCCCGCCGGTGTCTACATCTACACCTATCATCTCGGCTGCCTGTGCGACGTGCCGAAAGGCATCCAGAGCGTTCCCGCGTCGCTGTCGCTGCGCGTTCTCGCCGACGACGCGATCGTCGTGAAGCTGAACAACTTCCCGATCTTCACAAAGACCACGGGGTGGTCGTTCCGGAACGGCCCGCCGGCGCCGCCCGCGGACGCCGCCCCGATCGGCGGCTTCCCCGTCAACGTGACGTCGGCGCACTTCAACACGGGCTGCGAAGACAACGTGCTGACGTTCGAGGTCACCAACGGCTTAACCGGACCGACCGGCCTCGACGTGCTCGGTACGATGTCCGGCTACTTCCACCAACCGTCGCCGGGCAAGCCGTGCCCCTGCGGGCCCCGCGATCCGCGCGGGAACTCGAACTAGCTGCGAACGGCGACGCGTTCGCGACGAGCTCGCGGTCCTACGGGGCCGCGGGCTTCGCCGTTTTGCGCGATCAGGTCGGTGAGCCGGCGCGCGCTGCGCTGAGGTGCAGCGCGGCCAGAAACGGATCGATGCGCGGATCCATGAGGCTCGCGTACTTCGGCGCGGGCTTGGGCATGCGGTGGAGGATCGCCAACCCGCGCGCACGATCTCCGAGCGCAAGCATCGCGAAGGCCGTGTCTGAATCGTTCGGATGAACGCGGATCGCTTCGCGCAGCGCCGCGCGCGCGGCGTCGCGGCGACCGGCACGCGCGTACGCTTCGGCGAGCAACGCCGGCGCATCGGCCGCTTCGGGCCCGGTGCGCCGCAGCCGCTCGAACGTTTCGATCGCGTGCGGCACGTCGCCGGCGAGCTCGTACGCGAGCCCGAGCCGGCGCAGCGCCCCGCCGCGGTGCGGATCGAGGTCGAGCGCGAGACGTGCGTACACGATCGCGTCGGCGTAGCGGCGGCTGAAATACGACGCCTCCGCGAGCCACCCGCCCGTCGCCGCGGAGACGGGTTCGAGCGTGATGGCCGCGCGCAATTCGCGCGACGCGTCCGCGAGGCGGCCGCGTCGGAACAGCGTCGTCCCGTACCAGTGATGAGCGATCGCGTAACCGGGATCGAGCGCGAGCGCGCGCCGGAACTCGGCGTCCGATCCGCGCGAGTCATGGTCGGCGGCGAAGCGCAGCATCGCGAG
The DNA here is from genome assembly GCA_036403315.1 of Candidatus Elarobacter sp. GTDB lineage: Bacteria > Vulcanimicrobiota > Vulcanimicrobiia > Vulcanimicrobiales > Vulcanimicrobiaceae > Vulcanimicrobium. The sequence continues at coordinate 79,721 of DASWRD010000124.1, forward strand.
CGACGTGTGCGCGGCGGCGGAGTCGCGGTCGAGCGCAAGGGCCGTGCGAATCTCGGCGCGTGCGCGCGCGAGATAGCGCGCCGGTTTCAGGCGCCCGAGCCGGTAGTCCGCCATCATGAGATCCGCGTCGGCTTGTCCCGCGTAGCCGAGCGGATTGCGCGGATCGCTCGCAACGACCGCTGCGAACAGGCCGGCGCTCTTCGCCAGACCCGACGGCGTGCGCAGGTTCCAGAAGTAGCGACCGAGCCGGTAGAGCTCGGCGCCGCGCGCGCTCAGCGGCGGCGCATGATGAACCGCTAGCGGCGCGCGAGACACCGCGCGGCCGGCCGGCACCGCGGCGAGGAGCGCGAGGATCAGCGCCAGCGTGGCGGTTAGCCCGCGGTTCGTCCATACGCGCGCGCCGTTCGGCGGCACGAGTGCGCCGTGCGACGCCGCGACCGCATGCCGCTGCACCGGGATCGAAGTGCGCGGCGCGTCGACGACGAGCTCCACCCGTGCGGTGAAGCGGTAGCCGCGGCGCTGCACCGTCGCGATCGCGTCGCCGAGCCCGTGCTCGCGCAGCATCTTGCGCAGCGTGTAGACGCTCTGCGCGACGTTGCTCTCGCCGACGTCCTCCCGGGCCCATACGCGGTCGAGCAGCTCTTCCTTCGTCACCACGGCGCCGGCGCGCTCGACGAGCGCGGTGAGCGTGTCGACCACGCGCGGCCCGAGCGCGAGCGGTTCGCCCGCCAAGCTGAGCACGTGCCGGGCGGCATCCAACTCGAACGGACCGATAGCGTACCGTTTGAGAGCTTCTTGAAGATTCGGGCGGTCGTCGTCTGCGACGATCGCAGCGCTGATGCGACTCACCACGCTTCTCTTCGCCGCCGCCTTCGTCGTCTGCTGCGCCGCGCCGGCCGGCGCGTCGGCGACCGGCGCCGACACCGTCACCGTGGCGCGCGCGGCGCAGCCGCTGCCGCTCGATCCCGCGCTGACCGATCCGGGCTGGCAAGCGGGCCGCATCGACCTGGGCTCCGGTCTTGCCGACCTCACGACCCGCCGCGCGCCCCCGGTCGCGACGACGGCGTTCCTTCTGTACGACGACCGGGCGCTGTACGTCGCCTTCCACGCCGTGCAAGCGGGATTCCCGATCGCCGCGAGCCAGACGACCAACGGCGTCGGCTTCGGCATCGACGACTTCGTCGGGATCGGCATCGACCCGGGTGGCAGCGGCTCGCAGGTGTACTACTTCGAGACCAACCCGCGCGGGACGCGCTATCAGCAGGCGAGCGAGAACGCGCGCTACGCGCCGGCCTGGAACGCGGCCGCGCGCACCGGCGGCGACGGCTGGGATGCGGTGCTCGTGATCCCGCTCGCGGCGCTGCGGCTGCACGGCGGCGAGCAGCACTGGCGCATCAACTTCGTGCGCGGGCTCGCGGCGACGGGCGATCACCTGACGTGGGCGTTCGACGGCACCATGAACGACGGCCCGATCGGCGCGGGCTGGCCGAACTTCGCCGACGCGCGCTTCTGGCCGTCGCTGAAACCGTTCGCGTTGGCGAAGGCCGGCGGCACGGTACGCACGCCGCGCGCGGATATCTTCGCGCTCGGCAGCGTGGGCCGCGACCGCACGCAGTTCCAGCAAGCCGACGGCTCGTTCCGCACCGAGCGCATCCGCACGCTCGGGCTCGACGTCGCCGCGCCGATCACCGACACGATCACGTTCGTCGGTACGCTCGCGCCGGACTTCTCGAACGTCGAGGTGGACCAGCAGACGGTCGCGCCGCAAGAGTTCCGGCGCGCGCTCGCGGAGTACCGGCCGTTCTTCGCGCAGGGCGCGTCGTTTCTCAACCCCAACCCCGCCCCGGTCGGCGGCTTCGTCGCGCCGCCGAACCTCGTGTTCTACTCACCGAGCATCGGCCCGTTCGACCGCGGCTTCAAGATCGAAGGCACGCACAAGAACGACAGCTTCGGCGTGCTGAGCGCGCGCGGGTACGACCTGGGCACGCAGAGCACGTTCGACGACATCGCGTACGGGTTCAAGCACGCGCTGCCGGACCGGTCGTTCTTGTACTGGGCGGACGGCGTGCTGGCGCACCACGGCGGCGCCGGGAGCGACGCGACGTCGGAGTTCGGCGTCGAAGGGCGCAATCTCAAGAGCGGGTTCGTCTGGATGGCGAACACCGCGGTGGAACACGGCAGCACGCTCGGCGGCGCGGCGCACAGCAGCAACGCGTTCGTCGACGTGCACAAACCGAACTACGAGGTGAACGTCGGCTACACCGACGTGAGCCCGCACTACAACCCGATCGACGGGTTCACGGCGAACTCCGACATCCGCGGCCCCAGCGCCACGGTGTACTTGCTCGGCAACGGCACGCGCGTGAAGAACTGGGTGCTCGCGATGTACGGCGACCGCTTCACCGACCGCTCCGGCGCGGTGCATCAAGCCGACACGTCGGTGTATCTCAACGCGACGTTCAAGAACGGCTTCAGCCTCAACGGCATCGGCCCGCAGCGCGGCTTGCTGCGCAGCTACGACGTCACGGCCGGACCCGGCTGCGGCGGGCCGGTGATCTTTCGCAGCGCGTTCACCGGCGCGCCGTGCTATCTCAACGGGCGCACGGACCGCTTCAACTTCTTCAACCTCGGGCTCGGGTATCGCGACGGGACGCCCGCGCCGGTCGACGCGAACTATGCGTTCGGCGCGTTCGGCGGCGCGATGCTGCACCAGTTCAGCACGACGACGTCGCGGCCGGTCGCCGGCCGGCTCGCGCTGACGCTGGAGTACGACGGCACGTGGGAACGCTCGTTCGCGACGGGCCGGCTGGACTCGCAGTTCCTGCGCCGCGTGGGCCTCGGTGCGTCGCTGGGGCGCGACGCGAACTTCTCGTTATCGCTGCGCGCGGTCAACGGCAACGGCGGTTTCGCGTTCCCCGGCACGAACCTCGCCGCGACGTATCACCGCCACTGGACGAACGGCAACGAGCTCTACGTCGATTTCGGCACGCCCGCGGCGACGTCGACCCTCGACCGCGCGATCGTGAAGTACGTGTTCCACGTCGGCCCGCTGCCGGGGACGTAGCGGCGGCGGCGCTTTCACATCGCGTGGGCTTGCACTTGCGACGCGATCAGCGAGCCGAGGGCGAACGACGGTGCCAGCCCTAGCTCGTCGGCGAGCGCTCTTGCGTAGTCGCGGTACTCCCGGATCGCGGTCGCGCGGTCGCCGCGCGCGAGGTGCGCGCGGATCGCGAGCTCTCGCGCGCGCTCGTCGCACGGATCGTAGTCGAGCGTGACGCGCACGAGCGCGAGCGCGACGTCCGGGCGGTTCGACGCGAGCGCGATCTCGGCGAGCCGGTCGGTGGCGGCGCGCGCGGCGGTGAGCAGCCGGCGCTCGAGCGCGCCGACGAACTCCGGATCCGAAGCGCGGCGCACGGAGCCGCAGCAGATGTGGCGCATGACCGCGAGCCACCGTCCGGCGGCGGTGATGTCGGGCGTCTCGCAGGTGCGAAAGCGCGCGGCGAACGCTTCGATCTCCCACAGGTCCACGGTCACGACGTCGCCGAGGCGGTAGCCGTCCGCGGACTGCACGATCGCGTTCTCGCCCAACCGCTTGCGCAGGCGATGGATCGCGATGTTGAGGAGGTTGCCCGCCCGCGCCGGCTCGTCGTCGGGCCAGAACAGGGCCTCGAGCCGTTCGCGGTCGACGGGGTGCCGGCACTTCGCGAGCGCGCACACCAGCAGCCGCTGCGGACCGGTGAGGATGATCTCGACGCCGCTCACCAGCGCTCTGCCGGACAAGACCTCGACTTGAACTCGTTCGTCCATGCACCGATGGTAGGCCGGTGGTGCCCCGCGGGATATTCGTGCCGGTACCGCTTTCGTGTACCTAGACGAAGCGCGGCTGAGCAGGAATTTCTCCTCTTTTCGCGCTCAGGTCCCTTGCGCGCGCTCGACACGGCGTTCGAAGGAGCCTCCGGCTGGTCACGACCCCGCTGTACTGCCCCCGGTTCATCGGTCGCGAGCGCGAGCTGCGGGCGTTAACCGACCTCGCGCGCCGGACGGCGGCGGGGGAAGGCGCGATCGCGTTCGTGTCGGGGGACGCGGGCGCCGGCAAGTCGCGGCTGATCGACGAGCTGTGCCGGCATATCCCGCGCGGCATGCGCAGCTATCGTTCCGCGTGCCTGGAGTACGCGCCGTCGCCGATGGGGCCCGTCGTCGACATCCTCGCCGAGCTTGACGCCGATAACGGTGCGCAGGCCGCCGGCACGGCGTTCGCCGCGCCGACCGGCGACGATCCCGTCGACAAGCGGCGGCTGTTCGAGCGCGTCGCGACGGCGTTGCGCGCGGCCGCCGCCAAAACGCCGCTGGTCGTCATCATCGATGACGCGCACTGGGCCGACAGCGCCACGCTCGATCTGCTGCAGTTCTCGATCGGAGCGCTGCACGACGCGCGCGTGCTGTTCGTGGTGCCGTATCGCGCCGACGAAGTCTCCGACAGCCACCCGCTGCACGCGGTGATCGCTCGCGCCATGCGCGCGCGCCACGTGCAGCGCATCGAGCTGGGCCCGCTCAGCCACGCCGACGTCCGCGAGCTGATCGACGCGACACTGCCCAAGCTTATGCGAATCCCGGTCGAGTCGCTGCGCGGCCTACTCGATCGCAGCGAAGGAAACCCGCTGTTCGCCGAAGAGCTGCTGAAAGCGGTTGTCGACGACGAGCGGTCCGGCGCGCCGCGGACGGCGCTGCCCGACTCGCTGCGCGGCTTGCTGCTGGAGCGCCTGCGCCGGCTGACGCCCGCCGACATGGCGCTGCTGGAGATCGCCGCGCTGATCGGCCGCCGGTTCCGTGCGGCCTTCTTGGGGCGCATCGGCGGCCGCGACGCCGCGTCGCTCGATGCCTTCTTGCGCATGGCGGTCGACGAGCACTTCTTGCGAGAAGATCCGGCCGAACCGGACTGCTTCGCGTTTCGCCACGCGCTGACGCGCGACTCGATCCTCGAAGGCGTGCTCGCGATGCACGCGCGCGCAATGCACCTGCTCATCGCGCAAGAGATCGAACGCGAGCCCGACCGCGACGGACGCGTGATGGAGCTGGCGGAGCATTACTGGCGGGCGACGGCGTTCGCGCAATGCGCCGGCTACGCGCACACCGCGGGCGATCTCGCCAAGGCGCGCCACGCGTACGCGCAAGCCGCCGAGCTGTACGAACGCGCGCTCGCGTGCGGCGTCGCCGACCAGCGCGGCCTCGTCGAGCTTCACGAGAAGGCGGCATCGGCGTACGCATCGCTTGGCGCGCCGCAAAAGGTGCTCGACCACTTGCAAGTGGCGATCGACCACTACACGGCGACGGGGGATACCGTCAGGCTCGTCGAGATCTACATCGACCTCGCGCAAGCGCTGCGCCGCACCGCGCAGACGGACCGCGCATTCGGCGTGCTGCGCCGAGCCTCCGAGCTGAGCCTCGCGATCGGCAACGACGCCTTGCTGATGCGCATCGCGGTGCAGCTCGCGCTGCTGCATGCCCTCGCCGAAGAGTGGCCCGAGGTGGAAGCCGCGCTGCGCGCCGCGGAACCGTCCGTGGCGAACGCGCGTCCGCGCGATGCGGTGCGGTTCTACAGCGCGCGCGCCGCGCTTCACCTCGCCAGGCACGAGCTCGACGGGTGGGAGCGCGATTCGGAGCTCGCCGCGAGCATCGCGCGCAAGCACGGCGATCCGACACTCGTCGCCTTCGCGCTCACCAGCTACGGCGTCGACGCGCGCAAGCTCGCTCGGTTCGACCTGGCGTCCGCATCGTTTCGTGAAGCCGCCGAAGCGGGCAGCGCGTACGGCCCGCTGTACGGCGTGACGTTCGCCCGGCTCGGATACGCGAACGTGCTGTATCTGACGGGGCGGCTGCGCGCGGCGCGCGCCGAGATGCTGGAAGTCCTCGCCGACGTGCACGAGTCGACGACGGTTCGGATGCTCGCCGCGCAGTTCGGCGTCGCGCTCGCGATCGTGCTGCGCGACGAGACGTTGGCAGGGCGCTGCTATTCGCCCGACCTGCTGGAGGTCGCGTTCTCCACCAACGAGCCCGTCCAGTACGCGTCGTTCGCGGCGACGATCGCCGAGCAGCACCTCGCGAACGGCGACGAGCCCGCCGCCGTGGCGCTGCTGGAGCGGATGCTGAGCTCGCTGCCCGACGGCTGGTACGATTGCGAGGCGCTGCTCCCGGTCGCGATCTGCTGCTCGCATGCGGACGTGGAGCGCGCACGGGCGCGCTTCGACGAAGCCGAGGATGCCGCGACCAACCCATTCGCCGAAGCGTACCGCGAGCTGTACGACGCGTACGCTGCGGCGCGCTTCGGCACGCGCGACGCGAAGCTGCGCCATGCGAAGACCGCGGCGGCGCTGCTGCAGCGGCTCCGGATGCCGCTGTTCGAGGCGGAAGCGTACGAGCTGGCGGAGGAGCCGGCGCGCGCGGTCGCGCTGTGCGAAACGGCCGGCGCAGCCCGGCTGCCGCGCCGGCTCGGGCCGCGCTCGCCGCGCCGCTCGACCGCGACGCAGCTGACCGCACGCGAACGAGAGGTCGTCGACGTCGCACTGCGCGGGATGTCCAACAGTGCGATCGCCGACGAGCTTTCACTCAGCGAGAGGACCGTCGAAGCTCATCTCGCCGCCGCGTACCGCAAGCTGGGGGTGCGGTCGCGGGGCGAGATGATCAGCGTGCTGCGGCGCGGAGCCTAACGCGTCTCGCGGGTGCCGTGGCCCGCGCCACCCGCGTTCATCTTGACGACGGCATGGCCCGTGCCGTTCGGATCGCTCAAGATGAACTGGTTTTTCTGGACCGAGAGCGTCACCCACTGAGCGCCGTTGTGCGTGATCAAGATGGACCCGTCAGCGCGTGACTTCGCCGCGTAGGCGTCCGGTCGACGACCCGGGTCTCGCTGAACGAACTCGCCGTCAGGCCGCGGCATTCCGTCCACGTTATAGTCCCAAAACGGATACGCGCCACGCCCTTGCGATAAGACGACCGACGCGCACGCGAGCATCACGAGCACCGTCGTGACGACGATCCAAAACGCTTTTTGTCCGAGTCCCGTCGGACCGGCTCCCGCGAAACGTTGCATGATGCAGGCATCTCCTTCAGCGACTGCTTGATCGGTTGGTTAGAGAGACTATGTTCGGTCGGCACGGTGAAGTCAAGGCCATTGGCACGGTCGCTGACAGTGTGAAAGCACTTTGAAAGCGGGTTCACTACGCTCGGACCACGGCGACCGATTCGCCGACTGCACCACGTCCGACGAAAGTGAAGGACCCGCCATGCATACCATCTCGAAGCTCATCGCACTGACGGCGCTCGCGGCCGGGACCGTCATGATCTCCGTCGCCGCGCCGTCGCAAGCGCAGACCGAACGGCAAGCCGCGCAAAGCGGCACCGTGATCGTGCCGCCGCCCGCCGTCTGCTGCACGCCGGCGCAGCAGCCCGTGCTCACCAATGCGTCGTGGACCGTCAAGCCCCCGAGCGCGCCGGTGATGAACGCCGTCGTGGTGACCAATCCCAATCCCGGCTGGCACGTACCGGTACAGGGAGCGCAGTGGATCGCGAACGTCGCGAACGCCGGCCTGGGTTCACATCCGGGCGGCCCCTACGTCTACACCACGACGTTTTGCCTGTGCACCGTGCCGAAGGGCCTCGCGTCCTTCCCGGCGGCGATGTTCTTGTCCATCCTCGCCGACAACAGCTTCAGCGCGAGGTTGAACCCGCCCATCAATCCGCCGTTCGCAACGGGTGGGCCCACGGCGTTCATCAATCCCACGAACGTTAACGTGCCCGCGTCGCAGTTCAAGCCAGGCCTGAACACCCTCGAGATCACCGTGAGCAATCTGCCCGGTTCGCCGACGGGCCTCGCGGTTTCCGGCTGGATCGCCGGATACTTCCTGCAAGTGCCGTATGGCGGGCATTGCCCACCCTAAGGGCTGTGGTCAGGAGCGTCGGCGCGCCCGCGCGCTCGCCGCGCGCACGATGCTTACCAACTCGACGCCGGCCTCGCGGGTGAGCCGGCGTCGACGGCGGCTACGGATCATCCGCCGGCGAGCTTGGTCGTAAGGCGCGCTTTCACGGCGGGCCATTCCGTGTCGACGATCGAGAAGTACACGGAGTCGCGCACGCGTCCCGACGCGGTGAGCATGTGCTTGCGAAACGTGCCTTCTTCGACCGCGCCGAGCCGCGCGAGCGCGGTGCGCGACTGCACGTTCAGCGCGTCGGTTTTGAATTCGACGCGCATCGCGCCGAGCGACTCGAAGGCGTGCGCGAGCAGCAGCAGCTTCGCCTCGGTGTTCGCGGCGGTGCGCTGATGCGCACGCGCGAGCCAGGTCCAGCCGATCTCCAGCCGGTGGTCGGCCGGCGCGATGTTGCCGTAGCGCGTGCTGCCGATGACGTCGTCGTTCGCGCGCGCGACGACCGCGAACGGGAGCGACACGCCGCGTCCCTGCTCGGCGAGCGCGGTCTCCACGTACGCGCGCATGTCGCCCGCGGTGGCCAAGGTGGAAAGGCCCCAGCGCCAGATCTCCGGGTCCGATCCGACCCGCGCGAGCGCCGGGACGTGATCGGTCGTCAGCGGCTCCAGCCGCACGTGCGATCCGACGAGCGTCACGGGCGCAACGTGCATCATCGCTTGACGCCTTCGCCGCGGCGAGCTATGCTGCTTCCAACCAGCAGGGTAAGCAACCGGATTCCGAGGTGGGTGCGCATGTTCGCATCACGACAGGCTTTTTCGCAGCTTCGGCACCGGCTCCGCGCCGGCGCGTGCATCCTCGTGATCGGGTCGCTGCAGACCTCCGCGGCCCTGAGTGCGAGCTGCCCCGCCACGGTGGGTCACTGTCCCCCTCAGGGCTGCAGCACGTCGAGCAGCGCGTTCGCACCGTTCGACCCGCTGCTCAACCGGCAGAAGAACCACCCCGACGGGCCGGCGGTTCCGAAGAACCCGCCGTTCACCGTGGCCGATACGATGGACGAGGCGCAGTTGCCGGTGCACGTGCCGGTGACGCCCAACGGCAAAGATCTGCGCGACACCTGGAAGCTGACGCCGGAGTTCACGGCGATCTCCAAGTTCGAAGCGCGTCAAGGAACGGTCGAAGGCTACGTCGTTCATGCGAAGAAGGGCGGCGCCGAATCGTGCAACTGCGACATCAAGACGGCGGACGCGCTGGACACGCATCTCAACGTGGTGGACAAACCGGCCGCCAACGTCGATCCGGCGACGCTTCCCGGCGTAAGCCTCATCGCCGAGATCACGTGGCGCGTCCGTAAGAACAAACATGCCGACTGGACCGTGCCCAACCTCAAGCTGCTCGACTTGGATCACACCGGCGCGCGCGTTCGCATCACGGGTGACTTGCTCTACGACAACGTCCACTGGGACATGATCCACAAGAACCAGCGCGGCACGCTGTGGGAGATCCATCCCATCCGGCGCATCCAAGTGCTCGTGAAAAACAAATGGGTCGATTTCAGCGCCGCCAAGAGCACGCTGGCGAAGAACGCGGCGCCTGCCGGCAGCGCCCCGCTCGCGCTGGCGGCCACGGCAGCGGAAAGCGACCTGAGCAACGCGTTCAAGCCGCGTTGGACGCCGGCGCAGCTGCAGAAGCTCGAGCAGGCATTCGGCGAGGACCGTTCTTAGACGTTACGACAGGTGCGCGCCGTTCGCGATCGGCCCTTGCATCTCGACGGGAGTTTTCTGCTGCTCGGAGCAGGCGCTTCGAAGGACGCGGACGTTCCGCTCGCCGATGAGTTCGTCGATATCATCGAGGCCCACCTCGGCGGGTTGCCGGAGCCCTCGAACCGTGCCGCAGTCGCGGCGTTTCGTACCGTTCGTACTGATTTGGAGGATCGCTTTGGGGCGCGACCGGGGCTCGAGCAGATATTCGAGTGGATCGACGACGCGCTCGACGGCCGGTTCGATCCGCACCCGACCGGCGCGCTGTTTACTGCGTCGCGTGCGCTCGAGCGGATTCATTATGAGATTAAACGCGTCATCCAACGCCAATGCGTCGTTCATGACTCGGCTCGAGTCGGCTGGATCGTTCCGCTGCTGCGGCGGCTTCGCGCGTTCGCTCCGTACCCGATCGTGTCGCTGAACTACGACAACGTGATCGAGTTCGGCTGCGCACGCGGCGGCCTGCGTTTGAAGGAACGTATACTCGGCGAAGCGACGGACAAAGCCGACATCGAGCTGGTCAAGCTCCACGGTTCCGTGACGTGGGCGCCCGCCGACCACTCGTCATTGACGCGAACGCGACAGCCGAGCAGTGCGATCATGCGGCGATTCGGCGAGGTACGCTCGCCGATCCTCGAGACGCCGCTGGTGTATCCGTCGCGGCGCAAGATGCCGATCTACAACCCGTTCATCCGCAACGCGCTCCGTTTTCAAGAGCTGTTGGCGGATCGCCGCTACACGACGTGCATCGTCGTCGGATACCGCTTCCCGGATGCGCACGTGCGCTCGTGGCTCGCCGAGGCGCTGAAGGCGCGGCCGGAGTTGCGGATTTGCCTAGTGAGCCCGCATCCCGAGATCCAAGGCGAAGCGCTCGACAATCTGACCCGCAATCTTCCGGCGATTGCGTGGACCGAACGACTCCACCTCGTGCAAATGAAGTTCGCTGAGGCGATCGACAACGGCGGGTTCGAGAGCGCGCTGCGCGACGCCAAGCCGTTCGGGCCCGGTATCGGCTACCATGACGATTCCACGCGCCGCGGCGCTCGCGTCTACTGCTATACCGGCCGGACGTCAGGGCTCGGCTCGAGCGTGGACGGTGCAACGCTCTTTGTCGCGGATCCGGCGAGCAGGCGTATCGTCAAAGTTGACCTGCGGACGAATCGGTGCACGCCGTTCACGGGGCGGTGCAAGGACCCGCGCGGTATCGCGGTGGCGCACGATGGGCGCGTGCTCGTAGTCGAGAACGCGCTGGTGCGGCTCGGCCGGATCGCCGTGCATGGCGCCGGCACGGTCCGCGAGTTCCGTGCCGACGGCCGGCGCGGACGGACCATCATGCGCCTACGCATACGCGATATCGTCAAGGCAGCGCTGAAGATTCTGAGGGGCAACGCGACCGAGTCGATTTGGTCGGACGTCTCCTCCGTGCTGCGCTGGCCGACCGACGTCGTGGCGATGGACGACGGAACGATCTATGTCACGGAGGCGCGCGCTCTCGCGAAAATTCGCGCGAAGAGCGGACTCGCGGAACAGATTTGCAAGCCGGAGCTCGCGTTCAATCTCCACGGCCTCGATGTCGCATCCGACGGCGCGCTGGTGGGTGTGGAAGAAGGCGTGGCGCAAGACACGGGCTGGGGACGCGTTCTGCGGTTTGAACTCGGGGCGTATGGCGTTCGCGATACGCGTAGCGCCGCCGTCGAAGGGCAGCCGCGGCTCATGGCGATCGCATTCGTGGCATCGGTTCAGAAGGTCGTGGTGACGCAGAGCCACACTTGGCCGCACGGCCGCGTCATCGTGCTCGACTACCCCGAGCTGGACAATGCGCGGTTCATCGCGGGCTTCGATCTACCGGGAAAGATCGAATACATCCCAAACCGCGAGCTCCTCGCAGTCGCCACGCCAGCTGGAATCGAATTGTTACCGGTGGCGGAGCTGGCGCGCGCTACGCCGCTGGAAGCGCGCCCAGTGCGGTAGGCGCGAATCATCGACCGTGCTTAGTTCGGGCTGATCGCTCCCTCGCCGGGCCACTTCGTTTCGCCGATGCGCTTGAGGTTCATCTCGAAGAAGCGGACGGGGTCTTTGCCGGGCATGATGCGGTCGCCGACTTCGCGCCACGTGTTGTTTTTGATGGTCGCCGTGTAGCGGATCGTCATCGGGCCGGCCGGTAGATTCCAGATGTAGCCGTCGGGCGTCGGCGTGAGCACGAAGTCGCCTGAGTATCCCAGCGCGTATGAGTGCAACGTGTACGTTTGCTGGCCCGGCTGATACGAGATGATCCCGAAGGCGTTAAAGCCGACGGTCCCGTCGGGGTTGTAGCCGCGGCCTTCGAGCACTTTCACCGAGCCGTTCAGGAACGGACCGATTCGCTCGGTCTGCGTGACGTCGTGGCGTTGTCCCGACGGAAGGATCGTCCACGCCGGCCCTCGCCACACGCCGTCCATGTACGCAAAGCGGTTCATGGCTTCGCGCTGCGCGGCGATCAACGCGGCACTGTCGGGCTGTCCCTGCGCCGACGCCGCCGGCGGACTCGATGCGACCGCGCACAGTACAGCGAACACGAGGAGCATGCGGAAGGATCGGAACATTATCGTGGCCTCCGGAATGGCTTTCTCCGCGGTATTCTCGGTGCCGGCGAGAGTTTCAGCCGCGATACTTCCGGTTGCGGGTTGCGCCCGCGCCGATGCGGTACAAGGAGCGCATGACGACGAGCATTCCACGACGCCGCCTCGGCGAGCTCGAGACTTCCGCGCTGGGTCTTGGCTGCATGGGCATCTCCTTCGCCTACGGGCCGCCGGCGGAGGACTCCGGGACCGAAGCGATCCGGCACGCGATCGATATCGGGATGACGTTCATCGACACCGCCGAGATCTACGGACCGCTGCGCAACGAAGAAGTGGTCGGCGCGGCGATCCGCGACCGGCGCGACCGGGTGGAGCTCGCGACGAAGTTCGGTTTCGCGTTCGACGGCGGCAAGCGTCTCAACGCCGTCGACGGATCGCCCGCGAACGCGAAACGCGCGCTCGAGGGCTCGCTGCGCCGGTTGGGCGTCGACTACGTCGACCTGTGGTACCAGCACCGCGTCGATCCGAACGTGCCGATCGAGGAGACGGTCGGCGCGATGGCCGAGGCCGTCGCGGCGGGGAAGGTGCGCCATCTCGGGCTTTCCGAGGCGTCGGCGGCGACGATCCGCCGCGCGCACGCCACGCACCCGATCGCCGCGGTACAGAGCGAGTACTCGCTGTGGTCGCGCGACGTGGAACGCGAGGTGCTGCCCGCCGTGCGCGAGCTCGGGATCGGCTTCGTGCCGTACAGCCCGCTCGGCCGCGGCTTCCTCACCGGCACGGTCGACGCGAACGCGCTCGCGAAGGATGATTTCCGGCGTACGCTGCCGCGGTTCGCGGGCGAGAACATCGACCGGAATGCCGCGCTTGTGGAAACAGTGCGCGCGATCGCGGCGAAGCACGGAGCGACGCCCGCGCAGGTCGCGCTCGCGTGGGTGCTGAGCCGCGGCGAGAACATGGTGCCGATCCCGGGCACGACGAAGGCGGCGCGGGTCGACGAAAACGCGGGCGCAGTGGCGCTGGCGCGTGCGCTTGACGCGGATGATTTACGTGAGCTCGACGAACTCGCCGAGCAGGTCGCCGGCGATCGCAACAGCGCGGCCGGGATGACGATGATCGACCGCTGACCCTAGCACGAGGAAGCGCCGCCGCATGCGAGGCGGCGTCGAATTGCGCAGCCACATGGGAAGTTCCGGTCGGGATTTCATTGCTGTTTCTCAGAGTTCCGAAGTGCCTCGGCAGCTGCGGCGGCAACGAAAGAGCGCCGGATCGCTCCGGCGTTCGAAGGCGTTAGCCGTCCGCCGGACGCCGCGGCGGCGGGACGGCGGCGTCGCGCGTCGCCGCGGCGAGGCGCGCCCTGGTCGTTACGTCTTTCGCGTATGCCTCGGCTTCGCCGAACGTCTTGATGCCCGCGACGCGCTTCTTGATCGCCTCGCTCTCGGCCGGATCGCCGCGCGTCAACTCGATATCGGTCTTGGCGAGGACCTGCAGGAAGCCCTGAATGTTGCCGGTCTGCGGCAACGGACGCGCGGCGGCCTCCGCCGATACCGGTGCGGCGGCGGGCGCAGCGTGGGGCGCCGGACTGCTCAGGACAGTCGGGCAGTCCGTGCGCGGCGTGATCAGCGAGAGCAGATGCAGAATGTTGTTGGCTCCCGCGTCGCGCTGCGTCATGGGGCTGAAACCATATAACTTCTCCAGCGTCGCCGCGACGGAAGCGTGATCGTAGAGCGTATGGTCGACGGTGCCGCGCGCAATGAGGGGCGAGACGATGACTGCGGGCACACGCACGCCGTAGTTGTCGAAGAGGAAGCCGCCGGAGTTGATGGACAGCTCCTTTGGGCTCCCGTCCTGCGGAGGCTTCGCGCTGCCCGGCTGCACCGAATCGAAGAAGCCGCCGTGCTCGTCGTAGGTGATGATCAACACGCTGCGCTCCCAAAGCGGTGAGTTGCGGATCGCTTCGTACGTCGCCTTGATGAGCGCCTCGCCGCGCGCCATCGAGTCCGTCGGGTGCTGCGAGGAACCGCCCTTATACGAGCCGCCCTCCACGTCGCCGTAGTTCGGCTCGATAAAGGTGTAGGTGTAGGGGTATGGGCCTGACACGTCCGAGGCGAACGACCCGAAGTTGTGGGTATCGATCTCGTACATGATGCCCTTGAGCGCGGCGACTTGCGGGACCCCGCCCAGCACGGGTCCGTTCTCATCGACGTAGATACGCCACTGCAGTTTTGCGGCCGCGAGCTTGTCGTAGATCGACGAACCGCTGGGGTAGCGGAAGCCGCTAATGCTCTCCCATTCGGCGATTCGGGCCGAGCTCGGTGAATCTGCCCATCCGCCGGACGAGGCCCCGTGAACGAAGAAGCGATTCGGCCACGTCGGCCCGGGAATCGACGAGAACCAATGATCGCAAATGGCGAACGTCGTCGCCAACTGATAGATCACCGGCAATTGGTTTCGCGTGTCGAAGCACTTCATGATTTCGCCGTATTGTGCCGGCGTCGGCAGGTTGGGATTGTTCGTCGTAATCTCGGTTTTCGTCGTGGCGTAGTTGGCGACGAAGCCGGTGTTGACGACGGGCTGATTGTAGGGCTGCCACGGTGTGCGCTTGACGTTTTCTCCGCACAGCTGTTCGAGAACGTCCGAGAACTCGTGCCCGGGGTCGGTCGGCATCGCCGGCGGCGCCGGCGAAGCGGCCGCATAGCTCTTGCCCTGAAAGCTGTTGGTGTTCGCGGAGGTCGCCGCCGTGATGCCCTTGATTCCCGAGAACGCGAAGACGTTGTCGAACGAGTGGTTCTCGAGCATGAGGACGAAGACGTTGTCGACGACCGTGTATCCGCTCACGCGATTCATCGTCGCCTGACATGAGCCCGACGGCAGGTTGATCGAGAACGTTTTCGTGTCGACCGTGAACGCCAGGTTCTTGCCTGCGTCCGCGGCTTGAAGCTGGCACTCCTTCCAATTCTTCACGATCCAGGAGCCGACGCTCTCGTAGATACCCGGTGTCGATCCGTCGCGGATGGCGATCTTCACCGCCCAGTAATCGAGCACGAGTGCCACGTTCAGACCGAGCCGGAAATACACGGTGAGGGGACCGACCTGCGCGCCGGGCGCGGCGGACCACGTTGCGATCTGCGTTCCGTCCGTGCCGTTATGGTGGAACAGGGTCATCGTCGCGTGACCGTCGCTCTTGTTCGTGAGGTACACCTGGGCCGACACGCGATTGACCGGATTCATCGGCGTGTTGCAGCCGCCGGATCTCAAGTTGATCGCGAAGTTTCGGGTGCTGACCGTAAAGGTGAGGTTCTGGCCGGCGTCGGCGCTTTGCAGCTGACATTCCTTCCAGTCGCTGTATTTGAAGACGCCGCTGCTCTCGTAGAGCCCGGGTGTCGAGCCGCCGGTCACGTGGATCTCGCACGCCCAGTAGTCGAGTACGCTGAACGATCCGAAGCCGGTGTTGAAATGGACCGTCCACGGCCCGACACGTTGACCGGGCGCGGCCGTCCACGTGGCGCTTTCGGTGCCGTAGTCTTTGTTATTGTGCCAGATCGAGATCGCAGCGGTCCCGTCGGTCGTGTTGGTGATATAGACCTGAGCGGTTCGTGGCGTTGACATGTCCTCTACCTTCCCGGATGGATCGCGAGATGTGGACTTCGTCGAGGGTGCCGTCTGTTCGCGGGACCGCTTCCGCCGCGACGACATCGATGAGACGCAATCAATCGGGGGCGAGCTCGTGCGAGCGCGCGGTTTCGGCGCTCGCAGTGCTCTCGTCTGAACCCCAACAGACGCCATCATCCCATCGCCGCTACGGACGCGTAGCAAGAGGGTGCCGCTCCCCGACCAGCCTGACCTGCCGGCCTAGCCTCGCGCTGTCAGGCAGTGACGAACGTGAGCCTGATCGTGTCCTCGCCGACAGGATTGGAGCCAACAAGGCGGAGCGGCGTTCGGGCACCGGCGAAGTACGGTTTGCCGCGGCCAAGAACGAACGGACGAAAGTAGAGATGATACTCGTCGATAAGACCGAGGTCAGTAAGACTCGCCGCCAGGTCGGGCCCGGCAACGTCGATGACGCCGTCGACCTCCGCCTTCAGCCGGCGAACGAAGGCTTCGAGATCGGCGCCGACAAGCGTGGCGTTGGCGCCAACCGATTTTAGCGAGCGTGATGCAACCCATTTCGGCTGCCTCCGCCACGCGGCCGCGAATTCGTGCTCGCTCGCGCCCCACTCCGGTCGATCCTCGTCCCAATAGCGCATCACCTCGTACATGCGACGACCGTACAGACTGCCCGCGAGGCCGCGGACGTGGTCGATCCAATAACGAAAAAGCGCAATGCCTGGTGGCGAATGAAGCGGCGGCTCCAGCTCGCCCTCAACGCCGGCAACGTAGCCATCGAGAGACTGCATCATTCCAAAGACAATCTTCCCCATGTTCCCGCACCTCCGACCAGACTGTAGCTTCAAGAACGATCAAGCCCGGCGGTTATCATTTTAGTGAATATCGCCTCGTCAGCGCTGCGCGGTTAGCGCTCGCGGGCACCGTTCCGAACCGAGAGCTCCCAGCGATACCCGTCCGGATCGTGAAACCACAGCCCCATATGCGGCGAACCCGGCGATGTAGGGCCGATCTCGTTGCCGGGATCTTCGAGCTCTACGCCGTTTTTCTTCAGCATCTCGAGCGCTTCGTGTAGCGCGCGCATACTGTCGAGGTAAAACGACATGTGGTCAATCGTGTCCGGATGTGGTGTGCCTTTGAAGAACCCGATGATAATTGCGTCGTTCGTCAGTGCGATGGCCTCATCGGACCGGAACATTTCATGCAGATCGAAGTTCTTGGTCCAAAACTTCGCGCTCTTCTCCGGGTCTATGACGGCAAGGCTGAAATGCCAGACCGCGCCAAGTTGTACTTTCACGTCTATACCTCTTCGTAACGCATCAAGTCGCGGCCTGTACGCGCGGATGATGCGAGTCTTCTGCACATTTCGTCAGGCCCCCGTCATTCCACCATCGACATGGTAGTTCGCGCCGGTTATGAACTTCGCGCGATCCGACACGAGCAGCGCGACGGCCTCAGCGATGTCCTCGGGCGAGGATCTGCCCTTCGGTGAAGCGGGACTTTTTCACGTGAGTCTCCTTGGCCGAAAGGCCGGGACTCACAATTTTAACTTAGGCTATTTCCCCACCTCAGGTCACTGCGACCGCACGAATTAGCGTTCTACGCTATGTCGCTTCTGGACATCCGCGGCGTCCGCGCGAAACAGCGCGTCCCGCTCTTCCTTCGGCACAAACGGCCGGAACGATATGACGGAGCGCATGACTTGCCCGCGGTCGGACCGATCAGTAAGGAGATGGCGGACAGCGTCCGGGCCCTCTTCGATCGCCCGTTGCCACTCTCTAACGTATCTGCTGGGATTCCGAGCGACGAGCTTCTCGACATTCGATTTGAATTGCGCCAAGCGGTGCGGCGTGAGCCGCGCGGCCGCGCGCAAACCCATTTCAAGCGCTAACATGTCGCCCCGCTGATAGGCGCCGGTGATATCAGGTCGAGACTGGGCGTCCGGCCTCTGCGCGGTCGCTACTGGCCTTTCATCCGCCGGGTGGTTCATGGACTCCATGTCTCCATAAGGATACCCAGCAACAAGGGCCGCGGCCTGTCGCTGCCGCCATCGCCAAAAATCCGCGGCGGGAGCGCGGCAGCCTTGGAGAAGCGGCCAGGACAGGCCCGCCGGTGAAACCCTCCGGTACTGAAGCGCCCGCGGGCCAGCGCCTTTAACCGGCTCGAGGACGACTAGCTACGCCGCTGCTGTGGCGTGCGTGCGACCGTGGCGGCACGCATGCTCGTTCGACGCAGTTGTGCTCTCCGCACACGAGTCGGCAAACAGGCATGCCGAGCGCTCTTGCCAGCGCCGGCAAGACCCGCTTGTCGGCGGGTTTGCCGGATTCAAGGCACTTGATCGTGCCCGCGAAGACGCCCGCTGCCGTCGCCAGCTCGTAGACGCTGTAGCCGCGTGCGATGCGGAGGCGTGCGATACGCGTCGAGAGTGGTTCGACCGGCGCGTCTCTGCGGTGTCCGTTGCGCTGCTGTGGGAGAGGGGACTGCCAACGTTTCGGCATCATCGCTTCGCCTTGGTGCACCAGTACGCGGCCTCGATCGCGTAGCTTATCGACGCGCGTAGGCAGACGCAGGCGAAGACCACCTCCGACGCGCGTGTGGGATCGGCGGCCGTGTAACGAAAGCCGCCGGTCGACTCGTCGATGCTCGCGTCGATGCCGTTGTCGCGCAGGAAGCGGACGACCACGTCGGGGTTGAAGTCGTCGGGCTGCACCAGACCGTCCATGTTTTGGTGCTGTTCGTTCGTGACGTCCGCCATCGTGGCGTGAAACACGGTGAGCGGCGCCATCACGCGGTCACCGGACCCGGTTGATGAAACGGACGGATTTCGGCAGCGGAAAAGTCGCGCCGAGGGCTCGACGTTGATACGTCGAACGCGCATATTGTCATTCGATGTTAATCCCATCGGGTGACGGGCTCGGTCGGTGCGCAAACACCGGCCGGGCCGCTTTAGTGATAAATTGCGAAAGAGTTCGCTACCGGATTATAGCACGAACATGCGTTCGTATCAATGGTTCGCGCTGCACATTTTCACGGTGACAAATCTCCCGTGAGCGCAGAACGCTGAAGCGTTAGAGGCCGCGGCGGATGATCTTGCCGTCGCGGTCAGGGACGCGCACGGCTTTGCGTTGCGCGCACGTGATCGTCCATTGCGGCACCACTTCTTCGCGCGTTGCGTCGGCGCTCGACGTGGCGGAAGGCCGATTCGACGAGCAGCATCCCCGCGTCGAGCGAGAGGACCGGTGCGTCGGCCGGCGTGACCTCGCCGATCAGCGTGCGCTGCGCGGCGTAGTCTTGCGCCTCGCGGGTAAACCCCGGCTTGACCTCGTAGCTTCACAATGCGGCCGTCTCGAATGAGCCGCATGTCCTTATGGGTGATCAATGCCGCTGCGCATTTACGCTCAACCCCAACCAAAGATCTTGATCGCATCCCAGCGACGACACTTTAAGGCAACGAGGCTCGATGACTGCCCGCAAACTCAAGACCGATCTGCGAGCGATGCTCAGCCACGGCGAGCGTCCCGTGCACGTACACAACGCATTTCGGTTTCCGGCGCGATTGCATCATCGAGTTTCGCGTGAGATCATAACCGCATACACCGGCCCCTCAAGTGTTATATGTGACCCCTTTACGGGCTCCGGTACGAATCAAATCGAGGCAGCCGCAGCTGGCCGGAGCTCAATAGGCTTTGACGTGGATCCTCTCAGCATCTTCATCACAAAGACAAAACTTTCGATAAACAAGCGAAATGCGAAGCGGCTAGGATTTTTTTATGCAACGTTAGAAAAACGTATTACACAGTACGAACGTACCGCGCGCGAATACGAACGCCTTGCCTTTCGCGACCTTGGCGACCGGCGCTTCAAATCGGAACTACAGGATATCGATGGCGATGCTCTTCCGACGTTCGAACGATGGTTCCGGAAGTACGTTATTATCGACCTTGCTCACATAAAGGCGGCGATCCAATACATTGATGACGAATCGGCCGTTAAAGCACTCGGGATGCTGGCTTTCGCATCAATAATACGCAACTGCTCTAAGGCTGACCCAGTGCCAGTTTCAGGACTTGAGTACACGAAACGGATGCGGCTGCTTGATGCAGAGGGTCGCATCATTAATCCGTTTGAACAATTTAGGAGAAAGCTTAAGGCAATCACAAACCAGGCTCTCGAGTTCGCTGAACTGCGACACACCGGCGACGACCATCGCGTATATCAACGGGATGCGAGCTTAGCATGGCATCTGCACCGCGACGTCGATTTAGTCTTCTGCTCGCCGCCATATCTAAACGCTGTCGAGTACAGTCGACGCCACAAATTAGAGATGTACTGGTTAGATCTGATTGAATCCGATCAAGAATTCCGTAAACTGGCCCGACGCTATATAGGACGACGGTCAGCTTCCCCAGCGGCGATCGAAGGTTATGCCCCCGAAAGTACCCTGGTGCAGAGACTAATCAAACGGGTGGAGCGGAGCGACCCGGGGCGCGCACGAGCTCTAACGCTCTATTGTCAAAAGCTCCAGCAATTTCTCGGTGAAGCAAGAAGTGGGCTGAAGCGGCGCGGAAAGTGCATCGTGGTGATAGGCGATAATCGGGCAGCTGGCGTCCTGCTACCGCTTCATAAAGTCGTCCGGGAGCTAGCTCCTGATTATCGCCATGTCGAAACGTTTAGCTACAGGCTCAAGAACCGATACATGACGTATTCAAGACATAATGGTGCTAGCATTGATCGCGAGCATGTTGTGATTCTGGAAAAGTAGGAGCAGTACCGGGTGGCAGACGAGCGCCTGGCCGCGCTAGGATTTAATGACTGGCCCTTTCCAATTGTGCCGGATGACTTTGTGACGCGGCACCTGTGCGACCGCGCATGGCTCTCCAGACTGCTTGACCAAACAGTGGATGCCTGGAAATTGCGATCATCCTCGATGATCAATCTTCTATGGGCAGATATCGGCGCGGGCAAAACTCACACGATCCGACATCTACAGCATCTCGCCGCAGACGCCGGGTTTACGGCATCTTACTGCTTCGAAATGCCCGACAGATCGCGTTCCTTTGTCGATTTTCATAATACGTTTCTCCTAGCTGTTGGCCTAGAAGATGTACTTAACGCGTTTATGGCCGATGAGAAGATTTTTGATGGCGCTCCCGTGCTCAGGCAAATTTGCCGAGCAGTTTTCAGCACTGCTAGCGCGGAACTTAGCGCTGAGAACTGGGTCGCAGGTATCGCAACCACGGCAGATTTCCGAAGACTCGGAATACCATCAAAACTGTCGATCGATCAGTCGATCGCTAACGTGGTGGCCCTTGTCGCTGGACTTCGGAAAGGAAGTCCCAGTCGCACTCTATTATTTGTGGACGAGTTCCAACGCATCGTCAGCAGCGGCCGCCGTATCGCTGCGGAGATTCAAGCTGGCCTATGTTCATTAATCAACCGCATGCCCGAATCCATGAGTCTCGTTCTTTCTTTCGCTTCAGACCCAAGCGACGCCCTTCCAGAATGGATGCACCCGGCGCTCATAAGCCGAGCAGGCAAGAATCATCTGATCCCGATCATGAGCCTATCTAACGAGGATGCACGAACATTCATCAAGGATATATTGGCAGTGTACGCGCCCGTGCGCCCCTCAGCGCTGTTTCCATTTGACGAGTCGGCGATCAATAAAATCATTTCTATGTCCGGTGGAAATAAGGTGCTTCCGCGCGAACTGCTCGGGACTGCGAGCCACGTCTTCGAGCGCAACCTTGAAGACCTAGTCGCAGGCCGCATTAGTTTGATTCGTGCCGATCACGTAGTAGTCGGGCTATGATTTCTCGGGCCGAATTTCTGACGCAGTCCGATGTCGGTGACGCTTGTCGCATTACTGACCGGCTGGGCGCTGTATCGCTTGCGACATTTGCGGCGCACTTACGACCTGATCGTATTGCGATCGAGATAGTAGAGATGCTTGTCTCACTAGGGCTTGCAGCGCATGTATCGGAGACGGTTAGTACAACGCGTGAACTGCGACGTTCCTTACTGCTACTTGATGCGGTTGAAGGCGGCGACCTCGACGCATGCTTTGCTGCGTTGCGTTCAATGTATCCCGCCCTCGACAAGATCTCAATTGTTCGCCAGCAGATGACGCGCACATTCCTCAAGCTGCTCTTTGAAGAACGCAGCCTGGGTCGCGTTAGCATCTGCAGCCCTTGGATCCACCTGAGCCCCAACGAACAGAAGCGGCTGAAGTGGCTGGCCGGCGAAACCTTGGCGGCGGGAGAGCAAATTTCCATGGTCGTCGTAACCCGACCGGTTACCGGTAACCCGATCTCCGCCGCGCCATTGCAAGCGAGCCTTGATTTTCTGCGATCAATAGGAGCGGAAATAATTTTACGAAAGAATGTCCACGCAAAAGTCTATATTCGAATTCCGGGCGACGGCGGTGGGGCAGAGTTTGCCGTCATCGGCTCTGAGAATCTAACTGTGCCGAAATACCTAGAACTTGGTCTGCTCGTAAAAAATGATTCTTCGCTGATTAACAAGCTCGTCGGTGCCTTTTATGACATCGCGGGAAGGGGACTGTAGATGAGTGCGGCTGATATGGGTCTTCGACGACCTAACTTTATTCTTGACCCCCGAACGGACAGCGACGCGTGCTTCGCGCGAGATGATGTAAAGCCGGGTGACTTGGTACGGACTCTCCAAATCGACCTTGTTACTGAGCTTGCTCCCAAGAAGATCTTCTGGGGCCCATATGGTGCGGGCAAGACCCATACGCTCTACCGCACCGTGCATGAGCTGGAAAAGCTCACCAAGGTGTTTCCAGTCCACGTTGAGTGCCCAAACATGGAACGCAAGTCGAATTTCAACGATTTTTACCGCGATGGAATAATGTCGGCGATGGGAAGTGGCTTAGTTGTTGGTTTACTTGAGGAGTACGTTGAAACAAAGCCTCCGAAAAAGCCAGACATTCAGCTAGAGCTTATTCGCGACGAGCTGCATGATGAGTCACTCGCAAATGCCGTTTTGTGCCTCTTCAATCCAAAGTTCCCTAGATTAACGTTCTGGTCGTGGATAAGCGGATTTCCCCTAAAGGCAAACGACTTGCGAGAACTTGGCCAAACCCAGGATCTCACCGGCGCGGAGCCAGCTTACCTCGCCACCATTTTGGTCACCATCGGCGAAGTACTGCGGAGAATCCGACATCTCACGCTCGTCCTCGTTCTCGACGAGCTCGAGCGACTCAGCGAGCTCGGAGCGGAGGGCCTAAACACGATGATGACGGGCTTCACGAGATTAGCTGACCAAAACCAGACGTCTGTAGCAGTACTCCTCGGCGTTTCGGCAAAGCAGCTAACGAATATGCCGGACATATTCGCCGGCAACAGTCCAGTAATGTCGCGAATAACCTCCGAGGGTCTCATTAAGATTCCACCTATGGAGGACAGCGACGTCGATTCATTTATTCGGCGGATAATCGCTTTCGTGCGTGACCCCGAATTTAATATTGCCGACGCCGTGACCGCCGCCTCACAAGCGACTCCGGGAGAGACTTTTACTTTCGACTTCTTTCCGTTCAGCGATGAGGCACTCGAGGCGATGAAGCAAAGCCTATCGAGCGAAAACACGCCGCGGGAAATCACGTATAAAATGACGCGCTGCCTTGGTCGCGCACTCCTAGCTAAGCATACGGCGATAACGCAACGCTCCGTCGAATGAACTACCCCACGAAGGCTCTGCGCCTCGCCCACGGATTTGAATTCCGTGAAGCGGCAGCGTGCAAGGAGCTGGCGCGCGGAAATGTTGTTCTTGGTGCCACATCTGATTCCACAACCCAAGCTTTGTGGCTTGGAAGACTCGCCGAGTACGGACGCATGGATGTCAATGTCTGGCTCGACATCTACGGAGCGCATGCGATTTATGTAATGGGTAAGCGCCGGAGCGGCAAGACATTTACTTTAGGTGCCATCGTTGAGGGCCTATTGGGGATCGACGGTTTCAGTACGGCAGATCTCAGTCAGGCCG
This sequence comes from Candidatus Elarobacter sp., assembly GCA_036403315.1. GTDB lineage: Bacteria > Vulcanimicrobiota > Vulcanimicrobiia > Vulcanimicrobiales > Vulcanimicrobiaceae > Vulcanimicrobium. The sequence goes on from DASWRD010000124.1 coordinate 103,568, forward strand.
TTGTAGTTTTCGACACGATGAACGTCTTCCTCACAGCGCGGACGCCTGCGATGCTCGTCGAGCCGGACCCAGTGAGACAATGGGGGTTGCCGCTCGCTGAGACCGGTCAGATCGACTTGCTATACCCTGCAGGTTCTCCATCGCCACCGGACGCGGTTGGGGCCAATTCATTTTCGGTACCCGCTTCCGCGTTTACGGTTGAGGATTGGTGTGATCTGTTCGGGCTTGACCCGTTTGTGGCTCCCATGGGCCAACTCGTCGGAGACGCGGTGGAACGAGCTGGAGCGCTCGGATTTACAGTTGATGGCGTCAACTACAAAGCTAGCAACTACGACATAGAACGCTTGGTGTTCTGTATCACGCGCGCCGACGAGCTTGCACTGTACGATCCAGCGACGAGAACTGCTCTCGCCCGCCGATTTATGGCGCTCAATCGAACTGGCTTATTTGGCAATGATGAGACGCAATTTGTGCGCGCAGGCTGGGCGACAATCTTCTTGCTGCGCGACATTGAGCCGGCACTAAGGCGCCTACTAGTAACCTATCTGACGTCGCGCATCTTGCGGGATCGGTCGAGTACGGAGGCCAGTGAACGTATGCTCCCCGTCATGCGCGCGAAGGGCGTTGATACGTCGGATTGCGAAAGTTCCATTCGTTCGGGCACGCCGAGGACATGGTTGATTATCGACGAGGCTCACAATTACATACCCTCGATTGGTGGCGGGACCTGTAGGAGGCTGCTTAACCGCTATATCACCGAAGGGCGCAACCTGGGCCTTTCGATCGTCGTCGCGACCCAGCACCCCTCGGCGCTTGATCCTGCATTGAAGCGTAATGCCGACATCCTGCTGATCCACACGCTGACGATGGCTGAAGACATCGACGCTGCGTCAAACATGCTAACGACTGCCATCCCCGACTCAATCGTCTTTGATAACGTCAATCTCGTCTCAAACAAGAACGCGAAATTTGCAGAAGCGATCCGTCGAATGCCGCGAGGATATTGCCTTCTGTCGAGCGATTCCGCCAGCCGCGTGATTCCCGTCGCTGTCAGACCAAGAGTTACGTTTCATGGTGGTGCCGGGTATTAAAGGCAGTGCTACCAAGAATCGTGTACCGCACGCACTACCAGGCAATCGGCGTTGATCTGTTTGACCTGGCTATTTGTAACGCTTTATCGCCGATCAGGAATGAGCAGCGACATGTTCTCGAAGTTCGAATCTCGCGGCTAGTCACAGATCAACTTCGTCGATTCAACGCGCGAGCGGCTGGCTATTTACTCGATGAACTTGAATCTCTGGGCCTCTGCAACCGGAATCACGTCCTTACTCCACTTGCTATCGGCTACCGGGCGATTCGGCTGACTGACGTAGGCGCTTCGCGCAGATGGTTCTATTTTATGCATTTTCTTAACGCGGATGGAGCCGTTCTTGTCGAGTTAATGCAGATTATCGCCAAAAACCGCATGAAACTCTCACAGTTCTACGACTCACGGACATTCGATGAGTTGTTGACTCGGATATATGAGTTTTACCTGCTCCAGACACCCGAGGTTAGGGAGAAGCTCGCAATTCGGGCGGATCTGGCGCGATTGAATAATGCGAGGCCTCGGAGGCGATATGGCGACGATCGAGCGACTGGCTCCATTGGACTAGAACCGAAGACGCGCAAACATAAGGTAATGTTTCATATCCAGGCGCTCATCGACTTGGACTTCCTTTGTTACGAAGAAGGCACATTATCACTTACGTCAATCGGAGACAAGTTTCGTGAGGAGATACCTAACCTTAACGCGCTTGAAGAGATATGCAGGACACGCAGCTCGCTTGAGGCAGCCATCAACAGTTTTTATGCGCTTACTGCATCCTCGGCGCTTGAGGATGACGTGGTGTCAGCCTACCGCGCGATCCGCCGCCTTGACATACCGCTTGTTTCGGTAGATTCGGTTTACGCTGCGATGAATTCGCGCTTTGCGGAAACCGGAAGGATAATACGGCGAAAGGCACTTGAGCTCACCTTAGATACGATGCGTAACGCGCGGCCCTCACGGCTTCACATCTATCGCGAAGCCGATTCAGATTTCGGTGCCATTCAGTTCGTCGGCTCTTAACCCGCATTTCCCGGGTGAATGGGGCGAAAGACATCTTAGCTTAGGGTGTATTCCTCGGCGCTGCCACTTTGAACGAGGGTCAAGGCGCACTCGGCGCGGCTAGGCCCGCTGCAAAAATGGCCAACGTTGAGACCATTGTATCCAGAGACGGAACCCGGCCAGCATTGCTTTTTGTCGAATAAAGTGCTGTCCGTGGCGCGTCATCTGCCATTTTGGCGATCCGCTCCTTTGTGGTCATTGATCCTGTGAAAAGGTGATTTGCGATTTTTACACGTGAGAGAAAGAGCGAGCCTATCGAAGACGGTGCGCCTGTCTTATAAAATGCTTTTTGGTAGGCGAACCACGGCTTGAGGTCGGCTACGAGCCACTCTATCCGCGTACTCTTGAAGCGCTCTAATCCAAGCAACGTCTCAAGAGTCCCGCGTTCAAGGACTATACAGTCTAGGCCGCGAGTCCAGGCCTCGATCGCAAGGAAGGCCCCAATCATACGATGATGTCGACGACAAAAATCCCTATACGGGTCCATTAATCGATCTCCTGAATCAGGGGCGCTATTTAGAAGGCCAACGCTTTGAACTTAAACGACTCTGGTCTCAATGCCCCTTGCGACAGCATGCTGCAAAAGCCGTTCCACGAGCGCCTCAAAAGATATTCCGGCGTGCTGCGCTTCGTCCGGAAGCAAGCTCTGCGGCGTCATTCCCGGCAGCGCATTTACTTCTAAAATTGTCGGCCGTCCCTGCTCCGTCACGATGAAATCCGTTCGCGAGTAGTCTCGCAATCCGATCAGGCGATGCACCGACAGGGCTAACGTCTGCAATCGGGCGGTGAGGTCATGATCAATCGGTGCCGGAATCACGTGCCGCGAACCGCCGGGCTTGTACTTGGCATCGTAGCTGTAGAACTCATCCGACGAAACGATCTCCACGACTGGAAGCGCTTCCTCACCAAGCACCCCACATGAGAACTCCCGCCCGGGTACAAACTCCTCCGCCAAGATCTCCGGCGTCCGCGAGCTCGCCTCGATCATTGCTTTCGTCCAGGCCTCGTGTGTCCTCACGATCACCACGCCCGCACTCGAACCGCTGCTCCGCGGCTTCGCGACCAGCGGCAAATTCAGCGAGCCCGGCAACAACGGCAACGTCCCGCCCGCCAGATCGAACGTATCCCATGCCGGTGTCGGCAGCCCCTCAGCGGCTAACAATTTCTTCGTGACGTGCTTATCCATCGCAATGGCGCACGCCGCCAGTCCGCTCCCGGTGTACGGCACGCGCATCCAGTCCAATACGCCCTGGATCGTCCCATCCTCCCCACCCGGCCCGTGCAGCGCGTTGAACACCACATCCGGCGCGATCTCGCGAATCGCGTCCACGAACCGCGCGTCGAAGTCCAGCGAGCGCGCGTCGTGACCCAGCGCGGTGAGCGCGCGCATCACGCACGTTCCGCTTTCGATCGAGACCTCGCGTTCCGCGCTCGGACCGCCCATGACCACGGCGACTTTCAAACTGGGCATTCGGTGTCCGTAAATTCTCCGACCAGGTGGACTTCGAGGTGCAGATCGACGCCGAATTTCTCTTCGACCGCTCTTCGGACCCGGGCGAGGAGCGTGGCGACGTCGCGCGCGGACGCGCCGCCGGTGTTGACGATGAAGTTGGCGTGCAAGGGGGACACTTCGGCCCCGCCTTCGCGCCAGCCCTTGGCCCCGGCGGCCTCGATCAGCCTTCCCGCGTGGTCGCCGTCGGGGTTGCGGAAGCACGAGCCGGAGTTGGGGATCGCGACGGGCTGCGTCGCCTTCCTGCGAACGAGTCGCGACTGCAGGCGCGTGCGGACCTCCTTGAGGTCGCCGCGCTCGAAGCGCAGCGTCGTGCGCGCCACGATCGCGTCGCGCGGGATCGTCGTCTCGCGGTAGTGCCAGGCCACGTCGATCGCGTGCGGGTCGGGGCGCGCCGGCGTCTGCACGATCACCTCGCGCGCGAACTCGCCGATCTCGCGGTCGGTGCCCGCGTTCATGCGGATCGAGCCGCCCACCGTCGCGGGGATGCCGGCCAGGCCGTCGATGCCCACGCCGCCCAGGGTCGCGACTTTCGTGCACAGCGCCGGGAGGGATGCGCTGCCGCCCGCCTCCGCGACGATCGCGTCTTCTTCCGCGCGGACGGTGAGTGTGGTGAAGTCGCCTTCGAGGCGTAGGACGATGCCGCGAATTCCTCCGTCGCCGACGAGTAGATTCGAGCCTTGGCCTAGGACGAACATTGGGAGACGGCGTTTGAAGACGCGGCGTAGGACGAATGCGAGCTCGTCCGATGTGCGGACGTCGATGAGGGCGTCGGCTGGGCCGCCGATTTTCCACCACGTGTATGGTGCTAGGGGTTCGTTGAAGCGGGCGCGGTTGGCGAAGTGAGCGGTTAACGCGGTGCGGTCTTCTTCGTCTAGGATGGGGACGGTTTTCACGATCGTGGCTCACCCTTCGACAAGCTCAGGGTGACAATGGGGGGCGTCACGGTGCTATAGACCGGTTCACCGCACGAGGGCGGCGCTGATTTGTTCGCCTAGGCGGTGGGCTACTGATGAGATTGAGCCTGCGCCCAGCATGAGGACAAGCGCGCCGTTTGGGGCTTCGCGGGGGACTACTTCCAGCAGGTCTTCTACGTCGGACACGTACGTTACCGGGGTGCCTGCTGCTTCGAGCGGGTCGCCGATGCTACGTTCGCTCACGCCCGGGATCGGTTTTTCTGCAGCTGCATAGATTGGGGTTAGGATTACGCGGTCGGCGTCGTGCAGGGCGCGGGCGAAGTCGTCCTTCAGATATTGCGTGCGTGTGTAGCGGTGCGGTTGGAATGCGACGATCACCGGCGTGTCGCCCATGAACTCGCGTGCCGCTGCGAGCGTTTGTTTGATTGCCGTTGGGTGGTGTGCGTAGTCGTCCACTACCGTTAGCGCGCCTTGGCCTACGATCTCGAAGCGGCGCTGTACGCCGTGGAACTGCGCGAGCGCGCGCGCGACGTCGTCGAAACGCAAGCCCGCCGCGCGCGCCGCGCCCAGCGCGCCCAGCGCGTTGAGCACGTTGATCTCGCCGGGAACTTTCAGCTCGATCTCGCCCAGCGTTGCGCCCAGCTCGCACACGGTGAAGCGCGAGCCCAGGTTCGCGTAGACGATGTCCGTTGCGGTGAGGTGCGCGTCGGCTTTCGTCGCGAACGTCACCAGCGACGACGCCGTCACCTGGCGGCCCACCACCTTGCTTGCGCGGTTGTCATTGCCCACCACCACGCGGCCCGTCGGCGGCACCTTGTTCACGAACTGCTGGAACTGCTGCAGCAGGCGCGGCAAGTCGTCGTCCGACGCGATGTGGTCGTTCTCGATGTTGTTCACCACCGCGATCGTCGGGTTGAGGTGCAGGAACGAGCCGTCGGACTCGTCGCTCTCGGTGATGAACCACTGGCCTTTGCCGGCGCGCGCGTTCGTGCCGGTGTCGACGCGCACGCCGCCCACCGCTACGGTCGGGTCGAGGCCCGCCGATTCGAAGATCGTCGCGAGCATCGCGGTCGTCGTCGTCTTGCCGTGCGTGCCCGCGACCGCGAGCAGCTTGTGGCCTTTCGCCAGCTCCGCCAGCATGGCGCCGCGCGTGACCACGTCGAGCTTGCGGCGGACCGCTTCTTCGAACTCCGGGTTATCGTGCGCGATCGCCGACGACACCACCACCACGCCGGTGTCCGGCGCGACGTTCTCCGCGCGGTGCCCGATCGCGACGCGCGCGCCTTCGGCTTCCAGCTCGGCGATCAGCGGCGTGCGCTTCATGTCGGAGCCGCTGACGCGGGCGCCGCGCGCGAGCAGCAGGCGCGCGATGGCGCTCATGCCGATTCCGCCGACTCCGACAAGATGGTACGCGGTGTCCGTCACGGGCTCGAATCGTTCGCGCCGGTGCTGGTTTGGACCCGTCCGGCCGTGCCCGCCTCGATGCGCGCCAGGATCGCCGCGCTCGCGTTGCGCGGTGAAAGCGACCGGGCGGCTTGTCGCATCGTGGTGACCCGGTCGGTCTCGAGGACGTCGCGCAGCGTCCACCATAGGCGGTCGCCGTCGATCTCGCCGTCATTCAGCACGACCGCCGCCCCGGCGTCCGCGAACAGCGCCGCGTTGTGCGCCTGGTGCTGGTCGGCCGCGAACGGATACGGGATCAGGATCGAT